>QHSP01000069.1 GCA_003220495.1 Candidatus Rokuibacteriota bacterium | reverse complement strand
GCGACCGCGACACGGACATGATCCTCGTCGGCGGCGCGAACGTATATCCGGCCGAGGTCGAATCCGCCCTCGACGAGCACCCGGCCGTCACGTCGTCTTGCGTGGTCGGCCTGCCCGACGACGAGTATGGCAACGTCGTCCACGCGATCGTGCAGGCGTCCGAGCCGTTGACCCGCGCCGAGCTCGAGGAGTTCCTGCGCTCGAAGCTCACGAAGTACAAGCGCCCGCGCACGTACGAGTTCGTGCGCGAGCCGCTGCGAGGCGACGACGGCAAGGTCCGACGCTCGGCGCTCCGCGCTCAGCGGGTCGCGACAGCGCGTCGCTGACACCGTTGGACCTCGACGTGAAGGTAGCGGAAACCTCGGAGTTGGAGCAGACTTACTGCGCCTGAGTGCGATCGAGCGCCACGGAGCGGAAATGGGCCAAGCGGTTTCAGGGTCTGGTGCCCGCAAGGGTGTCGGGGTTCGAGTCCCCGCTTCGGCGCCAATCAAGATGCCGCGGTTCGCATGATCATGGCGCGCCGGTCATGGGCAGCTTGGGCTGTGATCGTAGGGCTCGCCGCCTCGAGCCTGTCCAGTTGCGGACCCCTGCCGAAGGCAGAGTACTGGCAGGGATCCTTCCTTCACTTGCACCCTCCCCGGTATACGTTCGAGGTTCCCGAGGGCTGGCGGGAGGCCAAGGCCTCGGACTATCCTTCGGTCGGCTTCAATCGAAAGATCTTCGAGGCCCTGGATGAGGAGAAGCGGAGCGCATTTCTTCGTAGAGCAGAGCTCGAGATCCAGGTGTTGGACACCGGTCTCATTTCGTCCCGAGGCGCGTGGATCCAGGTCGCCTCCGCCGCCGGCTCGGGTGGCTGGAACACCTTCCCGGAGTCATTGAGGTATGGACTGAGCGAGGGACAGACGCAGGCGCTCTGGGAGCGTTTCGCGACCGGCCGAATTCAAAGAGCGCCTTCGACCGACAAGCCGACGCTCACCCTCGAATCGATGGACGTGGTGCCCTATGGGTTCCACCAGGTTTTGCGTGTTCGCTTCAGATCCGACGAGGCGCGCGGCTCGATGCATTGGACGGTGCTCGGCCTGTACACCGAGAACGATACGGTTTCGATCGCTCACCTGGGCATCCCCGAGGATCGCGACGAAGGCATCGCCGGTCTCGAAGCGATCGTGACCTCGCTGCGGTTCGACTGAGCCGCTTGCTTACGCCTTCAGCCGCGGCATGAGCCGGACCGCGTTGTCGCGATCGATCGCTTGCAGGTCGCTCGCGCCGAAGCCGTAATCCGTCAGCCCCTTCACGTGGTCGATCGCGGTGCGATACGGGAAGTCCGTCCCGAAGACGATCTGGGAGACCGGAATCAGCTTCGTCAGCGACGCCAGCGCGTACGGATGGGCCGCCTGCGCGGTGTCGTAGTAGAAGCGTTTGAGCTCGGCCTCGACCCCGTTCGGCACGCGCGCGGCCAGGCTCTTGTTGATCAACGGCAGCCGGACGAATCGCTCGGTCAAGAACGGCAAGGTCCCGCCCCCATGGGAGAAGATCATCTGCACGTCCCGGAAGCGCGCGGCCGCGCCGCTGAACACCAGGCTGGCGATCGTGCGGGTGGTGTCCGTTCCCCACTCGATGATCGACTCCGGCACGTCGGGAATCAGGTTGCCGCAACAGTTGGCCGTCGTGGGGTGCGTGTACACGACGGCGCGACGGCGATTCAGCTCCTCCATCACGGGTGTGAAGGCCGGATCGCCGAGCCATTTGTCGCCGTAGCTCGTGAGCAGCGCGATGCCGTCGGCCTTGAGGGCATCGAGCGCGTAGCCGATCTCGTGCAAGGTGCCCTCGACGTAGGGCATCGGCATCACCGCGAACATGCCGAATCGGCCCTTGGAGTCGGCGACCAGCTTGGCCGAATAGTCGTTGCACTCGCGCGCGAGCTTCCGCGCGCCGGCGTCGTCCAGGAACCGCAGGGCCGGCGTCGTGATCGACGTGAGCGCCGTCGCCACGCCGGCCTTGTCCATGTCGGCGATCGACTTCTCGGGCGTCCAGTCGCGCACCGGGCCGGGGATGTTCCTGGCCGTGATGGCGGCGACGTAGGGCGGCGGCGTATGGTGATGATGGACGTCGATCCGATGGGGCTTGACTATCGCCATCTGCGCCTCCGCTTCGCGCCGGGAAACGAGCGCGCTCGCTCCGAGGGCCGCGACTCCGGACAGAAACTCGCGTCGTGCGACACCGTCGTTTGGGCCAATCATGAACTCGCCGTGCTCAGCGCGTCCTGCGGTACTCGTAGTCTTCGCGCTCACCATTGCCGACGCGCAGCTCCGGCAAGAGTGGCGGGCGGGAGCTGTTCAGCCGCGCATGGGCGTCGAGGGCCGCCTGGTCGACCCAGCGCTCGAGCAGGGTCAAGCGATCGGGGTTCACCGCGCTCTGAAAGACCTCGAACTGCTCGCAGCCCGGCTCCTTCATCACCTGGGCGCAGCGGCCCTTGTACGCCTCCGCGAGCTGCGACCCCTTGCCCGGCACGGCGGTGATCGTCACCACGAGTCGGATCGCCATCTCTCTCTCCTCGGAGCGGCCGGCCTTGATCTCCGGCGCCGCCCCCGGGTTCGACCCGAGGGGACTGTGCGGGGTGGACGATGCGGCTGTCAACACGGGAGCGGGAGCGAGACTTCGGAGCCGAGCCGAGCCGACCGCTCGGCCGCTTCCACCACTTCGAGGGCGCGCACGCCGGCAGCGGCCGGGACCGGATTGGCCGCGCGGCCGGCGCACGCATCGAGGAACGCCTGGAGCTCGAGCCGGAGAGCCTCTTCGCGCCGCGTCGGGAGCTCTTCCTTCCCCGTCTCCACGGCCTCCCACGCGTTCCCGTGCCTCCGGTGCTCGCCCAGATGGAGCGTCACGATCGAGGCCCCGTAGTCGGCCACCAGCGTGCCGCGCTCGCCGACGATCGCGCACTCGCGCCAGGTTCCCGGAGTGAAGTAGCTCGCCTCGACGACCGCCGGCACGTCGCCGTAGTGGACGACCGTCACGGACAGGTCGTCGAGACCGCGGCCCAGAAAATCGCGCTGCAGCGCGCTGACGCGGGTCGCCTCGCGACCGAAGAGATGCGCGAAGAGGTCGAAGTAGTGGATCGCGTCCGTCTGGGTGACGCCGACGTCCATCCGGGGCCGCTTGAATCCCGAGAAGCGACCGGTGGCGTAGCGCACGGCACCGATACGCCCGGCGCCGAGGGCCTCGCGCAGGGTCGCGGTCACCGGGTGGAAGCGAAAGATGTGGCCGACCTGCACCACGCGGCCCGCGGCGTCGGCCGCCGCCTCGAGCATGCGACCCTCGGCCGCCGTCCGCGCGAGGGGCTTCTCGACGAAGCAATGGCGGCCGGCCGTCAGGCAGGTCCGGGCGACGTCCCAGTGGCTGTCCGCGGTCGTCACGATGTCCACCGCGTCGACCGCTTCCAGCGCGGCGCGGTAGTCGGCGACGGCGCGAGTCGGCGTGACGCCGCGGCGAACCGCCCACGCGAGGCGGTGCGGCGAGACGTCGGCGGCCCACAGGGTGACCCCCAGCTCGCCGAGCACACGCAGGTGCTTCTCGCCCCAGCGGCCGAGGCCGACCAGCAGGACGTTCACGCGCTTGCCTCAGTCGCGGACGAGATCACCGCCCACGTCCTCGACGATTTCGTAACGAAGGAGGCGGGCGTTCATCCAGCGGATCACCAGGAGGTCGGCGAAGGCGACGGCCGCGCGGTTCAGCACGCCGTACTTCGACCGGCCGAAGCGCCGCGGCCGGTGGCCGACCGGCACCTCGATCACGCGATAGCCCCGCATCTTGAGCAAGGTCGGGATGAACCGGTGGAAGCCGCGATAGAGCACCAGCTCGCGAAGGCACTCGCGCCGAAACGCGCGGAACGTGCACCCGCTGTCCTGGATCGTCTCGTCGGACAGCCAGTTGCGGATGCGATTCGCGATCCGCGACGACACGCGCCGCACGAGATTGTCGCCGGCCGCCCGATTGACCCGCCAACCCGTCGCCGCGTCCCAGTGGTCCAGGTGCGAGAGCAGCATCGGGATGTCGCGCGGGTCGTTCTGGAGATCCGCGTCCATGACCACGACGCGCCGCCCGCGCGCGGCCTTGAAGCCGGCGTCGGTCGCCGCCGTCTCACCGCCGTTCGTCTTGAGACGCACCAGACGCACCCGCTGGTCGGCCTCGCGGAACGAGCGAATGATCTCGGCGCTTCGATCGCGACTGCCGTCGTCCACGAACACGACCTCGAAGGCGAGCCCGAGCCGTTCGAGGACCTCGCGCAGTTCGGCCCAGAGCGGCGTGAGGCTGGCTTCCTCGTTGTAGACGGGGATGACGACCGAGAGGTCAGTCACCCGGCTCCCCCGCCGACACGCGCCGGGCCGTGCCCTGCCACTCAGCGACGAGCGTCTGCGGGAGGTTGAGCCGGTCGAGCACGCGGGCGATCGTGTGATTCACGATGTCGTCCAGATCTTTCGGGTGGTTGTAGAAGGCGGGCATCGGCGGCAGCAGCACCGCGCCCATCTCGGCGAGAGCCACCATGCACTTGAGGTGTCCGATGTGCAGCGGCGTCTCGCGCAGGAGCACGATGAGCGGGCGGCCTTCCTTCAAGGTCACGTCCGCCGCGCGCGCGATCAGTGAGTCCGTGTGGCACGACGCGATGGCGCCCGCGGTCTTGATCGAGCACGGCGCGATCACCATCCCGGCCGTCCGGAACGAGCCCGAGGCGATCGACGCGCCGATATCGCGGATGTCGTAGTGGTGCGCGGCGAGCGCTTCGACGTCTCGCACCGAATACGCAGTCTCCTCGACGATCGTCCGCTTGCCGGGCGCCGAGATCACCAGATGCGTTTGCACGTCGGCTTGCCCGCGCAGGATCTCGAGCAGACGGATCCCGTAGATCGCTCCGGTGGCGCCCGTGATCCCGATGACGAGGCGCTTCAGAGGCGGAACCTCTTGCGGAACACTTCCTCGCGCGTCTTCTCGTACAGCACCTCCCACTCGCGGCTGCCCTCCGGCATCGGACGCGAGTAGGATCCGAGGATCTTGCGGACCTCGCCGTCGATCGATTCGGCGAGCTTGGCTTCCTCGGTGAGCGCGCGGATGACCTCGGTCCGGACTTCGTCGGGCGCCTTGAAGCTCACGCCCTGCGTCGTGCCGAGCTCCTTCAAGATGAGATCGGCGAGGTGGAACAGGCGCTCGCGGCTCATCCGCATCATCAGAGGATGAACCCCCGCTCGCGCGCGAGCTTTTCCCTGACCTTGCCGAGCAGCTGGCGGTAGTCGGCGGCGGAGTCCTTGATCATCTTGGCGTGGTCCAGCAGGAGCTTGCGGGCTTCGGCGTCGAGCTGCTCTTCGGCGGCCAGGTTCTCGAGTACGACGTGGCGGATGGCGGCGCGCGCGGTGTTCTCGTCCTTGATATCCGCGACCTTCCGCACCGTCAGTCGCTTGACCACCGCGCTCGCCATGCGATCGGCAACCGCTGCGTGGCGAGGCATAACCTGGTCAGCCTACACGCGAGCGACGCGGAGTGTCAAGGAACGGACCGCTCGGCGCGGGGAGAACGACCGTCACGCGCGTGCCGATCGTCGGCGTGCTGTCGACGCGCACCGTTCCGCCGTGAGCCTCGACGAGCGCCTTCACGACGGCCAGGCCGATGCCGGTGCCGTGCGCCACGCCCGCGGCATCGGGCACCCGATAGTAGGGCTCGAAGACGCGCTGCAACGCCTCGGTCGGAATGCCGCGCCCGGCATCGGCGACCTCGATCGCCACCGCGCCGGCGAGCGCGCGCGCACCCACGCGCACCGAGCTGCCGGTCGGCGAGTACTTGATCGCGTTCGAGATCAGGTTGGTCAAGACGCGCTCCAGCGCGTCGGGGTCGGCGGCGACGAGCGGCAGCGACGGCTCGCACTCGGTCGTGATCAGGTGGGTCGCCGTCCCCTGGCGGAAGAGATCGACCGTCGCTTCGATGGTCGGCTCGATCTCGAGCGGAACGCGGCAGAGCGCCGGCTCGAGCCCGCGCTCGATCCGCGAAAGATCCAGCAGGTCGCTGACGATCCGCCCGAGCCGCCTCGCCTCCCGGCGCATGACCTCGGCGAGCCGCGTCACCTCTTCCGGTGGCAGCCGCCGGAGCGCCAGGATCTCGCTGAAGCCCTGTAGCGCCGTCAACGGCGTCCGGAGCTCGTGCGACGCAATCGCGACGAACGCCGACTTCGCCCGATCGAGCTCTTCGAGCTCGCGCCGCGCCGCCGTGACCCGTTCCTCCAGCTCCGCGGCGAACCGTCGCTGGCAGGACACGAGCCGTGCATTCTCGAGCGCGACGCCCACGTGAGCGCCGACCGCCTCCAGGGCGACACGCTCGCCGACCGAGATCTCTCCCGTTCGCTCGACGGCCAGCACGCCCACCGCCCGCCCGCGCGACATCAGCGGCGTGGCGAACGCACGGCGCGCGCGGCCGCGGGCGCCTGCATCGCTGACGAACACCGGCTCGCCGGTGGCGAGCACGCGCGCGACGAGCGAGCGATCGGCCACCCGTGCTCCGCCGGCGACCGCGAGCCGCTCACCGTCGCAGGCGACCAGGGCGATCTCGTCCACGCGCAGACGATCCGCCAGCGCCGCGCGCAGCCGAGCCAGTGACAGGTCGAGCGGCGCCTCGTCGGCCAACGTTCGCTGGATCGTCACGAGGATCTCGTACCGGCGGCGATGCCGGCCGAGGCGACCTCGCAGCACGCCGCTCAGCACGCCCACCAGACCCAGGACCGCGAAGGTCACCAGCCCCTCGATCGCTTCGGTGGTGAGACCCGAGCGCTCGATCTCCGGCAGAACGACCGGCGCGCTCAACAGCATCGCGGCGGCGGAGGCGAGCCCGCCGCCAACCACACCGAACCGCAGCGCGGCTGCGAGGACGGGCACCAGATACGCGTGACGGAGGAGTGACGCTGGGCCGCTGTCTTCGAGCGCGATCAGCGCCGTCACCGCCACGAGGGCCGCCGCGACGAGCCTCATCGGACTCCGAGTGTCCGGTACGCCGCGAAGAAGATCGACGCGCTCACGAGCCCGGGGACGAGGCTCCCGGACGACGAGAGGAGCCAGCAGTTCATCGCGCCGAGGAGCGCCAGATAGAAGACCGCGCCGATCATCAGCTCGACGCTCTTGGGCAGGAGCGGATCGACCAGATAGCGGAGCAGGTATGCGCTCGTCGCGACGGTCGACGCGGCGGCGAACGACCATCGTCGCTCGGCTCGATTGAACAACGCGCCGCGAAAGAAGCACTCGCCGGCGAGCACGTTGGCGCCGACGTCGTAGGCGATCGCGGCGAGCGCCTCGGCCGCGTGGTCGACGCGGATGTGAACGCCAAGCGTCCGGGAGGCCGAGACGAGCAAGTGGCCCGAGAGCCCGGTCCCCACCAGAACGCCCGCCGCCACCCGCCCGAGCGATACCGGAGTGCCGAGGCCGAGGCTGGTAAGCCGGCCACGCGCCGACAAGAAACCGACCCAGAGCGCGGGCCCGAGATACGCGAGCGAGCCGAGCACACCGAGCTGGGACACGGCGGCGGCCAGACCGATGAGCGCCACCGCGATGACTGGCGAGGCCGCGCTGACTCGCGCCCAGGCCAGCGCGGTGGCGAGCAGCGCCCCATGGGCCGCCGTCACGCCGGCGACGCGCGACACGTGCGGGGGCAGAACCGCGAGCTCGACCAGGACCGCGGCCGTCCCGGCGCCGACCGCCAGCGCGGCGAGCAGCGCCAGCGGCGTATCGGCGAGGAGGTGGTCAGCCCGCGGGGCGTAAGGCTGATCGAGCGCCCACATCGGGCTTCGCGGTCGAGCGTGTTTCGATCAATCCGAGGAAGACGGAGACCGCGTCTTCGTCGAGGGTCAGCCCCGCCGCCGACGTGAGGTGCTCGAGCGCCGCCGCGTGGGACAGCGCCGCGCGATACGGTCGGTTCGACGTCAGCGCGTCGTAGACGTCCGCGACGGCGATCACGCGCGCCCCGAGTGGAATCTCGTCCCCGGTCAGCCCATCCGGGTAGCCCGAGCCGTCCCACCGCTCGTGATGGTGACGGATCATCAACGCGCCACCCGTGAAGAAGTCGAACGGCGCGACGATCTGCGCGCCGATCAGCGGATGATTGCGCATCACCGTCCACTCCTCCGGGTCGAGCGCGCCGGGCTTTCTGAGCACGGCCTCGGGAATGCCGATCTTGCCGAGGTCGTGGAGCAGGCCCGCCTGGCCGATCATGTCGACCTCACCCGCCGGCAGCCCGAGCGCCGCCGCCACGCCGCGACTCCACGCGCCGACCCGTTCGGAGTGGCCCCGCGTGTATGCGTCCTTGGCCTCCAGCGCGTTGGCCAGACCGAGCAGCGACTGATAGATGGCGCGCTGGACTTGCTGATAGAGGCGCCGCACGTCCTCGGCGTAGCGCAAGGTCTGCTGGTACGCGGCGTTGAGCCGGCGATAGGCCACGGTGAGGTCGTCGCCGGGAGCGGCGTTCACTCGCGGTGCCATAGGGCGGCGTGTGGCACCACGCTCTCGACGAGTGAGAGCAAGCGCACCGGCGAGAACGGCTTGGTCAGGTAGTGATTGGCGCCGGCGGCGAGGCCGCGCGCGACGTCGGATTCCTGCGCCGCGGCGGTCAGCATCACGATCTTCGTCGCGGCGAAGCGTGGATCGCTCCGAAGCCGCGCGCAGACCTCGAGCCCGCTGATGTCCGGCAAGTGAACGTCGAGGAAGATCAGCTCCGGGCGCATCGCCTCGGCGTGGGCGATGGCGGTCTCGCCGTCGAAGGCGTCGATCACGGATATGCGCTCGTCCTCGAGCGTCAGGCGGATGAGGTCGATCACGTGCGGCTCGTCGTCGGCGATCAGGACCGTCAGCATGACGGTCTTCCAGCGCAAGCGCGATGCCAGGGTCGACCGAGCGTGACGACGCGGACTTTCGGCGGGAAACCGACGCCCGGCCGCCCAGCGGGGCGGGCGTCGCGCCCACTCGGCTGGGCAGCGGCGTTGACGCGCTACAGGCCCTCGCCGGGAGCCCCGCGCGGCCGCTACTTCACCTCGACGGAGCCCTTCATGTTCGGGTGGAGCCCACAGGTGTATTCGTAGACGCCGGCCGTCGCAAAGGCCTGCGTGTGGCTCTGACCTTTGAGGAGCACGGCGGAGCGCTCCTGGCTCTGCGCGAGCGTGATCTGGTGCGGCGAATCGTCGGCGTTGGTCCACGTCACGTATTGGCCGGGTGCGATCGTCAGCTTGGTCGGTCCGAACGCGAACCCGGCGATGCCGACGTCAGTGGGGCTCGTCTTCATCGTGACGGGCCCATCCGGCGCCTGACCCGAGAGCCTGGCCAGCGAGATCACGAAATCCTGCCTGGCGTGCGGCTTGTGGCACTGGAAGCACGCCTTCTAGTTCGCCTTGTCGTTGAACTTCTGGTCCGCGGTGAAGGCCGAGTATTCCCACTCGCCGTTTCGGGTGTCGTCCTGGTACCCCGTGCCCCAGCCCGTCCGTTTCTCCATCACCGTGAACCCGGCAAGGTCGCCTTTGACGTCGCGTAGAGAACGTGATCCTTGTAGTTTGCCGGGAAGGTGATCTTCTCAGGCCCGGCGCCTCCCGGCACCGTGGCCATTGGCCGCCTCCCAACGACTGCGATACGTCGGCGAGTGGCGATCGGATCTCAGCGAATGCGGCCGGCGGTCAGGAGTCGCGCCAGCGCCCGCGCCAGGGCTGCGAGCGCCCGCTGGTAGTCCACCTCTTCGTCGGCGCGGCCCGACAGGCGCCGCTCGGCCCGGTCCCGGGCGCGCTCGGCGCGGGCGCGGTCGATTTCCTCCGGCCGCTCGGCGGTGTCGGCGAGCACGATCACCTTGTCGTTCCGCACCTCGGCGAAGCCGTTCGCCACCACCAGGTAGTGTTCGTCGCGCCCGATCCGGTACATGAGCTCACCGATCCCGAGGGTGGTCAGGAAGGCCGCGTGACCAGGCAGCACGCCGAAGTACCCCTGGCTGCCCGGGATGACGATCTCGTCGACCGTCTCGGCCGCGACCAGGCGCGTCGGTGTGGCGATCTCGAGCGAGAGCCGGTCGGCCACCGCTAGCCGCTCGCCGCGAGCTTCTTGGCCTTGTCCATCGCCTCGCCGATGTCACCGACCATGTAGACCGCCTGCTCGGGCAGCTCGTCGTGCTTGCCGTCGACGACTTCGCGGAAGCTCTTGATGGTGTCCGCGAGCTTCACATACCGCCCTTGAGTGCCGGTGAACGCCTCGGCGACGAACATGGGCTGGGAGAGAAACCGTTGGATCTTGCGCGCACGGGCGACGATGAGCTTGTCGTCGTCCGAGAGCTCTTCCATTCCGAGGATGGCGATGATGTCCTGGAGGTCCTTGTAACGCTGGAGGATGAGCTGCACGTCGCGCGCCGTGCGATAGTGCTCGGCGCCGAGGATGTTGGGGTCGAGGATTCGCGACGTGGAGGACAGCGGATCGACCGCCGGGTAGATCCCGAGCTCCGTGAGCGGACGCGAGAGCACGGTGGTGGCGTCGAGATGCGCGAACGCCGTGGCCGGCGCCGGGTCCGTGATGTCGTCGGCCGGCACGTAGATCGCCTGCACCGAGGTGACCGAGCCCTTCTTGGTCGAGGTGATGCGCTCCTGCAGCTGGCCCATCTCGGTGCCCAAGGTCGGCTGATAGCCGACCGCCGACGGCATCCGGCCGAGCAGCGCCGAAACTTCAGAACCGGCCTGCGTGAACCGGAAGATGTTGTCGATGAACAGCAGCACGTCCCGGCCTTCCTCGTCGCGGAAGTACTCGGCGGCGGTGAGGCCGGTGAGTCCCACCCGCAGCCGCGACCCGGGCGGCTCCGTCATCTGGCCGAAGATGAGCGCGGTCTTCTCGAGGACGCCCGACTCTTTCATCTCGTGGTAGAGGTCGTTGCCTTCACGGGTGCGCTCGCCGACGCCGGCGAACACCGAGATGCCGCCGTGCTGCTTGGCGATGTTGTTGATGAGCTCCTGGATGAGCACGGTCTTGCCGACGCCGGCGCCGCCGAAGAGCCCGGTCTTGCCGCCCTTCGTATACGGCTCCAGGAGGTCGATGACCTTGATGCCCGTCTCGAACATCTCGACCTTCGTCGACTGGTCCTCGAACGGCGGGGCCGGCCGATGGATCGGGTACATCTTCTTCGCGTTGATCGCCGGCCCCTTGTCCACGGGCTCGCCGACGACGTTCAGGATCCGGCCGAGCGTCTCGGGCCCGACCGGGATCGAGATCGGCGCTCCGGTGTCGCTCACGGTCATCCCGCGCCGGAGCCCGTCGGTCGCGGCCATGGCGATCGTCCGGACCTGACTCTCGCCCATGTGCTGCGCCACCTCCAGGGTGAGCTTCTGCGAATAGGCGAAGACGTCCTTGTTCTCGACGCCCTCGACCAGAAGCGCGCTATAGATGGACGGCAGCCGGCCCGGCTCGAACTCGACGTCGACGACCGGCCCGATGACCTGAACGATTTTCCCGGTGCTCATGCCTCCGCTCCTTGCTTGAGGGCCTCGGCGCCGCCGACGATGTCGAGCAGCTCCTTGGTGATCTTCTCCTGCCGCGCCTTGTTGTACTGGATGGTCAGGACGTCGATCATCTCTTTCGCGTTCTTCGTCGCCGCCTCCATCGCCGTCATGCGCGCGCCGTACTCGCCGGCCAGCGATTCCATGAGGGCCCGGAAGACCTGCGTCCGCACGTGCCGCGGCAGAAGCTCGTCGAGGATCGTCTTCGGATTCGGCTCGTAGAGATAGTCGACCGCCTCGGCGCCCGACTCACCCTCGGCCCTGCGCGGAATCGGCAGGAGCTGCTCGCGGACCGGACGCTGCACGGCGACGGATCGGAACTCGTTGTACACGAGATGCACTTCGTCGACTTCGCCGTCGAGATACTGCTCCATGAAGTAGTCGGCGAGCTCGCTCGCGTGGGAGTAGGCCAGCCGGTCCCAGAAGGCGATCATGTCGCGCTTGATGGTCCACGGTCGGCGGCGATAGAAATCACGCGCCTTGCGGCCGACCACGACCAGAGTGACCTCGGTGGTATTGGATTGTCGGATGAGGTCGAGCGCGCGCCGGATGACGTTGGAGTTGAAGGCACCGGCCAGGCCCTTGTCGGCCGTGATGATCACGATCTGACGCCGCGGCCCTTCCCGCTGCTCGAGGAGCGGATGCTGCGCGCCGTCGCTCCCCGACGCGGCGGTGACTAGATTGCCGAGCAGCTCGCCCATCTTGGCCGCGTAGGGACGCGCCGCGAGGATCCGCTCCTGGGCCCGGCGCAGCTTCGCCGCCGCGACGAGCTTCATCGCGCGGGTGATCTTCTGCGTGGACTGGACGGATCGGATCCGCCGCTGGATGTCCCGAAGGGTCGCCATCGGACCGGGACTCTAGGCCGCCTTGATACCCTTGGCGGCGACGAACTCCGTTCTGGCGTCGGTGACCGCCTTCGCGAGCGTCTCCCGCAAGGCGTCCGAGATCTCCTTCGTGTCCCGAATGTCCGTGAGGATCTGCGGGGCGCGCCGCTCGAGATACGTATAGAGGAAGGGCTCGAACTCGCGAATCGCGTCGACCGGCAGCTCGTCGAGCATGCCCTGCGCGCCGGCGAAGATGATCACGACCTGCTTCTCGACCGGCAGCGGCTGATACTGGCCCTGCTTGAGGAGCTCGACCATTCGCTGACCGCGGGCCAGCTGCGCCTGCGTGGCGCGGTCGAGGTCGGAGCCGAACTGGGCGAACGCGGCGAGCTCGCGGAACTGCGCGAGGTCGAGCCGCAGCTTGCCGGCGACCTGCCGCATGGCCCGCACCTGCGCGGAGCCACCGACCCGCGAGACCGAGAGGCCCACGTTGACGGCCGGGCGAATACCGCCGTAGAACAGGTCGGACTCCAGGTAGATCTGGCCATCGGTGATCGAGATGACGTTGGTCGGGATGTACGCCGACACGTCGCCGAGCTGCGTCTCGATGATCGGCAGCGCCGTGAGCGATCCTCCGCCGAGATCGTCGTTGAGCTTCGCCGCGCGCTCCAGGAGACGGGAGTGCAGATAGAACACATCCCCGGGATACGCCTCACGACCCGGCGGCCGCCGAAGCAGCAGCGAGAGCTGGCGATACGACGCCGCGTGCTTCGAGAGGTCGTCGTAGATGCACAGCGCGTGGCGCTTGGAGTCGCGGAAGTACTCACCCATCGTGACGCCCGTGTAGGGCGCGATGTACTGCAGCGGCGCCGGCTCGGACGCCGAGGCCACGACGATCGTCGTGTACTTCATCGCGCCGGCGTCTTCGAGCACCTTCATGACCTGCGCGACCGTCGACAGCTTCTGCCCGATCGCGACATAGAAGCAAAAGACGTCCTGCCCCTTCTGATTGATGATCGTGTCGACGCCGATGGCGGTCTTGCCCGTGCCCCGGTCGCCGATGATGAGCTCGCGCTGGCCGCGTCCGATCGGGATCATGGCGTCGATGGCCTTGAGCCCGGTCTGCAGCGGCTCCTTCACCGAGCGGCGATCGACCACGCCCGGCGCGTAGCGCTCGATCGGACGGAACTCCTTGGTGGCGATCGCCCCCTTGCCGTCCACCGGCTGACCCAGGGCGTTCACGACGCGCCCGACCAGCGCTTCGCCGACGGGAACCTGAGCGATGCGATTGGTGCGCTTGACGACGTCGCCTTCCTTGATGGCCTTATCGTCGCCCAGAAGCACGGCGCCGACCTGATCCCGCTCGAGATTGAGCACCATGCCCACGACGTCGCCCGGGAACGTGAGCAGCTCGCCCGCCATCGCATTCTCGAGCCCGTGGACGCGCGCGATGCCGTCGCCGACCTCGATGACGCGCCCGACCTCTTGCAGGTCGATCTCCGCCTCGTAGCCCGCCAGCTGGCGCTTGATGATCTCGCTGATCTCTCCGGCCTTGATCATCGCTCTCTCCTGTCCCCTACTCCTGCGCGAGGCGTCGGTGCATTCGCGCGAGCTGTCCGTCCAGGCTGCCGTCGACCAGCAGGCTGCCCACCTCGGCCACGAAGCCGCCGAGCAGCTCTCGGTCGGCGACCTCCTCGAGCACCACGTGCTTGCCGCCCAGCGCGCGGCTCAGCCGGCCGGTCAGCGCCGAACGCTCGGCGTCGTTGAGCTGCACCGCGGTGCGGACCCTGGCGCGGACACGACCTTCGGCCGCGTCATGGAGCTCACGGAAGGCCGCCACGATCGCCTCGAGGTGGTCAGCGCGCCCCTGCGCGGCGACCAGCGCGAGAAAGTCCTGCGTGAGCTTCGAGACCTGGAGCCGGCTCGCGATCTCGGCCGCGACCCCGCGCTTGACCGATGACGTCACCCAGGGGCGCGCGAAGAACGCGTGGAGCCCGGGCTCGCTCGCGAACTGAGCGACCACGGCGTCGAGCTCGCGCGCGATGACATCCACCTGGTTGCGCTCGCGAGCGAGCTCGAAGAGCGCCTTCCCGTAGGAGCGGGCGACGCCGGGCGAGGCCTTCACCTAGTGGCCGACCTTGGCGATCGCGTCGGCGACGATGCGCCGATGGTCTTCGTCGCGCAGGCTGCGGCGCACGAGCTTCTCGGCGACGGCCGTCGCCAGGTCGGCGACCTCGCGACGCAGCTCGTCGCGCGCACGCCGCACGTCGGCGTCCATCTGCGCCTTCGCGGTCTCGACCAGGCGCTGCGACTCGGCGCGCGCGGCGTCCACCAGACGCTTCTGCTCGTCGGCCGCGTCCTTCAGCGCCTGAGCGCGAATCGCCGCCGCCTCGGCGTGCGCCGCACGGAGCCGCGTCTCGTTTTCCTCTTGCTGACGCGCGGCCTGCGCACGCGCCGCCTGCGCTTCGTCAAGCGATTTCTGAATCGCCTGCGTGCGCTCGGCCATCTTCGCGAGAAACGGCTTGTAGAGCAGCCGCTGGAGGATCAGCAGCAGGATGATGAAGTTCACGAACTGAATGATCAGCGACTTGTCGAGGCTGATCAGGCCGCCGCTCTCGTGCCCGCCCTCCGCCGCCGCCCACGCGACACACGGCGCCAGCAGCATCAGCAGGCCGGCGATACGCGCGACGGTGCCGACCCATTCCCGTTCACGCTGATACATTCGGAGGTCTCCTCGATCTCGAGATACCCGACGAAGGTTTGTGAAAACTATCACGCAACTCCGCTCGGTGTCAATCGTCGCGCTCAGTCACCCGAGCGCGAAATGACCCCGCCCCCGACCACGACGTCGCCGTCGTAGAAAACCACGGACTGGCCGGGGCTCACAGCGCGTTGCGGGGCATCGAAGACCACCTCCGCCGCGTTCCCGGCGAGCGCGCGGACGGTGGCCGCCGCCGGCTGGTGGCTGTGACGAATCTTGGCGGCGACGCGCAGCGGAGCGAGCGGCGGCGCACACGCGATGAAATTCACCGAGGTGGCCACGAGGCGGTCGCGCTCGAGGTCGGCCGCCTCGCCGACCCTGATCGTGTCGTGCTCGGGGTCGAGGTCGATGACGTAGAGTGGCCGACCGGTCGCCAGGCCAAGCCCGCGCTTCTGGCCGACCGTGAACCCGGCGATTCCCGCGTGGGTGCCGAGTGTCTTCCCGAGCCGATCGATCACCGCGCCGGGCCGAAATACCTCGGGCGCCCGCCGGCGGAGGAAGCCGCGATAGTCGTCGTCGGGCACGAAGCAGATGTCCTGGCTCTCCGGCTTGTCGGCGGTGACCAGCCCGAGGCGGCGCGCCCGGGCCCGCACCTCGTCCTTGGTCAGCTCGCCGATCGGAAACCGCGCGGCGCCGAGCTGCGCCTGCGTGAGCGGCCAGAGAAAGTCGGTCTGGTCCTTTCGTGGGTCCCGGGCCCGCAAGAGCAGATGACGGCCCGTCGCCCGATCGCGTGCGACCCGCGCGTAGTGCCCGGTCGCGACGGCGACCGCGTCCCACGCGCGCGCGCGGCCGAGCAGCGAGCCGAACTTTAGGTTGCTATTGCACGACAGGCACGGGATCGGAGTCCGGCCATTTCCGTATGCGTCGACGAACTGCCCTATCACCTTTTGGTTAAACTCGTCGTCCATGCTCAGGAGATAGTGCGGGATCCCGAGGACGCGGGCGACCTGGCGCGCATCCTCCACCGCCTCGGTGCCGCAGCAGCTCCCGAACCGCTTCGTCGGCTCTTCCGCCTCCTGCCGCGGCCAGACGCGCATGGTGATCCCGACGACGTCGCAGCCCTGCTCGACCAGCAGGGCCGCGGCGACCGACGAGTCGACGCCTCCGCTCATGCCGACGACGATGCGCTCAGCCATTACGCTCGTGGTGCCGCGACCGCGCTTCTCTGTCGCGATCTCGTCCGTGTCCCGGTCTAGTGGCGCGCGCCGAGCAGCTCGGCCAAGCGCTCGAGCTCGTCCGGCGTCGCGTAGCTGACCTCGATCTTACCCTTTCGCTCGTTGCCGATGATCCTCACCCGTGTCATCAGCCCCCGCTGGAGCGCTTCTTCGAGGGCCGCGAGCTCGACGGACCGCCGCCTGCCCTTGCGGGGCGTCACCCCGCGGGCTTCGGCAAGCGACTCCTTCGCGCGGATCGAATCCTCGGTCGCGCGCACGGACCAGTCGTTCGCCAGAATCTCGTCTCGCAGCCGCAACTGCTCGGTAACGGTCGGCAACGCGAGCAGCGCGCGCGCATGGCCCATCGTCAACCGCCCGCTTCGCAGGTCGGCCTGGATCTCCTCCGGGAGCCTCAACAGCCGCAGACAGTTCGCGATCGACGTGCGATCCTTGCCGATCCGCTGCGCAAGCTCTTCCTGCGTCCACGCGAATTCCGCCAGAAGCTTCTGATAGGCCTGCGCCGCCTCGATCGGGTTCAGGTCCTCGCGCAGGAGGTTCTCGACGAGCGCGAGCTCGATGCTTTGCGCGTCAGTGGCCTCGCGCACGATCGCGGGAATCCGATCGAGGCCGGCCTGGCGCGCCGCCCGCCAGCGGCGTTCGCCCGCGATCAGCTGATAGGAGCTTCCAATTCGGCGGACGATGATCGGCTGAATCACGCCGGAAGACTTGATCGAAGCGGCGAGCTCGTCCAGCGCGGTGAAGTCGAAGACCTTTCTCGGCTGATTCGGGTTCACCTCGATCTGGTCGATCGGCACGTCGACGAGGGCCTCAGTCTCTGCTGGCTCCGAGGACAATAGAGCTCCCAGCCCACGACCGAGCCCGCGCTTAGTAATCATGGTT
The DNA here is from genome assembly GCA_003220495.1 of Candidatus Rokuibacteriota bacterium. Classification (GTDB taxonomy): domain Bacteria; phylum Methylomirabilota; class Methylomirabilia; order Rokubacteriales; family CSP1-6; genus AR31. The sequence goes on along the minus strand of QHSP01000069.1, from coordinate 22,963 downwards.
CAACACCTCCCGAGTCAGTTCGAGGTATGCGGCGGAGCCACTGGACTTGAGATCGTGCATCATAACGGGCCTGCCGTGGCTGGGCGCTTCCGTGAGACGGACGTTGCGTGGAATCACGGTGTCGAACACCTGCCCCGGAAAGTATCGGTTGACCTCATCGCGGATCTGGAGGGCGAGGCTCGTACGGCCGTCGAACATCGTGAGCAGGATCCCGAGGAGGTCGAGACTCGGATTCAGCTTCTCTCGAACAAGCTTCACGGTCTTCTTGAGCAGATGGGCCAGTCCCTCGAGCGCGTAGAACTCGCATTGGAGCGGGACGAGCACTCGGTCCGCCGCGACCAGGGCATTGATCGTCAAGAGCCCTAGGGACGGCGGACAATCGATGACGATGTAGTCGTAGGCGGCTGAGATGACCTCCAGCGCGTCTCGGAGTCTATGCTCGCGCCTCTCGACTCCGACGAGCTCGATCTCCGCTCCAACGAGGTCGATGTCCGCCGGCAGCAGCCGCAGGCCGGGCACGACGGTCGCCCGGATCGCCTTCTCGGTCGCCTCCCCGCCCAGGATGACGTGATAGACCGTGGGATGGAGGCCGGCCTTCTGGACACCGAGGCCGGTCGTCGCATTGCCCTGGGGGTCGAGGTCGACGAGAAGAGTTGGGCGCTCGGCGAGAGCAAGCCCGGCCGCGAGATTGACGGCGGTGGTCGTCTTTCCGACGCCGCCCTTCTGGTTCACGATCGCGACGGTCCTGGCCACCTTAATCAGTCGCCCGCGCGCTTGAATGTTCCACGACGCACACTATCTAATCAACACGTGTTTACTCTTGGCGCTGTGTTCCACGGGCAACACTTTCCACAGTCTGGTGCGTCGAGTCAAACTTTCCGTGAATTCCGGCCCCGGGAGACAACTTCCAGGCCTTGTTGGATCTCGGACGCCCGGAGCTCAGGCCGGTTTGGCCTTCCGATATACCGCAAACCGGCGAGTCGTACCGGGCCGGACCCCCGGGAGCGTGACCCACTCGGCAACCGAAATAGGCCTGGGCTCGGGGGGACCCGATGCGACGACAACTCCACGCTCGGCTAACAGCGTGTCGGCCGTCGGGATCATCGCCTCGATGTCGCCGGCGCAGCGCATGACCACGGCGTCGAAGCGACCCCCGAGCTGCTCGGTGACGCCCTCGACTCGGCCCTCGACGACCCGCGCTCCGGCGAGCTTGATCGTCCGAATCACGCTGGTGAGGAACATCGCGCGGCGCCGCCGCGACTCGATCAGTACGACTTCGATGTCTCGGCGCACGATCTTGATGGGCAGGCCAGGGAGGCCGGCGCCCGAGCCCAAGTCTGCGAGCGTGCGGACGGGGGGCGGAAGGAGTCTCAGGAAGAGGAGGCTGTCGAGGAAAAGATGTTCCACGATCCACATCGGGTCGGCCGAACCGATCAGCCGATGGGCCTTCTGCCATTTGAGCAGTAGGCCAAGATACATGCTGAAGTCTTCTCGCTCGCGGGGAGTCAGGGGCCGTCCGAGGATGGCCGCGGCCCCGTTGTCCAGGGCCTCGACCGGCGTCACTTGCCGAGGCAGAACGCGGAGAAGATGCGGTCGAGGACAGCGTCGGTCACGTCGACGCCAAGCATTTCCCCGGTAATTCCAAGCGCCAGCCTCAAGTCGACCAGGGCTGCTTCGAGTGGCATGTCGCAGAGCGCTTCTCCGCTCGAGGCGAGCGACTTGCCAAGTGCGTCGATCAGCGCGAGCTGGCGGAGCGAGGTGACGATGCCGCCTTCATCTCCAGCCGCGGCCGCACGGTGCTCGACGTCCTTTGCCAGGCGCTCGAGCAGCGGGTCGATGCTTCCGCCGTTGACGGTAGAAACGTCGACCGCGTCAGACAGAGCCGCAGCCTCGGGGTGAGAGGGCAGATCGCTCTTGGCCCTCACCACGACCCGTGCGCGCCCCGCCGTCTCGGCCAAGACGCGTCGATCCGGGGAAACGCTCGTGTCCAGCACGACGAGGAGAAGATCGCTCTCCTCGATCGCCAGCCGACTGCGCCGGATGCCTTCGGCCTCGATATCGTCTCGCGGCGCGTCGAGGCCCGCCGTGTCGAGAAGCCGAACAGGCACGCCTGCGACGGCGATCGTTCCTTCCACGACGTCGCGAGTGGTGCCCGGGATTGGAGACACGATCGCCCGCTCGCGTCCGAGGAGCGCATTCAGCAAGCTCGACTTGCCGGCGTTCGGTGGACCGACGAGGGCCACGGTGACTCCGTCGTGAACGACTCGGCCATGACGCGCGGCTACGGCCCAGCGGTCGACGTCGGCTCGGAGCCGCGCGACGATCGAACGGGCCCGATCAGGATCGTGGCCGATGCGTTCCTCGGGAAAGTCGAGCTCGACCTCGAGGCCGGCGATGACGTCGACGAGCGCGTCGCGCACGGCTCGTACACGATCAGCGAGCCCGCCGGCGAGCGCGCGTGCCGCGAGCGCGACGGCGCGCTCGGTCCGTGCGCCGATCATCAGCGCGACGGCCTCGGCCTGGGCGAGATCGATGCGGCCGTTGAGGAACGCTCGCCGGGTGAACTCGCCGGGCGTCGCCAGGCGAGCGCCACCCCCGGCGATCCACTGCGTCACCATCCGCAAAAGCGCCGGCGATCCATGACACGACAGCTCGACGACGTCCTCGCCGGTATACGACCGCGGCGCGAGCATGACGGCGCACAGCGCCTCGTCCACGCGCTCGCCGCTCTTGGCGTCGACGACGCCGACCCGACGAAGCGCGTGCGAGGGAAATGCCGCCAGCGGAATGGCGCTGCGAAGCAGGGGAGCAACGATCGCGATCGCGTCCGGCCCGCTCACGCGAATCACCCCGATGGCGCTCTCGCCGAACGCCGTCGCGACGGCGACGATCGTGTCGTCGGCGCGCGGGGACTCAGGCCCGGCCGGCGTCTTTGGCCTCGCGCGTTGCGCGCGTGCGCGCGGGTCGATCCATGAGCTTCTGCTGCAAGATCTGGAGCACGTTGGACACGGTCCAGTAGAGCACGAGGCCCGAGGGAAGGTTGAGGAACATGAAGGTGAAGACGAACGGCATGAAGAGCATCATCTTCGCTTGCCGAGGATCGCCCATCGTCGGCGTCATCTTCTGCTGCACGAACATCGTGATGCCCATGAGGACCGGCAGCACGTACGTGGGGTCGTGTACGGCGAGATCGCAGATCCAGAAGTCGAACCCGATCAGGCGGCCGAAGCAGAGGAACGGCGAGCCCTGGAGCTCGACCGATACCGACAATGCCAGATACAAGGCGTAGAAGATCGGGACCTGCGCGACCATCGGCAGACAACCGCCCATCGGATTCACGCGGTGCTTCTTGTAGAGCGCGAGCGTCTCGCGCTGCAGCGACTGCGGATCTTTTTGATACTTGCTTCGGAGCGCGTTTACCTGGGGCTGGAGCGCCTGCATCGCCTTCATGGAGCGCATGCTCTTCACGGTCAGGGGATAGAACAGGACCTTCGACACGACCGTGAGCAGGATGATCGCGACGCCGTAGTTGCCGACGTGCTTGTAGGTCCAGTTCAGTAGCAACAGGATCGGCACGCCGAGCCATTCCATCGGCAGCCCGCCCCACTTGCGGGGCAGGGGGAACCCGCCGAAGTTGATCGTCTCCTGCAGGCCGAGCGCCTTCAGGCGGTCGTACTCCTTCGGTCCGGCGTACAGGACTACGTTGCCCTCCCACGCCTGGCCTGGCTCGATCGTGGGTGTCGCTCTCACAGCGATCGTTGCGCGGCCGGCGGGTGTGGTGTCACCGGCCTTTGCGTCGGGAACTTTGCCGTCGGTCGAGGCAACAACCTTGAACCCCGGCCCCTTCGGAACGAGAGCTGCGAGGTACCAAACGCTGTCCAGGGCGACCCAGTCGCCGTCTGTGACTACGCTGTGTGCCGCGCCCAAATCATCGATTCTATTGACCGATCCGCGCGTGGAGTAGACGATCTCGGTCGGATGCTGGCCCTGGAACTTCTCTGGGGCCCCGCGCCACGTTTGACGCGTGAGCCATGGGAGGCCGACGGCCACAGTGCGTGGCGTGACGCCCGGATTCGCGACCCGCACGTGCGCATCGATCGCGTATCCGTCGGGCTGGAATCTGAGCATCAGGCGGATCTTGAGGCCGTCGGCTTCTCCCGTCAGCGCGAGCTCGGCGGGCTTGTCCGTCAGAACCAGCGCGTCCTTGTCAAAGCTCATCGAGACGACTTCGCCGGGGCCGTTGCCGTCGGGCGACAGCTGCAGGCCGGCGGGCCCGAGGTCGCCAAGGATGACCATCGGCTTCTCGCCGCGATAGCGGAGCACTAGCTCCTGGAGCTTTCCGCCTTCGCTGCTGACCACATCGCGATAGAGCGGCGACTCGACAGTCGCCAGGCGTTGCAGCGGTCGCTGGGCTTGGGGCGCGCGAGCAGGAGCGGTCGCAGCAGTCGTCGGAGGCGTGGACGGCGCCTGGGTCGGCGCAGGAGCCGGCTGGCTCGCCGTCTGCGCGGGCGGCTTCTGGGGAGACGGAGACTCCGGGAAGAAGAACATCTGGTAGACGATGAACACCGCCGCCATCAGAACCGCTGCGAGGATCGCGCGCTTTTCCATCGTCAGGCCTGCGGGGCTCGAGCCGGCGGTGGGTCGTATCCACCGGGATGGAATGGATGACAACGCGCAAGACGCCAGGCCGCGAGCCCCACGCCGCGCACGAGGCCATGCTCGGCGATCGCCAGCGTTGCGTACTCCGAGCACGTCGGGGCGAAGCGGCAGGCGCTCGGCAGGAGCGGCGAGACGAGCTGCTGGTAGGCTCGCAGAATTCCCAGAGCGCTCCGGGCGGCGCTGGTCACGCTCGCGGACCTGGAATCGTGGTCAGCGCGTCGTGGAGCTCATCTACCAGCGCCGTGAAGGGCTGCCGGAGCGCCGCAGGGCGACCGATGATCACGAGCGCCGTGTGCGTAGGCGCGGCGTCCCGCATCGCGCGGTAGGCCTCGCGAAGGCGGCGGCGAGCGCGGTTTCGCTGCACGGCGCCCCGCACCTGCCGGCTCACCGCAAACCCGGCGCGGCGCGGCTCGGCCGTCGCACGCCAGAGTACGATCATGGACGGCCGATCAATTCGCTTGCCCCGCTGGAAGAGCGCTTGAAATTCAGCGCTGGTGGTCAACCGTTCGCGTCGAGGAAACCGGCCGGTCAGACGGTTAGCCGTTTCCGCCCCTTCGCGCGCCGACGCTTGAGAACTTTCCGCCCGCCCTTGGTCTTCATCCGCTCACGGAAGCCGTGAGTTTTCTTCCGTCGCCGCACGTTCGGTTGAAACGTCCGCTTCATGAACCGTATTCCCCCCGAGATCGTCGAATCGACCAAGTGTAGACAGCGCTCCGAGACGAGTCAACTCGCTGTCGACTTGCGAAGACCCTTGCGACGCGATTCACCGTCATGCTAGAGTCCGCCATCCATCGTGCGACGGATCGGCGCGAGGAATTTTGTCCCGATGTGCGCGCCTGGCGGCGCAATACTCTGGTCGTACAAGATGCCCCGAGCTATCCACATCTGTGGATAACTCTGTGTGTAAGTGAGGGCGACTCCCGTGTTGGATGAACTTTGGGCTCGACTCATCGAATCCCTGGCTCGGACGCTCCCCACGCCGGTCCTCGACAACTGGATCCGCCCCTGTCGCCTCCTCGCGGTCGAAGGGGATCACCTCCGAATCGGCGCGCCGAACAAGTTTTCACGCGACTGGCTGGCGCAGAACTATCTCGACGCGATCCATCAGGCCGCGCGCGGGGTGCTCGGCGGCCATCCGCGCATCACGCTGATCGTGGATGATGCGGTTCCCGCCGAGCCGGCGGCGCCGCCGCGATTGGAGCGCGCGCCGGGCGGCGGCACCGTCGAGGGGCTCAACCCCCGCTACACGTTCGACGCGTTCGTCGTGGGCTCGTCCAATCAGTTCGCGCAGGCGGCATGCCAGGCCGTCGCCGAGTTGCCGTCGCGCGCGTACAATCCGCTCTTCATCTACGGCGGCGTGGGCCTCGGGAAGACGCATCTCTTGCACGCGGTCGGTCACCAGTGCGTACGGCTCTTCCCTGGTATGTCTGTGGCGTATCTCTCGTCGGAGCGGTTCACCAACGAGCTGATCAACGCGATCCGCTACGATCGGAACGCCGAGTTCCGGGCGCGCTACCGCACGATCGACCTGCTCCTGATCGACGACATCCAGTTCATCTCGGGCAAGGAGCGGACTCAGGAGGAGTTCTTCCACACGTTCAACGATCTCTACGAGTCGCGAAAGCAGATCATCGTCTCGAGCGACTCGTCGCCGAAGGACATTCCCGAGATCGAAGAGCGTCTGCGCTCGCGCTTCGAGTGGGGGTTGATCGCCGACATCCAGCCGCCGGACTTCGAGACGCGCGTGGCCATCATCAAGAAGAAGGCCGCGCTCGAGCGCGTCCAGCTCGGCGACGACGTCGCCTATCTGATCGCGAGCCGGATCAAGTCGAACATCCGGGAGCTCGAGGGCTCGCTCACGCGCATGATCGCCTTCTGCGCGCTGACCGCCCGCGAGATGACCGTCGACCTGGCCCAGGAAGTCCTCGGCGAACTCTGGGGCGAAGACGAGAAGATCATCACGATCGACCAGATCCAGCGGCGGGTGTGCGACTTCTTCAGCCTCAAGATGTCGGATCTCAAGGCCAAGAACCGGACCAAGGCGATTGCCTTCCCGCGTCAGGTCGCGATGTACCTGTCCCGCCAGATGACGCACTCGTCTCTCTCCGAGATCGGCCGCGCCTTCGGCGGCAAGGATCACACGACGGTGTTGCACGCGGTGGACAAGATCCAGACGCTCTTGCAGGATGATCCCAAGCTCCGCAAGACCATCGACGGGCTTATCCAGAGCGTCAACCTGTGATCCACCAGGCACCCGGCGATCTCCACACGCTTATCCCCGTCTCGCGCGCCGCCGAACTCGCGGCGCCATCGCCAGTTCTCACGGATCCTCCCGATCCACACCGCTCGACGATGACTACGGCTACGAAGTTCTTTCTTTCTACTTCAAGACAACACTGGAGAACCTCATGGAAGTAGTGATTGATCGCGACGCGTTTCTCAAAGGCCTCCAGATGGTTCAGAACATCGTCGAACCGCGCCAAACGTTGCCGATTCTCGCGAACGTCCTGCTCGAGGCGGCGGGCGACAGTGTGCGCCTGACCGCGACCGACCTCGAGGTTGGCGCGCGGGTCTCGGTCCCGGCGAAGGTCGGCGCGAAGGGCGCGATCACGCTGTCGGCGCGAAAGCTCGCCGAGATCGTGAAGGAACTGCCGGCCGCCGCGGTCGCGCTGAAGGTCTCCGAGAACGTGACGGTGAGCCTGCGGTGTGGCGGCGCGACCTATCGGATGGTCGGTCTGGCGCCCGACGACTTTCCGCCCGTGGTGCCCGCGTCGCCGCAGTCGTGGGTGAGCATCGAGGCCAAGATGCTGCGCGAGATGCTCACCCAGACGAGCTTCGCGGTGTCGCACGACGAGACGCGCTATGCACTCAACGGTGTCTTGTTCGTGTTTCAGGGGAAAGACGTGCGCATGGTCGCGACGGACGGTCATCGGCTCGCGCTCTCCGCGCGGAGCCTCGGGCAGGGCGTCGCGAGCGCGACGGGCATCGTTCCACGCAAAGCGGTCACCGAGATCATGCGTGTCATCGGCGCGGGTGAAGAGGTTCAGATCGCGATCACGGAGAATCAGTTCGTTCTGCAGATGCCGAACTTCGTGATGACGGCTCGACTCATCGAAGGTCAGTTCCCGAACTACGACGCGGTGATCCCGAAGACCCATCCGGCGCGGCTCACGACGGCTCGCGGAGGGCTGTCCTCGGCGCTCCGTCGCGTCGCGGTGATGGCCGAGGAGCGCAACAAGCCGGTGAAGCTGGCGCTCAGCCCGGCCTCGCTGAAGGTCAGCGCGTCAAGCCAGGAGCTCGGTGAGGCCGAGGAAATTCTCGATGTCGAGTACGCCGGCGAAGAGATGGTGATCGGCTTCAACTCGCGCTATCTGCTCGAGGCGATGGCGGCCCTGGAGAAGGACCAGGTGGTGCTCGAAATTAAGGATGCGCAGAGTCCCGGTGTCATTAAAAGCGTCGAGGGCGAAGGTTACTGCTGTGTTATAATGCCAATGCGGATTTAGACGTTGTTTTATCCTTTTAAAACAGAGGCTTACCGCATTGCAGATAGGGTGCGTCCAGTTACTGGAATTTCGAAATTATCGCGCCCTAGCGTGGTCGCCAGCGCCCCACCTGAACGTCATTACGGGGCCTAACGCCCAGGGCAAAACCAACCTCCTGGAGGCCCTCGGCTTCATCGTCACCGGGAGGTCTTTCCGCACCGCCCGGGCAGCCGAAGTAGCGCGTTGGGGGTCCGAGGCCGCGATCCTTTCGGGTGACCTCATCCGGGGCGAGACGAGGCGAACCGTTCGTCGAAAGCTCTCCCGACTCGAAGACGGGACGTGGCAGACCACAGGCGAGTCGGCGCCGGAGTGGGCACGGGCGATCGCGTTCGGATGGCAGGATCTCGAGATCGTGAATGGTGGGCCGGCAGCCCGCCGTAACTTCATCGATGGGTTCGCCGCGCGTCTGTACGCGAATCACGTGCCGACGCTCATTCGCTTTCGCCAGATTCTCGCCCGCCGGAACCGGCTCCTGCAGCAGCGCTCGGTCGACGCGGGCCTCGCGACGCGACTCGGGCCGTGGAACGAGCAATTCGCGACGGTCGGCATGGAGCTGCTCGGTCGGCGGCGGAAGGCAGTCGCCGCGCTGCAGACAGAGCTCGCTCGCGTGTATGCAGCGCTGTCGGGTGCGCGGTCCAAGGTCGAGATCCGCTATCGAACGGCGCTCGGCGAAGCGGCAGAGCCGGCGGCGCTGCTGGCAGCGCTCGAGCGGCGCCAGCGCGAGGAAATTCGTCGGGGACAGACACTGGTGGGCCCGCATCGCGACGACTTGGCGATCGAGATCGACGGCGTCGACGCCCGCGCGTTCGGCTCGCGCGGCCAGCAGCGACTCACCGCGCTGGCGCTTCGCCTCGCGGAGATCCTGCCGGTGACCGACGCGGCGGGCACCGCGCCGATCTTGATATTGGACGATGCGCTCTCGGAGCTCGACCCGACCGTGAGGGGGCACGTCCTGCACGAGATTCAATCCGCGGAGCAGGTGTTTCTGACGACGCCCGACGCCCCGGTGGTGGATGGGGCGGCGATGTTTCACGTCAATGATGGGAGTCTGGTTCCGGCATGAGCGGCGGAAACTACACGGCGAGCGACATCAAGGTCCTCGAGGGGCTCGAGGCGGTCCGCAAGCGTCCCGCGATGTACATCGGCGACACGGGCGCGTACGGCTTGCACCACCTCGTCTACGAGGCCGTCGACAACTCCGTCGACGAGGCGCTCGCCGGCTATTGCGACAGCATCAAGGTCATCCTGCACTCGGACGGCTCGTGCTCCGTCGGCGACAACGGCCGCGGAATCCCCGTCGACATCCACAAGGAGAGCGGCAAATCGGCGGCGGAGGTCGTGCTGACGGTCCTGCACGCCGGGGGCAAGTTCGAGCATTCCGCCTACAAGGTGTCGGGTGGGTTGCACGGCGTCGGCATCTCGGTCGTGAACGCGCTCAGCGAGTGGCTCGAGGTCGAGATCCGCCGAGACGGCAAGGAGTGGACCCAGCGCTATGAGCTCGGCGTCTCGACGGGCCCGCTCGCGGCGACCGGGACGACCATGAAGAGCGGCACGATCATCCGCTTCAAGCCGTCGGCGACGATCTTCGAGGAGACGACCTTCTCGTTCGACACCCTCAGCAATCGCCTGCGCGAGCTGGCGTTCCTGAACCGCGGCCTCAAGATCGTCATTGAGGACGAGCGCGACACGCGGAGCCATACGTTCCTCTACAAGGGCGGGATCATCGAGTTCATCAAGCACCTGAACCAGAACAAGACCCCGCTGCATCCGAAGGTGCTGTTCTTCGAGGGCAAGAAGGGGGACATCGAGGTCGAGGTGGCCCTGCAGTACAACGACGGCTACCAGGAGAGCGTCTTCTCGTTCGCGAACAACATCAACACCCGCGAAGGCGGGACGCACCTCACCGGCTTTCGCGCCGCGCTGACCAGCACGCTCTCGAACTACGCGCAGGCCAACGGGTTCCTCAAGAACTTCAAAGGTGGCATCAGCGGCGACGACGTCCGGGAAGGGCTGACGGCGGTCGTCTCGGTGCGGCTGCCGGAGCCGCAGTTCGAAGGGCAGACCAAGGCCAAGCTCGGCAACAGCGACATCAAGGGGCTGGTCCAGCAGGTCGTGAACGACAAGCTCGCCGAGGCCTTCGAAGAGGACCCGACCACCGCGCGGAAGATCGTCGACAAGTGCGTGCGGGCCGCCCAGGCGCGCGAGGCCGCCCGCAAGGCGCGCGAGCTGACCCGCAAGAAGGGCATCGACGACGAAGGTCTCGCCGCCAAGCTCGCCGAGTGCTCGGAGCGCGATCCGCAGTACCGCGAGCTGTTCCTGGTCGAGGGCGCCTCCGCCGGCGGCTCGGCGAAGGAGGGACGAGACCGCCGCACGCAAGCGGTGCTTCCGCTCCGCGGCAAGATCATCAACGCGGAAAAGGCGCGCTACGACAAGGTCCTGTCCCACAACGAAATCCGGCTGCTCATCTCGGCGCTCGGCACCGGCATCGGTCCGGATGAGTTCGACGTCTCGAAGCTCCGGTACCACAAGGTCATCCTCATGACCGACGCCGACGTGGACGGCGCCCACATCCGCACCCTGCTCCTGACCTTCTTCTTCCGGCACATGGTGTCGGTCATCGAGTCGGGCTATCTCTTCATCGCCCAGCCGCCGCTGTTCAAGGTGAAGAAGGGGAAGGTCGAGAAGTACCTGATGTCCGACCGCGAGTTCGAGGACTTCTTCTTGACGACGTGGGTCGAGGACGCGGGCGTGAAGGTGCCGGGAGTGAAGGTCCCGATCACCGGCGAGCCGCTCCGGGAGCTCCTGCGCTCGGTGTCCGAGGTCGCGGCGCTGTTCGCGAAGTTCACGAAGCGCGGCGTCCCGGCGCCGGTGCTGAGCGAGCTGCTGCGGTCGAAGTTCCGGGGCACGAAGCGCGGAATCGGCCACGCCGAGATCGCCGAGGCGGTGGTGCATGCGGCGGCGGCGGTCGACGGCTACGACATCAGCGTCCAGGCGGGCGAGGCCAACGAGGGGCACACCGTGACGATCGCGGGCACCCCCCCGCGTTCGTTTAGCACGGATCTCTTCAAGTCGCCCGACTACACGAGCCTCGGCGAGCTGTGGGAGAAGGTCGCGCCGGCGGCCAAGGGCCCGACCACGATCATCGAGGGCGACAAGGAGACCGCGGTGTCGTCGCTCGACGAGCTGCATCGGGTCGCGCTCGAGCGCGCCCGGGCCGGCGCGACGTTCCAGCGCTACAAGGGCCTGGGCGAGATGAACGCGGAGGAGCTCGCGGATACCACGATGAACGCCGAGTCGCGGACGCTCCTCAAGGTCACGATGGAGGACGCCGTCGGCGCCGATCAGATGTTCACGGTGCTGATGGGCGACGCCGTCGAGCCGCGCCGCGAGTTCATCGAGAAATACGCCCTGGACGTCGCGAACCTCGATATTTAACCCCGCCGGTGGCTCAGCCGCCGGCGTTTGCCGTCACGGAGTACCGCGATGCCGAACGAGCGCCAGATTCCGGTCCCGATCGAAGAGGAAATGCGGAAGTCCTATCTGGACTACGCGATGTCGGTCATCGTCGGCCGCGCGCTGCCGGACATCCGCGACGGGCTCAAGCCGGTCCACCGCCGCGTCCTCTACACGATGCAGGGGCTCGGACTCAACTGGAACCGCGCCTACAAGAAAGCGGCGCGCGTCATCGGCGACTGCATGGGCAAGTACCATCCCCACGGCGACGCGCCGATCTACGAGGCGCTCGTCCGCATGGTGCAGGAGTTCTCGCTGCGCTATCCGCTGGTCGACGGGCAGGGGAACTATGGGTCTGTCGACGGCGATCCGCCGGCGGCGATGCGCTACACCGAGGCGCGCCTGGCCAAGATCGCCCACGAGATGCTGGCCGACATCGACCGGGACACCGTCGACTTCGTCCCGAACTTCGACGAGTCCGAGCGGGAGCCGGTCGTCCTGCCGACGCGCATCCCCAATCTCCTCATCAACGGCTCAGCGGGCATCGCGGTCGGCATGGCCACCAACGTCCCGCCGCACAACCTGACCGAGGTCATCGACGGACTCGTGACCTTGATCGACAGCCCGGAGACGGCGATCGAGCAGCTGCTGAAGATCGTCAAGGGCCCGGATTTCCCGACGCGCGGCTACATCTACGGCGCCAGCGGCATCCGCGAGGCCTACACGACGGGCCGCGGGACGATCACGCTCCGGGCCAAGGCGCACGCCGAGAAGATGCGGGGCGGCCGCGAGGCCATCATCATCACGGAGTTGCCGTACCAGGTGAACAAGGCGAGCCTCATCGAGAAGATCTCGGAGCTCTCGGCCGAGAAGAAGATCCCCGGCATCTCCGAAATCCGCGACGAGTCGAACCGCGAAGGCATCCGGGTGGTGCTCGAGCTCGGGCGGGGCGAAATCCCGCAGATCGTGATGAACCAGCTGTACAAGCACACTCAGATGCAAACGACCTTCGGCATCATCATGCTGGCCCTGGTCGATCGCCGGCCGCAGATCGTCAACCTCAAGGAGATGCTCGACGCGTTCGTCCGCTTCCGGCGCGAGATCGTCACCCGGCGGACGCGCTACGACTTGACCCGGGCCGAGGAACGGGCCCACATCCTGGCGGGCCTGCGCAAGGCGGTCGAGAACCTCGACCTGGTGATTCGCTTGATCCGGCAGGCCGAGAGCCCCGACGCCGCCCGCGAGGCGTTGATGCGGCAACTCGAGCTCTCCGAGATCCAGGCGCGCGCGATCCTCGACATGCGCCTGCAGAGACTGACCCAGCTCGAGCGCCACAAGGTCGTCGAGGAGCACGAGCAGACGCTCGCGCTCATCGAGGAGCTGAAGGGCATCCTCGCCTCCGACACCAAGCTGATGGCGATCATCCGGACCGAGCTCCTGGCGATCAAGGAAGAGTACGGCGACGCCCGGCGCACCGAGATCTTGACCGAGACCACCGAGCTCACGATCGAGGACCTTCTGGCCGACGAGGAGATGGTCGTCACCATCTCGCGCGCGGGCTACATCAAGCGCACTCACGTCGAGGCCTACCGGAGCCAGCGGCGCGGCGGCAAGGGTGTGACCGGCATGGAGACGAAGGAAGAGGACATCGTCGAAGACCTCTTCGTCGCCTCGACGCATTCGTATCTCCTCTTCTTCACCAACCGGGGCAAGGTCCACTGGCTGAAGGTGCACGAGATTCCCGAGGGCGGACGCCAGGCCAAGGGCAAGGCGATGGTGAACCTCCTCTCGCTGGGCGAGGGCGAGGTGGTCGCGACGTGCGTGCCGGTGCGCGATTTCGCCGCCGGCGGCTACGTGCTGTTCGCGACCAAGCAGGGCACCGTCAAGAAGACCGAGCTCGAAGCGTACTCCCACCCGCGCGCCGGCGGGATCCAGGCGATCGGGCTGGACGACGACGATCGGGTGATGACGGCCCGGCGTACCGACGGCCAGCGCGAGGTCATGATCGCGACCAAGCTCGGCATGATCATCCGTTTCTCAGAGGAGGAAGTGCGGCCGATGGGGCGGGGCGCCGGCGGTGTGAAGGGCATCGAACTCGATGAGGGTGACGAGGTCATCGCCGCCGACGTCGTGCAAGAAGGAGTCAGCATCCTCACCGTCACCGAGCGCGGCTACGGCAAGCGCACGCCGCTCGAAGAGTATCGGCTGCAGGGCCGGGCCGGTAAGGGGATCATCGACATCAAGACCGGCGGCCGTAACGGCAACGTCGTCGCCATGCTCCAGGTGCGCGACGGGGACGACATTCTCGTCGTCACCACGAACGGGAAGATGATCCGCTTCCACGCCGCCGACGTGTCGTCGCAGGGGCGGAACACGTGGGGCGTGCGCATCATCGACCTCGAGGCCGACGACCGGGTCGGCTCGGTCGCGCGCGTCGACTCGGAGAGCACCGCGCCGGTCGAAGCCCAGTAACGCCGTGCTTGACGTCCGGCTGATCCGTGAGCAGCCCGATGCGGTGCGACGCGGGCTCGCCACGAAGGGCGGCGCCGATCTCATCCCCGAGCTGCTCGAGCTCGACGCCGACCGCCGCCGGCTCGTCCGCGAGAGCGAAAACCTCAAAGCCCTCCGCAACAAAGCCTCCGAGGCGATCGGCCAGGCCAAGCGCCGCGGCGAGGACGCCGGCGCCGAGCAGGCTCGCATGCGCGAGGTCGGCGAGCGGATCAAGACGCTCGACATCGAGCTCAAGTCGGTCGACGAGCGGCTCGAGGCGCTCGCGCTGCAGCTCCCGAACCTGCCCCACCCGTCGGTCCCCGAGGGCAAGAGCGAAGACGACAACGTCGAAGTGCGCCGCTGGAGCGAGCCGCGGACGTTCGGCTTTCCGCCGAAGCCTCACGAGGAGGTCGGCGCCGCGCTGGGGCTCGACGTGGAGCGTGCCGCCCGGATCGCCAAAGCGCGTTTCGCCGTCCTCTGGGGCGGCATGGCGCGGCTCGAGCGCGCGCTCGCGCAGCTCATGCTGGATCTCCACACGCGCGAGCACGGCTATACCGAGGTCTGGGTTCCGCATCTTGTGAACGGCGAGACCATGCTCAAGACGGGCCAGCTGCCGAAGTTCGAGGAGCATCTGTTCAAGACGGTGGAGGCTGACGAGGGCCGGCCGCTCTATCTCATTCCTACCGCTGAGGTCGCGCTGACGGCGCTGCACGCCGGCGAGGTGCTGCCGGAGGTTTCGCTACCACGTCGGTACACCGCGTTCACGCCGTGCTACCGGCGCGAGGCGGGCACCTACGGCAAGGACATGAAGGGCATCTATCGCCAACACCAGTTCGACAAGGTCGAGCTCGTGAAGCTCGCGACCCCGGCCCAGGCCTATGCGGAGCTGGAGTCGATGGTCGCGAACGCCGAGGCCGTCCTGCAGCGCCTCCAGATTCCGTATCGGGTGGTCGAACGTTGCATCGGCGATCTCGGATTCAGCGCCGCGAAGGGCTACGACATCGAGGTGTGGCTGCCCGGGCAGGGCCGCTATCGTGAGATCTCGTCGTGCTCCAACTATGACGCGTTCGGTGGGCGGCGCGCCGAGATCCGCTTCCGCCCGGACGGTGGCGGCCGGCCGGAGTACTGCGCGACGTTGAACGGCTCCGGGCTCGCCGTCGGGCGGACGGTAATGGCGGTGATCGAGAACTACCAGGAGGCCGATGGCTCCGTCACCATCCCGCAGGCGCTTCGACCCTACATGGATGGGCTCATGCGGCTCACCCCGCGCTGACGCGGCCGCCGGCGCGGGGGGTGGCATGAGACGGCTGGCATGGATCGCGGTGCTGGCCTTACTGACCGGCTGCGCGACCGCCGAGCGCGGCCCTGAGACCGCCCTGGTCAGAGACGCTCGGGAATGCGAGGCGGACGCTGATGCGCAGCTGCAGAACGCCGGGCAGCGCGATCCCGGCATCCGGCTCCTGTTCTTCCAGGCGTGTATGGGCCTTCGCGGATGGCAGAGCGAGTGAGACGCTGAAGGCTACCGGCGCTTGATAGAGTCGTCGCCGCGGCTGCTGACGACCTTGTAGTCGAGCAGCCGAATCTCGTACGAACCGCGGTCGTAGTCGATACCGCTGCCCCACGTCCGGAACCCTCTGGTCGAGATCGGGATCGCCACCTGCTTGGCGAGGCCGGGCGGAATCACGGTGCCCTTGAAGTCGCGCAGGTGGAAGTCGAGCACCTCGCCGCGCGGGCTCTTCACCACCACCAGGACGCGGACGTCGGAGATCGTGTCGCCCGTCCGGTTCTGCAGCGAGGCGGTCAGGGCCGTCAAGGTGCTGCCCTCGGCGAAGAAACCGAACTCCTCGATGATGTTGTTGAAGAAGACCAGGTCCTTGAGCCGGTCGCCGTCACGGAGGTCGAACGGCGCCGGCTTGGCCGCGGCGAAGGCGATCGAGGCAGGCGGCACGTCGCGCAGAAGGTTCACGGGCAGGGCGAAGTTGAGGTTCTGACCCTTGGCCGACGTCGCCGTCGAAATGGCGATCACGCGGCCCTGGGAGTTGAAGACCGGTCCGCCGCTGCTCCCCGGGCTGATCGGTGCCGTGATCTGTAGATATCGCACGCCAGCGATCGTACGGAGCCCGCCGATGATACCGGTCGACACGGTTCCCTCGAGCCCCTGCGGACTGCCGAGAACGACGACATCCTGGCCGGCCGCCGCCGTGTCCGAGTCGGCGAGCAGCACTGCGGGCGTCGACGTGAACGTGGTCTGGATCGTGACCAGGTCGTACCTTCTGGCGAAGTTCAGGATCTTCACCGCGACGCCGTTCTGTCCTCGCCAGCGCACGAGCACCCTCGCGGCGCCGCTGACGACGTGCGCGTTGGTGACCAGCACGCCGTCACGCGTGATGAAGAAGCCGCTACCGAGCGCGAGCGGCTGGTCGCGATCGTCGAGCGCGATCAGCGTCACCACCGAGGGAAGATTCTCGCGGGCGATTCTGGCGGCGACCGGTTCCTGCTCTTGCGCCGCGGCCGGAGCCGTCACCGGCAGCATCGTCGCGAGCGCGAGGCCCGCGACGACGCCGACGCGACGAGCGGAAGACATCGATCGGATCGCGCGGCGCGTGGTCGAGAGCGAGCTCACGTCGAGGAGTAGCGCCGCGTCGTTCATCCTGGCCGTCCCCTTCTGCGTCGAGCGATCTGTGAGAACCGAGGAACTATTTTTAGACGAGAGTCGCAATTCTGACAAGAGGTGTCAGGCCAAACTTTTCCGGAATCTATTGTTCTCACCCGCCAGTTCGGCGATCGGACGCCCTCGGGCCGGCGCGTCGATATTTCCGGAGGGCGCGTTGGTCGAGCCGGCTCTGCTAGACTTCCACGAGCCGCGCACACCGAGGTGCCCATGCTCGAAGAAACCGATCGTCAGGTCGACAACGCGCGAACCCGGGTGACCCGGCACCGCTTGGCGCCGGGCGCGCATACCGGTTTGCACCGGCACGAGCACGACTACGTCGTCGTTCCGGTAACGGCCGGCCGTATGCGGATCGTGGAGGGAAGCAAGGAATCGCTGGCGGATCTGGCGAGCGGCGTCGCGTATTTCCGTCACGCCGGCGTGGAGCACGACGTGTTCAACGGCGGCGACCGGGAGCTGATCTTCGTCGAAGTCGAGCTGATCAGCTGAGGGGGCAGGACGGGCTGGTCTCAGCTGCACCAGCAGGGCTATCCAGAGTTGACCGCTGACATCGCGGGTGGGAGCATTCCCCCTCGAGGAGGCTGCCATGGTGGACAAAGTGAGAGTCAATCTCGCGAACCCCTCCGAGCTTCTCGAACTCCCCGGCGTCGGACCGGAGCAGGCCCGAGCCATTCTCAGGTTCCGTGCCGAGCATGGCCCCATCACAGATCCCGAGCAGCTTGCCAAGATCCTCGGCCCGTGGCCCGTCGCCGAGGCGATCTGGGCGCACGTCGCATTCGATCCCGCCGATAGCACCGCCCCTGAAGCGCCGGGGGCCTAAGCCTTTAGGGAACGCCCGCCGCACCGATCAGGTAATTACCTATAGGAGTGCAATGGTTTTTCCTGGCGGCCCCTGTGCTATTCTCCTTCGCGCCGAGGCTCCACTGATGGAACAGCAACCGTGGGCTTGTGCCCGCTGCTCCCGGACGATCGGGCCGGGAGACACCATCATGTTCGGCGCGGGCGGCCTGTGCCACGTCGATTGCCGAAGGCCTCGGGTGCTCAGCACCGAGGAGCGCGCGCTTCTCTTCCTCCACTGTGGTGACCACACTGTCGAATGTGCGCCGTGCGCCAGCAGCTTTCGTCTGTCCGAGCTCGGCTCAGACCTGCGCGGCCGCACGAATCTCTGCCCTCAGTGTC
This sequence comes from Candidatus Rokuibacteriota bacterium, assembly GCA_003220495.1. Taxonomy (GTDB): domain Bacteria; phylum Methylomirabilota; class Methylomirabilia; order Rokubacteriales; family CSP1-6; genus AR31. Next base: position 4,969 of record QHSP01000069.1, on the reverse strand, counting down.
GTCAAGACCTCACCGACGGCGTCCGCGCGCACCTCTACAAATGCGACATGGTTTCAGAGGAAGTACGGCGCCGGGCGCAGGCAGTACGCGTGGCCTCGGAACGCCTGGTGAAGGAGAGCAGTGAGCCGGGCGACGCAAGCGACGTGTTGCGGCAGGACGTCGGGACTGCGCTCCAGGCTCTCCAGGAGGCTATGCGGCGATCGTCCCCCGGATAGTCAGGTGGATCGGAGTCGCCGCGAGCTGGGGCGCGCGTGTCCGCCCGGGCTACCGCTTGGGCGGTGGGACGACGGGGAGCGGGTTGTTGACTGGCGGCGTCACTGGGGGAATGAGCGGGCTCGGCGGCGTCACCGGGGGAATGAGCGGGCTTGGGGGAATGAGCGGGCTCGGCGGCGTCACTGGGGGAATGAGCGGGCTTGGCGGCGTCACCGGGGGAATAAGCGGGCTTGGCGGCGTCACCGGGGGCCTGAGCGGGATACTCTCGTCGGTCGGAGTGTTCCGCCCAGCCGCGGTGCCGATGCCCTGAGTCAGGGCGCCCAGGCCGGCCGTGCCGGTCGCATCACCGTTCAGCGTGCCGATGGCGGGCGGGGAGAGGCTGTTCACCGTGTTCGTCGTGGTGCTCAGCGACGCTTTCTTCCCCTCCTCGTTCAACGAAGCCAAGCTCGCCGCGGGCGTGTCCTTCGGCAAGAACGTGAAGTCCGAGGCCAGGCTCTTCGCGGCCTCGAGCGTAATGGCCTGAGGTGCTGGAACCGGCCCGGCGCCCGTCACGATGACTCGCTCGAGGGCGCCGACCTTGACCGCTGGTCCTACGGGCCTGCCGGTCGCCGGGTTTAGCCTGGTGACCTCGACGAGGCCGCGCAGGATCGTGATCGTCGAACGTCCCGACGACACCTCGGCGATGACGAAAGTACCGCGGACCGCGGCGACGACATTGGGCGTCCTGATCTCGAGGCTCTCGCCCGGCTTCATCCGCGCCTTGCTGACGGCCACGGCCGTACGGCCGACAGAGAGGGAGACCGTCGATGTGCCCGGAACGTCACTGATCGTGAGAACTGACAATTCGCGCGCCGTCACCGTCGCCTTGCCGCCGAGCAGGACCCGTACGGCGGACTTCTCCGCCGTCGCGATGCGGTCGCGAAGGAAGACATTGTCCTTGAAGCTCAGCGGCACCGGCGCCGGCAGGGTCGCGCGCGTGACCGTCGCCGTCCCCAGCAGCATCGCGACCATGCCAACCTGCGGTTCCGCTGACCAGGCCGTGGGCGGCAACGCCAGGACGGCCGACGTGAGCAACGCGGCATTCAAGACGCTGAGTGCGGGGCGCAGTCGCGTCGCCATCGGGTCGGAGTCTAGAGGTGCGAGGAATCACGCGAAAATCCGGGAACGACCCTAAATCGGCACGCGTAAATCCCTGATTCGCGCGGTAGACCGACGACCTTCGATCCGTCCGGTACGACGAGCGCGGCTGGCGAGGGAATGGGACTAGTTCGGCGTGCTCGGCGCGCGGCTCCTTCCGTGAACTGGGGTCGAGCCGGCGACCCCGGCCCACGGCTCGAGAAGAAGCGAAGTTATCGGGCGACCGTGTACGTCACAGGGCGCCTTACCAGGGCCCAACCCGACGACTGGAGCTCCCTCGTGATGTCACGATGGCGCCGCTCGATGCGGCGTCTGTCGACCGGCGGCGGCCTCAAGGTCCGACGCCGTTCGCTCAAGCGACGATCGAGAACCACGTCCCTGCTCTCGTCCGCGTATACATGCTTGAGGTACAAGTATTGTTTGGGCTCGGTGCGCGACACGATGAAGAGCAAGTCTGCCATGATCTCCTCCGCCGAATTCCAGTCGCTGACGCACTCAGACCTGTGATTCACTCAAGAACGGACACCCGGGCGACGCCGGGCGCTCGGCGCAGGGCAGCGGTCAGAAGACTCCACGACCAGAGAGACGGAAGGCGGACACGCTGAACCGTGGACGAGCTATCGGCTGGCGCGCGCGATCCTCGTGGGCTTGGCGAGTAATGACCCCCATACCGCAGTACGTATGGGGGCGGAGCGTTTCCAAGGCAAGGAGGGAATTCCCCAAATTTCTTCTGGGCAATCCCTATAGTTGATGGTTTCCATTGCGAGACACGCCGCCGCGTTACAAGGGATGGTTAGAGGTGCGAACGTGGAGTACGCACGAGCTCGGCAATGTGAAACGAGCACGAGCCAGCGCACGAGGAGGACATGAGCCATGGCGCAACCGCAACTCATCCAGATCGCGCTCGACAGTGGGGGCCACAACGCCATCGGCGTGGACCAGGAGGGCGGACTCTGGCGCGGTCGGATTCAGCGGGCCACGAGCGGTGAAGAGTTCATTGTCTGGAAGCGCATGCGCTCCGAGTTCCAGGAGGGCTGATCCAAGGCGGGAGCACCACACGCGGTCATAGGCCGACAGCTTCGGGCTGGGCAGATCAGGGCAGATCGGCCTTGATGGACTTGTCGCCGACCGCACCGACTTCCCCAACGCCCACCGGCCCCCGACGCCGCGTCTCTGAGATAGCATTGGGTTGTCATGCTGCTCTTCGTGGTGGCCCGCACGCGCCTGGACCGGTACGCGGAGCTACATCGCCAGTTTCACGACTGGCGCGATGTACAGATCGTCCTCGACCGGCGCGAAGGCGACCGCCGCACATCACATCCAAGCTTTGCCGGATTCAACCGACGCCAGGAGGAGCGCCGCCGGGTTCTCATCGAAATTGATTCCTTCGTGAAGCTCGGATGGTCTGTGGTCGATACGGGAGCTCGCGGGTCGTGATCCCTTGCTCCCCCGACTTCGCGGCGTCACATTTGAACGGACCTGGGGCGCGCGCGAGCGGATCAGCGGGAAGCGGCCCGCTTCACCGCCCGGCGCGCCAGGTTCTACTTGATACGACGTCCTTCACTCGCTCCGGCGGTTCAGTGCCGCGAGTTACGTTTTGGTCTTCGCAAGCTCCTCGGCACACGCGGTCGCGACTCCCGAGTTAGGTGTCTTGTCCCCTCGTGATGTGGCCCATCCACCCGCTTCGATGAACTCCCGTTGTTTCCACGACTCGATCTTCTGGAACTCCGTTAGTTTCGCGGCCGCGCCTGGCTGCTGCATGAATCTCGCGACGCAGGAGGGGGTGAGCGCGACGATCACGGCCGAGTTGGTTCGTTCTGCCGCCATCCGCTCGGCAGTGCTGCCCAGGGTCCAGCCCAACCATGAAAAGCCCACAATCATAGTCCCGATAACGCCGACGACCACACCCCACGCAGCGGGTTTAAACCACGGTGCTTGCACTTTCATAACGACACTCCTACGGTTGCTGAATTAAGAATCGCCCCAAGGTTGCGGTGAAAGTCACTGATGTGATCCCCCCTTTTCCGGAAAGAGTCAGAGCAAGTCAGAACTTTGGTTCGCGGATACTAGGGGCCGGGCAGCGCCCTTGTCAAGTGTGCTTCAGGCGCGATAGGTTTGGAGAGCAGGTACTCCGAGACTTTGCCGAGATGAGACGCCAGCCTACACCAGCATCCAACTGCGCAACGTTAAAAACGCTGGCCCGCGCGGTGCAGGACAGCGCGATAGGAGGTCCGTCTCGTACGCCGGGATTTCCCTCGGCGGCGCCCTCGTGTTCACGTTTCCGCCCAGCGCTCACAGGACGTCTCGGCGTAACCACGACGCCAAGGCTATGTCCCACTCCTGGAAGCTGTACGAGAAACACGGGCAGCGATGCGATGAGCGACGCGTGGACGCTGCTCGTGGAGATCTTCGACACGCGCGCCGCTGGCCAGTCGGATCGCGTGGCAGTCTTCGCTGGCCCGCTCGGCAGCGGCAAAACGCTCGGTGCGATCACGTACACCGCCATGATGCGGTCCGACGCCGGCGCGCTAATCGTCACGCGGCGGATCGCAAAGGCTGTCGAGGTCGCGGACGCGATCAACGCACGCGGCGGCCGCGCGTTCGCGTACCACTCTGATCTGCCCGTCGACATATTAAACAACCCGGACGCGCTCGTCGACTGGCCCGTGGTTGTCGCCTGTCATCGGACCTATGAGACGGGCCTTAATATGGCGGCCTTCGCCGAGGTCGACCCGCGCTTCGCGAAGCTCCGTGACCGCACAGACAATCCACCGGCTACGCGATGCGCTGCCGCCGGGCGTGACGCTCTACAACCCAGAGGCAATGATGGCCCTGGTTGGTATCGAGCAGCTGTTGCTGACCGACCGCGACGCTTCACGGCCGATGTCAGACGCAGAGCTCGCCCGCCAAAGTCCGCCGCATCGTGGATGCGCTCACCGCCGTGAACGAGGGCGACAACAGTCCTCCTGGTCGCCTCCGCGCAACTCGGGATGGGGAAGCGATCAGGGCGCCGTGGACTTGAACCCGCAGTAGCCGGGCGGACCGTAGGCCATGTGCCGACCGCAGGTGCGTGATACCGTGCGCGCCACCGCGGCGGGTTACGCGGGCGATGGCCTCGGGATCCAGATCGCGGAAGCGCACCGTGTTACTTCTTGCAGTCGCACCAGTACGCCGCCGAGCCGTCGCCGTAGTCCTCGTAGTTACTCACGCAGTTACAGTTGCAGTTGCCCTTGCTCCACTCGACATGGTCGACCGTACCCTCGCCGGGATCTCCCGGCGTTGGTGTTTTGATGATGATCTTCGCCATGCAGATCCCGACACATTGGCCGGTGAGCCGTCCCCACAGGTCGCCCCAGAACCCCCGGGCCGCTGTCGAGCGCATAGCCTGAACGCTGAGCCCGTTCGGTCCCTTCCTGACGATAATCCTCTCGCCGACGAACTCCATGTCATTCCCCCTGGCTCGGCACTGCACTGCCGCGACCATGCACGCCCGCAGATTTGCCGATCGGGAGCCTAAATCCGCGCCGATGCCAACGCAAGCGTCGATCGGCTGCGGCGGGGCATGCGACTGTCCTAAACGGAAGGCTGGCCCAGGCGGCTGGCGCGTCTGAACAGGGCC
>QHSP01000008.1 GCA_003220495.1 Candidatus Rokuibacteriota bacterium | reverse complement strand
TACGATCGCTTGATCGACGTCGGCGTCTTTCTCCCGGACGAGCCCCTGGAGCTGCTCGGGGGCGAGCTCGTCGTGAGCCAGCCCCAAAGTAGCGCTCATTACACGGCGATCGGCCTCGTGGAGGATGCCCTCCGAGTGGCACTACAGCCCGGCTGGCTCGTACGATCGCAAGGTCCCATCGAGCTGGACGACGAATCGGAACCAGAACCCGACGTCGCGGTTACGCCAGGTGACCGGCGCAGCTATAGCCGCCGGCATCCGTCGCGGCCCGTGCTCGTCGTCGAGGTTGCGGAATCGAGCCTGGCCTTCGACCGCGAGCACAAGGGTGGCCTCTACGCCCGTGCAGGCCTTGACGACTACTGGATCGTGAATCTCGTCGACCGCGTCCTAGAGATCTACCGACGGCCGGAGCCGGATCCGTCGGCGCCGTTCGGCTGGCGCTATGCTTCGAAGGAGGTCCTGAGCGCCGGGTCGTCCGTCGAGCTCCTGGCCGTGCCGGGAGCCCGCATCCTCGTCAGCGACCTCCTGCCCTAGAAAGGAGCTGTCCATGAAAGCCGCCGTATTCCATGGTCCCAATAAACCCCTCACCATCGAGAACGTCGAGATCGCGAAGCCCATCGGACGCGAGGTGCTCGTGCGCACCGTCGCGAGCGGTGTGTGCCACAGCGATCTGCACTTCGTCGATGGCTACTACCCGTTCCCGACCCCCGCGATCCTCGGCCACGAGGCCGCCGGCATCGTCGAGGCGGTCGGCCCGCACGTGACGGAGTTCAAGGCCGGCGACCACGTGATCGCCTGTCTCTCGGTCTTCTGCGGACACTGCTCGTATTGCCTGACCGGGCGGACTCACCTCTGCCAGTCGCGGCCCGTCCGCACGCCGCAAGAGCCGCCGAAGCTCACCTGGAACGGGGCGCCGGTGAACCAGTTCGCGAATCTCTCGGCCTACGCCGAGAAGATGCTGGTGCACGAGAACGGCCTCGTCAAAGTCCGGGACGACATGCCGCTCGACCGCGGCGCGCTGATCGGCTGCGGCGTGACGACGGGCGTGGGCGCCGTGCTCAACACGGCGCGCGTCGAGGCGGGCGCGACGGTCGCGGTGTACGGCGCCGGCGGTGTCGGCCTGGCCGTGATCCAGGGCGCGCGCATCGCGGGCGCCGGCATGATCATCGCGGTCGACGTCTTCGAGAAGAAGCTCGCGAAGGCCAAGGAGCTCGGCGCGACGCACACGGTGGATTCGTCCAAAGTCGATCCGGTCAAGGCCATCCGCGAGCTGACCAACGGCGGCGTCGAGTACGCCTTCGAGGCGATCGGCTTGAAGAAGGCCGCCGAGCAGGCCTTCGAGTGCATCCGCCCGGGCGGCACCGCCACGGTGATCGGCATGATCCCGGTCGGTCAGAAGCTCGAGCTCGAGGGCAGCGTGTTCCTCCGCGAGAAGCGCATCCAGGGCTGCAGCATGGGCTCGAACCGCTTCAAGGTCGATATGCCGAAGTACGTCGACTTCTACCAGCGCGGCCTGCTCCGCCTGGACGAGATGATCACGCGGCGCGGCCGGCTCGAGGACGTGAACGAGGCGTTTCGGGCGATGAAGGCGGGAGAAGTCGCGCGCACCGTCCTGATGTTCGAATGACCTCACGGGGGGCCTCGACGGGCCCCGCAGATGACCCGATGTTGCTCGGGATCGTCTTCAAGGGGCACGTAGCCCGGTAGCCTGCCCGTCCTGGCTGTAGTACCACAACGCCCCGGTGCCCTTGCCCGGGGCGTTGAAGCAGCCGCCGTGCTCTGAGTGCGTTCTGCTCCGCTATTTGCGCAGCGATCTGAACCCCGCGCGCATCTCCGACGCGAAGAGCAGCGGCTCTTCCCAGGCCGCGAAGTGCCCGCCCTTGTCCGCCTCGTGGAAGTACATGAGCTTCCGGTAGCCGCGCTCCGCCCAGCGCCGGGAGGGCTGGTAGACCTCGCCGGGGAAGACGGTGACCGCCACCGGGATGGAGACGTTCTTGGGTCCGAACCACGAGGTCTTGTTCTCCCAGTAGCTGCGGGCCGAGGAGATCCCGGTGTTCGTCAGCCAGTAGAGGGTGATGTTGTCGAGCACGTCGTCCCGCGTCAGCCGCTCCGGGGGCTGTCCCTTGGTCGGCGTGCGCATCGCCACGCGGACCGTCGCCGCCGGCTGATCGTCGCCGTCGCCGTGGTCGATCAGCCAGGCCGCGAGGCCGACCGGCGAATCGGCGAGTCCGTAGAGCGTCTGCGGACGCGTCGCCATCTCGAACGCGTAGGATGCGTTCTTGGCGAAGAAGCCCTTCAGCTTGTCGAGCGCGCGTCGCTCCAGGTCGGAGAGATCGGACGGCGCCGGTCCTCCGGACTGGATCGCGTTCGACACGTCCTCCGGGAGGGCGAACAGGAAGTTGGTGTGCATGGCCACGAGCTCCGCGGGCGCCTCGACCGCCATGGCGTCCGTGATCAGTCCGCCCACGTCGCCGCCCTGCGCGACGTATCGCGTGTATCCCAGGCGCCTCATCAGCACGATCCAAGCGCGCGCGATGTGCACGGGGTCCCAGCCGGTCGCCGTCGGCTTGCCCGAGAACCCATAACCGGGGATCGACGGGATCACGACGTCGAAGGCGTCCTCCGCGCGGCCTCCGAAGGCCGTGGGGTCGGTGAGCGGGCCGACGAGCTTGATCTGCTCGAGGATCGAGCCGGGCCATCCGTGCGTGACGATGACGGGCAGCGCGCCCTTGTGCTTCGAACGCACGTGGATGAAGTGGATATCGAGCCCGTCGATCTCGGTGGTGAACTGAGGCAGGGCGTTGAGCCTCGCCTCGCACCTGCGCCAGTCGTAGTCCGTCGCCCAGTAGCGCGCGAGGTCCTGGAGCGCCGCGAGCGGCACGCCCTGCGACGTGTCCGAGACGGTTTCCTTCTCCGGCCACCGCGTCGCGGCGATGCGGCGGCGCAGTTCGGTCAGTTCCGCTTCCGGAACGTTCACATGAAACGGACGAATCGCGTTCTTGTCAGCTGACTGGTTGCTGCCTTGTTGTGGAGCGCTGGTCATGGCGTCCTCTTTTTGAGTAAGTGTCCTTTTGGGTAAGTGTCCTTCCGAAGGGGCTACCGCCGACCCGGGCCGACGGCAGGGTGAACTGTAGCATCACGAGCGAGCCTCAGTACGCCTGGTGCCGCTGCTGAAGCTAGCGTTATCCGGACAGGGACAGCCTCCACAAAATCGCTCCTGCGGATCAGGTGATCGAGTAGCGCGTGCTGGCCCGCGCCCCGGTGCTCGTCCAGGCCGGGGCGTTATCCGATCCTAGTCCCTCGCATCAGATAGTGCACGTGTCGGAGAGGGCGGCGAGATGCACCTGATCAAATGCGTGATGGCCTTGTTGGTCATCGCCCTTCTGCTTGGAGGGTGTACTACTTCTAGCCCGGCTCCGCGTCGTGCCGTCCAGGTTGACCCGGAGTCTCCGGCTGGCCGGGCAGTCCAGCCGGACCCGAACCTCTACCGGCAGCAGGTAGCGGGTATCCGCTTGCGCGATTCCTACCTCGTAAGCATGGAGCGCCTCGCGCAGGAAGGCTTCGCGATCAAGGATCAGCCTTCCTTGGTGGAGGTTGAACGCACGATGGGTGCCCAACTCATCGCCTTCCGGGATGTGCCCGGCGCTCGGATACCGTCGCTGAGTGCGAGCGAAATGCTTGTGTTGCAGAGCAAGAGTGCGAGGACCGCGTACCTCATAGGCCATCCCTCCACGAGCGGTCTACGCGCGGTCCAGCGGGTCGGCGGCATCCGGGCCGACCCACTCGATGCCGGCGTGCGCGCCCTTGACCGCGGCCACCTCGACCTCGACGAGCAGCTCGGGCCGCGCGAGGCCGGTGATGCGGCAGCCGAGAGACGCGGGACAGCTCTTGGCGAACCAGGCCGGGCCCTCGCCGTGCGGCCGATTCATGCCGGCGCCGTCGACCGTGAACGTGCGCCGGCGGACGACGTCGTCCAGAGTCGCGCCCGCCTGTTCGAGCGCCCAGCGCGCGGTCTCCACCGACAGGTCGGACTGAGCGGCCCAGTCGCCCGGCGCCTGTGGCTCGCCGGCGGCGTTCATCGATGTGCAGCCGCTGACCCAGACCCGGTCGCCGACCGCCACGGCCCGCGCGTAGCCGCGCGGCTTCTCACGCTGCTGCTGGGTGTAGATGTCCCGGCGCGTCTTCGCGGCGCCGATGACCGCCTCGGCCTCGATCTCGATCAGCATCTCCGGCAGCACGAGCGCCGGGATGGCGAGCAAGGTCGACGTGGGCCGCACGTCGCCCAGCGCCTCGAGCCAGGCGCGCGTGTAATCCGCGCTGCGGGCGAGGTCGGTGAGAAACGTCTTCGTGTAGACGATGTCCTCGCGCGCGGCGCCCGCCTGCGCCAGGGCGGCGAAGATCGTGTCCATCGTGTCGCGCGTCTGACGGTAGAGATCGCCCTTGCCTTCGACGACACCCCGGGCGCTGAGCGCGGTCGTGCCGGAGACGAAGACGCGGTCGCCCACGCGCACCGCCCGTGAGTACGCGTACTCGTCCTCGATCGCGCGACCGGACGAGATGCGGCGCGCCGACGCGCCGGCGCCGTCGACGGCGTCGAGCTCGATCTCGACCAGCTGCTCGGGGCGCGCGAGCCGATTGACCTGGACGAGCGTGGCCGCCGGCCGCGCATCGCGCAGATACTGGGCGAGCGTCCGCGCGGCGCGATCGCCCACCTGGATGTCCGTGACGTAGATGCGGCTGCGGACGACGTCGGAGAGCTTGCCGCCGGCCTTGCCCATGCTCCACTCGGCGATGGTCATGATGGACTCGACCTGCTTGGCCACGTCGCCGACTCCCCGCACGATGCCCGCGCGATCGATCGCGGTCGTCCCCGACTGCAGCACCGTGTCGCCGACCCGCAGGGCCCTCGAATAGTCGGCCAGCTTCTCGAGCGTTCGTCCCGACGCGACGTTGATCCGGCGATGCGTTGCCATCCCATTCCTCCTGAGTCAGCGGACCCGGGCCCGCATGCGAGTCCTGGTCAGCCGGATCGCCGGACGATCGGCGGTACGTGGTCCGCCCACGGCCGCACCGCCTCGAAGGCCGCCGCCGCGCGCAGCACCGTCGCCTCTCCGCGGCGCCGGCCGACGATCTGCAGACCCACCGGCAACCCCTGGCGCGTGAAGCCGCAGGGGATCGAGATGGCCGGCAGCCCGAGCACCGAGAACGCGTAGGTGAGGTAAGAGCGCTGGAGCATGCGGCCTACCGGCCGGCCGTTGATCTCCACCGGGTGGGGCTGCTCGATTGGAAACGGCGGCGTGGCCGACGTCGGGGTGATCAGCACGTCGCGCGTGGTCAGGAATTCACGGACGCGTTGCCACTGGCGTGTTCGCAGGAGCTCGCCGCGAGCCACGTCGCGCGAGGTGAGCGCCAGTCCTTGCTCGGTATTCTCCACGAGCCCCTCCTGGAGCACGGCGCGGTGCTCGGGAAGCTTGTCCGCATGGCGAGCGACCATCAGGAGCCCTCGCGTGAGCCGCACGATTTCGGGCACTTCGCTCAGGTCCGGGCTGGCCTCCTCCACGCGAGCGCCCGCCGATCGGAACGCGGACATCGCGCTCTCGAACACGCTTCGAACTTCCTCGTCGATGGTCATGAGGCCGCCGAGATCGGACGTCCACGCGACCCGGGAGCCCCTCACCGACGGCGTCTTCGCCGCCTTCGCCAGCTCGCGCGGGTCGACCTCGTAGGAGATCGGCGAGCGGTCGTCGGCGCCCGCCATCACCGACAGCATCAGGGCCGTGTCCGCGATCGTCCGGGCCATCGGGCCTTCCACCGAGTACGTGTCCCACGCGAGCACGGAGGGGTAACGCGGAATCAGCCCGGGCGTCGTGCGGAACCCGACGACGCCACAATACGACGCGGGGCCGCGCAGCGACCCCCCGAGATCGGTGCCCTCCGCCAGCGGGCACATGCCCGTGGCCAGCGCCGCCGCCGAGCCGCCGCTGGAGCCGCCGGCGGTGAGGGCGAGGTTCCAGGGATTGCGCGTGGCGCCGAACACCGCGTTCACCGTGTTCGGGCCGAATGCGAACTCGGGCGTGTTGGTCTTGCCGATCACGATCGCCCCGGCCGCGCGAAGCCGCTGGACGACGAGCGCGTCCTCGTCGGGCACGTGGCTCTCGAAGAGCTTGGAGCCGTGCGTCGTGCGGATGCCCTTCGTCGGGGTGACGTCCTTGATGGCGACGGGTACGCCGAAGAGGGGCGGGAGCGCTGCGCCGCGGCGCAAGGCGGCCGTCGCGAGACGCGCGTGGCGCAGCGCGTCCTCGCGCACCAGCGTGACGATCGCGTTCACCGCGGGGTTCACCGCGTCGATCCGCGCGAGGATCGTCTGCATCACCTCGAGCGGCGAGGCGCGGTGCGACCGATAAAGCTTCAGCAGCTCGACGGCGGGCGTGAAGCAGAGGTCGCGGGTCGCCATGCGCGCACAGTCTACACTGTGCGATCGGGCAAGCGCCCGCACCCGCCGGCGGCGCCGCCCGGCCGGGCGACCGGGGCTATCGGGCCCGCTCTCTCCTCATGATGGAGGTCCCGATGACGCGTCGCCCGTCGGGCGAGATCATGCCGATGACCGCGACCCGGTCTCGAACTCCGAGGCCGGCGTACTCGTCCTGCGGCACGCTCGTGAGATCGACCCCGACGCTGGGTCCGGTGTCCGCCTGCACGATCATCTGCTGGCCGCCGATCCACTGCACGAGCCCATCGACACGAACGACTTGTTCCTGAGCAGCCTCGGTGCGCGCGAGCCACCCCGCGGGCCCGACCACCAGGGCGAAGACCGCAAACGCGACTGAGATCTTTTTGACCATCATGACAGTCCTCCACAGTTGCGACGCGCGAAAGGGCGCGAGGGTTTCCGTCTCAGGAATTCGCCTGAGCGTCGAGACGGGGGAACTCCTGATTCCCGGGTCGTTGCGGCGTAAGTGCTCCTGCTCTAAGCTGTCGCTCATCCCGTCGTCGCGTTAGAGGAGGCCGACATGCCAACCATCGCGTCCATCGACAAGCTCTTCACTCAGGCGACCGAGTCCAAGGCCATGCCCGGCATCGTGGCGGTGGCCGGCACGGACAAAGGGATCCTGTACGAGGGCGCCTTCGGCAAGCGCGAGCTCGGCAAGGACGCCCCGATGACGGTCGACTCGGTCGTCTGGATCGCGTCGATGACCAAGGCCATCACGGCGACCGCCGCCATGCAGCTGGTCGAGCGGGGCAAGCTGAGCCTCGAACGCCCCGCGAGCGAGGTGGTCGCCAATCTCTCGGCAGCCAAGGTGCTCGACGGGTTCGACGGCGCCGGCCAGCCGCGCCTTCGGGCCCCCAGGCGTCCGATCACGCTCCGGCACCTTCTGACGCACACCGCCGGCTTCGCCTACGAGATCTGGCGGCCGGAGATCGCGCAGTACCAGAGCATGACCAACACACCGGGCATCACGACGTGCACCAACGCGGCGCTCACCACCCCGCTACTGTTCGATCCGGGCGACAAGTGGGAGTACGGGATCAGCATCGACTGGATCGGCAAGATGGTCGAGACGGTGAGCGGGCAGAAGCTCGACCGCTATTTCCAGGACAACATCTTCGGCCCCCTCGGCATGAAGGACACCTCGTTCAAGCTTTCGCCGTCCCAGCGGGCGCGGCTGGCGAGCGTGCACCAGCGCGACGACAAGGGCGCGCTCGCGCCGATCGAGTTCGCGCTCCCCGAAGATCCCGAGTTCCTCATGGGCGGCGGCGGCCTCTACGGCACCGCGCGCGACTATCTGGCCTTCACGCAAATGGTCCTGAATGGTGGCAGCGCGGGCGGCGCTCAGCTCCTGCGCCGCGACACGGTCGACCTCATGGCGCAGAACCACATCGCGCCGCTCGACATTCCTTACATCAAGACGGCCGCGCCCGGGCTGTCGAACGACGTCGACCTGTTCCCAGGAATGCGGAAGGGCTGGGGGCTGAGCTTCCTGATCAACACGCAGGAGGCGCCGACCGGACGAGCCGCGGGCAGCCTTGCGTGGGCCGGCCTGGCCAACACCTACTTCTGGATCGATCGCACGAAGCGCGTCGCGGGCGTCTTCCTCTCGCAGCTTCTCCCGTTCTACGACCACACGACGATCAATCTGTTCGGGAAGTTCGAAACAGAGGTGTACCGGGCGCTGCGCTAGCCCGGCGCTCACGCTCGCGGCGAGCGCGCCCGGAGCGCACGCCAGACACGCTCCGGGGTCAGCGGCAGGTCGCGAAGCCGGACGCCGGTGAGTCGCGCGAGCGCGTTGGCGACCGCCGGGCTCACGGGGATGAGGCTCCCCTCGCCCGCGCCTTTCGCGCCGAACGGCCCGCTCCCGTCGGCGTTCTCCACGAAGTGGCACTCGAGCTCGGACGGCGTGTCGTCGGCGCGCGGCACCCGGTAAACGAGCAGGGTGCCGTTGAGCAGGTGACCGTCGGCGTAGAGCATCTCCTCGAGGAGCGTGTGGCCGAGCCCCTGCACGACGCCGCCCTCGTCCTGGCCCTCGAGCAGGAGCGGATTGATCGCCCGGCCCACGTCGGCCACCGAGACGTAGCGCTCGACCCGGACCGCGCCGGTCTCCTCGTCCACGCTCACCTCGGCCGCGCCCACCGCCATCTCCCAGAACGGCGTGCTGCCCCCGAGTGGCGCCGCGGTGCGACCCGGCGCGATCACGCCGCGACCGATCAGCTCGCCGCCGGACATCCCGAATTTCAACGCGAGCGCTTCCGGGTACGTCAGGCGACGGGCCGGCGCGACGACCGCGCCGTCGGCGAGGGCCAGCTCTCGCGCGGCAACGCCGAGGTTCTGAGCCGCGATCGCGAGCAGCTGATCGCGCACGTCCTCGGCGGCGACTTGCACCGCGCGCCCGGTCATCGCCGTCGACCGGCTCGAGCTGGTGGTCTGGTCATACGGCGTCACCGCGGTGTCGGGCTGGACGACGGTCACCCGCGCCAGCGGCACGCTCAGCACCTCGGCCGCAATCTGCGTGAGGACGGTGCGCGTCCCCTGCCCCATCTCGACGGCGCTCGCGAGCACCGTGACGCTCCCGTCGGCGTGCAGGCGCACGATCGCCTCCGACACGCTCGGCGCGACCGAGGCCTTCAGCATCGCCGCGACGCCGCGCCCGCGATCGGCCGCAGGGGCTCGAGTCCAGCCGATCGCCTCGGCGGCGCGACTCAGGCTTTCCTCGAGCTTGCCGTCGATCGGCGTGTCGCCGGGCGCGAATTCCTCGCCGTGGGCCAGGAAGTTCTGGCGCCGCAGGTCGACCGGATCGCGATCGAGCCGATCCGCCGCCACGTCGAACAGCGATTCGAGCGCCCACGCGAGCTGCGGCACCCCGAACCCTCGAAACGCGCCGCCGGGCGTCGTGTTGGTGTAGACCGCCCGCGCCTCGAGCCTCACATGCGGCACGCGATACGGCCCCGTCGCGGTGTACGTGCCTTTCTGAACGACGCGCGGCCCGATGTCCGCATAGGCGCCGACGTCGTAGTCCGCGTCGCACGCGACGGCGACCAGCGTGCCGTCGCGCCGGAATCCGGCGCGCACGGCGACGCGGGAGGCGCAGCGCCGCACCGTCTGGAACGCTTCGGGGACCGACGCCGCCAGGCGCACCGGCCGCGCCGCCGCGCGCGCCAGGGTGGCCGCCAGGGGCTCGAGCTTCGCGTAGGTCTTGCTGCCGAAGCCGCCGCCGAGGTGCGGGACGACGACGCGGATCCGCGCGAGCGGCACGTCGAACATCTTCGCCAGCTCGACGCGCACCGAATACGGGTTCTGGGTCGAAGCCCAGAGGGTCAGGGCCCCGGTCTCGTCCCAGGCGGCGACGGCGGCGTGTGGCTCGAGCGCCACGTGCTGCACGGGAGGAAACCGGTACGCGTCCTCCACGACGACGTCGGCGCCGCCGAGCGCCGCCGCCGCATCGCCGCGAGCGAACTGGAACTGGTGGCAGATGTTCGTGCCCGGCCGTGGCCGCAGGGTCGACAGATCCGCGAAGTGGCCGGCCGGCGGCTGGCCCGCGTGGACGAGCGGGGCGTCCTCGGCCAGCGCCTCTTCGAGCGTCATCACCGGCGCGAGGGGCTCGTAGTCGACGTCGATCAGCTCGAGCGCCTCTTCGGCCGTCGCCTCGTCGACGGCGGCGACCGCCGCCACGGGCTCGCCCTCGTAGCGGGCGACGCCGATCGCGAGCACCGGCCGATCGCGATACGCCGGACCGTAGTAGGGATCGCACCAGGTCAGATCGGCGCCGGCGAGCGCCGCGAAGACGCCGGGCCGAGCGCGGGCGCGCGTCACGTCGACGCGTCTGACCCGGGCGTGGGCGTACGGCGAGCGGAGCACCTTCGCGTGAGCCATGCCCGGCAAGGTCAGATCGGTGACGTAGCGCGCGCGGCCGGTGACCTTCTCGATCGCGTCGACACGCGGCACGGGATGGCCGACGACGCGCAGCGGCCGCGCGCTCACCGCGCGGTCTCCGCGGCGGCCAGGACCGCGTCGACGATCTTGCGGTAGCCCGTGCAGCGGCAGAGGCTCCCGCGCAGGTAATGCAGGACGTCGTCGCGCGTGGGCGTCCTGTTCTCGGCGAGCATCGCCTTCGCCGTCAGCAGCATGCCCGACGTGCAGAAGCCGCACTGCACGGCGCCCGCCTCGACGAACGCGCGCTGGAGCGGATGGAGCGATTCGCCGTCGGCCAACCCCTCGACGGTCAGGACGGAGCGGCCGTCCGCCTCCACGGCCAGGTACGTGCACGCGCTCACGGCGAGGCCGTCGACCAGCACCGTGCAGGCGCCGCACACCTGGGTGTCGCACGAGCGCTTGGCGCCTTTCAGATCGAGTGTGTCGCGCAGCACGTCCAGCAGCAGCGCGTGCGGAGCCACCTCGAGATCGCGTGGCCGGCCGTTGACGACCAGACGGATCGTCACCCTGCCGCCTCAGGCGACCACGGTGTGGGGAAAGCGAGCCGCGGACTCGGCGCCCCGCGCGCGGGCGGCCGCGATCCGGAGCGCGCGACCGACGAATACCGCCACCATCTCGCGCTTGTAGTCGGCCGAGCCGTACAGGTCGTCGGCCGGGTCGACGCCGGCCGCAGCGGCGTCCGCCGCCGCGCGGGCCGCGTCGTCGAGGTCGCCGATCGAGAGGTCGGTCAGGCGTGCCTCGGCCGCGGCCATACGCACGGGCTTCAAGCTGACGCAGCCGACCGCGACGCGCGCCTCCACGATCCGATCGCGACCGTTGCGTCCGGCGCCGGTCGTCCCGTCGAGCCGGAGCGCCGCGGCGACGGCCAGGGTAGGGCGCTCGTGCACGCCGAACTTCACGTACGCGGCGGCCGTGTCGCTGGCCCACGGCGTGAGCGTGACCGATCCGAGCAGCTCGTCCGAGGCGCGAGAGGTCTCCCACGGCCCGCGGACGAAGTCATCGAGCGGCAGCTCGCGACGCCCGCGCGGGGACAGGAGCTCGACGGACGCGTCGAGCGTCAGGAACAGGGTCGCGAGGTCGCTGTGGGGATCGGCGAAGGCGAGATTGCCGCCGACCGTCCCGACGTTCCGGACCCGCACATTGGCCACGTGACGGGCGACCGAGCTCACCAGCGGGCAGCGGGCTCTGACGAGCGCGGATTGCTCGACGGCCCGATGGGTGACGGCGGCGCCGATCGTGAGCCGACGGCCGGAGAGCGGCTCCAAGCCGATGTCGCCGAATCCGCGGATGCGCTTGACGTCGACGAGGTGGCGCGGGCGGAGCAAGCCCAGCTTCATCATGAGCAGCAGCTCGGTTCCCCCGGCGTACGCGGCCGCCTCCTCGCCGAGCCCGGCCAGGAGCGCGCAGGCCTCCTCGGCGGTCTCGGGGCGATGGAGAGTGAACGGCCGGAGCACGGTCAGCGGCCGAGCGCGGCCGCGGGGCGGACGATCTCGTCGGCGATCATCCGGAGATACTCGACGCGCGCCTTCACCTCGCGCGGCAGGCTGTAGATGGTGAAGCCGACGCCGTCGAGCCCGCGCTCCCGCGCCCGCGCGATCGTCTCCAGGCACTCGCGCGGGGTGCCGTTGATCGTCCAGTCGTCGAGGCTCTTGTCGAAGTCGAGCTGGAGTGGGACCATGCTCGGCTCCTGCATCTGCCAGCTCCGGTACATCGCGAACGTCCGCTCGAGATAGGCGCGCGCGGCCGTCCTCGCCGCCTCCTTGCTGGCCCCGACGATCAGGCTGCGCGAGGCATACGCGGTGCCCGGTGTGGCCGGCGTCTCCTTCGCGCGAGCGTCGCGATACACCGAGACCAGGCGCGCGACGTCGGCCCAGGATACTTGAGGCCCGAAGAACACGGCGTCGACCAGGCGCGCTGCCCGTCGCGTGGCGCCGACGCTCTGGGCGCCCATCTCGAGCGGTGGGTGCGGCCGCTGGAAAGGAGGCAACCCGAGACGCGCCGCGCTCAGCGTCGTGTAGGCGCCCTCGAAGTTGACCTCGTCACCCCGCCAGAGCCGCTTCATCACATCGAGCGACTCCTCGAGCTTGGGCACGCGGTCCTTGCGGCCGAGGCCCGCCGCTTCGAGCTCGCGCTCGCGATAGCCGATCGCGACGCCGACGTCCAGGCGGCCGTGCGTGATGTGATCCAGGGTGACCACGCTCTCGGCGACGTCCACGGGGTTCAGCAGCGGCAGCAGCAGCATCGAGGTCTTGAGCCGCATCTCGCCGGCTTCCGGTGCGAGCCGGCTCAGCATCGCGATCGGGTGCGGCCAGACCGTCGGGTGCGAGAGCCAGTGGTGACCGATCGAGACCCAGGCGAAGCCCATGCCGGCCGCGGCGCGCACGACCTCGATCGCCTCGTCGATGATGGCCGTGGGCGCCCGATCCGTCGGGCTCCAGAACGGTGTGAGATGGAAGCCGATCCGCACGGGCGTATTCTACCCGCTGGACGGCGGTGCGCGCCGCAG
>QHSP01000137.1 GCA_003220495.1 Candidatus Rokuibacteriota bacterium | reverse complement strand
GCCCGAACGGATGGGCTCTCCCTGACGTTCCACCGCCGCCGAACGTTTCTGATCAGCCCGTGAAGTTACTACGGGCGCTCAACGATGCCGAGGGGCTTGTCCTGCATGCGCACACCGCCACGCCAGGTTGGCTCGGAGAGCGCCTGAATGTCGGTTACGCGATCGACGTCTTGCACCCGTTGGCCGTTTCCAATGATGCAGCCGGTCTCATTCAATCACCTGATCCGCCCGCTGCAGAAGCGTCTGTGGGATCGTCAGCCCCAGCGTCTTCGCAGTCTTGAGGTTGATCACCAGCTCGAACCTGGTCGGTTGCTCGATGGGGAGATCAGCTGGCTTGGCGCCTTTCAGGATCTTATCGACATACGCCGCGGCGCGCCGGAACGAATCGGGAAGGTTCGGCCCATAGGACATCAGACCGCCGGCGTCGACGAATTGCCGGAATGCATAGATGGCGGGTAGGCGAGCGCGCGCCACGGATTCAACGATGCGCGAGCGGTAGCTCACCAGCATCGAGTCCTCGATGGCCAATATGCCGTTCGACTGCGCGCGGACGATCGCCTCGAAAGCGCCCGCCAGCTCGTCGGGCCGTCGCACGGCGGCGCCACGCCAGCGGAGCCCGAGAATCTGGGAGGCGGTCCCGACCTCTTTGAGCTGGAGCACGTTGCCGGGGTTGTCTGGATTCCACAGCACGGCGACCCGCGAGAGCCGCGGGACGGCTTCCTTCAGCAACTGAAGTCGCTTTGAGGTCAGCTCCACGGACATGATGGCCAGCCCAGTGAGGTTGCTTCCGGGCCGGGCGAGGCTCGCCGCAATGCCGAGGGCCACCGGGTCGATTACCGTGGCCATGATGATGGGGACCACACTCGTTGCCCGCTTGAGGGTAAGGATCGCTTCGCTGCCCGCGGTGACCAGCACATCGGGCCGAGTGGACAGAACCTCTGCAGCCAGCCCGGGCAGAAGATTCGGCCTTCCTTCCGCCGACCGGATCTCGAGCAGCAGATTCTGTCCCTCGACGTAGCCCAGCTCGCCCAGCCCTTCCCGAAGCGCCTGGATATACGTACCGCCTGCTCCAGTACGCGGTGGCAAGAGCAGCACACCGATGCGCGCCTTCTTCCCTGCTTCTTGCGCCTCAACGGCGAGCGGTGCGGCGAGGAGGCCGAGCGCGAGGGCGACTATGAGCGCAGCGCGAAAAATCCTCAGGCCGTCACCCGTCGCATGGGCCCATAGTAGCCCGGGAAACTTCTACGGACGCTGAACAATGCCGAGGGGCTCGTTGCCGCAAAGAAGTTCGCGTTCTCCTTCGGGAGCCCGGGATACGATCGAGGTGTGGCGTTCACTGTCCCCGAGCGCCTCTCCGACCAGAGCGACACCGCGACCGCCGGGGAGCGCAAGGTCTTTGCCGCGCTCCGCGAGCATCTCCCCGAGGACTATCTCGTCTACTACGACATCCGCGTCGGCGATCGGTACCCGGACTTCACGGTCATCGGTCCCGATCTCGGCGTCGTGGTGCTCGAGGTCAAGGACTGGCGGCTCACATCCATCGTGGGCGTCCGCCCCGACAGCGTGGTCATCAAGTCGGGCGACGGCGAGCATGTGCTCCGCAGTCCCGTCCCTCAGGCGCGCGAGTACACCTTCAAGGTCGTCGATTTCCTGAGAAAGCGCCCGACACTGCGCGATGGCGAACGGCTCTGCTGCGGATGGGGATTCGGCGCCGTGCTGCCCTTGCTCGGGACGGACGACGTGCGGGCTCCCTCCCTCTTCGGCACCAGTCTGGAAGAGACGCTCGGCCCCGGCCTGGTCCTGACCGCTGACGACCTCACCGCAGAGCGGCTCCTTCCCCGACTCCGTCGCCTCGTCCCGGGATGGGCCGCGCACGCACCACGCCTGAGTCCGGCACAAGTGGACGAGATCCGCGCGGTCCTCTATCCGGAGATCCGCGTGGGCTGGGCCTACGACGATGCGCAGCTTCTCGAGGTGATGGACCGCGAGCAGGAGTGTCTGGCCAAATCGATGGGCGACGGACACCGTCTCGTGCGCGGCGTCGCTGGCAGCGGCAAGACCATCGTGCTCGCGTGCCGGGCGCGGCATCTGCGCGAGCTGCATCCCGACTGGCGCATTCTCGTCCTGTGCTTCAACCGCGTCCTGGCCGAGCACCTCGCGGGAACGGTCGGTGCCGACGATCGGCTGCAGGCTCTCACGTTTCACGCCTGGTGTAGTCGCGAGCTGCGCCGCGCGAAGGTCGCCATGCCTCCTGCGCCCGAGCGTGGCCAGGCGTGGCACGAGTACTGGGAGCGCGTTCCGGCCTTGCTCCTGGACGCCTATGCCACGGGCCAGGCCCGTACCGGGACGTATCAAGCCATCCTGGTGGACGAAGGGCAGGACTTCGCGAACGACTGGTATCGCGTCATCCTGAAGGCGCTGGACCCGGCGTCCAACAGCCTCTTTGTCGCCGTCGACTCATCCCAGAATATTTACCAGCGCAAGATCAGCTGGCGGGAGCTTGGTGTCCAGATCGTGGGCCACACCCGGGTGTTGCGCGTGAACTACCGGAACACGCGACCCATCTTGAACGCCGCCTACCGGGTGATCAGCGAGCTGGATTCCAGCTCGAACATGTCTGGCGAACAGGCGGACGATTACGTCACGCCCGACCGCGCTCTGCGTGACGGGCCACCGCCCCAGGTTCATCGCCACGCGTCGTTGGCCGTGGCGCGCAGGTTCGCACAAGCGTGGATCCAAGTACGACTCGACCTGGGGGCCGCGCCCGACGACATCCTCGTGCTCGGTCTCTCGCGGCCCACCATGGAGAGCTTGACCGCATGGCTCAAGACTGAGGGGATCCAAGCGTGCTTTCTGCTGACCGAGCAGTCGCCTGGTGCCGTGCGGCTCTCGACCATCCATAGCGCCAAAGGGCTCGACGCTGCGTACGTTCTGCTGTTCAGCGCCCACGAGCTGGAGGGGCGCGGCGACGAAGAGGCTCGGCGATTGCTCTACATCGGGATGACTCGCGCACGGGAGGAGCTGTGCGTCTCCTATCACGGCGAGTCTCACCTGATGGAGGAGCTTGCGGGAATACTGAGCCCGGGCGCGCCCGCAGTGCCGAAGGCTTGACCTCAGGCGGGCACGGATCCGTTGGAATTCGGGCGTTGCGCCCGAATCGGCGGCTGGGAGATCACCAGCCCCCGTTGGCTCCGATCGAACGAAAATCACTGGGCGCGCGCTTTCTTGTTCTCGGCAGGAGCCCGGATCTCGGTGGCATGGCATTCGCACACTGGCTTCATCGAGATGCGGATCTTATGCGGTTGGTGCTGCCGCGACGGTCAGCCCGGCTACATGGGTGAGCGCGAGCCGCTAGACAACCCGGAGCCGACGCACGGCATCTGCGAGCAGCACAAGGCCCAGGTCCTCGAGTCCCTGCCATCGCGATCGTTTCCCGATGTCGAGCTGCTCATCGTTGTGCCCCGAAACGACACAGCGCTCTACGAGCGCCTCAACGGGTCGTTCGCGGCCATGTCTCGCGTGAAGGTGATCGTGGAACGTCGGGTCTCTGACCGTCGAGCGGCATCG
>QHSP01000068.1:7722-47588 GCA_003220495.1 Candidatus Rokuibacteriota bacterium | reverse complement strand
CCTGCGGGGGACACTCGCTTCCCAACCGGAGGAGGCCGCATGTTTGTCGAAATGAAGGTCCGCGGACTGGCCCTGGACGCCGTCTCGAACATGCCGATCATCATCCTCCGCGACGAGGAGGACAAGCGGTCCCTGCAGATCTGGGTCGGCATCTTCGAGGCCAACGCGATCGCGCTCGAGCTCGAGAAGGTCGCGCCGGCCCGTCCGATGACCCACGATCTCATCAAGAACATCCTCGAAACGCTCGACGCGCGCGTGCTCAAGGTGGTCGTGACCGACCTCAAGGAGAACACCTTCTTCGCCGTGCTCCATCTGCAGCTCGGCGAGACCGAGTACACTGTCGACTCGCGCCCCTCGGACGCCATCGCGCTCGCCCTCCGCGTGGCGGCCCCGATCTACGTCGACGAGGAAGTCATCCGCAAGGCGAAGAGCCTCGAGGTCACCAAAGAGGCGGAGCCCGTCAAGCCGGACGACCCCGACCAGCTCCGCGAGTGGCTGCAGAACATCAAGCCGGAGGATTTCGAGAAGTTCAACAAGGCCTGACGGACTTCTGGTCGTGCGGATCGCGCTCTTCACCAACAACTATCTACCGTTCTGCGGGGGCGTCACGATCTCGGTCGAGACGCTCCGACGTGGCCTGGAGTCGTCCGGGCACGAGGCGTGGGTCTTCGGCCCGCGCCTGAACGGCCCCAAGGACGTGTCGGACCGGGTCGTCCGGTATCCGTCGATCCCCGTCGCGACGTACCCGGAGTTCGCGCTGGCGGTGCCGTATTCGCGCCGGATCGACCGGCTCGTGACGGCGCTCGACTTCGACGTGATCCACGCGCACCACCCGTTCTTGCTCGGCCCGGCGGCCCGCCGCCTCGCCCGCCGGAATCGACGGCCGCTCGTCTTCACCTATCACACGCGCTACGAGAAGTACGCCCACTACGTACCGCTGCCGCTCCGCCTCGTGCAGGCGGCCGCGCTCCGAATCTCCGCCGGGTTCGCCGCGCAGGCCGACGCCGTGCTGGCGCCGTCGGCGCTCATCCGCGACGAGCTGCACGCGCGCGGTGTCCGGACGCCGATCGCCGTGGTCCCGACGGGTGTCGACCTCCAGCGCTTCCGTCCCGGCGACCGCGCGGCCGCGCGACGGAGCCTCGGCGTCCGCGCGGCCGATCCCGTGGTGCTCTACGTCGGGCGACTCGACCGCGAGAAGAGCGTCGATCGGGTGCTCCTCGCCTTCGAGCGCGTCGCCTCAACGCTGCCCGCCGCCCAGCTCGTCCTGGTCGGTCAGGGCACCGAGACACAGCGGCTTCGGCGCATGGCCGACGCGCTGCCCGTGGCCGGGCGGATCCGCTTCCTCGGGCTCAGGCCGCACCACGCGCTGGCCGAGCACTATCAGGCCGCCGACGTCTTTCTCTTCGCCTCCGAGACCGAGACGCAGGGCCTGGTCCTCGCCGAGGCCGCGGCGTGCGGCTTGCCGGCCGTCGCCGTCGACGCCCCGGGCTGCGACGAGGTCGTTCGCGACGGCGACACGGGAATTCTCACGAAGGGGGATCCGGCCGCGCTGGCGGAAGCCGTGATCGGGCTCCTGCTCGATCCCGAGCGACGGCGCGCGATGGCCCGCCGCGCCCGCGAGATGGCCGAGCGCCTCTTCGACGTCACGCTGCAGATCGACCGGACGATGGCCGTCTACGCCGACGCGGTCGCGCGCCTGCGGTGAGCCGACTTCAAGAATCGCACCGGCGGATCAACGCCGAGATCGCGCAGGAAAAGGCGGCCGCGCTCGGCCGCGCCGGCGAGCGACTCGAGTCGGCGCTCGCGCACGTGACGTCCCTCGGCCGGCGGCTCGACGCCGCGGCGGATCCCGTCGAGCAGGCGCGCCTCCTGGGTGAGTACGAGAGCGCGCGGGTCCGCGCCATTCACGTACGGCTCGCCCTCGTGATTCAGCGCGAAGCGCTCGGCCTTCGCCACCACCGGATCGTCGACCAGCAGTTCCCGGAGCCGCCTCGGCGCTCGCGTTGATCTGGAACTCCGCCGCCGAGAGCATGCCGCGAGTGGCGCGCGAGCAGCTGCAGCTCGACCGGCTCCAGGAAACGCTACGCTGGGTCCGCGAGCACGTGGCGTTTCACCGTGAGCGGCTGGGCGGCGCCCGGGTCGGCGCGCTCCCCGATCTCGCGGGCCTTCCGTTCGTCCGCAAGACGGACCTCCGCGAGCAGTATCCGTTCGGCCTGCTCGCCGTGCCCCGGCGAGAGGTCGCCCGGATCCATGCCTCCTCCGGCACCAAAGGCAAGCCGACTGTCGCCGCCTACACGGCCGGCGACCTCGACGTCTGGCGGGAGGTCATGGCGCGCGCGCTGACGGCCGCGGGCGCGCGCCGCGGCGACCTGCTGCACGTCGCCTTCGGCTACGGCCTCTTCACGGGAGGGCTCGGCTTCCACGACGGTGCCGAGCGTGTCGGCATGACCGTCGTGCCGGTCTCCTCGGGTAACACGGCGCGCCACCATCTCCTGCTGCAGGACTTCAAGCCGGACGTTTTCGCGGGCACGCCGTCCTTCGCGTTGCACCTGGCCGAGACCCTGGCCGAACAGGGCGGGAAGCCTCGCGAGCTCGGGCTCCGCATCGGACTGTTCGGCGCCGAGCCCTGGACCGACGGCATCCGGGTCGCGCTCGAGCGGGCGTTCGGCATCAGCGCGTTCGACATCTATGGTCTGTCGGAGATCATCGGGCCCGGCGTCGCCGGCGAGTGCGAGGCGCGCGACGGCCTCCACATCGCCGACGATCACTTCCTCCCGGAGATCATCGATCCGGTTTCGGGCGCCGTGCTGGCGCCCGGCCGGGAAGGGGAGCTCGTCCTCACCACGCTGACCAAGCGGGCGATGCCGCTCGTTCGTTACCGTACCGGCGACATCACGACCCTGAGCCTCGAGCCGTGCCGCTGCGGCCGCACCTCGGCGAGAATGGCGCGCGTCAAGGGGCGTTCGGATGACATGCTCATCGTCAAGGGCGTCAACCTCTATCCCTCCGAGGTCGAGCGGACCTTGCTCGCCGTCGACGAGCTGGCGCCCCACTACCAGCTCGTCGTCGACCGCGCAGCGACCCTGGCGCGGCTCGAGGTCCAGGTGGAGCCCGCACCCGAGGTGATCGCGCGCTGCGGCGGCTTCGCCGCCGACCATCCGGAGATCGAGTCGCTCCGCCGCCGCGCCGCCGAGCAGCTCCGGCAGGCCACCGGCCTGAGTGTCGAGCTCACGATCGTGGCGCCTCGAACGATCCCTCGATCCGAAGGCAAGGCGGTGCGTGTGATCGAGCGCGGGTAGGGGTATGCTGAGACGGGAGGATCCGATGAGCGACCAGGCCAGGGACATGATGGCGAAGATCGATCGCGGGATCCGTCTCGAGTCGGCCCCGGAGATGACCGGGGAGTATCGCGAGAACCTCATCCACCTCCTGACCATGCAGGCCGATTCCGAGCTCGCCGGCGGCTACGGCTACGTGCCCTGGATCACCAGGGCCCCGACGGTCGAGGAAAAGCACGTGGTCGCCCAGATCGTGAAGGACGAGCTCCGCCACGCGACCGTCATGTACGGGCTGCTGGCCGACCTCGGCTTCGACGTCGAAAGCCATGTGCGCCAGCACGACGAGATCTTCACGATGCGCATCGACGCCGGCCGCGACATCGGGACCTCGCGCATCACGAGCGACAAGCGGGTGAACATCTTCTACTACCCGATCGACACGTGGGCCGACTTCATCTTCTTCAACTTCTGCATGGACCGCGGCGCCGGCCATCAGCTCGAGGACGTGCGCAGCTGCTCCTACGGGCCGTGGGTACGAGCGATCGACGGCATCTTCAAGGAAGAGAAGTTCCACATCCGCCACGGCGAGTACTGGGTCAAGAAGCTCGCCGAAGACCCAAAGACCCACGCGGAAGCCCAGAGCACGTTCGACAAGTGGTACATCCGCACGATGAACATCTTCGGGCGGCCCGGATCGCCGAAGAATCAGGTCTATAGGAAGCTGAAGCTCAAGCTCCGTGACAACGACGAGGTCCGCCAGGCGTTCGCCGCGGAGGTGCGTGACCTCTGCGAGAAGTTCGGACTGACCGTGCCGGAGTGGAAGCCCGTCTGGGACAAGCTCCCGGAAGAAGCGCACATCCCGGGTTAGTGCGCGTCCCGGTCGGCCTCAACATCTGGTCGAGGCTCGTCGAAAAGTCCTTCCCATACCTCGACAAGACTCTCGGGCCCTTCGACTCGCTCTGGCTTCCCGACCACGTGCAGTACGGCGGCCACCGCGTCGCCGAAGGCTGGACCTTGCTCGCGTACGCGCTCGCGCGCTATCCCGACAAGCTCTGCGGCCACGAGGTGCTCTGCAACAGCTTCAGGAACCCCGCGCACCTGGCCAAGATGGTCGCCACGGCTCACGCCCTCTCGGGCGGGCGGGTGATCCTCGGAATCGGCGCCGGCTGGAACGAGGAAGAATATCGGGCGTATGGCTGGCCATATCTGACGGCCCGCACGAGGATCGCTCAGCTGGCCGAGGCGATCGAGCTCATCCGGACGATGTGGACCCAGGCGCCCGCCAGCTATCGGGGCGAGCACTATCAGCTCGCCCGCGCCCACTGCGAGCCCCGCCCCGATCCGATCCCGCCGATCATGGTCGGCGGCCACGGCGAGACCTATCTGCTGCGGGTCGTCGCGCGGCACGCCGACTGGTGGAACTATCCCTTCCGGGACCCCGCGCTCTACACGCACAAGCAGGAGGTCCTCAAGGGCCACTGTCGCGAGGTCGGGCGCGACTACGACGCGATCCGGCAGGTCGTTCGCGTCGGCATCCTGATCGCGGAGACCGAGCGTGAGCTCGAGCGCCTGAAGGCCGCGCCCGATACCCGGCCGATGACCGACATCAGGCTCGCCGGCACCCCGGCGCGCGTGACAGAAGCCCTGCGAGCCATCGTCGCCCAGGGCGCCCATCGGCTCACGGTGAACTTCGCCGACGCGCCGCGCCCCGAGGGGACCCAGCTCTTCGCCGCGGCGGTGCTCCCGCACCTCGGCTGACGACCGCGTGGCAATTCAGCCTACCGATCACTCAAAAGGCTATTCTTCCTTCACTTGACATAATCCCTCTTATCGGAAGTTCACCGCCGGCCGGCCCCAGCGCGCCCGCGATTCAAACGCTGCGCAGTTCGCTGGTCAGTGCCCGTGGCATCGAAGTGGCGACAGCTAGCGTCCCGCCCATCCGCAAGCCGGTGCTTCACGCGCGCTCTGCCTTCAGAGAGAGCTTGAAGTCTCGGCTGGTACACCGATTGCGGTGTCGTGCTCCGGTGAACGCCGGATATCGCTCCGGGCTACCTGGTTCGGCATCGCGGGATCATGGCGGGCGGCCGCCTTCGCGCTGGCCGGCCTGATCGTCGCGGCGATCGCCGCGCGGGAGATCCTGATGTCGACACTGCGGCGGCCGGCGGCACTCGTGGAGACCGCGTGAGGAGGACCTTCTGTCCGATGTAGCGCTGATCAGCGCAGAACGCTGACAGTGCTCGATTGGCTGCTCACGACGCGCTCACGCGCCGAGCGCGGCGAGCCGCGCCTTGATCTCCTCGAGCCGGCGACTTTGCGCCAGCTCGCCGAGCGCCCGGCGATAGGTTGCGATCGCGTCGGCCTTCTGGCCGGAGAGCTCCTGCGTGCGCCCGAGCCCCAGGATCAGCTCCTCGTAGTAAAAGTCCTTGGGACCCAGGCCGGTCAGCGCGACTTTGAACGCCTCGACCGCTTTCGGATAGTTGCGCTCGGCCTCCCACGTGTAGGCGACGCCCCCCTGGCTCAGCGCCTTGAGTGTCCGCGGCGCTCCTTGCGCGACGGCGAGGTCCCAGGCCCCGCGGGCCTGGGCATACTGCTGGGCGTCGTAGCGAAGGCTTCCGAGCTCGTAGGCCACCTGAGCGGCGCCCGACCCCGAGGGATACTGCGCGAGGGCCGTCTCGAGCTCGCGGATCCCTGCGGCGCGGGCCTCGGCGGTTGTCTGCGCGGAGAGCGCGGGCTGAGCCCGGGTCATCGCTTCGGCGTAGGCGGCCATCGCGTGTCGCTGTGAGACGATGTGCCAGTACCAGCCGCCCGCCCCGAGCGCGACGACGACCAGCAGCCCGACGCCGGCGAGGATCAACGTCCGACCTGCCGGAAGAGTCAGCTTCAGCATGCCGCTATCGTACGCGAAGTCCCCGCCGATACTGACGGCCGCAGGAGCCGCACCGCTTCCAGCCTTGCGACGCGCGGCGTACGATGTGTCCGCAGTGCGGGCAGCGCTGATACGCGATCCAGCCGAAGACGAGGCCGATACCGGCCGCGAGCCCCACACCCACCATCAGCGTGGCGTCCACGAACGAAGATCCTCAGGGTAGCTCGACGAAGACGGCGCCGTTGTCCACACTCACGGGGAAGCAGGCCATCTTGACGGCTGGATTGTTGGCGTTGGCGCCGGTCGTGACGTCCCAGCGCCAGGCATGCCAGGGACAGAGGACGATCCGGCCCTCGAGGTCGCCTTCGCCGAGCGGTCCGCCCCGGTGGGCACAGGCGTTGTCGATGGCGTAGAACGCTCCCTCGACGTTGAAGAGCGCTAGATCCTTGCCCTCGACCTCGACCACTCGGCCCTCCCCGACCGGCACGTCCTCCACCGCCGCGAGCCGCACTCGCCGTCTAGCCATTCGCGCGTTTTCCGCTTACCAAGGTCCTCGATTTCCGCCCGACCTCACGCCATCGGAAGCAGTCGCGCAAATGGTCATTCACCATGCCGGTGGCCTGCATGAAAGCGTAACAGATCGTCGGGCCCACGAATCGGAAGCCCCGCCCGAGAAGATCCCGGCTCATGGCCCGCGAGGCCTCTGTCTCGGCCGGACATTCCCCCTGGCGCCAGGCGTTCTGCGTGGGGCGGCCACCGACGAATTGCCAGATGTACGCGTCGAAGCTTCTGTGCTCGCGCTGGATCGCCAGGAACGCCCGCGCGTTGGCGATCGTGGCCTCGATCTTCGCGCGGTTGCGGACGATGCCCGCGTCGTTCATGAGCCGACGGACCCGCGCCGCGGAGTAGCGGGCGATCTTCTTCGCGTCGAACCCGTCGAACGCCTTCCGGTACGCCGAACGCTTTCTCAGAATCGTCGACCAGCTGAGCCCAGCCTGGGCACCCTCGAGAATCAAGAGCTCGAACAGGAGGCGGTCCTGATGGATCGGCACGCCCCACTCTCGGTCGTGATAGGCGGCCTCGAGCTCTCCTCGAGCCCATGCGCAGCGTCGCTTGTCCACCGGAGCCTCCCGGCCCGATCGTACTACCGGACCGCGACCACCCGAACCTTCACCTCGGTCGCACCTGCGACCGTGCGGTACAGGGGTCAACGTCCGCGATACGTCGCGACGAGCTCGTCGGCCTGAGCCTGGCTGACCCCGGCAATCTCGAACGTCATCGTGACCGTGGCGAACCGGTTCGGCTCGGCCGCCGTCCGCGCGCCCTCGATCGTCACGTCGATGGAGGTCATGGGGATGCCCGATTCTTTCGCGTGCATCTCGATCAGCGTGACCCCGCACGACGAAACGCCACCCAGGAACGCCTCGCTGTTGGTGAAGGCGTCGGCCTGGGGCCGAGACGACGAATCGAGGACGAGATGGTAGCCACGCGACTCGCTCCTGGCCCTTCCGAGGACGCCGCTGCTGGAGGACCGCACTGCGTCGATCTTCATGTCGCTCACGTTGATCTCTCCTCTGAGGTCCTGTCGACCTACCACGCGATATATCACACCTTACGCCCCGGCCAACGACCCGAGACTTTTTCCTGAAGGCCCCGGGAGGCCGATCGCCTACGATGGATTTTGATGCCGACCGCACCCCGACCTAACTCCCTCCAGCAAGCGGCCTCGGCGGTGTTCGCCGTCACGACGGTCGTGCCGCTTCTCATCTTCGTCTGGACGCTGCATCGCCTCGGCGCGCTCTCACGCCTGCAGTCTCAGCTCGGGCTCGCCCTGGCTCTCGGCATCGCGCTGCTCGGTTACTACATCTTCCGCCGCCTGATGGGCCAGATGTCCGAGCTCATCCGCGGTCTCGGAAGGGCCGTGGAGCGCGGCTCCCGGTCGCCTTCGGACGGACGCGTGGCCTCGGCCGCACAGGACCGGGCTCCGGGACTGATCGCCGAGTACAAGCCCCCTGCCCTGGGGGCCCAGGCTCATACCGCTCCGTCCGCTTCCGCCCCACACCCCGCGCCCGCTCAGCCCCGCGTCGCGACCGTCGCTGCGGCCGCGACAGTGGCCGCCCCAGTGAGCGCCACCGCACACATCGTGGAGGTCGAAGCTCCACGCAGCCAGTCGATCCCCGGCCTCGGCCTGATCCAGGAAGTCGACGATCTGAGCCGCGCGATGGCGAAGCTGTGGATGGGCGAGGCGATCGCTTACAAGGACCGCCGCGTCGCGGTCTCGATCATGAACTCGCGGGCCCCGATCACGGGCACGCTCGTCGATGTCACGCCCGAGGGGCTTCTGATCGATCAGGACGGCGGGAAACAGATCGCGGTCAGCTTCAGCCGTCTCTCCGGAATCGACGCCGCCTAGCCTGCAGCGCGAACCTCTCTTATGATCGCGCCTCGGCCGGCGGGGCCCCAGCCCCGCGACGGCCTGCAGCGCGAACTGCTCTTATAATCGCGCCTCGGCCGGCGGGGCCCCAGCCCCGCGACGGCCTGCAGCGCGAACTGCTTCATCTGGCCGCGTGCCCCGAACTGACGTACGATACGGCGCATTCACGAGCGCCGTCCTCGGTCGGGCCAGAGCCGCCGGGTGCGGGGCCCGCCGTCCCCTGGCGAGTCGATGGGAGGAGCACGCGATGCCGTATGACCTGCTGATCAAGAACGGCACGGTGATCGACGGATCCGGACTTCCCCGCTACCGAGCCGACGTCGCCGTTCGTCACGGGCGCGTCACGGCCATCGGTCGCATCCGCGAAGCGGCGCGCGAGGTCATCGACGCCGATGGCCGGGTCGTGACGCCCGGCTTCATCGACGGCCACACGCACATGGATGCGCAGGTCTTCTGGGACCCGCTGGGCACCTGCTCGTGCTGGCACGGCGTCACCACGGTCGTGATGGGGAATTGCGGCTTCACCCTGGCGCCCTGCGGCAAGGCCGAGCGACATCTGGTCGTCCGCAACCTCGAGCGTGCCGAGGACATCGCCGCCGAGGCGATGGACGCCGGTATCGACTGGACCTGGACCACGTTCCCGGAGTTCCTCGATCGGGTCGAGACCCTGCCCAAGGGCATCAACTACGCCGGCTACGTGGGTCACTCGGCGCTGCGCACCTACGCCATGGGCGAGCGCGCCTTCGAGAAGGAAGCGAGCGAGGACGATCTGCGCACGATGGAGCGCGAGCTGCGCGACGCCATTCGCGCCGGCGCGATCGGCTTCACGACCTCGCGCTCTCCGAGCCACGAGACGCCCGACCGCCGGCCCGTCGCCAGCCGCCTGGCCTCGTGGGACGAGGTGCGCCGGCTGGTCGGCGTCATGGGCCAGATGAACGCAGGCCTGTTCGAGCTGGCCGGCGAGCGCGCCGGGAGTGACCCGGACCGTCTGCGCGACTACCACGTGCGTTTGCGCGACCTGGCCGTCGAGACCGGGCGGCCCGTCACGTGGGGTCTGTTCAGCCGTCGTGAAGAGCCCGATCTCTGGCGCACGTATCTTGCGCTGCTCGAGGAAACGGCGGCGCGCGGCGGCCGGATGTTCGCACAGGTGCACAGCCGCGCGCTCGCGGTGGTGCTCTCGTTCAAGACCACCTTGCCCTTCGATCGCCTCCCGGTGTGGCGCGAGCTGCGCGCGCTGCCGCTCGAGCAGCAGAAGCAGCGCCTGCGCGATCCCGAGCTGCGCCGCCGGCTGGTCGAGGCCGCGCGCGAGCGGGACGAGCGGCGTCCGATCGGCGCCGAGGCGCGTCCGGCTTCCTACGAGTGGATCTTCGTCATGGACACCGCCGAGGGCCCGCATCGCTCGGTGGCCACGGTCGCGCGCGAGCGGGGGATCGACCCGGTCGAGGCGATCATCGATCTGGCGCTCGAGAAAGACCTCGACCGATTCTTCCTGCAGCCGATCGCCAACGAGAACCAGGAGCACGCGCTCGAGCTCATCCAGCATCCCCGCACGGTCGTGACGTTCTCGGACTCGGGTGCGCACGTTTCGCAGATCATGGACGCCTCGCTCCAGACTCACCTGCTGAGCCACTGGGTACGGGCCAAACAGGCGATTCCGCTCGAGCAGGCCGTGCGCATGCTGAGCTTCGAGCCCGCGACGCACTGGGGGTTCTCCGACCGCGGGCTGATTCGCGTGGGCATGGCCGCCGACCTCCTCGTGTTCGATCCCGAGACGATCGCGCCGGAGATGCCGGAGGTCGTGCGCGATCTGCCGGCCGGAGCCCGTCGGTTGACGCAGCGGGCGCGCGGCATCGCGGCCACCGTCGTGAACGGCGAGGTCGTGCTGCGCGACGGCAAGCCCACGGGCGCATTGCCGGGGCAGCTCCTCCGCGGCGGCGCCCGCGACTCTAGACGGAGGTCGTGATGTTCGGCAAGCTGGTCGAGGACACATCGAGGAGGTCAACACGATGAGCTGGACCCTGGAGAAGTTCGCGGCCGCTTGTCAGCAGGCTCTCACGGAGGACCCGGGACCCTCGGGCCGGAAGAAGGTGTCCGAGATCCTCCAGGAGGTTCTCAAGGACGACGCGTTCGTCGCCAAGCACGTCGGAGACGACGTGCCCGAGCGCAAGATCCTCTACGAAGACCCGAGGCTCGGCTTCTGCATTCTCGCTCACGTCTACAACGGCAAGAAGGAGAGCAATCCCCACGACCACGGTCCCTCCTGGGCGATCTACGGTCAGGCGCGCGGCGAGACCGTGATGAGCGACTGGGCGCTCGTCGAGAAGGCCACGCCCGACAAGCCCGGCATGGTGCGGCTCGCCACGAGCTACACGCTCAAGCCCGGCATGGCCCACGTCTACAACGAGGGCGATCTGCACTCGCCGCGGCGCGAGGGACCGACGCGACTGATCCGCATCGAGGGCACGAACATGGACAAGGTGCGCCGCCTCGCCTACGAGCGCGTGTGAGCACAGGAGGAATCTCATGGCGCTGGGCTACGGAGTCGTCGAGGGCTGGGAGCAGCTTCCGGCCGGTTACGCTCATCGGGACGTCGCGGGGGTCGCGATCGACGGTGAGGATCGCGTCTACCTGATCTGCCGCGGCGATCATCCGATCATCGTCTACGACCGGAAGGGCAATTTTCTGGGCTCGTGGGGCGAGGGTCAGTTCACCCTGCGTACGCACGGCATCACCGTGGGGCCGGACGGTCTTCTCTACTGCTCGGACGACGGCAACCACACCGTGCGAAAGTTCACGCCGCAGGGCAAGCTCCTGCTGACGCTCGGCACCATGAACAAGCCCTCGGACACCGGCTACGACGGCAAGAGCACCGCGACCGTCTCGAAGGCCGGCGGGCCGTTCAACCGGCCGACGAATCTCGCGGTCGGGCCGAAGGGCGAGCTTTACGTGTCCGACGGCTACGGCAACTGCCGCGTCCACCTTTTCTCGCCGACGGGCGAGCTGAAGCGGTCGTGGGGCGTGCCGGGTCAAGGGCCGGGCGAGTTCTTCCTCCCCCACGGCATCGCCGTCGCGTCCGACGGGCGCGTCTTCGTCTGCGACCGCGAGAACGATCGCATCCAGATCTTCAGCCCCGACGGCGAATACCTGTCGGAGTGGACCGACACGCGGCGCCCGACGCACGTGGTGTTCGACGGTCAGGGACGAGCGTACGTTTCGGAGCTCTGGTGGCAGCCGGGTCAGACGTCCCGGCGCTACGGCCCGGCTGGTGAGATCCGGTCGGGGCGCGTCAGCGTCTACGATCGCGACGGCCGCGTGCTCGCCCGCTGGGGCGGGCCGGATCCGACGGCGGCCGGCAGCTTCGCGGCGCCGCACGGCATCGCGGTCGACTCGAAAGGCGACGTCTACGTGAGCGAGGTCACGTGGACCTTCGCGGGAAGCCGCGGCCACGTGCCCGAGAGCTGCCACACGTTCCAGAAGTTCGCGCTCCAATCCTGATCGTCGCCGAGCGACCGCGCTGAGGAGGGACCGGCGGTCCCGGTTCGCGAGCGGAGACAGCAGGAGCCGGGCGGGCCCGCCCGCCCTCCCGCTGGCTAGCGCGTGAGATTGGTCCGAGCTACGCGGCGGACTTGCCCAGCATGGGCACATGCTGGAGCGCCGCGCCGATCGTCGGATCCGAGTACACGCCGAACGCGTCCACGAGGATGCCGCGCACGCCGCTCCTGGTCTCGATGGCGTACACGATCGCCATGTCGTCCGGGTCGGAGACGCCCTCGAACCGGTAGTAGCCGCGGATCACCACGCCCTCCGGCGCGAACCGCTGCCCCGTTCCGATCGCGTGTAGCCGGCCGTCGGCCACGCGGAAGTGTTCCTTGTAGCCTCGGCGGGTCAGCTCGTCGACCACGTGCGTGAGAGTGTCTTCCATGTCAGGCCCTGGCACGCCGAGCTCAGATCGGACAGATGAGCTGGCCGAGCCCGGCGGTGAGCTTCGCGTTCTCGTAGTCGACGGGCACGTCGACGATCGAGGGACCGGGATGCGCGAGGGCCTCAGCGAGGATCGGCCCCAGCGAGCGCGCCGAGTCGACCCGGTATCCCTTCGCGCCGAACGCCGCCGCCAGGGCCACGAAGTCCGGGTTGCCGAACTTGACGCCGGATTCCCGCCCGAGATGGGTCTGCTGCTTCCACTGAATGAGGTTGTATCCCCCGTCGCGGAAGATGACGTTGACGATCCCGAGCCCGAGCCGGCACGCGGTCTCGAGCTCCTGGCAATTCATGAGGAAGCCGCCGTCGCCGCTGACCGCCACGACCTTGCGCTCGGGATGGACGAGCTTGGCCGCGATGGCCGCCGGCAGCGCGAAGCCCATGGCCGCGTAGCCGTTGGAGATCAGCACGGTGTTCGGCTCGTAGGCGGGGAACGTCCGGGCGATCCAGAGCTTGTGAGTCCCGACATCCGAAATGAGGATGTCTTCCCGCCCCATCTGGGCACGGAGATCTTTCAGGATGCGCTGCGGCTTCAGCGGAAAGGT
Source organism: Candidatus Rokuibacteriota bacterium (assembly GCA_003220495.1). Taxonomy (GTDB): domain Bacteria; phylum Methylomirabilota; class Methylomirabilia; order Rokubacteriales; family CSP1-6; genus AR31. The sequence goes on along the minus strand of QHSP01000068.1, from coordinate 34,487 downwards.
CTCGTCGTCCGCACCCTCCTCGAGCTCGGCGAGAATGAAGCGCCGGAGCGTGAGGTAGGGCGTCGGGTCCTTCTGCCCCTTGACGAGCCCGCCCAGGAGCTCGATCGCCTCGCGCACGTCGGCCACGACCTCGACAGCGGGCTGATAGAAGCTGTCGACCTCGGCCGGCGTGAAGTCGATGTGGACGATCGACTTCTTGCGGTCCGGGTTCCAGAACTTCGGCGCGTACTCGACCGGGTCGTAGCCGATCGCGATGATCAGATCGGCCTTGTCGAACCCGCACGAGATGTAGTCGCGCGCCTGGAGCCCGACCGACAGCAGGCAGAGGTCGTCGTCGTACGGCATCGAGCCCTTTGCCATGAACGTGTGCGCGACCGGGATGCCGTGGGCGCGGGCGAACTTCCGGAGCTCGCCCGAGGCTTGCCGACGGATGACGCCGTTGCCGGCGAAGATCAGCGGAAACGAGGCGGACTCGATCAGCCGCGCCGCGGTCTCGAGCGCCTGCCGGTCCGGCGACGGACGCCGGGCGCGCTCGGTCGAGAGCGGCGCGCCGTCGGTCTCCTCGCGCGCGAGGTCCTCGGGCACCTCGACGTGACAGGCGCCCGGCTTCTCAGATTCGGCCAGCTTGAATGCCTTGCGGATCACCTCGGGGATCACTCCGGAGGTCTCCACGCGCGTGTTCCACTTGGTGAGGGGCCGGAAGTGCTCGACGATGTCGACCCGCTGATGCGATTCCTTGTGGATGCGATCGCGACCCGCCTGCCCCGTGATCGCGACCAGGGGCGCGCGATCGAGGTTCGCGTCGGCGACGCCAGTGGCCAGGTTCGTGGCGCCCGGGCCGAGCGTTGAGAGGCACACGCCCGGGCGGCCGGTCAGGCGCCCGTAGGCGTCGGCCATGAACGCGGCGCCCTGCTCGTGGCGCGTCGGAACGAAGGTGATCCGCGAGTCGAGGAGGGAATCGAGGATGTCCAGGATTTCCTCGCCGGGCAGACCGAAGACGTAACGAACCTGCTCGTTCTCGAGGCACTGGACGATCAGCTCCGAGGCTTTCATGCCATCCAGACGGACTTGATGTTGACGAACTCGCGGATGCCGTACTCCGAGAGCTCGCGGCCGTAGCCCGACTTCTTGATGCCGCCGAACGGCAGCCGCGGATCCGACTTCACCAGGCCGTTGACGAACACGGCGCCCGCCTCGATCTCGGCCGCCAGGCGCTCGGCCCGCGCGTAGTCCCTGGTCCAGAGCGCCGCGCCCAGGCCGAACTGCGAGTCGTTGGCCAGGCGTACCGCGTCCGCCTCGTCCTTGGCGCGGATCACCGCGGCCACCGGCCCGAACGTTTCCTCGTCGAAGGCCGGCATGCCCTTGTCGACCGCAGCAAGCAAGGTGGGCGGATAGAACGCGCCCGGGCCGCGCGGGACCTCGGCGCCGAGCAAGCGCTTGGCTCCACGCTTGATCGACTCTTCGACCTGACGATGCAGCTCGTCACGCAGGTCGACGCGAGCCTGCGGGCCGACCTGCGTCTCGCGGGCCAGCGGATCGCCCATCCGGCGCGACCGGAGCTGGTCGACGAACTTCGGGACGAACTTCTCGGCCACGGCCTCGACGACGATGAACCGCTTGGCCGCGATGCAGCTCTGACCGCTGTTGACCAGGCGCGCGTCGGCCGCGACGTTGGCGGCGAGGTCAAGATCCGCGTCTTCCAGAACGATGAACGGATCGCTCCCGCCAAGCTCGAGCACGGTCTTCTTGATCACCTTCCCTGCCCGCTCCGCGACCTTGCTGCCCGCCCGCTCGCTGCCCGTGAGCGTGACGGCGACGACGCGCGGATCGTCGATCAGGCCGGCCACGGCCGAGGATTCGATCAGCGCGGTCGAGAAGAGCCCGCGCGGGAATCCCGCATCGCGAAACACCTCCTCGATCTGGAGCGCGCAGCGCGGGACGTTCGAGGCGTGCTTCAGGATGCCCGCGTTGCCGGCCATGAGCGCGGGCGCGGCGAAGCGGAACACCTGCCAGAAGGGGAAGTTCCAGGGCATCACCGCGAGCACGACCCCCAGGGGGTCGAAGCGCACATAGCTTTTTTTCGCGTCGGTCTCGCGGGGTTGGACGGCCAGAAAGCTCTCGGCCGAATCCGCGTAGTACTCGCAGGCCAACGCGCACTTGTCCGCCTCGGCCTCACCTTGCGTGATCGGCTTGCCCATCTCGAGCGTCATCGTGCGCGCAAATTCGGCCCGCCGGCGCCGCAGCGTCCTGGCCGCCTCACGCATCCGCTCGGCTCGCGCCTTGAATGGAACGGTTCGCCACTCGAGAAACGCCGCGTGGCTCGTCGCGACGATGCCGTCGAGCTCGCGGTCCGAGATCGCCGTGAACGTCTCGAGGACTTCGCCCGTCGCGGGATTGATCGATTGCAGGCTCATGGGCGCCTCCTTGATCTCGAGGCGCGCCTCGGCTCCCGCGCGCCCCGCCACCTTTCTATGGTCTCTCCGGACCGCCGAGCGCGCAACGAGACGTGGACCGGGCGCCGCACGACAGGGATCAGACACGACAGGAATCAGAGATGTCGGCGCGCCAGGCTCTCGGCGTAGACGTGCAGCAGGCGGTGCATCTCGCGCATCGCGTCCTCCGCGGCCCGGCGACCGTCGGGAGTGCGGAGATGCTTGAGGATCGTCTTCTTCGTCTCGCCCGATTCTTCTTGCTCGACCGCTTCGTGCACGGCGTAGTTCTGGCCGCCCCACTCCGGGCGGATTCCGTAGTGCTCCACGAGCGCCCGTCCGACCGTCCGGGCGATCTCGACCACTTCCTCCTCCAGGAGCGACGTCGCGCACAGCGCGGCGCTCCACGGCCGCTCGTAGGCCAGCTCCCGGAAGAAGCTCACGATCGCCGCCATCTCGGGTACGGCGACGATACGATCGTACGCGTCCCGCGCGTAGCCCAGGTCGTCGCCGATCCGACGGAAGAGCTCGTCGTGATCGGGGGTCGCGCCGACCTGACCGCTCAGGAAGCCGAGGTCCTCGACCAGAAGGTGGCGCGCGCAGTCCTTGCGAACCTCGAAATCCTCGCAGCGCGTGTGAATGCCGCTGAAGATCCGCGGAAACCAGGCGATCAGCAGATAGTGCTGGGCGATGTGTCCCCACACCTGCTCGCGGCTCAGGGAGCCGGAGGCGAAGCGCTTGAAATACTCGGAGCGCCGGAACGGATTCTGCGCGAGGAGCTCGGCGGTCAGCGAGTCGAACCATTCTTCGGTCGTCATGGCGCTCCCTCCCAACCCGGAATCGGCTGGCTCGGATTATAGCGAAGCGGCCGCGAGCCCCGGCGCGACGCTCGGGGGCGGCCGTCGAAGGCGGGTCGCGCCCTCGAAGGCCTGGGCCAGGCGGAGCAGTGTCGGTTCGCTCCACGCCCGGCCGAGAAACGTGAGCCCGATCGGCACGCCCTCGGCCGTGTAGCCGGCCGGCACGATGACGCTCGGGTAGCCGGCCTTGGCGCCGATCGGGGCGCCGGACCAGCCGGGGAATATCAGAGCGTCCAGGCGCTCGCGCGCCATCACCTGATCAATCCCGTCGGTTCTCGAAAGTCTGAGATCCTCGGCACGGCTCCGGCGGTAGGTCTCCGTCCGGAGCCCGCTGGTCGACTGGGCCGCGAGGAGGAGAACCTGACCGTGGCGCAGCATCTCGCGCGGCCGGGCTTCGTTGAAGCGGATCAGCTCGCGAATCGATCGGATCGGCGAAGCGTCGCCGAGCTCTTGGAGGTAGCGGTTCAGGTCACGCTTGAACTCGTAGAGCATGACGTCCGAGCGGAAGTCGGTCACCTCGCGGGCCGTGGCGATGTCCGCGGGATCGACGAGGGTTGCGCCGACACCGGCGAGGGCACGGAGGGCGATGTCGATCACGGGCGCCTCGGCGGGGCTCAGGCGTTCGAAGAAGACCGCGCGCGGCACTCCGACCCGGACGCGCTCGAGCCCTCGGGGCGACAGAGACTCCGTGTAGTCGCGGCGCGCGTGGCGGCGGCTCGCGCGCGTGGCGCGATCGGCGGGATCGACGCCCGCCATCGCGCCCAGGAGGATGGCGGCGTCGGCCACGGTCCGGCCGAACGGCCCGGCGGTGTCCTGGCTGGCCGCGATCGGAACGATGCCGGATCGAGAGATCAGACCGAGAGTCGGCTTCACGCCGACGATTGAGTTCCAGTTGGCCGGGCTCAGGATCGAGCCGGACGTCTCGGTGCCTACGGCAACGGTGCACAGATCGGCGGCGACCGCAACAGCGGAGCCGCTGCTCGATCCGCCGGGGCTGAGGCTCTCCCCGTACGGATTCTTCACCTGGCCGCCGCGGGAGCTGTAGCCGGCGGGCATGTTGGTGGTCAAGAAGTTCGCCCACTCGGTCATGTTCGCCTTGCCCAGGATCACCGCGCCGGCCTCGCGAAGCTTCGTCACGAGGAAGGCGTCGCGAGGCGCGACGCAGTCCTTGAGGGCCAGCGAGCCGGCGCTGGTGTGCAGGCGATCGGCCGTGGCGATGTTGTCCTTCAGGAGGATCGGGATACCGTGCAGCGGTCCGCGGCTCCCGCTCGAGGCGCGCTCGCGGTCGAGCGCTTCGGCGATCTCACGCAGCTCCGGATTTACCTCGAGCACGGCGTTGAGCCGCGGGCCGCTGCGGTCGTAGGCCTCGACGCGCTCCAGGAACCGCTCGGTCAGACGAAGAGCCGTCAGCCGGCCTTCCTGCATGGCCGTCTGGAGCTCTCTGATCGTCGCCCCGCACGGATCGCCGTCAGGCGTCGCTGCCACGCGGGCGATTCTAGCTCACGCGAACTGCGACATGCGCACACATGCGCGCCTCGGCCGGCGGGGCCCCAGCCCCGCGACGGCCTGCCGCGCGCACTACTTCAGCACTTCGGCGCTTCGCGAAGCTTCGCCTCGATCTTGTCGCCGGGCTTCATGTCCTTCAACGTTTCGCGGTTGGTTTGAAATTCGTGAGTGGTGCCGTTCTGCTCGCGAATCGTGACGCGGCCGCCGCTTTGATCGACGGCGACGACCTGCCCCTCCACCTTCTCGGGCGTCTGCGCGCGGGTCTTGCAGTCGGCCTTCGGCTGACCGAACGCGAGTCCCGTCGTCAGCAAGGCGGTCGTCGTGAGCACACCAGAGAGCACGAGCCAGCGCTTCATCGTATTCACCCCTTATCCGCGGTGCGGGCTATTTGTTGTGCTTGGTGATGTCGTAGATCGCGCCGGCGGCCGCCCCGACGCCCAGACCGATCAACGCGCCCTTGCCGGCTCCGTACCCGGTGCCGGCGCCGACGGCCGCGCCGCTCCCGGCGCCGACGGCCGCGCCCGTCGCGGTGCCGCAGCCGGTGGCCGCGAGGCTCAGCATCGAGAGACCGAGCACACTCGAGATCAGCTTCCGTGAAATCATTCCATGACCCTCCTTGAGTGGCCAAGTGTTGGATTCTTGATTTTTGTCACCGAGCTCGAAGCGAGGGTGTTCCTACTTTCGAGTCTAGACCCGTCCGGCAGACCTCGCATCTCCACGGGCGAGCGAGTATCATCTGCGCATGACGCCGCGGATCCGTGTTGGCACGCGCGAAGGCCTCTGGGAGCTCGACGGCGATCGGGTGTTCTCCGTAGAGGCATTTGCCGGCAAGTCCCTGACCGCGCTCGCGGGCGACGGCGCGCGCGACTGGGCCATCGTGGACGGCCGGGCGCTCTGGGAGGGCGCCGACTCCGTCTGGAGGCGGCGCGCGACGATCGAAGGACACGCGGCGACGTGCCTGGCGACGACGCCCGATGGGCTCTTGATCGGAACGGCGCAGGCGCATCTCGTCCGGCTGACCGACGGCGAGCCTGTATCGGTCGAGCCGTTCGAGATGATCGACGGTCGCGCGGCCTGGTACACACCCTGGGGTGATCCCGCCGATGTCCGGTCGATCTCCGTAGCGCTCGACGGCGCGATCTACGTCAACGTCCACGTCGGCGGCGTCGTGCGCTCGCGCGACGGCGGCCGAAGCTGGGCGCCGACGGTCGATATCGAGAGCGACGTCCACCAGGTGCTGGCGCACCCCTCCCGCGCTGAGGTCGTGCTGGCCGCGGCGGCTGACGGATTCGGTGTGAGCCGCGACGGTGGCGCGTCGTGGCGATTCATCACCGAAGGGATGCACGCGCACTATCTGCGCGCGGTCGCGGCGGACAACGAGACGGTGCTCGTATCGGCGTCGACCGGTCCAGGCGGGCGCCGTGCCGCGCTCTATCGTGCGCGGCTCGATGGGGAGGCCGCGTTCGAGCGCTGCGCCGACGGCCTGCCGACCTGGTTCGGCGACAACGTCGACACGGGTTGCCTCGCGGCGTCCGGCAGTCTTGTCGCGTGCGGCACCGAGGACGGACGTGTGTTCCGGTCGCTCGACGGAGGTCAGGCCTGGGCTCTGGTGGCCAAGGGATTGCCGCCCGTCACCTGCCTCACCCTGCGATGATCCGAGCCCGACGAGCGATCACCGGGCTCGCCGTCGCGCTGGTCCTCGCCGGCTTCACCCCCGGACGGGCCCAGACGCTCTACGTTCCGGAGACCACGGATCGCTATTTTCAGGTCGAGTTTCAGGTGATCCAGAACCGCAAGGGCCCGGCGGTCGAAGGCTACCTCTACAACCGGGCGCGCCAGGCGGCTCAGCGGGTTCGCCTGCAGATCCAGCGCGTCGACGCCGCGGGCGCTGTCGTCGGCAGCTCGACCATCTGGGTGCCGGGCGAGGTGCCCATGGAGTCCCGCGCGTTTTTCAGCGCGGCCGTCCCCGAGGCGGCGAGCTACCGCGTTCAAGTGCTCTCGTTCGACTGGACCTGCCAGGGCGGCGGAAGCGGGATGTAGCCCGCGCCGCTCGACGAAACTTCTTCTGCCGGCCCCGACGCGCTCGTGATTCACTCCCTGCCGCTCTCTCTCCCGCTCCTGCTTCTCCTGCTCGTCTTCGTGCTGCTCATCATCCTCGTCGAGGTGCGGGTGCTGACCTACGCGTACCGGAAGGTCGGCGTCCATCCGCGCTATGCCTTCGCGGTGATGATGCTGTCGCTCGTCGGAAGCGCCGTGGACATCCCGCTCTTCGCGATCGTGGCGACCGAGGCCGGGCGGGCGTCGAGCCCGACCATCGTGGCGCTGAACGTGGGCGGCGCGCTCATCCCGATCCTCGTCTCGTTGTATCTGCTGGCTCGCACGCGGATGTACGTGCGGATGCTGATCGGCATGGCGGTGGTCGCCGCGGTGGTGCACAGCCTCGCCGAGCTGGTTCCCGGCGTCGGCATCGCGGTGCCCATGATCGCGCCGCCACTCGTCGCGGCCGGAGTGGCGCTGCTCCTGGCGTTCCGGCGGGCGCCGCCGGTGGCCTACGTGGCGGGCTCGATGGGCACCTTGATCGGCGCCGATCTGCTCAATCTGGGTCAGATCGCGCGGCTCGGCGCGCCGGTCGTATCGATCGGCGGCGCGGGGACGTTTGACGGGGTCTTCCTGACCGGTATCCTCGCCGGTCTGCTCGCCTGATCGAGCCGAGGTCCGGGCCGCCGGCCCGGATCAGTCGGCGGGCTCGGCGGCGATCGCGCCCCCGAGCGGCCCCCCGCGGTCTCCGATGGTCTGGCGGCCCCGCGCGATCGTGAGCATGAGGGTCGCTGCGAAGGCATCGATGAGGAAATCGCGCGCGCTCCCGGTTCGCGACGCGAGCACCGACTGATGCGCTTCGTCGGCGAACGCGCACACGAGACAGATCGAGAGCGCGACCCAGGCGGAGACCCGAGGAGTCCGACCGCCGACGCGGTAGATCGCCTTGTACCAGAGCAGCGCCAGCACGGCGTACTCGGCGACGTGGGCGAGCTTGCGCAGTGCCACGTGAATCGCGAGGAGCTGACCGAAGGGCACTCCGGGCATCAGGAATTTCAGGACAGGCAGGACGAACCGCCCGGTCTCGTGGGCCGCGAAATAGGCGCTACCGAGGAACAGGACGAGCGCGAGCCAGAGCGACGCGACCGCGAACCGGGTCCGGAGCATCTCTGCCAGCGTACAGGCGGAATGGCGCACGCGCACGCACTTGGGCGCCCTGGATCAGGCGCCCAGGTGCGTGCCGAACGATCAGCCGCCGGCGGCGATCCCGCCGAGCTGCCGGTCCGCCGCCTGAGCGGCCCGCTGGAAATCGCTCTCGGCGAAGGCGTAGAGATGCGCGCCGCCCATGAAGATCTGGGCCGCGATCTCGCGCGGCACGTTCTTCAGGAGATTCGTCGAGACGTGGGGGAAGTTCGAGTCGAAGTGCGGATAGTCGGTCGAGATGCACATCCGATCGGCGCCGATGAGGCCGGCGGTGGCTTCGATCTCCGGCTCGCTCCCCTCGACCGCCGCCCAGCAGTTGCGCCGGAAGTACTCACGCGGCGTCATCGACAGATACGGCGCGTGCGAGTCGCGATACTGAGGATAGTCCCACTCGATCCGCGACAGGAGCCCCGGCACCCACGAGTTCTGGGCCTCGAGGAAGCCGACCCGGAGCTTGGGATGGAACTCGAACACGCCCCCGATGATCATCGCGATCAGCGCCTGCTGCATCTCGATCCAGTGGCTGGCGACGTGGCGGTAGAACCGGTTCTCGCCGTAGAGCTCGTTGAAGTACGAGTACCAGGCGCCCGTGCCCTCGTGGAACCCCCAGGTCACGTCGAGCTCCTCGTGGAGGCTCAGGAGAGGATCCCAGTAGTTGGAGTGCCAGTAGTGGCCGTTCACGAGGTTGGGCCGGATGAACGATCCGACCGCGCCGAGCTCGCGTACGCACCGAACCAGCTCGCGCGAGGCCAGGTGCACGTCGTGCACGGGCAACATCGCGACGAACTTCAGCCGCTCCGGGCTGTACTGGCAGAACTCGTGGATCCAGTTGTTGTAGGCCTGGCAGAGGGCCAGCGAGAGGTGGGGATCCAGATTGTCGCGCGCGATGAGCGAGAGGCCGGTGGTCGGATACAGCACCGCGATGTCGACCCCTTCCATCGCCATGCCCATCACCTGAGCCTCGGCGTTGTACTTGCGATCGATCGCAAAATCGAGCCGTCCGGTGTCGGCGAGCCGCGAGCCGGACAGCGGCTGCGTGCTGTGCGTGACGCCCGGGCGATTGCGTTTCCGGTATTGCTGCATCTCGGCGTCCCGCGTCGTGGGCAGACCGTCGATGACGATCGGTCCCCGCCGCGGCCGGCCGTCGGCCCCGACCTGAAGCGTGACGCGGTCCTTGAACCGCGCGTCCAGGTAGCGGTCGAAGAGGTCCACCGGCTCCATGATGTGCATGTCGCAATCGACGAACCGCAGGCCGTCCTTCATCGCGTCCTCCCCGGCGTGACGTAGCGCGAGCCGCAGGCTGCTGGCGCGACTATATCGTGCCGGGTGTTACAGTCAAGCTGTCCGGGCGGCGCCCGGCGGCAAGGAGGCCATATGTGCGTCGATAACGACTCTCGTCCCCCGATTCATCCGATCGCCGGCGGCTCCGCCGGCTCGCGCGATCTTCGCCTCACCTCGTCGGACGGCACGCGCGTCATGGCCCACGCGGCTCGCGCGAGCAAGCCGACGGGAGCCGGGATGGTCGTCATCCCGGACGTGCGCGGGTTGCATCCGTACTACAAGGAGCTCGCCGACCGCTTCGCCGAGGTCGGCGTGGACGCCGTGGCGATTGACTTCTTCGCGCGGACGGCGCCCTCCGACGACCGCGGTGAGAGCTTCGACTTCATGTCGCACGTGCCCCAGACAAAACCCGACGCCCTCCAGGCGGACATCGCGGCGGCCGTCGCGTACCTGAAGGGCAAGGACGGCGGCGAGGCCCGCTCGGTCTTCTCGGTCGGCTTCTGCTTCGGCGGGGCGCTGTCGTATCTCCAGGCGGCGAGCGACCTCGGCTACGCGGGCGTGATCGGCTTCTACGGCTGGCCGCTCGGGCTCAGCCGCTGGCCGGATCGGCCCAGGCCGATCGACGCGGTTCCGCGATACAAGTGCGGCGTGCTTTCCCTCTTCGGCGGCGCCGACCAGGGAATCCCGCAAACGACCGTCGACGAGTTCGACGCCGCGTGCCGGAAGGCCGGCATCAAGCACGATTCGACCGTCTATCCGGGAGCGCCGCACAGCTTCTTCGATCGCAAGCAGACGGAGTTCGCGGAGGCTTCGGCCGACGCCTGGCGGCGCGTGCAGGCGTTCGTCCGTCAGAACACCAAGGCGTAAACGGTGCGCCGGGAGGCAGCCCGGGCCTCAGGGCTCGGGCTGCTCGGCCATCTCGGTTCTTGACGTGGCCGATCCTCACGTGGTCGTGGTGGGCGGTGGCTTCGGTGGGCTCTACGCCGCGCGCGCGCTCGCGGGCCAACCCGTGCGGGTCACCCTGCTCGACCGGCGCAATCATCATCTGTTCCAACCGCTCCTCTATCAGGTGGCGACCGCCGCGCTGAACGCCTCCGACATCGCGGCGCCGCTCCGCTCCGTCCTGCGCCGCGCCAAAAACGTCACGGTTCTCCTGGCGGAAGTCGAGCGAGTCGACCTCGCGACGCGTCGCCTCGCACTCGATCGGGGCGAAATCGGCTACGACGCGCTCCTTCTGGCGGCGGGCGCCAGCCATTCGTACTTCGGCCACGAGGAGTGGGAAGTGTTCGCGCCCGGCCTCAAGAGCCTCGAAGACGCGCTCGAGATCCGCCGGCGAGTGCTCCTCGCGTACGAATCCGCCGAGCGTGAGGTGGACGGCGGTGAGCAGCGCGCGCTGCTCACCTTCGTCGTCGTCGGCGGCGGCCCGACGGGCGTGGAGCTCGCCGGCGCGCTCGCCGAGATCTCACGCCAGACGATCGCCCGCGACTTCCGCGTCATCGATCCGACCGGGGCGCGCATCATTCTCCTCGAGGGTGGCCCGCGGGTTCTCGCGAGCTTTCCGGAGTCGCTGAGCCGCCGGGCGCAGCAGGCCCTCGAGCGCATCGGCGTCGAGGTGCGCACCGGCGCGATCGTCACGCGCGTGACCGCGGACGCCGTGTGGCTCGGCGGCGAGCAGATCCGCGCCCGCACAGTGCTCTGGGCCGCCGGCGTCGCGGCGTCGCCCCTGGCGCGGACCCTCGGGGTCACGCTCGACCGCTCCGGCCGCGTCCCCGTGGAGCCGGATCTCTCGATCGCGGGTCACCCGGAAGCCTTCGTGATCGGCGACATGAGCGTCCTTCGTGGCCCCTCGGGGTCACCATTCCCCGGCCTGGCGCCCGTCGCGATCCAGCAGGGGCAGCGCGCGGCTGACAACGTGCTCCGGCGTCTGAGCGGCCAGCCCACCCGGACGTTTCACTATCGCGATCGCGGGAGCATGGCGACGATCGGGCGCGCGGCGGCCGTCGCGGTGGTCGGCAGGATCCAGCTGTCGGGCCTGGTGGCGTGGCTCGCGTGGCTCCTCGTGCACGTCATGTTCCTGATCGGCTTTCGCAACCGCTTTCTCGTGCTGTTCGAATGGGCGTGGGCCTACGTGTCCTGGCAGCGCGGCGCGCGGCTGATCACCGGCCCCTGGCGGGGCCGCGACTGACGATCGTCCCGAAACGTCACGAAGTCTTATCCCTGCGCCATTGACACGGCGGTTAGGCTAAGCTTCGCGTGGCATGGATGCCCGGACCGAGAACTTGCTTCGCGATCTGGAAACCAGTCCGACCGACTTGAAACGGCTCGTCATCACTGCCATCTGGCGCAAGCGCACGTCGATCGCGATCGAAGCCGAAGCGATCGCGCGGTGGGAACGCGACGACCCGAGACGCTGGGCTTCGGTTCATGACTGGCTCCTCTCCCAGGGCATCACGATCACGGTGCTGAGCAGTCGACCGGCGATGACCACGTATCAACCGGCGCCGCCGCAGCCTCCCGCGGCCGGCACGCACGGGTGACGGCGAATCGCCGCGACCGGTCGGGTCCGCGCAACATTGGCCTACGTCGGGTCATACACGACGAGAGCGACCATCGTCTTCGCCTGAAGAGCCGCGTGGTCGCGACACCCCCACCCACAACCCGAGCCACGACCACACAAAAACGCGCAGCGCCTGCCTGAAGCGGGTAGTCTGAGCAGGCGTCGAGCGGGGCTCCAGCCCGCGCGACGGGAGGAGCTTTCGCTACCGTGAGCACATCAGCCGGCAACTGGACCACCGAGACCATTCCGATCGGCGGAGTCGCGATGCAGCTCACCCGCGCCGGCGAGGGTCCGCCGCTCCTGGTGCTACACCACGACGTCGGGACGCTCCCGCGTCTGCCCTTCTACGATGCACTCGCCCGGCGCTTCACCGTGCTGGTGCCGTCGCACCCCGGGTACGACGGATCTCAACGGCCTGACTGGATGCGCAACGTCCGCGATCTCGCGGCCGTTCATCAGTGGCTGCTCGGTGAGCTGGCCATCACGCGCGCGCCCCAGACGGTTTCAGTCGTCGGCCTCGGCTTCGGCGGCTGGGTCGCGGCGGAGATGGCCACGCAGGCGCCGCGCGCGTTCAAGAAGCTCGTCCTGGTCGGTGCCATGGGTCTCAAGCCCGAGCGTGGGGTGATCGCGGACCAGGCCCTCGTTTCGTACATCGACTACGTCCGGCTCGGATTCAGCGATCAGAGCGCATTCGACCGTCTGTTCGGCGCCGAGCCGGAGACGAGCCGGCTCGAGCACTGGGACCTGAATCGCGAGATGTCCTTCCGCATCGCCTGGAAGCCCTACATGTACAACTCCTCGCTTCCACACCTGCTGGGCGGCATAGCCATCCCCGCCCTGGTCGTCTGGGGCCGCGATGATCGCATCGTGCCGCTCGAGTGCGGCGAGCGCTTCGCCAAGGGGCTCCCGCGAGCACGTCTGGAGATCGTCGAGGGCGCCGGGCACTTCGTCGAGATGGAGAAACCCGACGAGCTCGCGCGGCTCGTCACCGCTTTCGTCAGTCAAGGAGACGCCTGATGCACCTCATGTACTTCACCGAGCAGCCGATGTCGGCGTACCCCGAGGCCGAAGGGCGCGAGTTCGGGGCCACCGCCCTCATGTTCTCCAACCGCCACTTCGATCCCGCCGCCGGCAGCCGCCTCTACAACGAGTACCTCGAGCACTATCGGCTCGCCGAGACGGTCGGCTTCGACGGCATCATGCTCAACGAGCACCACAACGCGCCGTTCTGCATGCAGGCCAAGTGCAACGTCTTCGCGTCGATCCTGGCGGCGACGACCCGGCGCGTGAAGATCGTCCTGCTCGGCAACCCGCTTCCGCTCGCCGACAATCCCGTGCGGCTCGCCGAAGAGCTCGCGATGATCGACATGGTCTCGCGCGGGCGCCTCGTGTCCGGGTTCGTCCGCGGCGGCGGTCAGGAGCAGCTCGCCACCGGCGTCAACCCGGCCTTCAACCGCGAGCGCTTCGAGGAAGCGCACGAGCTGATCGTTCGGGCGTGGACTCAGCCCGGGCCGTTCCGGTGGGAAGGCACGCACTATCAGCATCGCGTCGTGAACCCGTGGGCGGTGCCGCTCCAGAAGCCCCATCCGCGCGTCTGGATTCCCGGCGTGCTCAGCAAGGAGACGATCATCTGGGCGGCGAAGAAGCGCTACCCGTACATCGCGCTGAGCACGGCGATCGAGGCGACCAAGAAGATCTGGGAGCTCTACGATTCGGTCGCGGCGGAGACGGGCTATGCCGGCGGTCCCGAGTATCGCGGTTACCTCCAGCGCTGCCACGTCGCCGAGACGGAAGAAAAGGCCCTCGAGAACGCGCGGCAGTTCATGTGGATGCAGGGCGAGTTCACCGGCCTCGCGCACCCGGTCTGGTCGACCCCGTCCGGCTACTTCTCGCCCTCGATCCGGACGCAGTTCGTCGAATACGCGGTCGGGCGTCGGTCCAATCCTCGCGGGGCCGCCTTCGAGGATCAGATCGCGAGCCAGATGATCGTCGCGGGCACGCCGAAGACCGTGATCCCGAAGCTCCGGCGGCTGCTCGAAGAAACGCGGCCGTCCATCGTCGGCTTCTGGGCGGCCGATGGATTCGTCTCGAGCGCGGATACGCGAACGTGTATCCGGCTCCTCGGCGAGGAAGTGCTGCCCGCGCTGAGAGAAATCGGAAAAGAGCTCGGCCTCTGGAGTCCCTTCGAGGCCAACGCACCGGTGAGCATGGCGTTCCACGAGTCGGCGGCGCCCGCCAGCGAGCGCCCCGTCGCCCGACACCCAGCCCCTCTGGAGGTCGCCTGATGCGCCTTCGCTCCTGGCTCGGCGTCCTCCTCGGCGTCCTCCTGGCCCTGTCGGCCGTCGCGCCGGCGCTTGCGGCTACCGAGCCGGGGACGATGGTCTGGGGCGTCCACGTCACCCTGGTCTCGCGCTGGCTCGATCCCGGCGAGACCGAGGCGCTGATCACTCCGTTCATGGTGCTGTATGCGCTCCACGACGCCCTGGTGAAGCCGATGCCCGGCAATATCAGCACACCGAGCCTCGCCGAATCGTGGTCGGTCTCCAAGGATGGGCTCACGTACGACTTTCTCTTGAGAAGGAACGCCAAGTTCCACAACGGCGATCCGGTGACCGCCGACGACGTGAAGTTCACCTTCGAGCGCTACAAGGGCGCGTCGGCCCGGCTCCTCAAGGAGAAGGTCAAGGAAGTCCAGGTCGTCGCGCCGAATCGCGTGCGCTTCGTGCTCAGGGAAGCGTGGCCGGACTTCATCGCGTTCTACGGCACCTCGGCCACCGGCGCCTCGTGGATCGTGCCCAAGAAGTACGTCGAAAAGGTCGGTGAGGACGGCTTCAAGAAGGCGCCGGTGGGCGCCGGGCCGTTCAAATTCGTGTCGTTTCAGCCCGGCGTCGAGCTCGTGCTCGAGGCGTTCCCGGACTACTGGCGCAAGCCGCCGCAGGTGAAGCGCATCGTGATGCGCAGCATCCCCGACGAGAGCACGCGCGCCGCCGCGGTAAAGACCGGCGAGGTGGACATCGCGTTCCTCTTCGTGGGCGCGGCCGCCGAGGACTTGAAACGCTCGCCCGGGGTCCGGCTTACCGCGCCCCTGCTCTACGGGATCTACTGGCTCGACTTCCTCGATCAGTGGGACGCCAAGTCTCCGTGGCACGACAAGCGCGTCCGGCAGGCGGCGAGCCTCGTCATCGATCGCGCCGCGATCAACCAGGCCGAGATGCTGGGCTACGGCAAGACCACTGGCGGGTTCGTGCCGCCGGAGTTCGACTTCGCGCTCAAGGTCGAGCCGCCGCCGCTCGATCCCAAGCGTGCCAAGCAGCTCATCACCGAGGCGGGTTATCCGAACGGCTTCGACGCTGGCGATCTCACGCCGCTGCCGCCCTACACCTCGCTCGCGGAAACCGTGGGCGGCTATCTCCAGGGCATCGGGATTCGCTCCCGGGTGCGGACGATGGAGCGGGCCACCTTCATGACCACGTGGCACGAGAAGAAGCTGAAGGGCCTCCTCATCGGCGCGACCGGGGCGGCCGGCAACGCGGCGGCGCGGCTCGAGCCGTTCTTCACCAAGGGCGGCCTCTACGCGTACGGCTCGCTGCCGGAGATCGACGACCTCTTCCAGCAGCAGGCCAAGGAGCTCGACCGAAAGAAGCGCGAAGCCCTGCTTCATCAGATCCAGAAGATCGTCACCGACCAGACGATGGTGGCGCCGATCTTCCAGCAGGGCTTCATCTGGGGGGTGGGCTCGCGTGTCGAGGTCCCGGGCGCCGGGTTGATCCAGGGCTATCCGTACGCGGCGCCCTGCGAGGATCTGAAACTCAAGTAACGCGGCAAGGAGTTCGCCATGGCAGCGCGGACGGGCGCCGAGTACATCAAGGGCCTCCAGGCGCAGGAGTGCGAGGTCTGGTTGCGCGGAGAGCGCGTCAAGGACGTCACCACGCACCCCGGCCTCGCCAACGGGGTGCGCGCGATCGCGTCGCTCTACGATCTGCAGCACGAGCTCTCGGACGAGATGACGTACGTGTCGCCGACCAGCGGCGAGCGCCTGGGGCTCTCCTTCATCATCCCGCGTACCAGGGACGAGCTGGCGCGGCGCGGCGCGATGATGCTCCGCTGGGCGCGGACCACGTGCGGGATGATGGGCCGCTCGCCCGACTTCATGAACGTCACCTTCGCGGCCTGGGCCGCAGCGGCGGGCTATTTCGCGCGGGGGCGGCCCGAGTTCGGCGAGAACATGCGGCGCTACTACGAATACATCAGCGAGCACGACCTGACCCTGACTCACTCGCTGATCAATCTGCAACGGAGCCGCACCGCCAGCGGCGTCTTCAACCTCGAGGAAGGCACGGCGCTCCAGGTGATCCGCGAGACCGACGCCGGCATCGTCGTGCGCGGGGCGCGGATCCTGGCGACGCTCGGCCCGCTCTCGGACGAGATCGCCGTCTACTCGCCGCGGGTCGCGCGGCACACCGAAACCCACAGCCCGTTCGCGCTGAACTTCGCGATCCCCTGCGCGACGCCGGGGCTGAAGTTCCTGTGCCGGGAGAGCTTCGACCTGGGCCGTTCGCACTTCGAGCACCCGCTGGGCTCGCGTTTCGAGGAGATGGACTGCGTCGTCTTCTTCAACGACGTGCTGGTCCCCTGGGAGCGCGTGTTCCTGCTGGGCGACGTGGACCTGCTCAACGCCACGGCCACGAGCACTCACTCGATGACCCACACGGCGCACCAGGGTGCGGCCAAGAACCTCGCCAAGTGCGAGTTCGTCCTGGGCCTGGCGCTCCTGATGACCAAGACCCTGGGCAACGCGCACCTGCCGCACTCCGAGGAGCGCCTGGCCGAGCTGATGCTCTACACCGAGCTCACGAGAGCGTGCATGCGGGCGGCCGAGGCCGACGCGAAGCTCGACGAATGGGGCGTCATGTGCCCCGCCGAGCTGCCGGCCGAGAGCACGCGCAACCTCTTCATGACCGCCTACCCGAGGATGGTGGAGATCCTGCAGCTCCTCGGCTCGAGCAGCTTCATGATCACGCCGACCGAGGCGGACTTCAGCGGGCCGCTCGCGCCCCAGATCGAGCAGTACCTCGCGACCGACACCGCCTCGGCGCGCGATCGGGTGAAGCTGTTCCGCCTGGCGTGGGACGTCGCCGGCAGCGCGTTCGGTAGCCGGCAGGTGCTCTACGAGCGCTTCTTCGCCAGCGATCCCCTGACCCGCGCGCGGGCGCTGAACGCCATCTATCCCAAGGATGCGGTGATGGACCGCGTTCGAGAGCTTCTGGACGACGAGTAGCGACGAGTCGCGACCGCGGCGGCGCGCCTACCCGGCGCGCCGGTGAGTCCACGCGATCCCCACGCGGTGGGCGATCACCACGAGCACCGCGACGCCGAGGAGACCGATGGCCCCGCCCGCGGCGCACGCCGCCCGGACGCCGTGGCGCTCGGCCACGATGCCGACCAGCAGTGATCCGAAGGGCGTCATCCCGGCGAACGTCACCGTATAGAGTCCCATCACGCGCCCGCGAAGCTCGTTGGGTGCCATGAGCTGCAGCGTGGTATTGCAGCCGGTCGTGAAGAGGATCTGACTACAGCCCAGCAGAGCCAGCACCCCGGCGGCCAGGGCGAAGTGGCCGACGAACCCCAGCGCCACGAGCCCCGCGCAGAGCGTGGCTCCCGAAGCCACCAGGAACGCCAGTGGTGGCTGGCCCCGTCGAAACACGGCGACCCCGAACGCGCCGGCGACAGCCCCGGCGCCCAGCGACGACATCAGGAGCCCGAATCCATGGGCACCCTGGTTCAGCACGTCGCGCGCCACCAGCGGGACGACCACGTTGAAGTTGAGGACCAGAAGGCTCACCACCACCATCAGTCCGAGCGTGAAGGCGACCGGTGGAGTCGCCGCCGCGTAGCTCAGCGCGCCGAGCACGCCTTCTCTGATTCCGAGCCGGCCGGTGGTGTCGGGACGGCCCTCGGTCCGAATCGCCACCAGCGCCACCAGCACCGCCACGAAGCTCACCCCGTTCAAGAAAAACGCGAGCGCCACGCCGAAGGCCGCGATGAGCAATCCCGCGACGGCCGGGCCGACGATGCGCGCGCCATTCATGATCACCGAGTTGAGCGCCACGGCGTTGGCCAGGTCCGATCGACCCACGAGATCGGTGATGTACGACTGACGCGCCGGGATGTCGACCGCGCGGCCGAGCCCGTAGATCGCCGCGAGGACCGCGACGTGCCAGTACTGGACGCGACCGCTCCAGACGAGCGCGGCGAGCACGAACGCCTGCAGCTGCATCGCCGTCTGGCTCACCAGCAAGACACGCCGCTTGGCGAAGCGGTCGCTCAGCACGCCTCCGACGGGTGAAAGGAACAGGACCGGTGTGAACTGAAGGGCGCTCACGATCCCGAGCTGCAGGGGCGACTGCGTCAGCTCGAGGACGAGCCAGGCCTGCGCCACGCTCTGCATCCAGGTCCCGATCTGGGAGATCAGCTGGCCGATCCAGAATAATCGGAAATCGCGATGACGGAGGGCGCCGAGGCGGACCGGCCGGGGCGCCGGCGTAAGCCTTCCGATCCCTTCGGTGGCTTCCGGCCGCCCGGACATTGTCTCGACTGTACACGCCTTTGGTCGGGAGTTACCGGAAACCCGGTGCATCCATTGGACTGGAGCACCGAACGCGAGCTCCAACTGACTGCCGCAACAGCGCGAGACGCGTGTGGAACGAATTTGTTCAGTGGCCACGAGAGCGCGCTGGCCGGCCCATCTGGATAGAGTCAAACGCGCACCGGGCGAGCCCGAGAAGGGTGGATCGCTTCAAGTATTCGGGAAGTCGACGTTGTCGTTCCTGCGAACGCATGGCACTGAAGCTGCACTTCGACTGGAGCGACAGACGATCATCTCAATCCAACGTGCTCGGATAGGGGGATTCACAATGCTTCAGTGGTGGACGAAGAAGCGGCTCACGGTAGGGAACCAGCGAGGCTTCACCCTCATCGAGCTGATGATTGTCGTCGCGATCATCGGCATCCTAGCGGCCATCGCCATCCCGCTCTACGCCAACGTGCAGGCGCGCGCGCGGATCGCCAAGGCCCAGGCCGATTCTCGCGCGCTGGCGTCGGCCGTCTCGATCTACAGCGCCCACATGGGTAACGTGGCCGCGGCGCTCACCGACCTCACGGTGGTTGCGACCAACGGTCAGAACCAGACGGCCGGTCCGTTCATGGCCAACGTCCCGAATCCGCCGACGGGTTGGCAGGCGTACTCGTACGCGCCTAACAGCGCGGCCGGCACCTTCAACATTTCCGCGACGGGCGACGGCACCAGCGTCAGCCTGCCGTAACGCTCCGAACGTCCACCGCGCACGGGAAGGTCGCCCCCTTCCCGTGCGCGTTTTCGTCGACTCGCCGCACTCCTCCCTCGCAGCACCGCATCGCTCACTTCACGCTACCGGCCGTGAGGCCGCCGACCAGATGGCGCTCGATCATCGCGAACAGCACGACGACCGGCACGATGGCGATGATCGAGGCGGCGAAGAGATGGTTCCAGTGCTGGACGTAGGCTGTCACGTACGAAGTGATGCCGACCGTCAAGGGCTTCCGGGCTGGATCGGCCATGAGCGTGAGCGCGACGATGTACTCGTTCCACGCGGCGATGAAGGCGAAGATCACTGCGGTGACGATCGCCGGTAGCGAGAGCGGCAACACGACCTGGACGAGCGTCCGGAGCCGGCCGCAGCCGTCGACCGCAGCGGCTTCTTCGATCTCGCGGGGGATGGACGCGAAGAACGCGCGCAGGATCCAGATGGCGAACGCGAGGTTGAAGGCGGCATTGGTCAGGATGAGCGCGGCGTAGGTGTCGACCAGGCCCAGGTCGAAGAACTGCCGGTAGAGCCCGACCACCAGCGCCGTCGGCGAGAACATCTGGGTGACGAGCACGACCAGGAGGAACGCGGAGCGGCCGGGGAACCGGTGGCGCGCGGTGTAGTAGGCCGCCGGCGTGGCGGCCAGCACGACGATGGTCGTGGACGTCAGCGCGACGACCAGCGAGGCGTAGAGCCACCCCTGGAAGCTCGGGTCGCCGAGCACCTCGAGCACGTTGCCGGGTCGCCATTGGATCGGGGTGAGCCGCGGCGGCGTCATCCGAAGCTCCCCTTCCGGCTTCAACGCCGTGCAGACCATCACGACGTAGGGCGCCAGCACGACGACCGCGAGCGCGAGCCCCGCGCCGGAGAGCGCAACCCGGCGGATCACCCGCCGACCCGTGCGCGCCGGGCTCACGCCTCGGCCTCCCGCCAGGACACGGTACGCAGGTAGAGGAGCACCGCGACCAGGATCACGAGCACGTTCACCACGCCGAGCGCCGCGGCCAGCCCGACGTCGCGCAGCGAGCTCTTGAACGCGATCTTGTACATGTACGTGATCATCGTGTCGTGGGCGAAGCCCGGGTTGCGATCGTTCAAGGTCCACACGATCGGGAACGAGTTGAAGACGTAGATCACGTTCAGCACGACCGCCACCAGCAGGGCCGGTCGCAGCAGGGGCACCGTCACCGACCAGTACGTGCGCCAGGCCGAGGCGCCGTCCACCCGCGCGGCCTCGTAGACCTCCCCCGGGATGGCCGAGAGCCCGGCCAGCACGACGTAGGTCGTGAACGGCAGCGAGACGAAGATTCCGACGGCGATCATCGCGGCCATCACGGTCGCGTCGTTGCCGAGCCAGTCGACGGGCGCCGTGACGAGGCGCAGCGCGAGCAGGGCGTGATTCAGGATCCCGAAGTAGTAGTCGTAGATCCAGACGAAGAGCTTCGAGGTCATGATGACGGACGCCGCCCACGGCACGATCAGCGCCCAGCGTACGAGGCGTCGGCCCGGGAAGTCTTCGTTCAGCAGCTGGGCGAGACCGAGCGAGACGACGACCGTCACGAGGACGATCGCCGCGACCCAGAGCACCGTGTTGGCGACCACGGTCGGCAGCGCCTCTTGCTCGAGGAGCCGCGCGTAGTTGGCCGCTCCCACCGAGCCTTGATGGACACCGGTGATGGAATAGCGGCTCAGCGAGGCGCGAACGAGCGCAACGGCCGGATAGAGGACGACCGCGGCAATGAGCGCCAGGCTCGGGCCGAGCCAGAGGAGCGCCCGCCAGCGGCCCACGCCGCGACGGCGCGAGAGCCCGCGCTCCGGCGTCAGCGGTTCACGGCCGTCTCAGCGGCTCCCGGCCGCCACCACGGCGTTCTTCTGAAGCTGATCGAGCACCTGCTTGGGATTGCCGCCGGGCTGGACGGCCAGCCCGATGTTCTGCTGGACGTCGAGCTTCACCCGATCCCACGCCGGGTCCGTCGTGGGCGCGAGCCGGGCGTTGGGCAGCGCGTCCAGATACGGCTTCAGCTGCGCGTTCGAGCTCATCTGCTGCAGGCCGGACTTCGTCACCGGCAGGAACCCCTCGGCGGTGATCCAGCGCGTGATGTTCTCCGGCTGATAGTAGAGGTCGAGGAACCGCTTCACGGCGTCCTGGTTGCCGGTCTTCTTGAACGCCATCAGATAGTCCTCGACGCCGAGCGTGACGGACTGCCCCGCGGCGGTCGGCATCGCGGCCACGCCGTAGCTCACCTTCTTCTCGGCGTCGAGCTGGGCCGCGAGCGGGCTGAAGCCCATCACCATGCCCACCCTGCCGTCCTTGAAGAGCTGGAAGGCGCCGTCGGTACGATTGGTCTTTCCGGGATTGATCTGTGTGACCCCGTAGCGGTTGGCGAGATCGGCCAGGAATCGAAGCGTCTGAACGTTCTTGTCGCTGTTGATGGCCCACCCGTTGCCCGACTTCCAGTCGCCGCCGTTGTTCCACATCCAGATCGCCCACTCGGCCTGCGCTTCCTCGGGACCGAGCGGCAGCGCGTAGCCGATGACGCCGCCGCCGAGCGCCTGGATCTTGCGCGCGGCGTGGACGAACTCGTCCCAGGTCTTGGGCGGCCCGGCGAGGCCGGCGCGGGCGAAGAGGTCCTTGTTGTAGAAGAACGCGCGCGCGCTCGACAGAATCGGGAACCCGTAGAGCTTGCCCTGATACTCGCCCCCGCGCGCGAAGGCCTCGATGAAGTCGTCCCGCGTCTTCGGCGACAGCACGTCGTCGGCCGAGTAGAGGAGCTGGTCCTTGGCGTAGCTGGAGAAGGAGTTCAGGTTCAGCACGTCCGGCGGCTGGCTCGCCTGGATCATCGTGCTGACCTGCTGGTCGATCGAGTTCCAGTCGATGATCCGGAGGTCGACCTTCACGCCGCCCTGCTTCGTATACTGCTCCGACAAGCCTTGCCAGAAGGGCTTCGTATGGTCCTTACTGTATTCCGCGATCACCACGGTGATCGACTTGCCGCTGCCGCCGGACCGCTCGGCCCCCCGATCGCACGCGCTGAGCAGGAGCGTGGCGGCGGCGCCGAGCACTCCCAGAGCCGTGAGAGCTCGCCTCATAGGCCGTGTCCCCTCCCGGCGGTCCCGCCGACCGCGGCGGGCCCGTCCACGGCCTCATCTTAGCCGGGAGGTCGGGAATGTCGGCTATTTCGCGTCGAGGTTCGAGTCGTCAAGGCCCTTCGTCAAGGCCATTGACGGACAGGCTCACCCGACTTAGCTTGAGCGGCAACGTACACGCATGATGCCCGGCGCCTTCCTGCGCTCGACGCCGCGACGGAGTCCTTCGAATCGCCGCCTCACCGCGCCGGCCCCCAAGTGAAGCCGTGCTGACCGCCTGGAGGAGACGCCCAATGTGGACGAAGACCAGAACGCTCGCCCTCGAATCGGTGCTCACGGTCGTCGGTGTTCTGGCCGTGGCGGGCTGCTCCCACTATTGGGAGCGGCCCGGCGGGTCCGTCGCGGACTTCGAGCGAGACAGCGGGGCCTGCATCGAGGACGCCAAGCAGAGTCCGTACGGCCCCGACGGCCTGGAGGCGATCTATCGCGCCTGCATGCGGGGTAAGGGCTGGAAGCGGGTCGAGGTCTCCGTGGCCGACACCAATCAGTTCAGGGGGCCGGAAGACGCCGAAGATTTCCTCAAGCCGCCGTCGCCGCTCAGCGGCAAGCGCTACTACCAGAACCGCTAGCCGCCAGCCACGGGGCGATGCCGCTTTCGATTCTGCACATCTCCGACCTCCACGTGGGCGGCGAGCTGTTCTCACCGGAGCGCGGTCTGCCGCGCCACCATGACCCCGAGCTCTTCGTCGCCCTCGACGGATACTGGCGGGCCGAGCCGGCCGACTACGTCGTCGCGACGGGAGACATCTCGACCGATGGACAGGTCGGCTCGCTGGAAGCGGCCAGGCAGTTCCTGTACGGGTCGGTTCCCCGCCCGGACGCGTCGACGCCCGTGGGCTTGCGACTCGAGAATCACGACCGACTGTTCATGGTCCCCGGCAACCACGATCGATACGCCGGCCGGTATCTTCCGATCAGCCGGCAGATCACGAACTTCGAATCCGTCTTCGGCGACTCGTTCGAACATCGAGGACGTCCGCGCGCGGCGGGCTGGATGACGTCCGGCGATCTCCGACTCCGGGTGCTCGCGATCGACTCGATGGGCGACGCCGGCTGGGCCTCGGTCGCCAAGGGCAAGGTCCACGAGGACGACCTCGACTGGCTCCAGGCCGTTCACCGCGAGGACGCCCGCCGCCAGGAGAAGTGCGATCTCAGGCTCCTCCTGCTGCATCATCACGTCGCCATCCCCGACAGCCGCGAATACAGTCGATGGACGAAGCTCAAGAACGTGGCCGACGCGCTCGAGAGCATGCTGCGCGCCGACATCGACCTCGTCATGTTCGGTCACGAGCACTACCATTACGTCGGCGAGCGCACCTACAGTGATCTGATCGGCGACCGGCGCATTCGTCGCCGGCTCTCGAAGGCCGGCTACCAGCTCGAGAAACGGTTGATCACCTGCATGTGCGGCACGACGACGTGCGACGACGGGGGCCCGAATCTCGCGTGGCGGGTCGTCATCGCCCGGCAGCGCGAGCGCTTCCACCTGCGCTTCGTGCTCCTCGAGGCCAACACGCACGCCTCCACCTTCGAGCCGGTGGCGGACGCGAGCAAGGATCTCCTGCTGTACCGACGCCCGGCGCGGTGAAGTCGGTCGCCCGTGCTACGCTCTCAGCCGATGACGAAGGCGCCGCTGGTTGTCACCGCCCTGTTCATCCTGACGGGCTGCACCACCACCGCCAATCTCAAGGCAACACCGCTCAAGGAGCAGAGCGCGGCGCAGATCGACTCGGACCGGAAGCGATGCGCGGAGTGGTCGAAGAAGACCGCCGCCCGCCTTGCCGGCTTCGCGGCCTGCCTGATCGCGGCGGGATACGAGACCACGCCGGAGGTGGGCTCGACCTCCCAGACCGTGCGGCTTACCCGCGCGTCGACCGCGATCGAGCCCACGCGCGTGCTGCTCGACGTGCTCGACTGTGACGGCCAGGCGCAGCGCGAGGCCGAGCGCGATCTGGGGATGATCTCGAGATGGATCAAGGAGAACCTGGTCTACTGGAGGACCAACATCGACAAGCGCCGGCAGGTCTTCGTCGACTGCCTCAGGCCGCGCGGCTACGAACTCGGCAAGACCTGAGCAACACGGGAGGGGCAGATGGGCAAGCTGATCCTCGCGACAGTGTTGATCGTCGGTGGCGTCTTCGTGGGCCGGCTCCTCGTCTCGATGGCCGCGCAGGTGCGTGACGCGACCCGGGCGAGGCTGCCGCTGGTGGGCATCGGCCGCGCCGCGCAGGTCGCCGGAGTGCTGCTGGGGTTGCTCATCATCGTGCTCTCGAGCTTCGTGGTCGTCGACGCCGGCCACGTCGGCGTGGTGACGGTGTTCGGCAACGTGGAGAAGGAGCCGCTCTACAACGGCCTGCACTTCGTGCTGCCCTACAAAGACGTCATCCAGATGGACACCCGCGTGCAGAAGCACGAGGCGAAATACGATGCCGCGTCGGTGGACATTCAGGCGGTGCACGCGGTGATGGCCCTGAACTACCGGCTCATCGACGACCGTGCGCCCGAGGTCTACCGCACGGTCGGCCTGCGCTACGAGCAGTCGATCATCGATCCGGCCGCCGCCGAGGTGCTGAAGGCGAACACGGCCGTCCACGCCGCGAACGACATCCTTCAGCAGCGCCCGAGGATCAAGGCGGACGTGCAGGACGGCCTCACCAAGTGGCTGTTGAAATACGGCATCCAAGTCACCGAGGTGTCGATCAAGGACATCCGCTTCGACAAGGACTTCGAGCAGGCGGTGGAGCGCAAGCAGATCGCCCAGCAGGTGGCCGAGCAGAAGCGCTACGAGGTCGATCAGGCCAAGCGCGAGGCGGAATCGAAGGTGGCCCGCGAGCGCGGCGAAGGCGCCGCCCTCCAGGCGCGCGCGGAAGGAGAAGCCGCCGCGCTGCGGCTGCGCGCGGCCGCCGAGGCGGAATACAACGCGAAGGTCACCCAGTCGCTCACAGCGACTCTCATCCAGCAGCAATACCTGGCGAAGTGGGACGGTCGCCTGCCACAGTTCGTCACCGGCGGTGGCGGCAGCCTCCTGATGCAGATTCCCACGCCGGGCCGCGCCGCCGAACGGTAAGTCGCGGGTCGTCGCACGGTTGACGCCCGGCATGTCACCGCATAGCATCCCTGCGGCAACGGGACGCGATGCGGTCTGCGCGCAGCCGCGATGAGAAGCTCACCTGGCCGTACCGCATAGGCGAGGAGACCACGTCATGGGAGTCTCGCGGCGCGACTTCATCGTCTCGACGTCGGCGGCCGCTGCCGGCGCCACCCTCGCAGCCCAGCCATCCACCGTCGACGCCAGGTCGACTCCCCTCCTGCTCGCGCAGGCCGGCGCGCCCGCGCCACACGGTTTCGATCCGAAAGATCCGGCGTTGAAGTACGACCTCGTGATCGCGAACGGCGAGGTGCTCGATCCCAGCCAGAAGCTCCGCGGCAAGCGAGATCTCGGAATCAAGCACGGCCAGCTCGCCACGGTCGAG
Source organism: Candidatus Rokuibacteriota bacterium (assembly GCA_003220495.1). Lineage (GTDB taxonomy): Bacteria > Methylomirabilota > Methylomirabilia > Rokubacteriales > CSP1-6 > AR31. The sequence goes on along the minus strand of QHSP01000068.1, from coordinate 8,654 downwards.
GCGAGCATTCCGGCCGCGCGCGCCGTCCAGCGTATCGACGTTGCCGGCAAGCTCGTCACGCCCGGCCTCGTCGATCTCCATACGCATCTGGTCCCGCACCTCGGCATCGGCCTGCCGGCCGACGAGCTGGTGGGGATCACGGCCGTGACCACCGCCGTGTCGGCGGGTGATGCCGGGTGGCAGACCTTCGGCGCGGTCCGCCACTACGCGATCCCGCAGGCGCGCACCCGCATCTTCGCCTTCGTCCACATCGCGTCGATCGGCCTCGCCGGCGGACTGGCCCCGGGCGAGATGCTCAACATCGACTACGCCAACGTGGACGGCTGCGCGAAGGCCGTGGCCGAGAATCCCGACGTCGTGCTCGGCGTGAAAGTTCGCATCACCGACTCGGTGGTCGGGCAGAACGGACTCGAGCCGTTGCGACGGGCGATCCGGGCCGCCGAGATGGTCGGCAAGGGCGTGCCCGTCATGTGTCACATCGGGGCCGCGCCGGGCTCGCTGTCGGATCTGCTGGATCTCCTCCGCCCGGGCGACATCCTGACGCACGCGTACAGCGGCGCGGGCAACAACATCGTGCAGAACGGCCAGCTCCTCGCCGCCGCCAGGGCGGCCAAGCAGCGCGGGGTCGTCTTCGATGTCGGACACGGCGGGGGAAGCTTCGACTACACGATCTGCGAGCCGGCCATGCAGCAGGGCGCCGCGCCGGACACGATCTCCAGCGATATCCACGCGGTGAGCATCAATACGCCGGGGTACCCGACCCTGCCCAACGTGATGTCGAAGTTCCTCAACCTCGGGATGACCCTGGAAGACGTCGTGGCGAAGGCGACGGTCGAGCCGGCCAAGATCATTGGCCGCGTGGCCGGTCTGGGCACGCTGAGGATCGGGGCGCCCGCGGATGTCGCGATCTTCGATCTCCTCGATGGCCCGGT
>QHSP01000068.1:0-7464 GCA_003220495.1 Candidatus Rokuibacteriota bacterium | reverse complement strand
TTCGCCTGGAACCGCGGGGGCGGCGGCGTCCATCACGGCGGGTTCCGAGGCCACGGGGTGGTGATCGTTGGCCCCGGGTGTTGCTGGGGTCCCTGGTGGGGCTGGGGGTACTACCCTCCGCCGTACTACTATCCTCAGCCGCAGGTCATCGTCCAGCCTGCGCCGGTTTACGTAGACAGCCCCGCGCCGGCGCCAGAGTCGTACTGGTACTACTGCCCTGGCACCAAGGCCTACTACCCGAACGTTCAGAGCTGCAGCGAAGCCTGGGTCAAAGTCCCGCCGAGGTCCGAATAGGCATCACGCCGTAGGTCCTGAGCAGCCTCCCGATCGGCGAAAAGTCACCCACCTACTGCGCAGGCTCCGCGACGACGGTGCGCACCGTCGCGAGATACCGCTGAGCCGCGCGCTGGACGTCGGCAGCCGTCACCGCCCGCACCTGGGCCACATAGCGGTCCAGGAACTCGTGGCCCACGCCCGCAACCTCGAGCGAGGCCATGTACCACGCCTGCCGCGCGTTCGTGCGGCGGTCCATCGCGAGGCTACCGAGCAGGGACGCCTTCGCGACACGCAGCTCCTCGCCGGAGACGGCCTGACGCTGGATGCGCTCGAGCTGCTCGCGCAGGGCCGCTTCGGCCTTCTCCTTGTTGGCGGGCGCCGTGCCTAGCAGCGCCAGGAAATAGCCCGCGCCCACGCGCATCGGCTCGCGCGCGGCGGTCGTGTACGCCAGGCCTTGCTTGTCGCGAAGCTCGGAGAAGAAGCGACTGGAGAGCCCGCCGCCGAGGATGGTGCTCGCCACCTTCATGGCCGCGAGGTCGGGATCGGTCAGCGAGGGCGCGAGCCCGCCCATGAGGATCTGGGCCTGCGCGCCCGGCACCGTGAGCACGGCCCGGGCCGATGCCGGCGCGGGGGCCGGCGTGGCGTTGGGCGCGGGCGCCGACGCCGCGGGCAGCGCGCCGAAGAGCCCCTCGGCTCTGGCCACCAACTCGGCGCTCTTCACCTTTCCGCTGACCGCCAGCACCATCGCGCCCGGCACGTAGTGGCGCCGGTAGTGCGCGAGGAGCGCCGCGCGATCCATTCGCTCGAGGCTCTCCTTGAGCCCCAGCGGGTCCCAAGCGTACGGGTTGTCGCCGTAGGTCCGGGCCATCAGGCTGTCGAAGGCCGCGTCGTACGGCTTGTCGGCGCGGTTGCGGATCTGCCGCGCGAGAAAATCGCGCACCGCCTGTGTCGTCCCGTCCGGGATCGACGGCTTCAGGGCGATCTCGGCGACGAGGTCGAGCATCTCGCCCCAGTAGCGCGACAGCGCCGTGGCAGGAATCTCGGCGTAATCCGCGTCGGCGTAGGCGTCGATGCTCCCGCCCATGCGATCGGCGACGCTCACGATCTGCGTACCGTCGCGCAACGTCGTGCCGCGCACGACCATGAGCTGCAGGAAGTTCGAGATGCCGGCGTTCTGCCGGGTCTCCCAGCGCGTGCCCATCCGGAGCATCAGGGAGATCGCGACGACGGGGGCGGTCGGGTTCTCGCGCACGAGCACGGTCATGCCGTTGGCCAGTTTCGTGCGCGTGACGGCGCCCGCCGCGCTCTCGGCCGCGGCCGCACGCCTCGGCGGAGCGGTGGCGACGATCGCGAGCGCGAGCAGCAGCGAGGCGGCAATCCGGCGGCTCATTGCTTGGGCTGGAACGCGATCCGCGCGTAATCGGCTCGCGAGAGATAGCGGCGAGCCGCGTCACGGATCTGCTCGCGCGTGATCTTGCCCAGCCGATCCACATAGCCCAGCTCGGCGTCGAGCGTCCAGGTGGTCTCGGCGATGGCGTAGGCGTTGGCGAGCCCGTCGGAGGTCTCGGTATCGAAGGCGTGCTGCGATTCGGCCCTGATCACCGCGAGCTGCCGCTCCTCTTCCGTCGGTCCGTCCGCCTGCATGCGGGCGATCTCCTCGAGGATGATCTGCTCGACCCGTTCGAGATCCTTGGCCTCGAGCTCGGCCCTCAAGCTCACGATGCCCCCGCCCATCTGGGCCGAGTAGCTCATCGTGATCGACGACACCAGCCGCTCCTGGTCGCGCAGCCGAACCGCCAGCCGTGAGCTCTCGGCGCCGGCGAGGATCGTCGTGAGCAGATCGACGGTGTCGCCGTTCAGATCGTTGGTGGGCGGCGCCTGCCAGCCCAGAGCGAGCCGCGCCTGCTGTTCGGGGCGCTCCACCGACTTTCGCACGATCCCGGTGAGCGGACGCGGCGTCGGCGCCGACACGGGCTTGTAGCCGGTGGACGGAATCACGCCCCAGATGCGGTCGACCATGCCGCGCACGGTCTTCACGTCGACGGGGCCGGCGACCACGAGCGTCATGTTCTCCGGCGCGTAGTACTGCTTGTTGTAGGCCCTGAGGATCGCGCTCGTGGCGGCGTTCATCGTCGGCCGTGTGCCGAGCACGGGATAGCCGTAGGGATTGTCGGCGAAAACCATTCCGTAGAGCTGCCGGACGATGGCGGTCTTGGGATTGTCGGTCTCGATGTTCGCCTCTTCGAAGATCACCTCGCGCTCGCGCGCGACCTCGTTGGGATCGAAGCTCGAGCGGAAGGCCATGTCGGCCAGGGTCTGGATGGCCGTCTCCGTGGACTCCTTGGGAACCAACATGTAGAAGTCCGTGAAGTCGAACGACGTCGTCGCGTTGGTGCGGCCGCCGACGCCCTCGACCGTGCGGTCGATGTAGCCCGGCCCCCATTTGTCCGTGCCCTTGAAGAGCATGTGCTCCTGGAAGTGCGAGTAGCCGAGCTGGTCCGGGCGCTCGTAGCGGACCCCGACGCCCACGTAGAGGTAGACGGCGACGATGTCCGCCGCGCGGTGATCCTGCACGATCAGCCGCAGGCCGTTGGGCAACACCTGACGAATCGGCGGCGGCAGCTCGCCGCCCGCCGCCCCGCCTGCGCCGCCCGATCGGCCGGCGCAGCCGCTCGCCAGAAAGAGTGCCACGACGACGAGCAGGACGCCGCCCCTTCCCCGGTGAGCCCGGCTCATGGCACGCGTCCGCTCAGCTCGAGCATCTTGCCCGCGCGGAGCACCGTGACCTTGAACGGGCTCCCCGAAGCTTTCGAGGTCAGCGCGTCCCGGATCTTCGCCAGGTTGGCCGCTTCCGCCTTGATGCCCTCGACGAACAGGATGATGTCACCGCCGAGCGGCAGCTCGCCGTGACCCAGGTTGACGATCATCGTGGCGCCTCGAAGCCCGAGCTGATCGCCCGGCGAGTCCTTGGCCACCGTCTTGATGATGTACCCCGTCGCCCCGGGCGGCAGATTCAGCAGATCGGCCTCGGCGTCCTGCAGGATCTGGCCTTCGAGGCCAGACCAGAACGACTTGCGCTCGAGCAGGAGCTTCTTCGCGGTGTTAATGGTCACTACGAAACCCAGCCCCTCGCTCCCGCCGCTCTTGGAGATGTTGTGGCTGACGATGCCGATCACCTCGCCGTTCATGCCGAACATCGGGCCGCCCGAGTTGCCGGTGTTGATGGTCGCCGTCGTCTGGAAGAACTCCGCGAGCGGCATCGTCTTGTACACCGTGTTGGGCTTCCACCGCGCGCTGATCAAGCCCGCGCTCAAGGAATAGCTGAGCCCGTAGGGCGCGCCGACGATGATAACCGGATCGCCTACTTGAATCGGATCGGAGTTGGCGAGCGGCGACGACTTGGCCCCGGACGGCACGCGGGCGAGCTGGAGCAGGGACAGATCGGCCGCCGGCTCCGAGGCGACCACGTGCGCCTTCACGGTCTCGCCGCCGAGGAACTCGACGCTGATCTCGTCCATCGCGTGCACGACGTGGGCCGCGGTCATCACCTTGCCGTCTTGCGAGATCAGCACACCCGAGCCGGTCTCGGCGAACCGCGACTGCCCGCTCGCGCTGATGTCGCGGCCCTTGGCGCGGATCACGACGACGGACGGCGCGACCTTGCGAAAGACCTCGCCGGGGGCCTGGGCCTCTGCGACCGACACGCATGCGGGCAGTGCGACGACCAGAAGCGCCGCCAGCAATCTCTTCATCTCGACACCCTCCTTGCGATCTTGCGCCCCACCGGGCGCCACGATATACCCTGAATCAGCACTCATATCGCGAATAGGTCGAGGGGCGTCCATTGGACCAAAGTCGTAGCCATGCTCTCGCGGCGAACCGGTTTTGACGATCCACTGTTAACATACCCAGCCTTGGAGCGATTCAGCGATCGGGTGGCGGTCGTGACGGGCGCGGCGAGCGGGATCGGGCTCGCGCTCGCGGAGCGATTCGCCGCCGAGGGAATGAAAATCGTCATGGCCGACGTCGAGGCGGCCGCGCTCGACGCCGCCGTCGCGGCGGTGCGCGCGAAGGCGCCGGCCGTGCTGGCGGTGCGCGTCGACGTCTCGCGCGCCGAGGACGTCGAGCGGCTCGCCCGCGAGACCTACGCCGCCTTCGGCGCCGCCCACGTGGTCTGCAACAACGCGGGGGTCGCGGTGATCGGCGCTGTCCACGAGCACTCGCTGGCCGATTGGCAATGGGTGATGGGCGTGAACCTCTGGGGCGTGATCCACGGCGTGCGCGCCTTCGTGCCGCGCATGCTGGCCGGCGGCGACGAGGGCCACATCGTGAACACGGCGTCCATGGCCGGGCTCACCACCGCGCCGTTCATGTCGGTCTACGACGTCACCAAGCACGGCGTAGTGGCGCTGTCCGAGTCGATGTTCAAGGAGTTCGAGGCGACCGGCGCGCCCCTCGGCGTCTCGGTCGTCTGCCCCGGCCTCATCAACACGAGCATCATGCGGTCGTCACGCAACCGGCCGCCCGAGCTGGCCGAGGAGGGCAAGGCCGGCCCGATGGCCCAGGCGTTCGGCCAGGGCCTCTCGGAGCGGCTGACCCGCGGCTACCCGCCGTCGGAGGTCGCGGATCAGGTGCTCCGCGGCATTCGCGAGAAGCGCTTCTACATCGTTCCGGCTCAGCCGGAGATCCGCGAGTCGGCCACGATCCGCGCGAAGGACATCATCGAGCTTCGCAACCCGACCTCGCGCCGATAGCAGCCAGCGGCTAGCCCTTCGGGAAGTCGTACAAGGTCGCCGGGTTCTCCACCAGGACGCGGTGGCGAACCTTCGCGTCGGGCACCCAGTCGCTGAGCAGGTCGAAGAGCACGGCGTCGTCCGGCAAGTGTTTTGACTGCTCGCTCGGGTGCGGCCAGTCGCTGCCCCACACGCACCGCTCGGGCATGGCCTTGGCGTAGGCGCGCGCGACCGCGCTGGAGTCCGAATAGCTCGGCGGCCCGACCTTCGTGTCCGCGTAGGCGCCGGACAGCTTGACCCACGTGCGGCCCTTGTCCATGAGCGCCCGCACCTTCGCGTAGAGCGGATGGTTGACGCCGTCGGGCTGCGGGATGTGCGCGAGGTGATCGAAGACGATCGGCGAGGGTACGCGCTCGAGGATGGGCATGACCTCTATGATCTTGGCGGCCGGCGCGTTGATCTGGATGTGCCAGCCGAGATCGTTGATGCGCTTGGACAGCGGCTCCATCATCTCGGGCGTCGTCGCGCCGGCCTGCGCCAGGTTGAAGCGAATGCCCCTCACCCCGAGCGCGTGCATGCGCTTGAGCTCCTCGATCGACACCGTATCGTCCACGACGGCGACCATGCGAGCCGTCGGCCCGAAGGCCGCCAGCGCCTCGAGATGGCACCGGTTGTCCGTGCCGTACGTCGACGGCTGCACGAGGACGTTGCGCGCCGTCCCGATGCGCTTCTGGAGCGCGCGATAGTCGTCCACCAGCGCGTCGCCCGGGCGCAAGGTGGATCGCGGATCGACCGGGAACTTCGCGTTGTAGACGTGGTGATGACAGTCGGTGGCGTGGGCCGGCGCCTTCAGCTTTGGCCCCTCGGTTCCCGCCGACCACTTGACCCCCTGCGCGGCCGCGGGCCGCGCAGAGACTCCGACCAGCGCCGCCGCGGACACGCCCTTCAGCACTTCACGCCGATGCCAGGACTGAGCGCTCATTGCATCCTCCTCGCGCCGTGTGATCTGTGGCGCGAGCCTACCACGTCCCAGATTGTGAGAGGCGGCCGTGCTCCTCACGTGCCAATCGCTCGCATCGGGTAGATCGCCCGAATTGTGTCAGGGCGCGATGCCGCACTCGGAACATTCCTCTCGCGCTGCCGCCCGACAAACACGCAGCAAAATTCGCGACGACCCTCGGGCCGTACGCTGGCATGGCGCATGCGTGCGGTGGTGCAGCCTGCAGTCCGGGAAACCCGTGAGTGACGACAAGAACACAAGGCCAAGAGAGGTGCGCATGCGTCTGATCGGACTCGCGGTAGCTCTCACTGTCAGCGTCACTCTTGGATCCATCACGGTCACGGCGCAATCGTCGGACAGAATTTATCGGATCGGCGTGCTCGAGCGGACATCGGCGACGACGAATGCCGCCAATCTCGACGCCTTTCGTCACGGGCTCAGGACTCTGGGCTACGTCGAGGGCAAGAATCTCGTCATCGAGTACCGATCGGCCGATGGCCGCGACGATCGATTCCCGGACCTCGCGGCCGAGCTGGCTCAGCACAAGGTGGACCTGATCCTGACAAGAGGAACGCCGGCGGCGCTCGCGGCCAAGCACGCCGCGGGAACGATTCCCGTGGTCATCACCGGCGTCGGCGACCCGGTCGCACAGGGCATCATCACCAGCCTCGCCCGACCGGGCGGGAACATCACGGGCCTGAGCGCGACCGTGACGGAGATATATCCGAAGCGTGTCGAGATACTCCGAGAGCTCTTTCCGAAAGCCACTCGGATCGCAGCGCTCTTCAACATGGGCAATCCGGCGATCCCGCGTCAGTGGAAAGAGGTGGAGACGGCGGCGCACGCGCTCGGTCTCCAGGCTCAGCTGCTCGACGTGCGCCGCGTCGAAGATCTGCGGCCGGCGTTCGAGGCCGCCCGACAGCACGCGGACGCGCTCGTCGTCGGGCTGGAGACCCTCACCCTGGCGCATGCGCCGCTCATCGTCGACCTCGCGGCGAAGTATCGGCTGCCGGCGATGTACGCCTCGACGGAGTTCGTCGGAGGGCTCGCCAGCTACGGCGTCAACTACCCCGATCACTATCGGCGCGCCGCCACGTTAGCCGACAAGATCTTCAAGGGCGCCAAGCCCGCCGATCTGCCGGTCGAGCAGCCTACCAAGCTCGAGCTGGTCATCAATATCAGGACCGCGCGGGCGCTGGGATTGACGATCCCCCGGACGGTCTTGCTACAGGTGGATCAGGTCGTCGAGTAGCGGAGCGGTCACTGGCGACCTCAAACTGTGGGCACCGTCCCGCCGTCGATCGTGTATTCAGTGCCGGTGATAGAGGCCGCGAGCGGCGAGACGAGGAAGGCGATGAGATCCGCTACTTCTTTGGGCCGGGCTGGGCGTCCGATCGGGATGCCGCCGAGCGAGTCCATCAGCCCTCTGCGTGCGCTCTCGTAGTCGGTGCCCGC
>QHSP01000067.1 GCA_003220495.1 Candidatus Rokuibacteriota bacterium | reverse complement strand
ACCGGACAGAACGTCTGCTGCTTGATCCGCGAGCCGCACTTCGCGTGCAGCATGTTGAACGCCACGTTCGCCGACGAGGCCGCGGTGTAGAGCCGGATGGGAATCGAGACGAGTCCGAACGAGATCGTTCCCGAGCCGATCGAGTGCGGCGCCATGGATTGCACGATAGCACGATGGTCCCTATGATGCGCGCAGGGCAGAGACCTCCCATGGATAGCGTTCCGGCCACGGTCGAGCGGCAAGATATCGGGGCTCCCGAGCCCCGGGAACCGCGGCTCGTCTGGTTCGTCTGGCTCGTCACGACGCTCGCCGGGCTCATCCTCCTCTCGTTCATCGCGCTGATGGCGTGGCTCCAGTTCTCCGGATCGCGCGTGGACGGAGTCGAAGAGCCGGAGCGCGCGCTCGCGCTGATCGTCGGCCGCACGATGGACATCGACGAAGCGGTCAGCCGCGCGCCGGCCTGGGAGCAATTCGTGTATCGCGTGCTGTCGAGCGACCCGGCGGAGGATCTCGAGGAGGGCCTCCACTGGTACGAGGAGCTCGCCAGGGAGTCGGCCCTCCCCAGCATCGATCTCCACCTCGCGGTGCTCGAGGGCGAATCCGGACGGATCGCCGGCGTGCGGCGGCGGGCCGAGGAATGGACGCGCCGCGCCGACCCGCTTCCCGTCTTCGCGCTCCTCGTCGGGGCCGCCTATCTCGATGAGGACGTGGAAGGAGAGATCGGCTCGAACATCGCAGAGGCGCTCGCCGAAGCGCTCGAGCCAGGCTGGTTCAGGGACAGGATGGCGGCTCGCCTGGCGACACGCGTCGGCGATCAGGATCTCCTGGCCGCGGCGACGGCTGCCCAGGCGATGCGCTCCGACCGGCTGCTCGTCCGCATGCGCGCGACCGTGGTGGTTGAGCTGGTGCTCATCGGTATCGGGCTCGTCCTGCTCGTTCGGGTCGTCGTGCGCCGCCGGGCCCTCGATCGGATCGGTGGCGCCGTCTTACCGCCACCCTGGCGCGGGCTGTCGGGGGTCCTCGTGCTCGTCTGGGGCGGCGCGCTCGGATCCCTCCTGATTCTCGTGTCCTCGTTCCTTCCCGACCGAGCCTATTCCCGTGTCCTGATCGGCGCCACGACGAACCTCTCCTTCGTGCCGCTCATCTTCCTCGCCTGGCTTTTCCTGCTGCGGCCGTCGAGCCTTCGCCTGAGCGAGAGCTTCGGACTGGTGCCGACTTCAGCCGGCGCGCGCCGGCTCGTGCTCGTCATCCTCACCTTGCTGGCCCTGGGCCAGCTCGGCGAAGGCGTCATGGACATGGCCGGACGCTGGCTCGGACTCTCCGCGCACTGGACGGAGTGGTTCGACCGCGATCTGGTCTGGGGCTCGCGGACCCTCGTCGGGATGACGCTCTTCGACACGGTCATTCTCACCCCGGTGTTCGAGGAGATCGTGTTCCGCGGGCTCCTGTTCGCGACCTTGCGCCGGCGGTTCGCCGTGGGCCCGGCTGCCGTGCTCAGCGCGGCCATCTTCGCCGTCGCTCACGGCTACGGCGCGCTCGGTTTCGCGGCCGTTTTCTGGAGCGGGCTCCTGTGGGCGTGGTCGTTCGAGCGGACGGGAAGCCTGCTGCCCTCCATGGCGGCGCACGCGGCGGACAACCTGATGGCCTCGCTCTCCGTGATCCTGGTGCTGCGTGGCTAGCCGCGACCTCCAGGAGTACCGGCGCAAGCGCGATCCGGCCGCGACCCCCGAGCCCTTCGGCGGGCCCGGCCCGGCCGGCGGCAGCCGGTTCGTGATCCACAAGCACTCGGCGCGCCGGCTCCACTACGATCTGCGGCTGGAGATCGACGGCGTGCTGAAGAGCTGGGCCGTGCCCAAGGGGCCCTCGGTGCGCTCGCACGAGAAGCGTCTGGCCGTGCACGTCGAAGACCATCCCATCGAGTACGCCGACTTCGAAGGCGTCATTCCCGAGGGCAGCTATGGGGCCGGGCCGTCGATCGTGTGGGACGCCGGCCGGTTCCAGCTCCTGAAACCAGAGCCGGCCAGCGAGCAGATCGCGCGCGGCAAGCTCGAGTTCGAGCTGTTCGGCTACAAGCTGAAGGGGCGATGGACCCTGGCCCGGATGAGCGGCAAGGACCGGGACTGGCTCCTCCTGAAGAAGTCCGACGAATACGCCGGCGAGACGGAGCCGACCGAGCGCTATCCCGAATCGGTGCTCTCGGGGCTGACGATCGAAGAGCTGCGCGACGGCGCGAGTCGGGTCGAGACGTTGCGTCGGCGCCTGACCGAGCTCAAGGCGCCGCGCGGCGAGATCACGCCGCAGGGCGATCTGCTGATGCTCGCGACGCTCGTCGACGAGACGCCGTCGGACCCGTCGTGGCTCTTCGAGATCAAGTACGACGGCATCCGCGTCCTCGCCTCGCGCGCCGGTGACGAGATCGAGCTGCGCGGTCGCAGCGGCCAGGTCGTCACGACCCGTTATCCCGAAGTGACGGCGGCGCTGCACGCGCTGCCGCTCACGAGCTTCGTCCTGGACGGCGAGATCGTGGCGCTCGACGAGCGCGGGCGCTCGAGCTTCCAGCGGCTCCAGGAGCGCATGGGCCTGACGCGCCCGGCCGACGTCGAGCGCGCGCGGGGCGTCGTGCCGGTCAGCGCCGTCTTCTTCGACGCGCTGGTTCTCGACGGCCGCGATCTCCGTCGGCTGCCGCTCGAGGCGCGCAAGGAGTGCCTGAGGCTCCTGGTGCCGCCGCGCGGCGTCGTCTACTTCGGTGACCACGTGCTGGAGCACGGCGCGGACTTTCTCGCCGCCGCCTGCGAGCAGGGGCTGGAAGGCGTGGTCGCGAAGAAGCGCGACAGCACCTATGCCGCGAAACGCTCGCGGGACTGGCTGAAGATCAAGTGTCAGCTCCGGCAGGAGTTCGTGATCGGCGGCTACACGGTGCCACAGGGCACGCGGGCGCATTTCGGCGCGCTGCACCTGGGTCTCTACGACAAGGGCGAGCTGGTCTACGTCTCCAAGGTCGGCACGGGGTTCGACGAGCGGACACTCAAGACGATCAGCGAGAAGCTTCGTCCGCTCGAGCGGCCGACCTCACCGTTCGCGCGCGGCACGCCCGGCGGGCGCGGCCACCACTGGGTCGAGCCGAGAATCGTGGGCGAGATTCGCTTCACCGAGTGGACACGCGACGGCGGCATCCGACATCCGTCTTTCCTCGGGTTACGTGATGACAAACGTCCCGAGGATTGCGTGCGCGAGACGTCCGTCGTGGCGCGTGGCGAGGAGGCCGGGGTGGGGGGGACGGGGCGGGCTGCGTCACCCGCTCGCCCGCTTTCCGCGGCTCTTCGAGCCGCGGGCGGGACGAGAGGGTCCCACTCCGCCCGCCCCGTCCCCCCCACCCCGGCCTCCTCGCCACGCGGTGGGTCGGGCGATCGTGCATCGACCTCAGAAAGCGGTGATTCAACGCCCGAAGCGAGCCGAAAGTCGGATCCCCGGCGCACGAACATGGGAAAGGGGCGGCGCACGAGCGCTGCGGATGACAAGCGCGTGAGCGGAGAGCCGGCTCTTGTCGGTGCTGACGAGAGGCGGGTGACGATCACCAATCCGTCGAAGGTGTTCTGGCCGGATGAGGGGTATACGAAGTCGGATTTGGTCGAGTACTACGAGGCGGTGTCGCCGTGGCTGCTTCCGTACTTGAAGGATAGGCCGCTGGTGCTGACGCGGTATCCCGACGGGATCACGGGGAAGTCCTTCTTTCAGAAGGACGCGCCCGAATGGACGCCGTCGTGGCTCCGGACCGAGCGGATCCACGCCAACGATGTGGACCGGGACATCGACTATTTCATCGTCGACGATCGCGAGAGCCTTCGTTACGTCGTCAATCTCGGCACGATCCCCCTCCACCTCTGGAGCTCGCGACTGGCGTCGCTCGACAATCCGGACTGGCTCGTGCTCGATCTCGATCCCAAGGGCGCGCCGTTCACCGACGTCGTCAAGGTCGCGCGCGCGCTCCATTCCATCCTGGACGGGCTCGGCCTGCCGAGCTACGTGAAGACTTCCGGAGCGACCGGTCTCCACATCGTCCTGCCGCTCGGCGCCGGCTACGACTACGAGGTCACGCGGACCTTCGCGCGGCTTCTGGCGGCGATGGGCGTCGAGGCGGAGCCCGAGATCTCGACGATCGCGCGGCCCTTGCGCTCGCGCGGCGGCAAGGTCTACATCGACTTCGGCCAGAACGGCCGGGGCCAGACGGTCGTCGCGCCGTTCTCGGCGCGCCCGCTGCCGGGAGCGCCGGTCTCGTGCCCGCTCCGCTGGGAGGAGGTCACCGCGAAGCTCGATCCCGCGCGTTTCACGATCAAGACGGCGCCGGCGCGCTTGGAGAAGATCGGCGACCCGATGGCGCCGGTGCTCAGTGGACGTATCGACGTCGCGGCCGCCCTGCGAAAGCTCGAGCACCGCGCGCCGGCGAGTCGCTGACTCGTTCGTCCTTCGATTCCGTCACGCCCGCCCGCCGAGACTCGCCTCGAGGATCGTCAGCATCGCGTCGATCTCGTCGCGGGATACCGTGAGCGCCGGCATGAACCGGAGCGCGTCGGGGCGCGGCGCGTTGACAAGGAGGCCCCCGTCGAGCGCCGCCGCCGAAACCTTCTTGGCGTCCTGCGCCTTCAGCTCGAGGGCCAGGAGTAGCCCACGACCGCGCACGTCGCCGTGCCCCAGGTGGCCGGCGAGCGCCCGCAGGCGCGCCATCAGGTAGGCACCGTTCGAGGCGACCGATTCGAGGAATTCCGGTTGCGCAACGGTCTCGACCACGGCGCACCCGACGGCAGCCATGAGCGGGTTGCCGCCGAACGTGCCGCCCTGGTCGCCGTACTCGAAACAGCTGACGGGTCCGGAGGCGATGAGCGCCGCGAGCGGGACACCTCCACCGATGCCTTTGCCGACCGTGACGATGTCCGGGGTGACGCCGGCGTGCTGATATCCGAAGAAGCGGCCGGTCCGTCCGATGCCGGTCTGGATCTCGTCCAGGATCAGCAAGATTCCGTGCTCTTTCGTCAGCGTCGAGAGCGCTCGGAGATATTCGTCGCCGGCCGGGAAGACGCCGGCTTCGCCTTGGATCGGCTCGAGCATCACCGCGACCGTGCGTGACGAGATGGCGGCGACGGCGGCGCCGAGATCGCCCAGTGGAACCTTCCGAAACCCGTGGACCTTCGGCGGGAAGATGTCGTCCCAGCCCGGCTTGCCGGAGGCGGCCATCGTCGCGAGCGTGCGTCCGTGGAAGCTCCCGTGCATCGTGATGATCTCGTAGGCGCCGTCGCGATGGCGGGCGCCCCACTTCCGCGCGAGCTTGATCGCGCCTTCGTTGGCCTCGGCGCCGCTGTTGCAGAGAAAGACCTGATCGAGGCCGGACGCATCGGCCAGCAGACCGGCCAGCTTCGCCATCGGCTCGTTGTAGTACGCGGGGCTGCAGTTGATCAGCCGGGACCCTTGCGCGCTCAACGCATCGAGCACCACGCGGGGCGAGTGGCCGAGCGAGTTCACCGCCCAGCCCTGGACGAAGTCGAGATAGCGCTTGCCGTCGCGGTCCCAGAGCCACGAGCCCGCGCCCCTGACCATCACGGGCGACGGCCGCTCGGTGATCTTCATGATGTGGTCGAGCTGTTCGTTCATGACACGCTCCTGTAGCTGGTGAATGGGTTGGAGCCGCCCGGCCTCGGCGCTCGGCGCGGCCGTTCGATCAGCGCGAATCGAGGCGGCGCTGCACGATCGTGACGTCGTGCCAGCGGCCGAGCTTGAACGCCGACTCGCGTTCGACGCCGACGAGCTCGAAGCCGTGGCGCGCATGCAGGCGGAGGGACGCGGCGTTTCTCGCGGTGATCCGCGCCACGATCGAGTGGTGCTCGAGCGCCCGCGCGCGCCGGATCAGCTCGGCGAGGATCAAGCCGCCGAGCCCAGCGCGGCGGTGATCCCGCGCGACGTAGACCGAATCCTCGGCGGTTCGCGCGAAGGCCGGCTTCGGCTGGTACGGCGAGAGCGACCCGTAGGCGACGACGTCGCCGTCGCGCTCGGGGCTCTCCGAGCCGATCGTGGCCACGACCACCGGATAGCGCTCCGTGTGCCGCGCGAACCACTCGCGCTGCGCGGCCGGATCCCTGGGCTCGGTGTCGGTGGTCGCGTCGGTGCCGAGGACCTCGTCGTTCCAGATCGCGGCGATCTGAGCGAGGTCCGCCTCGCGCGCGGTGCGGAGCTCGACGCGATCGGCCGGCGCGCCGCTACGCGGACGCGGAGACGGGCAGGGCGTGAGCGAGGCGAAGGAGCCTCCGGCGCCCCGCATCGAGCCGGGCGCGGTCCAGACGGTCGCTCGTGTCCATGCGCCGCATCATGCGCCAGCTCGTACTATCAGCAAAATCAATTGTCTTGATCGTTACGATCAGGTATTTTTTGACCTCTTCCACGTGAACATCCAGCTCGCGCATCTGCAGACGCTCGCCGCGGTCGCGCGCCACGGGAGCTTCTCCCGGGCGGCGCGTGAGCTCCGGCTCACGCAGCCGGCCGTCAGCATGCAGGTCCGCCAGCTCGAGCAAGAGCTCGGGCTCGCGCTGCTCGAGCGCGTCGGCAAGCGGACCTACACGACCAAGGCGGGCGAGCTCCTCCTGGCGCACGCCGGTCGCGCGATGCGGGAGCTCGAGCGCGGCCTCGAGCTCGTCCAAGAGCTGCGGGGGATCGTGGCCGGGCGCATCCGGCTCGGCACCAGCGCGTCGTTCAGCATCTACCTCTTGCCGTCGGCGCTGCGACGGTTCCGGGCGCGCTATCCCAAGACCGAGCTCGTCGTCGTCACCGGCAACGCGCCGGAGATGACGCGCGCGGTCGTGGCCAACGAGCTCGATGTGGGGATCGTGAGCCTGCCGGTCCGGGAGCGCGAGCTGGTGGTGACGGCGCTCCATCGCGACGAGCTCGTGGCCATCGGGCCGCCGGGCCGCCGCTGGCCACACTCCCGCGCGACCGCGGCCGAGCTCGCGCGTGAGCCGTTGATCCTGTTCGAGCAGGGGGCGACGCTTCGTCGCGTCATCGACGAGTGGTTTCAGCGGGGCGGCGCCGTGCCGGCGCTGCCGATGGAGCTCGGTAACACGGAGGCGATCAAGAAGCTCGTCGAGTCGGGGCTGGGGCTGTCGGTGACGTCGTGGTTCGCCGCCAAGGCCGAGGTCCGGGCGAGGCGGCTCAGCGCGGTGAAGCTCGCGCCACCGCTCTTCCGCCAGATCGGGATCGTGCTCCGGCGCGACAAGCCGAAGACGCCGGTGCTCGACGCCTTCCTCGGCACGCTCGACGACCTGCGCCGATCGCTCGCCTAGCGGGCGGAGGGCCGCCAGTCACTTCATCGCCGTCGCCCACTGGCTGATCTGCACCCGGGCGACCAGCGCGTATCCGTTGCCCTCCGGCCTGAAGATCGAGGCCTCGCCTTCCTTGATCTCGAACCAGTCCTTGCCGAACGCGTCGAGAATGTTCGGCTTGTGCGTGACGATGAGCGTGTTCGTGCCGGGAGCCGGCGCGGTCGCCACGAGCGCTCGGAGCGCCTGCGTCCGACGGGTGTTCTCATTCGGGCTGACGACCTGGCCGCCCTCGGTGATATCGGGCGTGGTCTGCGGCTCCTTGCCGCCGATCAGCCGCGCGGTTTCCACGGCGCGGTAGAAGCGACTGGAGTACGACTTCCCGACCGGGATCGCGGCGCCGCGGAACGCCTCGCCGACCGCCGTCGCGTCGGCGCGGCCCTTGTCGTTCAGCTGCCGCTGCTTGGCAACGTTGTCGAGATTCAGCGGGTCGGTGTCGGCCTGGTCGGCATGCGTGGCCCCGTGGCGGAACACGATGACGTATCCACCGCCGCGCAGCAGCTTCAGCACCTCGCCGGCGGACGGTGACGTCTGCGACCAGGCGGTCCCCGCGACGAGAGCGACAACCACGACTCCCAGCGTGCGTAAGGCAATCGCCATGCTCGTTTCTCCCGTCGATCGAGCCGTGTCCGGTTGGGCTACGAGGCAGCCGGGATCACCCACGCGCAGGTGGCGTGGCCGATGCCGTCGGGCTCAGCGATGGGGCGCGCACCCGATAGCGCGGGCGACGAGATGATCCAGCTCGCGCAGATCGAACGGCTTGTGCAGATAACCGAATGCCCCCTCGATCAGCGCGTCGGCCTCCTTCCGGCTCTCCCAGTCTCCGCTCATTATCAGGACCGGCGCATTCACGCCAAGGTCACGGACGCGCTTGAGCAGGTCGATGCCCTGTCTCGTGAGCAATGGGTCGCCTATTTCGGGCATGACCATGTCCATCAGAATGAGGTCGAAGCGCTCACGTTGCAGGATGACGAGCGCGTCGGCGGCAGAGCGCGCCGTCGTGATCTCATACGCGTGCCGGTGCCGGAAGGAGCCAACAATCTCCCGCAGCACGTCGAGCACGTGGGGCTGGTCATCGACGATCAGGACCCGCTTCGTTGCCTTCGGGTTGATCGTCATGTTCCCGGATGCGTCTGCTGGTCGATCGCGGCGCAAATCCCAGTCGCGACATCGGGGCACGAGGCCCGGGCGATGGCGAGCAGTTGCTGTGCCAGTGGCAAGGAGCACGTGAACGTGACGGCCACCGGCTCCGGGGTGATCTCGCTCCCGGCAAAGTAGTCGCCTGCCTCGAGCGCCGCATACTCGGCAGACCCCCGCGCCACGGCAGCCTTCAGACAGGCGACTTGGTGCTCGCTGAGGACGATCTCGACCATGCGGCACCCGCTTCCGCATCCGAAACACGCCTGGACGGGGTGTCCAGAGACTACCGGCGGGTCGAGACGTACCGACTGAGGAGCGCCGCGGCCAGGTCAACGATACCGCGGTCCTTTATGGCCGGGACGATACCACGAGTTGTAGCCCGAGCAAATGCCCCAGTCCCTATCAGGGATTTCCTCCTCGGATTCCGGGGTCTTACTGATTTTCCCAGCTGGGGGTCTCACGACTATGTAGGGGCGTGTCACGACGACGGCCCACTGAGACTATCGTTACCTTGCCCGGGGGGGACCGCACTCGCTGCTCACCACGTGACTCACCAGCCGGAGAACTGACATGACTGGCCGAACGCGTGTTTCCGTCACACCGGCAATGTCTCTCGTCGCCCTGTTCGTCGCCTATGGCCTCGTCTTTTTCTACCCGAGGACTGAGGTCTGGGCCTGGCAGACAGACATTTCTGGTACTGCTGGCGGTGGTGTGTTCAATGCGTCGGTGGTCGATGGATGCGGGAACGTGGTGGCAGCAGGCGCTACGACCAACACCGACACTGGCAACGACTTCACCGTGGTGAAGCTGGACGGGACCAGCGGGGCAGAATTGTGGCGCCAGGTCATTCCGGGTGGCGGCGCAAACGCGGTGACGGTGGACGAGGATGGGAATGTCGTGGCGGCGGGCGCCATACGTACCCTCGCAACTGGACCGTCCTTTATTGTGATCAAGTTCGATGGGGTGAGCGGAGAGGAACTGTGGCGCCAGGTCATAGTGGGCGACGGGGCGACTGGCATGGCCGCTGCGGTCGTGGTGGATGGAGAAGGGGATGTCGTGGCCGCCGGTCGTATCAACACCCCGAGTGGCAGTGACTTTACCGTCATCAAGGTCGATGGGTCCAGGGGGACCGAGCTGTGGCGTCAGGCGATCAAGGGGGCTGGGCACATCAACTACGCGACGGCGGCGGCGGTCCATCCTTCATGCGTGGACGGTGATCAAGTTTGACGGGGCGAGCGGGGCCGAGTTGTGGCGCCAGGCCACTGATGCGTCCAACGACAGCATTTTCCCGGCAGCCCAGGCGGTTGCGGTCGATGGAGCCGCGAACGTCGTGGCGGTTGGCATTACGAACCCGGGGGCCAGACCAACCTTCATGGTGATCAAATACGACGGCGTCAGCGGATTCGAGCTTTGGCGTCGACAGATTGGGGCGAATCCTGTAGGCGGGGGCCGGGCGGTCGCGGTGGATGAGGACGACAGCGTGGTTGCCGCGGGTTCAACAAGGGCTGGAACGGACTTTACCGTAGTCAAGCTTGACGGCGCCAGTGGCGCGGAGGTGTGGCTGCATGTCATTCCAGGTGGCGCGGCCACGGCGGTCACGGTCGATCGAGCACGGGATGTCGTGGCGACAGGCTTCACGGGCGGCGCCATGCACCAGTTCGTGGTGATAAAGGTCGATGGAGCCAACGGAGCGGAGCTGTGGCGCCAGTCCCTCGTCGGTGGTGAAGGCCGTGCGGTGGCGTTGGACAGCAAAAGGGATGTGATCGCCGCGGGAGACCTCAACAACCTCGCCACCGTGATGAAGCTGGATCGGAAAGATGGCGGATCCCCGAAGCGGGAGCCTGGAGCCGACGGCCGCGCGGCTCGCGACTCTGAACGCCAGCGCTGTGGACGCGCCCCACTCAGGAGCGCGGAAGGAGGACCGTGAAGCGGCTGCCCTCTCCTTCGCGCGACTCCGCCGTTACATGCCCTCGGTGGGCCTTCGCGACACCCTCGACGATCGCCAGGCCCAGACCGGTGCCACCCCGATCTCGGTGCGCCTGTCGATAGGGGTCGAAGATGTTCGGCAGTGCGTCGGCAGGAATGCCCACGCCCGTGTCCTCGACCTGCAGCTCGAACTCCGGGGTCGCGTCGGTGAGCCGTACGAGCACGCGGCCGCCGCGCGGAGTAAAGCGGATTGCGTTGGCACCGAGATTCACGACGAGCTGGTAGAGCCGTTCTTCATCGCCGAGGTACGTGAAGTCAGACCCGTTGCACTCCTGCTCCAACGCGACACCCGCCTCCTCGGCTTGCGGGTGGAGCTCCTCGACGACACGGTCCACCAGCCGGGCGAGGTCGAGCGGCTTCCAGTCGAGCTCGACACCTCCGGCGCGAAGGCGCGACATTTCGAGAATCTGGTTGGCAAGCCGGAGAAGGCGCTCGGAACTCTGTCCGATGCTGTCGGTGAGACGCACCTGCTTCTTCGTGAGCGGGCCGGGATCGCCGGCGTGAAGGAGGTCGACGGCGCCGCGGATCGACGTGAGCGGCGATCGAAGCTCGTGTGAGACCGTCGCGAAAAACTCCCGCTTCGCTTCCTCCGCCTGACGAAGCTGGCTCGCCATCAAGTTGAACGACCGCGCGAGCGTCGCGATTTCGTCGCCGCTCTCAATCACGATGGGCTCTCTGAAGGCATTCGCGGCGACCTCTGTCGTGGCGACAGACAAGAGATCGAGCGAGCGCGTCATCCGTCGAGCGATGATGGCGGTCCCGCATAAGGCCAGCCCGACGGCTGCGCCCAGCGCGATCAGCACCGCGGTCCACGTGCCGGTTTCCAGGCGCGCAGCCTCGGCCTGCGCCGCAAGAACCCGCGAGCGGGTCGCGGCCATCGCCTCTTCGAGGTTCCCTCGGACCTGTTCAGCGAGCACGCGCGCGGTGGTCTCGGTGAGACGGAGGGCGCCGGCGCGATCGCCGCGCCGGAGAAGCGTGCGCTCCGCCTCCACCGTGCGTCGATACTCCGCAAACGCGGCGCTGGCCTCGCGGTGGTGCAGCGCCTCCTGCGGGCTGAGCGGATAGTCGGCCAGCCGCTGGAGGTCCTCCGTGACCTGCGTCCCCAGCTCCGTCCATGCGGTCGCATAGCGCGGGTCGCCCAGCACCAGCGCTCGCGTTTCGAGCGCGAGGAGCCTGGGTAGCGCGTCGCGGGCGGATGCCGTGATGGTCAGCGCCGGAATCGAGCTCACTGAGATCTCCCGGTTCACGGACACCAGACGGCCCACGGCACCCAGGCTCAGTGCGCTGACGCCCGCGAACACGAGGATGACGAGGGCAGAGGCGAGGAAGATCTTGGAGCTGAGCCGCATGCCCAACCCGATGCGGCCGCCGCGGGAGGCATACCGCGCCGACAAAGCCCTTGAGCCGAATCGACAGGCCCGTAGCACCCCCGACACCTGACCGGAGCTTTCCATGGCTGGATGTAGGGGCAAAACTGATACCGGAACTGCATTCCAGGAATATCAGCAGTTTCCGAACGCCAGGGCACGCCGGTCTGGTTAGTCTCTAGCCAGTCCGCTCATTGTCGAGCCAGCCGGTCACGCCCTTGAACACGGACACAAGGCGGAGCGCGAGGTGGGCTACCGGTGCGTCGGGACCAGATTCTGAAAGGCCAATGCGCGGCGAGTCGACTCTGCCTCGTGCTTGAAGAAGACATAGGCGTCGCGCCAGGCGGTGCCGACGGCGTCGATCGTCTCGATCCAGCGGCGCAGATCGCCGTCCGTGTACTCGACGGCGCGGAGCCGGAGGTAGCCGAAGTCAGCCGTGGCGATCGCCGGCGTCGTGCCTTCCTCGGTGTCGGCGATGCAGAGCGCAACGTTGCGCGAGCGGAGCAGCGCGTACACCTCGTCGTCGAACCAGCTCTCGTGGCGGAACTCGAAGGCCGCGCGAAACCCGTCGGGCACGATGGAGAGCACCTCGCCGAGCCGGTCGGTCGCCTTCTTGAAGTTCGGCGGAAGCTGGAAGAGCAGGGGGCCGAGCTTGTCGCCGAGCGTGCGGGCGGTATCGCAGAAATAGCGCAGCGGCTCGGCGACGCCGCGGAGCCGCGCGAAGTGCGTGATCCGCTGCGGCGCCTTCAGCACGAACGTGAAGCCGGCGGGCGCGGCCGCCCCCCAGCCCGCGACCGTCTTCGCGTTCGGCATCCGGTAGAACGTCGCGTTGATCTCGACGGTCGTGAAACGCTCGACGTAGTACGCGAGCATCTTCGACGCCGGGAGCTTGTCGGGATAGAAGGTCCCCCGCCACTCCGGGTAGTTGTACCCCGAGGTCCCGACGTGGGTCTTCAGCCCAGCACCGCCGCCAGGGGCGTCGGAGTCTCGCCGAGCGACTCCGCGACGCCCGGATGCACGACCTTGCCGAGCCAGACGTTCACGCCCTTGGCCAGCGCGGGATTGGCCCGCGCCGCGGCGGTCGCGCCACGCGCGGCGAGCTCGATGACGTAGGGGAGCGTCGCGTTCGTGAGCGCGAAGGTCGAGGTGCGCGGGACGAGCGCCGGCATGTTCGCGACGCCGTAGTGGACGACGCCGCCGACCAGGTAGACGGGATCGAGCAGGGTCGTCGGATGGATGGTCGCGACGCACCCGCCCTGGTCGACCGCGATGTCCACGATCACCGAGCCGTCCTTCATCTGCGACACCATCTCCTTGGTGACGAGCACCGGCGCGCGCGCGCCGGTGAGCAGCACGGCGCCGACGAGCAGGTCGGCGCGCCGGACGACCTGCTCGATGTTGAAGCTGTTCGACATCAGGGTGACCACCTGGCCGCGGAAGAGATCGTCGACGTGGCGCAGACGATCGACGTTCACGTCGAGGATCGAGACGTCAGCACCGAGCCCGACGGCGGTCTTGACGGCGTTGAGCCCGGCCGCGCCCGCCCCGATGATGACGACGTTGCCGGGCGGCACGCCCGGGACGCCCGACAATAATATTCCGCGGCCGCCGTGCGCGCGGCCGAGGTAGTAGGCGCCTTCCTGCACCGAGAGGCGTCCGGCCACCTCGCTCATCGGCGTGAGGAGCGGCAGGCTTCCATCGGCGCGCTGGACCGTCTCGTACGCGATCGCGATCGCGCCCGACTCGCGGAGCCCACGGGTGAGCTCGGGCGCCGGCGCCAGGTGCAGGTAGGTGAAGAGGACCTGTCTCGGCCGGAGACGCGCGACCTCGGGCGCGAGCGGCTCCTTGACCTTCAGCACCAGCTCGGCGCGTCGCCAGACGTCGTCGACCGAGACGAGCTCGGCGCCGACCCCCGCGTACTCCTCGTCCCGGATCCCGCTTCCGCCGCCGGCGCCACGCTCGACGAGCACCCCGTGAGCTCCCTCGACCAGCGCCCGTGCCCCGGCCGGCGTGAGGGCCACACGCTGCTCACCCGGTTTGATCTCGCGTGGAACCCCGATGATCATCGTGTCTCCTTTGCGGCCGAAGCCCGGCGTGGACCCAGGAAATCGCGGATCAGACGATTGACGAGCTCGGGATGCTCGTGCACCACCCAGTGCGAGCCATCGGCGATCCGCTCGATCGTCAGGTCGGGGACGAAGCGCTCCAGCCCATCGAGGTTGCCGGTGAGGAGCGCCTGATCCCGCTCGCCCCAGATCACGAGTGTCGGCACGCGCACGGTCAGCCGCGCGACGTCGCCGCCGAGGCCTCGCGCGGGCGCGCCATCACCCGCCGGCGGGCCGACGCCAGCCGCGCGGTACCAGTTGAGCCCGCCCGTCAATGCTCCGGGTTGCGACCACGCTTCGAGATAGGCGGCGCGGTCGGCGGCGGTGAACCGATCGCCGAGGTCGCGGCTCAGGGCCCCGACCAAGCGCGCGTAGTTGTCGGCGGAGAGGATCGCCTCGGCCTCGGGGCTCCGGAACGTGAGCATGTAGCGGCTGGCGTTCTGCTGAGCCGGATTCTCGCGGATCTCGCGGTCGAAGATCGCCGGATGGGGCGCATTGACGATGACCAGCCGCTCGAGCCGCTCGGGGTGCGCGATGGCGAACGCCCAGGCGACGACGCCGCCCCAGTCGTGGCCGACGAGCACGAACCGCTCGCGGCCGAGATGATCGGCGAGGGCGCGGAGATCCTCGACCATGTGCGGGACCCGGTATTGCGAGAGCTCCGCCGGCTTGTCCGAGAGGTTGTAGCCCCGCATGTCCGGCGCCACGGCCTGATGCTCACGGCCGAAGTCCGCGAGCTGCGTGCGCCACTCGTACCAGAACTCGGGGAACCCGTGGACGAACAGGATCAGCGGGCCGCGGCCCACCGTCACGTAGTGCAGCCGGATCCCGTTGACCTCGGCATAGGCGTGGTCCATAGATCTGACGCGCTCGGCGTCACCTCACATATAACAGGAAAAACCGGGCGAGGCTCGCGTCGAACCCGCGCGGCAGCTCGCCGTGGCGACCGCGATCCGTGAACACGAACTCGCTCCGCGTATTTCGCGCGAGCGCGCGCCGCAGCCGCTCGGCGTGCGCGAACGGAATTTGCTCGTCCTCGCGGCTGGCCACGAGCAGCACGGGGACCGAGATCCCCGCCGCCGCCCGCTCGGGCGAGACCGCGGTGATGTCGTGGCCGAAGAACAGCACGGACCAGCCGCGCAGGAGCCCCACGAAAGGGTACTTCAAATACCACAGCCAGCCGTACAGCTCGTAGCCGAGGGAGCGCAGGTCCGCGAAGGGCGCGTACGCGGCCACAGCGCGGATGCGCGGGTCTTCGGCGGCGGCCAGGAGGGCGACGGCGCCGCCGAGCGAGAGCCCGAAGACACCAACCTCGGTGAATCCGCGCGCGGCGAGGAAATCGATCACCCGGCGTAGATCGCGGCGCTCGCGGAAGCCGAGCGTGGTCGCCCGCCCGCCGCTCTGGCCAAAGTAGCGCTGGTCGAGCAGGAGGACGGTGAAGCGCGGCGCGAGCGCGGCGGCGATCGGCAGGAGATCGGCCTTCTCAGCAGGATAGCCGTGGAGCAGGACGAGCGCCGGGGCGCCCGCGCGCGGCAGGAGCCACGCCGCGAGCTTCACGCCGTCGTCGGCGGTGATCGTCACGTTCTCGACCGTCAGCGCGAAGTCCCCTGGGCCGAGGGGAATGGCGAGACGCGGCGGCCGCACGGCGAGCCAGAAGCTGACGAGACTCACTGTCACGAAGGCGCCCGCGAAGACCGCGGCGTAAGCGGCGAGCTTCACCGTATGATAGTCCGCGTTCGCAGGACCTTCGTCCAGGTGATCGACGACACGACGTTCGGAGCCCTCGCCGCCCTGGGCTCGGCGGTGGCGTGGGCGGTGACGAGCCTTCTGGCGCGCTCCCTGATGTCCGAGCTCGGCTCGGTCGGCATCAATGCTATCCGTTCGACGATCGGCGGCGTGCTCCTCGTCGTCTGGGTGCTGGCGACCGCCGGCACCGGCGCCTTCACGACGATCTCGGCGAGCGCGTGGCTCTTGCTCGGGCTGTCGATCGTCACGGCCATCGCGCTCGGCGATACGGTGTTCTTCGAGAGCACGCGCGCCATCGGCGTCGCTCGCGCCATGACGGTCTCGACGACCTATCCGCTCGGGGCCGCCGTGATCGCCGCGGCCTTCCTGGACGAGCCCGTCACCGTTCCCATCGTCGTCGGGTCGCTCGTCACCATGGCCGGTCTCGTCCTCATCGTCGCGCCGTGGGCGGAGCGCGCGCCGGAGGAGCGCTTCTGGTTCGGCGTCGGCGCGGCCGTGCTCGCGTCGCTCGCCTGGGCGATCTCGACGGTCCTCGTCAAGCCGCCGCTCGCCGAGATGAGCGCGACCACCGCGCAGGCGATCCGGTTGCCGGTCGCGTCGATGGTGCTCTGGCTGACGCCGTGGGCGCGCTCGGTTCCGGGCGCGTTCGCCAAGAGCGGCCGTGCCGTGCAGGTCCGCATCGCCATCCTCGGCGCGATCACCTCGGTGAGCTCGGTCATGTTCGTCGCCGGCGTCAAGCACGCCGGCGTCGCCGTCGCCTCCGTCCTCTCCTCGACGGCTCCCATGTTCGCGATCCCCCTCGCGATCGTCTTCCTCGACGAGCGCCTCACCCTCCGCGCCTTCGCAGGCATCGTCCTCACCGTGGCCGGAATGATCGTCCTCCAACTCTGACAGCGAGGCAGTGAGGAGCCAAATTCCTGACTCGGGCGAAGAAGGATGGAGCCCAGCCGCCCCGGAGTAGCGAACGCGTGCCGCGTGGTAGCCGCGCCCCCTCCCCCCGCGCACCCGCCGGAACGCGAAGCGCGCGCGTGCGGAACGCTAAGCGGGCGAGTGCGTCCCGCGGAAGACGACGTCGCCGCCGACGAGAGTCAGGACGGGCGTGATGTCCTTGATGCGATCCTCAGGACACGTGAACACATCCTCAGAGAGCACGACGAGGTCCGCGTGCTTGCCGGGCTCGAGCGTGCCGAGCTCGCCTTCCTGGCGCGACGCGTAGGCATTCCAGCTCGTGAACGAGCGCATCGCCTCCTCGCGCGTCATGCGCTGCTCCGGCTGCCAGCCGCGATCCTCGCCGCTCCGCGGGCGCCGGGCGACCGCGGCGTAGAGACCGTGGAACGGGCTCGGGCTTTCGACCGGGAAGTCGGAGCCGCCGGCGATGACGACGCCGGTCTCGAGCAGCGAGCGCCACGCATAGGCGCCCCGGAGCCGGTCCGGGCCGAGGCGTTCGGCCGCCCATTCCATGTCGGAGGTGCAGTGGGTCGCCTGCATGCTCGGCAGGGCGCCGAGTCGCCGGAAGCGGGGGATGTCGCGCTCGGTCAGGATCTGGGCGTGCTCCACACGAAATCGATGATCCGGCCATGGTCCCCGCGCCAGCGCCGCCTCGAGCGCGTCGAGGGTCAGCGTGTTCGCGCGATCGCCGATCGCGTGTACGCAGACCTGGAAGCCCAGCCCGGCCGCCTCGAGCGTCAGTCGGGTGATCTCGTCGGACGGGATCAGGACGAGACCCGTGTTGCCCGGATCGTCGCAGTACGCATCGTGAAGCGCGGCGCCGCGCGAGCCGAGGGCGCCGTCGGCCATGAGCTTGAGCGCTCCCACCACGACGCGCCCGTCGCCGATCGTCTCGGGGCCGTTCTCCCGGTAGACCGCCCACGTCGACTCCGAGCGCGCGGCCACCGCGACGTAATTTCGGAACGGGAACCGTCCGCGCTCGACGAGCCGGCGGTACGAGGCGATCGCGTAAAGCTCGGCGCCCATCTCGTGGATTCCGGTGAGCCCCGCCGCCAGGCACTCGTCGATCGCCTCGGCGACGGCCTGGTCGAAGCGGTCGGGGGAGGGGCGCGGCTCCGCCCGCTGGATCAGGCGCTGGGCCGTGTCGATGAGCACGCCCGTCGGCTCGCCGCGCTCGTCTCGGAGAATCCGGCCGCCGGTCGGCTCGGGGGTCGCGCGGTCGATCCCGGCGGCGGCCAGCGCGGCGGAGTTCGCCCAGGTCGCGTGGCCGTCGATGCGCGTGAGCGCGACCGGATGATGCGGCGCCGCGCGGTCGAGCGAGGCCCTGGTCGGCCACTGCCGCTCCGGCCAGCGGTTCTGATCCCAGCCGCGGCCGCCGAGCCATTCGCCGCGCGGCGTCGTCGCCGCCCGCGCCGCCACGCGTTCGGCGACCTCCGCCTCGGACCGCGCTCCGCCGGCATCGAGGGTCAAGCGCCCGCGGGCCAGATGCATCAGATGCCCGTGCGCATCCACGAGCCCGGGCACCACCGCTCGGCCCCCGAGATCGACCACCTCCTCGGCGCTGGAGACGTTCACGTCGCTCCGGCGTCCGGCGAACGCAACACGCCCGTCCCGCACGACGAGGGTATCGACCACGGTGTCCCAGGCGTCCATGAGATAGATGCGACCGTTGGTCAGTAGCATCGAGTCGGTGGGACCGAGTCGGGTGAGAGAAGGCTAGAAGCGCCTACGCCCGCGCATGCCGCGCTTGCGGAGACGAAGAGACTTTGGAGTGACCTCGAGCAGCTCGTCCTCTCGAATCCACTCCAGACACTGCTCGAGATTCATGACCCGCGGGGGCGTGATCTTCGCGGCCTCGTCGGCGGTCGACGCGCGCATGTTCGTGAGCTTCTTTTCCTTGGTGATGTTCACGTCCATATCGCTCTCGCGCGCGTTCTCGCCGACGATCATGCCCTCGTAGACCTCGAGGCCCGGCGCGATGAACATGACGCCGCGCGCCTGGAGATTGTCGATCGCGTACGCGGTCGCGCGCCCGGCGCGGTCGGCGACCAGGGCGCCGCTCTGACGGTGCGCGATCTCCCCTTGCCAGGCGTCCCAGCCGTCGAACAGGTGGTTGAGGAGCCCGGTGCCGCGCGTGTCGGTGAGGAATTCGGTGCGGTAGCCGATGAGGCCGCGCGCCGGGATCCGATACTCGAGCCGGACGCGGCCGGTGCCGTGGTTCACCATCTTGGCCATCGCGCCGCGACGCGGTCCGATCTTCTGGGTGACCGCGCCGATGTGCTCCTCGGGAATGTCGATGACCAGGTACTCCATCGGCTCGAGCGTCTGGCCGCCCTCGGCGCGCGTGATGATGGTCGGCTTGCCGACCTCGAGCTCATAGCCCTCACGCCGCATCATCTCGATCAGGATCGCGAGCTGGAGCTCGCCGCGGCCGGAGACGCGGAAGGTATCGGGCGAGTCGGTCTCCTCGACCCGGATGCCGACGTTGACGCGCCGCTCCCGCAGGAGGCGGTCGCGCAGCTGGGGCGAGGTGACGAAGCGCCCCTCCTTGCCCGCTATCGGCGATACGTTCGCCGAGAAGAGCATCGAGACCGTCGGCTCGTCGATGCGGATGAGCGGGAGCGCCGTGGGCGCGTCGGCGTCGGCCACGGTCTCGCCGATCTCGATCGAGTCGATGCCGGCGATCGCGACGAGATCCCCGGCGCTCGCCTCAGCAATCTCCACACGCTTGAGCCCCTCGTAGCCGTAGAGGACCGTCACCTTCGCGAGCTCGACGGCGCCGTCCCGGTGGACGACCGCGACCTTCTCGGCCTGGCGGACCCGGCCGTTGAAGATACGGCCGATGACGAGCCGGCCGACGTAGTCGTCCCAGTCGAGCATCGCCCCACGGAACTGCAGCTTCGCCTCCGGCTCGAAGCGCGGCGCCGGGACGGTGGCCAGGATCGTCTCGAACAGCGGCTCGAGCGAGCGTCCCGGCTCGGCGAGCTTGAGGGTCGCCGTGCCCGTCCGGGCGTTGCTGTAGAGCACGGGGAACTCGAGCTGGTCCTCCGTCGCCTCGAGGTCGATGAAGAGGTCGTAGATCTCGTCGAGCACCTCGGCGGGGCGCGCGTCGCTCCGGTCGATCTTGTTGATGACCACGATCGGCGGCAGGCTCGCCTCGAGCGCCTTCTTGAGGACGAAGCGCGTCTGCGGCAGCGGCCCCTCGGCGGCGTCGACCAGGAGCAGGACGCCGTCGACGAGCGTCAGGGTGCGCTCGACCTCCGAGCCGAAATCGGCGTGGCCGGGGGTGTCCACGATGTTGATGTGGACGCCCCGGTAGTTGATGGCCGTGTTCTTGGCCATGATCGTGATGCCTTTTTCGCGCTCGAGGTCGATCGAGTCCATGATGCGCTCGGGCACCGACTCGTTCTGGCGAAAGAGGCCCGATTGCCAGAGCATCGCGTCGACGAGGGTGGTCTTGCCGTGGTCGACGTGAGCGATGATCGCGATGTTACGGACGTCTTCGCGCTGCCGCATCGGTCCATCGTATCACGGCGGAACGACCACCCCGGCCGTCCGAGCATGTATAATGACGCCCTCATCATGATTTTTTTGTGCGCCTCGACCGGCGGGGCCCCAGTCCCGCGACGGTCGGCCGCGCGTGCCGCCATCGGAGGCGCCCCGTCATGAATCGCCTGCTCGCGCTCGCGGTGGCCGTCCTGGTCGTCGCTCCGGCCCTGGCCCAGGACAAGCCGCCCGCCAAGACGCCGACGGCGGTGATCACGCTCGAGAAGGGCGGCCAGATCACGCTCGAGTTCTTCCCCGCCGACGCGCCCAAGCACGTCGAGAACTTTCTCAAGCTCGCGCGCGCCGGGTTCTACGACGGCCAGCGGTTCCATCGCGTCGAGTCGGGATTCGTCGTCCAGCTCGGCGATCCCCAGTCGAAGACCTTGCCGATGGACGACCCGGCGATGGGGACGGGCGGGCCGGGCTACACGATCAATGCGGAGTTCAACAACCGGAAGTTCGAGCGCGGCATCCTCGGCATGGCTCGCAAAAGCGACCCCAACTCGGCGGGGAGCCAGTTCTACATCATGCTCGGGCCCGCCGCCCACCTCAACGGGCAGTACACCGCGTTCGGTCGAGTCGTCAGCGGCATGGAGGTCGTCGACACCATCAAGGTCGGCGACCGCGTGAAGTCGATCAGAGTCATTGCCTGATCAGAAAGGAAACCTCGTGAAGCAGACCGGCGTCATCGCGCTCGAGAAGGGCGGCGAGATTCGGCTCGAGTTCTTCCCGGAGGACGCGCCGAAGACCGTTGAGAACTTCGTCACCCTGACCAAGAAGGGTTTCTACAACGGCCTCAACTTCCACCGGGTCGTGCCCGACTTCGTCGTGCAGGGCGGTTGTCCGAAGGGCAACGGCACCGGCGGCCCGGGCTACACGATCAAGGCGGAGTTCAACAAGCAGAAGCACGTGCGCGGAACCCTGGCGATGGCGCGCAGCCAGCACCCGGACTCCGCGGGGAGCCAGTTCTACATCTGCTACGGGAACACGCCCCACCTCGACGGCCAGTACACGGTCTTCGGCAAAGTGGTGTCGGGCATGGAGCTCGTCGATCGCATCAAGCAGGGCGACAAGATGACGTCGGTCACGATCGCGGAAGAGTAGCGGTTGGCCTGGTCGCTCCTCGTCCGCAACGGCTCCCTGATCGACGGAAGCGGCGCGCCCGCGCGGCCCGCGGACGTCGCCGTCGAGGGCGACCGGATCGTCGCCATCGGCCCCGGCCTGTCGGGCGAGGCCGCGCGCGTGATCGACGCCGGCGGCCACGCGGTGGCGCCGGGCTTCATCGACATGCACTCGCACTCCGACCTCTTCTACTTCGCCTGCCCGTCGGCCGAGTCGAAGGTGCGACAGGGCGTGACGACCGAGGTCGTCGGGATGTGCTCGTTCTCGCAGGCGCCGCTGCGGCCGGACCAGCGCGAGATCGTCCAGGGCTGGGCGGGCGGCATCGGCGCGAGCCTCGATCTCAACTGGGAGTCGTTCGCGCAGTACCTCGACGCGCTGCGGGCGATCCGTCCAACCGTCAACATCGCGCACTTCGTCGGCCACGGCGCGCTCCGCATCGCGGCGATGGGGTTCGAGGCGCGGCCGGCCGGCGCCGACGACCTGCGCGGGATGCAGCGGCTGCTCGGCGAGGCGATGGACGCCGGCGCGTTCGGCTTCTCCACCGGCCTCGTCTACGCGCCGAGCGCCTACTCGGACACCGAGGAGCTGATCGCCCTGGCCCGGGCGATGGCCCCGCGCGGCGGCTACTACTTCTCGCACATCCGCGGCGAGTCCTCGATGCTCCTCGACTCGATCAACGAGGCCATCCGCATCGGCGAGGAGGCGGGGGTCGGCGTGCAGGTCTCGCACGTGAAGGCCTCCGGCCGGGAGAACTGGCCGAAGATCGACGCCGCGCTGCGCCTCTTCGAGTCGGCCCGGGCGCGCGGCGTGGACGTCTTCGGCGACGTCTATCCCTACAACGCGGGCAGCACGAAGCTCGACAACATGATGCCGGCGTGGGCGCACGACGGGGGGTTGACCAAGCTGCTCGAGCGGCTCGCGGACCGCCCCACGCGGCGTCGCATCGTCGAGGAGTGTCTGATCGACGGCGAGCGCTGGGGCACCGTCTCGCAGGGGGGCATTGGCTTCGACCAGGTCTTCATCGCCACCTGCCGGCGGCGCGAGCTCGAAGGGCTGAGCCTCGCGCAGATCGCGCGCCAGTCCGGGATGGCGCCGGCCGAGACCTTGATGAACCTCCTGCTCGAGCAGAAGTGCACGGTCGGCATGGTCAGCTTCTCGCAGAGCATCGAGAACGTTGCCAAGGTGCTCGCCCACCCGCTGCTCATGATCGGCTCCGACTCGATCCCGCTCTACTCGGGAGACGGGGACCGTCCGGGGAAGCCGCACCCGCGCACCTACGGGACGTTCCCGCGCGTGCTCGGCGAGTACGCCCGCCAGCAGAAGCTGTTCCCGCTGGAGACCGCCGTCTACAAGATGACCGGCATGTGCGCCGCGCGGCTGCGCCTGCGCGATCGCGGGCTGGTGCGCGAGGGGTACGCCGCGGACCTCGTGATCTTCGATCCGCGCGGCGTCCGCGACGAATCGACCTTCGCCGAGCCCCATCGCTATCCGAGCGGCATCCCCTACGTCGTCGTCAACGGCGCCGTCGTCGTCGACGGCGGGCGCATGAACCCGGCTGGCACGGGGCGCATCCTCACGCCGTGACGCGGGAGGACCGGCGCGCGCTGCTCTGGGTCGTCGGGGGCGCGGCGGTGATGGTGGGAGTGGATCTCGGCCGCCGCATCCTCACGACCAACGACGAGGCCCGGTTCCCGCTCCTGGCGCAGGACATCCTCACGCGCGGTGACTGGCTGTTCCCGATCCTGAACGGCAGCGTCTACCACAACAAGCCGATCCTCCTGGCCTGGCTGATCGCGCTCGTGTCGTGGCCGCTCGGCTACGTGACCCAGTTCACCGCCGTGATTCCCTCGGCGGTGGCGGCGTTCGCGACGGTGCTCGTGATCTTCGGCCTCGGCCGCGAGATGTTCGGCGCCGCGGCGGGCACGTACGCCGCGCTGACCGCCGCCACCACGCAGGGCGTCTTCCTGCACGGCCGCATCCCGATGCCCGACATGCTGATGACGGCGTTCATCACGGCGAGCCTGTGGATGCTCTGGCGGATGACGCGTGGCGTGCCTCGCGCGTGGGTCGGCTTCTACGTCCTCGTCGGTCTCGCGTTCTGGGCCAAGGGTCCGGGCGGCTTCATGCCGCTCATCGTCGCGGTGGCCTGGGCGGCCATGGGCCGACGCGCCGCAGGCTGGCGGGCGCTCACCCTGCCGCTCGGATTGCCGCTGCTCGCGCTGGTCGTCGCCCCCTGGCCGGTCTTCCGGCTGTTCCATCACGCCGAAGGGTTACGCCAGGCGGTCGTTCACAACCAGATCCTCTGGTATCTGCCCCAAGATCTGCGCGCCGGAATGGTGGCGGAGCCGGTTCAGAATGCCTTCGGCATCCTCTTTCCGTGGGTATTCCTCGTCCCGATCGCCTTCGTCGAGGCGGCTCGCCTCCTCCGGCGCCGCGGCCCCGAGCGAGACGCGATCTTCCTCCTCGTCGTGGCGTTCGCGACGATGTTCGTCGTCATCGCCATGTCGCAGCAGCAGCGCTTCCGCTACTATCTGCCGCTCGTGGCGCCGGCCTCCTTGCTGATCGGCTGGTGGGCGGAGAGCCTCGTCAGCCGGCGCCTCGCTCCGAGGATCCCGTGGCGGATTTGCGCCGCCGCCGGCGCGCTCCTCGTCGCCGCCGGAGTCGCCGGCGCGTTCTACCGGCGCAACGCGCTCAACGAGGTCTCGATGGTCTGGCCGGCCTACGTCGCCCAGGCGATCGTGCTCGTCGCCACCGTAGCGGCGGTCGCGGCCGCGCTGATGATGGGCGCGCGCGACGGGCGCCTGCGGCACGCGTTCGCCGCGGCGTGGGTGGGCTGCGCCGTGCTGGTCGTCTCGAGCTACCACTGGGAGCTCGAGCGGAGAAACGCCGCCTACGACTACGCCGGGCTCCGCGAGCGAATGAAGCCGCTCCTGCGCGAGTCGCCGGTCGTCGCGACCCTCGGTCTGGCCGACATGCCGCTCGCGTTCTATCTACGTCGCCCGGTCGTGCCGGCCGGGACCGCTCGCAATCTCCGCGAGGTCGTGCGTGGCGACGGGCCGGCCGTCGCCATCGTGACCGACCGCGCGCTCACGTCGCTGGAAGACGGCGACGGCTTCACGGTCCTGATGCGCGATCGTCTCGCGCTCCGTCCGATCGCGGTCGTCGCGTATCGCACCACCTCACCACCACGTCCGTAATACCCCAGGGAGTCACATCATGAACACTGGACAGCTCTTCATCGCGGGCACCTGGCGCGCGCCGGCCTCCGGCTCGACGTACGACACGATCAATCCGGCGACGGAGGAGCCGAGCGCCCGGGTGGGGCGCGGCGACGAGCGCGACGTCGATCTGGCCGTCGCGGCGGCGCGCAAGGCCTTCGACTCGGGGCCGTGGCCGCGGATGAGCGCGGCCGAGCGCGGGCGGATCGTCTGGAAGCTCGGCGACCTGATCACGCAGAACCTCGACGAGATGGCGCGGCTCGAGAGCCTCAACACGGGCAAGACCCTCTTCGACTCCGGCAAGGTCGAGATCCCGTTCGCCGCGGAGGTCTTCCGCTACTACGCGGGCTGGGCCACCAAGATCCACGGTGAGACGCTCGGCTTGCGCGAGAACGCCTTCACCTTCACCCTGCGCCAGCCCCTCGGCGTGGTCGGCGCGATCGTGCCGTGGAACTTTCCGTTCTTGCTCTCCTCGTGGAAGATCGCGCCGGCCCTGGCCGCGGGCAACACGGTCGTGCTCAAGCCGGCGTCGCTGACGCCGCTCACCGCGCTCAAGTTCGCCGAGCTCACGCAAGAGGCGGGGCTGCCGGAAGGCGTCTTCAACGTCGTCACCGGGCCCGGCGGCCAGGTCGGGATGGCGATGGTGCGCGACCCGCGCGTCGACAAGATCGCCTTTACGGGTTCGACCGACGTGGGCAAGGGGATCATGCGGGAGGCCGCCGGCACGCTCAAGCGGCTCTCGCTCGAGCTCGGCGGCAAGTCGCCGAACATCGTCTTCGCCGACGCCGACATGGAAGCGGCGGTGAAGGGGGCGCTCACGGGCATCTTCTACAACAAGGGCGAGGTGTGCGCCGCCGGCTCGCGGCTCTTCCTCGAGGACAAGATCCACGACGACTTCATGTCGAAGCTCACGGACCGGGTCAAGACCCTCAAGGTCGGCGACCCGATGGACAAGGCGACGCGGATGGGGCCGGTCGTCTCCAGGCAGCAGATGGAGACCGTGCTCGGCTACATCGACGCGGGCAAGAAGGAGGGCGCGCGGGTCGTCGCCGGCGGCGGCCGGGCGAACGTCGGCGCGGGCAAAGGGTATTTCGTCGAGCCGACGATCTTCGACGGCGTCACCAACACGATGAAGATCGCCCGCGAGGAGATCTTCGGGCCCGTGCTCTCCGTGATCCCGTTCAAGTCGATCGACGAAGGGATCGCCGAGGGCAACTCGACGACCTACGGTCTGGCCGCGGCGGTGTGGACGCGCGACGTCACCAAGGCGCTCAAGGCCGCGCGCGCGATCCGCGCCGGCACCGTGTGGGTCAACGCCTACAACCTCTTCGACGCGGCGCTGCCGTTCGGCGGGTTCAAGGAGTCGGGGTTCGGGCGCGAGATGGGCTCGGCCGGCCTCGAGCACTACACCGAGACCAAGACGGTC
This sequence comes from Candidatus Rokuibacteriota bacterium, assembly GCA_003220495.1. Classification (GTDB taxonomy): domain Bacteria; phylum Methylomirabilota; class Methylomirabilia; order Rokubacteriales; family CSP1-6; genus AR31. The sequence continues at coordinate 15,016 of QHSP01000067.1, read as the reverse complement.
TGGGTCGATCTCTCGTAGAGCGCGTCAGGGGGCGCCGGGCTCTTCGAGGAACTGGCCGATTGCCTCGGCCTGGCGGCGCCTGGGCAGGAGCGCCGCGACGCCGGCGAGCCATCCCCGGAACTCGGCGTCCGAGCGCTCGGCGCTGTCGACGTAGCGCGGCAACAGCAGCCGGTCGTGACGGCGCGAAGCGATGCCGGGCGCGCAGGTCGTCGCCGACGCGATGTTCGAGCGGCGAAGCCACGGGAGGAATTCGCGCCGGGTAACGCCGCCGGGATAGCAGAAGTGTGTGGCCTCGGAGGCGCGAAGCCTCCGGAGCCGCTCCCGATTGTCCCCGACCTCCCGAGCGAAGACCGCCTCCTCGAGCGAGACCCGGTGCCGATGGGTGTGAAGCTGCAGATCGACCCCGCGGCGCGCGAGCTCGCCGGCCTCCGACAAGGTCATCAGCTGGAGCAGCCGGCGCCGCAGGATGTCGTCGTAGTCGACCTCGAGACGCGCGGCCAGCCGCGCGAGCAGCGCGTCCTTGTCGCGGCCGCTCAGCCCGTGCTCGACGGGGTAGCGCCACAACCGTTCCCGGACGAGGCGCCGGCCGTCGTCCGTCAGCGCGACATCGCCGTGCCGGCCGAGCACCTCGGGCCAGCGCAGGACGCGACCGCGGCCCTTCCACACGAGATACGAGGCCATCGAGTCGTAGACCGGGCGATTGAGCTCCGCGTAGAAGGTCGTGAGATACACCGTCACCGGGTAGCCGAAGGTCTCGACGATCGGGAACGCCCGCGCATAGAAGTCGTAGGCGCCATCGTCGAACGTGAGCACGACGCTCCGGGGAGGCAGCTCGCCGTCGTACAACCGGCGGACGGCGTCGTCCAGCGCCAGCACGTGGCATCCGGCTTCGTGGATCAGCTGGAGCCGGCGGCGCAGGACCCGCGCGGGCATGTAGAGCGTGGGATCCCACTGATGCTCGTCGTCGAGCGCAACCCCATGATAGCCGAGTATGAGCAGGCGATTCCGTCGCCATCGGGTTCGCAGAGCCACTTCGTCCAGGCCGAGGGCGCCGAGCGTTCCCAGGAGCGCCAATCTCGCGGCTCGCAGCACGGCGGTCTCGTCCCCCTTCAAGCCTCTCAGGCCCGCGACGGCGGGCCCTCAGCGTCGCGCGAGCCGTCGGATTCGCCGGCGCCGGTGGACCACCGCCGAACGCTCCGGAACCGGCGCCGCTCGTGGAAGCTGCGATCGTAGACGAACCCGAGCTTTTCGATGACCCGGCGCGAGGGCTTGTTGTCGGCGCGGACACAGATGTAGATCTCGCCGAGCCCGGGAATGGCCTTGGCGTCCCTGATCATGCGGCCGAGCGACGCGGCGTACATGCCCCGGCCACGGAACCGAGGGTGCGTGTAGAAGCCGTACGCGACGGCCGCGCCCGGAGGGAGCGTCCACGACTGGTGGACCTCGTCCATGAACGTGCTCTCCTGACGATCGCTGAGCCATCCGTAGTGCGCGAGCACGCCGTTCTCGACGTGGGTGTAGCAGTGCTCGCCGTTTTCGAGTCGTTCCGTGGCGCTCTGGAGGAACGCGTCCACGGTCGGCTGCCACCGCTCGGCCGGCGCGTAGCACGCGAGGTCTGCGAAGCGATCCCGCGCCACGGGAACCGTCCCGGGATGGGTCATCGACGCTCCGCTCGGGAACCGGTAGATTCGCAGCTCGACGTCGTCCCACACCGCGCGCTTCAGCCGTCGCGCGACCTGGAGCGGAAGGGTCGCCGGCCGCAGGTGTGAGACCGTGTGGCGCACGGTGCGGAGCGTCCGCTTGACCGAATCGGTCGAGACGCCGCGCCGCTTGGCGGCGTCGATCAGCCTCCGCTGCTGGCGATGTCGCCAGGCGCCCGCGCGAGAGAAGACGACGGTCAACGTGCTCGCTTCGTCGAAACGGGTCGCGAAGCGATCCTTGTATTCGCCGCCGGGAGTCAGGTCGAGCGCGTCGACGCCTTCCTGTTCGAGCAGCAGCGCGAGCTCGAAGAACAGGAGCTTGCCGGCCGAATGTCGGGCGTACCGCGGCGACTGAGCCGGCATCCCCACCAGGACGGTGTTTCGGCTTCGAACGCCGATGTGGGCGGCGACCAGCTCGTCGTCGACGCGCATCGCCGTGACGTGGAGGAGATCGGTCTCGCGCTGCAGGGCCAGGTAGAACGACTTCTTCAGGGGATCCTCGCGGAACGGCAGCGCCGCGTGGGCCGCGCCCTGGCGCAGATCGTAGAGCGGAGCGATCTGATCCAGGAGCGCCGCGAACGCGGCGTCGTCGGCCACGTGCTCGAACGTGATCTTGCCCAGCCGCGTCAGGCGATTGAGCTTGCTCTTGTTCGCCTTCTTTCGCATCGACTCCCGGACGGTATCGGCCGGATGGGTCGCGAGAAAGGGCGCCGGGATCGGGCGCCGGAAGCATCGGCTCCGCCATCGGTCCGGCGGCGTGAAGGGAACGCCGGGGGGGACGAAGAGGAGCTGGAGCCGACGGCCCGGAAATTCGGCGGCCAGCGCGTCGAGCGCGGCGCCGACGAAGCGGTCATCGGTGCTGAGCCACACCTGATACTCGGCGTGCTGCGCGCCGACGTGGCAGAGCCTCGTCCCATCGTGGCTGATGGCGAGCAGCACGAGGCCGGTGAGCGTCGCGTCCGCCCAGCCGGCGACGACGACCGGCGCGAACTGCGCGCGATACGACCGGTACCATGTGTCGGCGAACGGACTGGCTTGAAACGCGGTCGACCACGGGCATGATTGGTGCAGGGATCGCCACGCGTGTCTGAAGTCGGGGCGCTCGATCAGCGCGAGCGCGGCATCCCCTCGATGAGTCTCCAGTTTGAGGGCGCAGGTCATTGTGGGGGTCATGGCTTCAACGGGACGCGCCTTCACGCTCAACTCGATCGTACACAGGGCACGAGGCGGCGCCCCTGGGGGAGCTACCGCAATCGGGCGCCGGGTTTTCCCTGAGCGTCGGGTCTTATACTGACGGGCAGGATCGAGGTGACCATGACGGTGGGATCGAAGAGGCTTCTCGGCTGCGCGGCCCTGGTGCTCGTCGCGCTCGCGGCGTCGGCGCTCGCCCAGCACCAGGGACACGAGCAACGCACCACAACACCGACGTCTTCGCCACCGACGGGTTCCGCGGCCCAGGGTGCCGCGAGGTCCCAGAAAGTCACGATAGAGGAGCTCCACCGGTCGGGCGGCGTGCCGCTCGGCTGGAAGTTCGCGCTGCCCGGCGGCGATCCGGTGAAGGGCCGGCAGGTGTTCGCCGACCTCGAGTGTTACAAGTGTCACGCGATCCACGGCGAGAATTTTCCTGCGGCAGGCGGCGACGCGAAGAACGTCGGCCCCGAGCTGACGGGCATGGGCGGCCAGCATCCCGGAGAGTATTTCGCCGAGTCGATCCTGGCGCCGAACGCGGTGATCCTCGACGGTCCGGGCTACACCGGGCCGGACGGGAAGTCGATCATGCCGAGTTACGCCGACAGCCTGAGCGTCAGCCAGCTCGTCGACCTGGTCGCGTTCTTGAAGAGCCTGACCGCGGGCGGCCATCACATGCACTCCGCCGCGCCGGCCGAGACGACGGCCGGCGACTATACGGTGCGCCTCGACTATCGGAGCGGCGGCGGTCACGCCGGCCACGACGGCCATGCCGGACACGGCGCCGCCGCCGCCGCGCCCGGCCATCTGATGGTCTTCGTCGCCGATCGTACGACCGGCGAGCCGGTGCCCTATCTCCCGGTGTCGGCGACGATCCGCGCGGCGGGCAAGCCCGCGCGCAAGGTCAACCTGGCGCCCATGGTCGGCGGCCAGGGCTTTCACTACGGGGTCAACGTCGCCTTGCCCGACGGCGCGCACACGATCACCGTGACGATCGGACCGGTCGCGATTCAGGCGATGCCGTCCGTCAAGGGACGGTTCGCGAAGCCCGTGACGGTCGTCTTCGAGCGCGGGTCCTAGATCAAGACTCGACCGAGACGCCGCGGCCGACCGCGGCGCCCCGGTCGAAGGTGGGCGCCGCTCAGCTCGCCGCCGACTTCGCCGCGGCGAGCGCCGCGTCGTAGTTCGGCTCGGATCCGATCTCCTTCACGTACTCGGCGTGCTTCACCTTGCCGTCCTTGCCCACCACGAAGACCGCGCGCGCGGTGAGCCCGGCGATCGGACCGTCCTTGATCTCCACGCCGTAGGCGGGACCGAAGGCGCGCTCGCGGAAGTCGGAGAGCGTCTTGACGGCCGTCACCCCCGCGGCGCCGCACCAGCGCTTCTGCGCGAACGGCAGATCGCGGCTGATCGTCCAGATCTCGACCCCGGCGCCGAGCTTCGACGCTTCCTGGTTGAAGCGTCGCGTCTCGGTGTCGCAGGTCGGGGTGTCGAGCGATGGCACCGAGCTCAGGATCACGACCTTGCCCTTCGCCTCGCTCAGCTTGACGGGCTTGAGCCCGTTGTCGAGGACGGTGAAGTCCGGCGCGTTCTGCCCGGCTTTCACTTCGGAGCCGCCGAGCGTGATGGGATTGCCTCGCAACGTGACATCGGCCATGGCTTAATCCTCCCGGGGAGATTTTAGTACACTCGTCGAGCCATGGACCTCCTGTGGAGCGGCTCGCGCCAGGCGCTCGCGCTGCTCGCCGGCGCCGACCGTGAGATCTGGGGGATCCTCTGGCTCTCGCTCGAGGTCTCGGGGAGCGCGACGTTGATCTCGCTCGCGCTCGGCGTACCGGCCGGCGCGGCGCTGGCGCTCGCGCGCTTTCGGGGCCGCGGCCTCGTGGTGAGCGCGGTGAACACCGGCATGGGGCTGCCGCCGGTCGTGGTCGGACTCTTCGTGACGCTCGTGCTCTGGCGCAGCGGGCCCTTCGGGGACCTCGAGATCCTGTACACGCCGGCCGCCATCGTCGCCGCCCAGGCGGTCATCGCCGCGCCGATCGTGACCGGGATCACCCTCGCCGCGGTCGGCCAGGTGCCGCGCGAGTTCCGGCTGCAGCTCCTCGCCCTCGGCGCGTCGCGGACTCAGATGGTGTGGCTGGTGCTCCGCGAGGCGCGCCTGCCGATGCTTGCGGCGGTGATGGCGGGCTTCGGCGGCATCATCTCGGAGATCGGCGCCTCCATGATGGTGGGCGGGAACATCAAGGGCCAGACGCGTACGCTGACGACGGCGATGGTGCTCGAGACCGGCAAGGGAAACTTCGAGGTCGCGATCGCGCTGGCGCTGCTGCTGCTCGTGCTGATCTTCCTCGTGAATTGGCTGCTGACCGCGATCCAGCAGCGCCACGCGCGCTGAGAGGGTAGGGACCATGTCGCGTGGGTTGCGAATCACCGTGCTCGGGTTCCTCGTCCTGTGCCCGCCCGCCGTCGCGGGGGCGCAGGAGATGACGCTCTCGGTGGCGATCAGCATGAAGGAGGCCGTCGAGACGCTCGGCCGCCAGTTCATGCAGAGTCGTTCCGGGGTGACCTTGCGCTACAACTTCGGCTCGTCGGGCGAGCTGCAGAAACAGATCGAGGCCGGCGCGCCGGTCGACCTCTTCATCTCGGCCGCGCAGCGGCAGATGGACGAGCTCGAGCAGAAGGGCCTGATCACCACCGCGACCCGGCGCGTGTTCGCGCGCAACGTCCTGACGGTGATCAAGGCGGCGGGGTCGACGCTCGACATCGCGAAGCCCGCGGACCTGGCCGGCGCGAAAGTGCAACGGATCGTCGTCGGCAATCCCAAGACGGTGCCCGTCGGTCAGTACGCCGAGGAGAGCCTGAAAAGCGTGGGGCTCTGGGACCCGCTGCAGCCGAAGCTGGTGCTCGCCGAGAACGTTCGCCAGGCGCTCGACTACGTCGCGCGAGGCGAAGTCGAGGCCGGATTCGTCTACACGACGGACGTGGCGGCCCGATCCCGTCAGGTCGTCGAAGCGTTTCGGCCGGCCGAGGACACCTATCGGCCCGTGACGTATCCGGCGGCCGTGGTGAAAGCCTCGAAGCAGCCGGCGCTCGCCCAGGCATTCATCGATCTGCTCGTGAGCCGCGACGGGCAAGCGGCCCTCTCGCGCCTCGGCTTTCAGCCTCCGCCAGCCGGCGTGCGTCGATGACCGTGCCGACGATGGCATAGTAGCGGTGATGAGCGTCGAAGCCCTGAGCGCCCTCGGCCTGTCGATCCGCGTCGCGGTCGTCGCGACGCTCCTGGACGCGCTGATCGGGATCCCGCTCGCGTACCTGCTGGCGCGGCGCGCGTTTCGCGGGCGCGCGCTGGTCGATCTCCTCGTGACCCTCCCGCTGGTGCTGCCGCCGACGGTAACGGGTTACTACCTGATCATCCTGCTCGGCCGCCGCGGCTGGCTCGGCGCGCCCGTGTACGCGCTCAGCGGCTGGAGCGTGGCGTTCACCTGGTACGCGGCCGTGATCGCCGCGACGGTCATGGCGCTGCCGCTCCTTGTTCGCACGGCGCGTGCCGCCATCGAATCGGTCGATCGCGAGCTCGAGAAGGCCGCGCTCACCCTCGGGCGCTCGGAGTGGCGCACGGCGCTCGAGGTCACGTTGCCGCTGGCGCGCAACGGTATCGTCGCCGGGCTCGTCCTCGCGTTCGCTCGAGCGCTCGGCGAGTTCGGCGCGACGCTCATGCTGGCCGGCAACATCCCCGGGAAGACGACGACCGTCCCGCTGGCGATCTATACCGCGGTGCAAACGGGCGAGATGGGCGAGGCGGTCGCGCTGGTGCTGGCGCTCACGGCGCTCTCGTGCGTGGTGCTGATCCTGGCCGGGCGTCTTGGGGCGAGGGCCGCGTGAAGCATCGTTTCTCGGTCCAGATCACGAAGCGGCTGCCGGGCTTCACCCTGGACGTCTCGTGGACGGCGGGCGACGGTGTCGCCGTGCTGTTCGGACCCTCGGGTGCCGGCAAGACGCTGACGCTCCAGTGCCTCGCGGGCCTGGTCGAGCCCGACGCCGGGCGCGTGGTCGTCGACGACCGCGTGCTGTTCGACGCGGAGGCCGGCGTGAATCTGCCGCCGCAGCAGCGGCGGGTCGGCTACGTCTTCCAGGGCTACGCGTTGTTTCCGCATCTGACGGTCGCCGGGAACGTCGGCTTTGGTCTCCGCGGCCGGTCGCGGCAAGAGCGCGAGCGGCGAGTGGTCGAGGTGCTCGAGCGGCTCGACCTCGCCGGTCTCGCGCACCGCCGCCCGGCCGAGCTCTCCGGAGGTCAGCGCCAGCGGGTAGCGCTCGGACGCGCCCTCGCGATCGATCCGGCGCTGCTGCTGCTCGACGAGCCGCTCTCGGCGCTGGACTCACCGCTGCGCCGTGCGCTGCGCGACGAGCTGCGCTCGATCCTGAGCGGGTGGGGGACCGCCGCCGTGCTCGTGACCCACGACTTCACCGAGGCCTACCGGCTCGCCGACCGGATCATCGTCTACGAGAACGGGCGCGTGATCCAGGCGGCGGCGCGCGCCGAGCTCCTCTGGCAGCCGGCGTCCGAAGCGGTCGCGCGGATCATGGGGCTTCGCAACGTGCTCCACGGCGTCGTCGTGAAGGCGATGCCCGACCGCATCCAGATCGCCTGGCGAGGCCACACGCTCGAGGCGGTGAACTCGCCGACGCGGTCGTATCTGCCGCCGCCGGAGACCCCGATTGCCTTCTTCATCCGCCCGGAATACGTGCGACTGATTCGCAAAGATCGAAGCGCACCCGACGCGGCCCACCACATGAACCTGATGCGTGGGACCGTCGTGGGCGAGGCCGACTTCGGCACCGTCTGGTCGTTGCGCCTGCGTCTGGACACGCCCGGCACTCCCGCGCAGGGCGACTTCGACCTGGAGGTCGAGGTCCCGCACCTCGTCTACGAGATCCTCGAGATCGAGCGCGACCGGCGCTGGGAGTTCTCGATCCACCGCGGCTCGATCCACGTCCTGCCGACGTGACGCAAGCCGCCGTCGTCGAGCTGGACGACGTGCAGGTGACCTACGGCGGCGCGACCGTGCTCGATGTGCCGGCCCTCGGCGTCGACGAGGGCGAGATTCTGGCGGTCATCGGTCCGAACGGCAGCGGCAAGTCGACGTTGCTTCGCGTCGCCGGCCTGCTCGAGCGCCCGACCCGGGGCGTCGTTCGATTCCGCGGCCGGCCGGTCGATGCGGCGCATTCCTTGGCGGAGCGGCGACGCATGGCGATGGTGTTCCAGCATCCGCTGCTCGCCGACATGACCGTCGCCCAGAACGTCGCGCTGGGGCTGAAGTTCCGCGGCGCTCGAGACGAGCGGGGCGCGCGCGTCGGCCGCTGGCTCGAGCGGCTCGGCATCGCGCCGCTCAGGCATCGGCGGGCCCGAACGCTCTCGGCGGGCCAGGCCCAGCGCGTGGCGCTGGCCCGCGCGCTGGTGCTCGAGCCCGACGTGCTGCTGCTCGACGAGCCCTTCGCCGGCCTCGACGCGCCGTCGCGCGCCGAGCTACTACCGGACCTCGGAGCCATCCTACGCCACGATCGCGTCACGACCATGCTGGTGACCCACGACCGCGGCGAGGCTCAGACGCTCGGCGATCGCGTGGCGGTGCTGATGGCCGGACACATCGCACAGCTCGACGCGACGGCGCGCGTCTTCCACTCTCCCGCCTCTGAGGTGGTCGCGCGCTTCGTCGGCGTGGAGACCCTGGTGACGGGCCGGGTGACCGCGCGTGACGGAGGAGTTACCGTCGTCGAGGTGGCTGGCCGGAAGCTCGAGATCGCCGCACCCGCGCGAATCGGCGAGGACGTGCGGCTCGGCGTCCGGCCCGAAGACGTCACGCTCCTGCTGGCCAGCGAAGTCACGCCGCTCTCGAGCGCCCGCAACTATCTTCCGGGAACGATCGTGCGCGTGACGCCCTCGACCCCGGCGATCCAAGTCGTTGTCGACGTCGGCTTCCCGCTCGTCGCCACGGTGACGGCGCGCTCGCTCGTCGAGCTCGGCCTAGCCGAGGGCATCCGGATCATCGCGGCTTTCAAGGCGAGCGCCGTGCAGCTCATCGGTCGTCAATTCTGACAAGAGCGGCGGACCGGAAGGCGTTCGGGGAGGCCAAACCGTTGAATCTAAAGACTCCTGCTCGTTGGCATCACGGGTGCTGCATGTGCTCGGGATGGAATCACTCCGGCATCACTGGGGCTTTCTCGACGCCACCCTTGACCCAGGGTCCGCGTTCGTCGGCACGTATGAGCCGACGTTCGTCATACTTTCGATCGTCGTCGCCAGCCTCGCGGCCTACGCCGCGCTCGGTCTCGCCGAACGGATAGGCGCCGCCGACAAGCCTCTCGCCAAGAGGGCGTGGCTTGCGGTCGGGGCGGTGACCATGGGCGTCGGCGTCTGGGCGATGCACTTCCTCGGCATGCTGGCCTATCGAGTGCCGGTCCGCGTCAACTACGACATCTGGGTCACCCTGGCGTCGGTGGCTCCCGCCGTTCTCGCCAGCGGGATCATGCTGCACGTCATCAGCCGGCCGACGGTCTCACTCGGGAGATTGGTCCTCGGCGGCGGGCTCATGGGCGCCGGCATCGGCGTCATGCACTACACCGGCATGGCCGCGATGCGCATGAACGCCGTGATGCGATACGATCCGGTGCTCTTCGCGGTCTCCGTCATCGTGGCCGTCGTGCTCGCGACCGCGGCACTCTACACGAAGTTTCTCGCCAGCAGCCGGCATGGCAGCGTTCACCGCCACTGGTGGATCAAGCTTGGAGCGGCCTTCGTGATGGGCTGCGCCGTCGCCGGTATGCACTACACCGGCATGGCCGCGTCCTACGTGATCCCGGGCCACAGCGCCGAGCCGGTCGCGGCCGGGTTGGATCCGACGTTCCTGGCAGCCTGGGTCAGTGTGGCCACGGTGCTCATCACGGGGCTCGCCATCTTCGTCACCGTCGTCGACAGCCGGCTGGAGGCCGCGGCGCACTCGGAGCGTCTGAGCCGGTCTCGTCTGCTCGAGGCCATCGAGAGCATCTCGGAGGCCTTCTCGCTCTACGACACGGACGATCGGCTCGTCCTCTGCAACAGCCGGTATCGTGAGCTCGCCCACGCCTCCTCCGCGGACGCCCTGGTCGGGATGAAGTTCGAGCAGGTGATGCGCCTGGTCGCCGAGCGCGGACGGGCGGCCGACGCGCGGGGACGGGTCGAGGCATGGATCGCGGAGCGTCTGGCGCGATATCGCGACCCGAGTGGCTCCCACGTGCAACAGCTCGACGACGGTCGCTGGCTCCAGGTCAGCGAGCGGAAGATCGAACAAATCGGCACCGTTGCCGTGTACACCGACATCACCGTGCTCAAAGACGCCGAAGCCGAGATGGCGCAGGCAGTCCACGCCGCCCGGGAAGCGCGCACCGCGGCCGAAGAGGCCACTCGCGCCAAGAGCGAATTTCTCGCCACGATGAGCCACGAGATCCGCACGCCCATGAACGGCGTGATCGGCATGACCGGGCTCTTGTTGGACACCGAGCTGACGCCCGAGCAACGAGAGTACGCCGAGACGGTACGCCGATCCGGCGAGGGGCTTCTGGCGATCATCAATGACATCCTGGATTTCTCCAAGATCGAAGCCGGCAAGATCGACTTCGAGGATATCGACTTCGACCTACGCATCGCAGTGGAAAACGTGCTCGAGCTGCTCGCCGAGCGCGCCTACGGCAAGGGCCTCGAGCTGGCGTACATGCCGAGCGCGGACCTTCCGACGTGGATGGGAGGCGATCCGGGACGTCTCCGGCAGATCCTCACCAATCTCGTCGGCAATGCCGTGAAATTCACCGAATGCGGAGAAGTCGTCGTGCATGCTGCGCTCGTCGAGCAGACCACCGACGATGCCCTCGTTCGCTTTTCGGTCACCGACACCGGTATCGGCATCGCGCCCGAGGTGTGTGAGCGATTGTTCCAGTCGTTCACCCAGGCCGACGGATCCATGACCCGCCGGTATGGCGGGACCGGTCTGGGACTGGCGATCTCCAGGCGGCTCGTCGAGATGATGGGGGGCGCCATCGGCGTCGACAGCGTCGTGGGCAAGGGCAGCACATTCTGGTTCACCGTGCGACTGGCCAAGCGGCCGGCTCCTCCGACCGCCAGGCAGGTGAACTTCGCGGAGCTCCGTCGCCTGCGTGTGCTGGGTGTCGACGACAACGCGACGAACCGCGCCCTTCTTGCGAGCCAGCTCGGCGCCCGGGGAATGCACGTTGACTGCGTGGCCAGCGCCTTCCGCGCCCTCGAGTGCCTGCGCAGGGCCCACCACGACGGCCGATCCTACGATGTGGCGATCGTCGATCACCAGATGCCGGATATGGACGGGATGGCGCTGGCGCGCGCGATCAAGGCGGATCCGGCCCTCGCGACGCTCCCGCTCGTGCTGCTGACGTCGGTGAGCTATCGCGGGGGCACCGCCGACGCCCAGCAGTCGGGCTTCAACGCCTTCCTCCTCAAGCCCATCCGCCAGTCCCAGCTGTACGACTGCATCGCGACCGTGATGGGCATGGCGAGCGAGCCGGCGCCGCAGCGGCTCATCACGCATCACACGCTGGGCGACACCACGTCACGGGCCAGAGTTCTCGTCGCCGAAGACAATGTGGTGAATCAACGACTCGCGGCGCGCATGCTCGAGAAGCTCGGGTGCCGGGTGGACGTGGTGGCGAACGGGCTCGAAGCCGTCGAGGCCGTGACCCGCATCAGCTACCATGCCGTGTTCATGGACTGCCAGATGCCTGAGATGGACGGCTACGAGGCGACGACCGTGATCCGTCAGCGCGAAGCGTCGACGGGCGCGCACGTTCCGATCGTCGCCATGACGGCGAATGCCATGGAGGGCGATCGGGAGCGCTGCCTCGCTGCCGGTATGGACGACTACATCTCCAAGCCGGTGGAGCCCAATGAACTGAGGACGGCTCTCCAGAAGACGTTACGGTCTCGCTGACGGAAGCCCTCCCACGCGCGGATTACCGGAAATAGGGGTGGCGGCTCGGCCGACCCACTACATGTCCGGGGCGAAGCTTGACACCCGCCGGCATCCGAGGCTATAACGAGGCGTCGACAGCGAGTAGACGGTCCCTCCACCGTGCAAGGAGGCCTCGCATGGATCAGGAGTCCCTCATCGAACGACTCACGGCCGAGAACGAGGAGTTCCGGCGCCTCCGGGGTGAGCATCGCGCCCACGATCAAGAGCTCGAGGCGCTCAAAGGAACGATCCCGCTCTCGGCAGAACGGCAGTGGCGCATCAGCGAGCTGAAGAAGCTGAAGCTGATGGCCAAAGACCGGATGGAGGCGATCATCCGGCACGCTCGATCCGGCGTCACCGCCTGACGACCGCTCGGCGGGCGCAGTCGTACCGCGGCCTCTCGCACCTGTCCGCGAAGGGCGACGCCCGCATGGTGGACGTCTCGGAAAAACGCGAGACGGTTCGCGAGGCGGTCGCCCGGGCCATTCTCAGAATGAAGCCCGCGACGCTTCGCGTCATCCGGCAGGGTAACGCGCCCAAGGGCGACGTCCTCGGCGTCGCGCGCACCGCGGGTATCCTGGCCGCCAAGCGCACACCCCAGTTGATCCCACTCTGTCACCCGTTGCGCATCACAGGAGTCGACGTCACCTTCAGCGATGATCTCAAACGCGGCGAGCTGACCGTGGAAGCGCGCGTGCGCACCGTGGACAAGACCGGCGTCGAGATGGAGGCGCTCACGGCCGCCGCGGTAGCGGCCCTCACCGTCTACGACATGGTGAAGGCCGTGGAGCGCGGTGTGACCATCGCCAGGGTCCAGCTCGTCGAGAAGCTGGGAGGCAAGTCAGGGCATTGGCGGAGGTAGTCAGGAACACGGCACTGATCCATTCGGAGGCATGGACCCGCTTCGATTACGGTCCCCACCATCCCCTCCGGATGGAGCGACTCGGGCTCACGTGGCGCCTCATGCAGGCGTACGGCCTGACGAGCTTGCCCCAAGCCACCGTGCGCGCGCCGGAGGCCGCGCCGGAAAGCGCGCTCGCCGTGTACCACGGGACCGAATATCTCCAGATGCTCAAGGCGTGCAACAGCGGCCAGGCGCCCATGCTCGCCGAGCGGTTCGGCCTCGGCCCGGGCGATAACCCGGTGTTTCCTGGTCTCTGGGACGCCGCGCGGCTCTGCGCGGCCGGCTCGATCCTGGCGGCCGACCTCGTGCTGAACGGCGAGGCCGATCGCGTCTTCCACTTCGCCGGAGGCTTGCACCACGCGATGCCCTCGCGCGCGTCGGGCTTCTGCTACGTCAACGACGCCGTGCTCGCGATCCTCCGATTCCGAGAGCGCGGGCTCCGCGTTCTCTATGTCGACATCGACGCCCATCACGGCGACGGCGTGCAGCACGCGTTCTACGGCGACCCGCGCGTGCTGACGATCTCGACCCACGAGCGCGGCGACTATCTCTTCCCGGGCACCGGCTTCGTCGAGGAGGCGGGAACGGGCGCGGGGGTCGGCTACTCCGTGAATCTCCCGCTCGAGCCGTTCACCGACTCGTCGATCTATCTCCCGGCGTTCGAGCAGGTCGTCCCGCCCTTGTTCGCCGCGTTCGGCCCTGACGTCGTCGTCGCGCAGCTCGGGATCGATTCGCACCGCACCGACCCGCTGACGCACCTGGCCCTCGACGTCCAGGGGTTCTCGCGCGCCGTCGCACGCATCACCGAGCTTGCGCCGAAGCTCGTGTGCCTGGGCGGCGGCGGCTACGATCTGCCGAACGTCGCGCGCGCCTGGACGTCGGCGTGGGCCGTGCTCAACGGCGTCGAGCTTCCGGCGGCGCTCCCGGCCTCGTTCGCCGGCGATACGAGGCGCTACGGATTCCCGACCGACTCACTCTGGGATCCCGCCGAGCCGCTCCCGGACCACCGGCGCGCGCGGGCGCAGGAATATGCCCAGCGTCAGGTCGACGCCGTTCGCCGGACGATCTTTCCCGTCCATCATCTGTAGCTCGGAGGGGCCCCGGCGGCCCCCTCCGATGCCTCCCCCAGGATCCGGATCGCGCGGGCGACGCCCGCGCTCGAAAGCGGCGCCTTACGGCGTCTCGGCGCGCGGGATGCGTTCGGGGATCAGTCCTGCGGGTCGCCAGCGCAGGACGGCGATCAGCGAGCCGCCGATGAGGAACTCGCGGACCGCGGCGACCTGAACGGGCCGAAGCCCCGGCAGCGAGCCGGTGACGAAGCGCGTCGACTCCATGAAGAACACCACGAGCAGCGCGCCGAGCACCGCGCCGCGGTTGTCGCCGGTGCCACCCGCCGTCAGCGCGAGGACGACATAGATCGTGATCAACGGCGCGAACGCGTCGGGCGCGATGTAGGAGGTGTAGTGGCCGTAGAGCGCGCCGGCGGTCCCGACGATTCCGGCGCTCAGCGCGAACGCCTCGACCTTGAACACGATGACGCGCTTGCCGGCGACCGCCGCGACCTGATCGTCGTCGCGGATCGCGCGGAGCACGCGACCGTAGGGGGAGCGCCGCACGCGCTCGAGGAGCCCTAGCGCCGCGGCGACGAACACGGCGACGATCACGAGATAGATCAGGTTGAAGGTCTCGGGCGCCACGCGGCCGCGCCAGGGGCCGGGGATCCCCGAGATCCCGTCGGTCCCCTGGGTCAGCCAGATCTCGTTGCTCGCGACCAGGCGTACGACCTCCGAGAAGCCGAGCGTGATGATCGCAAGGTAGTCGCCGCGCAGATTGCGGGTCGTCAGCGCCATGACGGCGCCGGCGGCCGCCGCGAAGAGCGCTGCCGCGACGAGACCGACGGCGATCGGCAGACCGAGCTTCACGGTGGCGAGGGCCGAGACGTAGGCGCCGGTCGCGAAGAAGCCGGCGAGCCCGAGGTTGATCAGCCCGGTCATGCCCCAGACGAGATTCAGGCCGAGCGCCATGAGCCCGTAGAGGCCGGCGAACGTCAGCATCGCGACGAGATAGTTCCTAATACGCGCGCTCTCCGAGAATCCCGCGCGGGCGGAGGGTCAGGACGATCAAGATGGCGACGAAGCCGATCGCGGTGCGATACGCCGGCGCCAGCACGAGCAGCGAGAGCTCCTCGGCGACCCCGATCGTCACCGCGCCCA
>QHSP01000066.1 GCA_003220495.1 Candidatus Rokuibacteriota bacterium | reverse complement strand
CTTCCGAAACGTCAGATTGATCCGATGCCGGCCGGTGAGCGGATGCTCGCCGTCGGGTAGCGGCGCGACGCCGTGGAAGGCGAGCCGCGTGGGACCTCCCCACACGACGACGTCGCCGCTCTCCAGCCGGACACGGCGCGGCCGATCCTGACGTCGCGCACCGCCGAAGAGAAACACCGCCGGCAGCCCGAGCGAGACCGAGACGATCGGCTTGGAAAAATCGCGCTCGTTCCGGTCCTGGTGGAGCGACAGCCGCGTGCCGGGCTCGTAGCGGTTGACCAGGCACGCGTCGGGCTCGAAGCCGGCGAACCCGGCCGCGGCGGCGGCGCCCGTCGCGATGTCGCGAAAGCTCGCGGGCAGCGGAGGCCAGGGCCGTCGCGTCATCGGATCGCTCGTCGTGTAGCGATAGCCGCTACGGTCCGTCACCCAGCCGAGGCGGCCGCAATTGGTCATCGCGATCGACATCGTGTGGCCGCCCGGCGTGATCATGTGACGGAAGGGCGCCGCGGCGACGAGGCGCTCGATCGTCTGGAAGAGCGCCGGAGCCGCCGCCTCGGCGAATCGCCTGAGGATCGTCGCGCCCTCGGCGAGCGCCTCCGCGGCCACCCCCGCTTGCGGGATGGTGCTGAACAAGTCTCCGGTGGCCGCGCCGCGGCGGCCCTTCATCGCGCGTCGTGAAAGATGACGCCGAGCGTCGAACGGTGACCCGAGCGAAGCCGGCTCACGCCGTGACGCATGGTGACGCGATAGCTCCCGCGCGAGCCCCGCACGGGCCGATGACGCACGGGAAAGACGACGCAGTCGCCCTGGTCGAGCGGCACGACCTCGACACGCGACTGCATGCGCGGTCGCTGCTCGGCCAGCACGAATTCGCCGCCCGTGAAGTCTCGTCCCGGCGCGGCGAGGAGCACCGTGGCCTGGATCGGAAACAGATGCTCGCCGTACACGTCCTGGTGCAAGCAGTTGTAGTCGCCCTCGGCGTAGCGGAGCACGAGCGGCGTCGGCTTGGTCTGCCCAGCGCGATGGCAGCGGTCGAGAAACTCGGTGAGCGTGCTCGGGTAGCGCACCTCGATGCCCATCGCTGTGTTCCAGCGGTTCGCGATGTCGGCGAGCGGCGGGTACATGGCCGCGCGAATCTCGCTGACCACCGGGGGCAGCGGGTAGGCGAAGTACTTGTACTCGCCCCGCCCGAAGCCGTGCCGCGCCATCACGATCCGCGAGCGGAACGCCTCGTCGACTTCGTAGCTCGCGGCCAGAGCCGCGCACGTCTCCGGCGCAGCGAGGCCGTTCACGACGGCGCAGCCGTTCGCGTCGAGCTCGGCGGCGATGCCGCGCCAGTCGAGCGCCGCGATGCGCTCGGTCATGGCCGTCCTTGTGTCGATCTTGCTCACGTCGTCACCGGCGCTATGATCCCACCTCTCGATAGTTATACGCGCCGCGGGCGCGAAAGGGTGGGGGCCGGCGCCTGGCCTGGCGTTGACGATCCTCGGCGGGGCCGCCATAGTGCAGGGCTGAAGGGAGGCAAGTCCATGGCGAAGAGACGAGTCGTGATCACGGGCGCGGCCGGGTACGTCGGCCAGCGCATGTTCAAGGAGCTCGCCGAGCGCTGGGACGTGGTGCCGATCGACGTCAGCGCCACGACCAGGGGCGGCGAGAAGGTGGCGGGCCTCGTGGTCGCCGACCTGACCAATCCGAACCGGAACCAGTACCGCCAGCACTTCCGCGGCGCCGACGCGGTCATTCACCTGGGCTACGTCCGCGCGCCCGGCATGGACGCGACGACGTGGCAGGAGAACAACGACGCGAAGTTCTGGGCGGAGCACCAGAACGTCGCCCTCGCCTACAACGTCTATCGCGTCGCCCTCGAGGAGGGGGTGCGCCGCGTGGTGGTGGCCAGCTCCAACCACGCCGCCGACTACTACGAGCGGCTGGTCTGGGACGGCCGGGTCGACATGGTCACGCCCGAGATGCCGCCGCGCTCGGACAACTGGTACGGCTGGGCCAAGGCGGCCTACGAGCTGCTCGGCTTCGTCTTCGCCACCGGCAAGGTCGACGGTCGCAGGCTCGAGGTGGTGCAGTGGCGCATCGGTGGCCCCCGCGACGACGATATCGAGCACGTGAAGCCCGGGGACATCAAGGTGATGCACCGGGCGCTCGGGGCCTATCTCTCCCGGCGCGATCAGGTCCAGCAGGCGATTCGCATGGTCGAGACCCCGGACATCACGGACGAGCACGGCGTGCCGTTCCTGATCGTCTACGGCATCAGCGGCAACACGCACCGCTTCTGGAGCCTGGCCAGCGCCAAGACGAAGATCGGCTACGAGCCGCAGGACGACAGCCAGGTGAACTTCGCCGAGGCGATCGCCGCCATCGCGCGCCGGGCGCCGAAGACGTAGCGGCCGGCGGGACGAGCGAGTGACGAGCCGGCGCGCGTTCATCGGCTTCGCGATCGTGGGCGCGGTCGCCGCCCCGCGCGGGCTCGGGGCGCAGGGCCGCAGGTCGCGCGTGTCGGTGTGCTCTCGCCAGCCGGTCGAACAGTCCAGCCGATTCGAGCTGGTCGTCAACATGAAGACGGCCAGGACGCTCGGCGTGACGATTCCAGAGCCGGTGCTGCTGCGCGCCGATCAGGTGCTCGAGTGACAAACTCGATCTTGGTATCCTGGCGGTGCCGGACCGTGAATCGTGGAGTCGATGAACGACGGGCCGATGAAAGGATGACGGCATGAGGCTCACGTCGGCACAGCTCGAGCAGTTCGATCGCGACGGCTACCTGTTCTTCCCCAGCACGTTCTCGCCCGAGGAGATCAAGGTCCTGACCGACGAGGTGCCCAGCCTCTACGCGCAGCATCGGCCCGAGAACGTGCGCGAGAAGGGCAGCGACGCGGTCCGCACGAACTTCGCCGCGCACATGTACAGCGCGCCCTTCGCGCGGCTGGCGCGCCACCCGCGGATGGTCGAGCCGGTGGTGCAGGTCTTCGGCGAGCCGGTCTACATGCACCAGTTCAAGATCAACGGCAAGATGGCCTTCGACGGCGACGTGTGGCAGTGGCACCAGGACTTCGGCACCTGGTTCAACGACGACCAGATGCCCGAGGCGCGCGCGATGAACGTCGCGATCTTTCTCGACGCGGTCAACGAGTTCAACGGCCCGCTGATGTTCATCCCAGGCAGCCACAAGCTGGGCGTCCTCGACGCCGGGCACGACACGGAGACGACCAGCTATCCCTTGTGGACCATCGATCACGCGACGATCACGCGGCTGATCACGCGCGGGGGTCTGGTGGCGCCCAAGGGGCCGGCAGGATCGATGATCATGTTCCACTCGTGCCTGGTGCACGCCTCGACGTCGAACCTCTCGCCGTGGAACCGGGTCAGCGTCTATCTGAGCCTCTGCACGGTCTCCAACCACATCCGGCGATTCAAGCGGCCGGAGTACATCGCTCACCGCGACTTCACGCCGATCGAGTGCCTCCCGGACGACTGCCTGCTGCGCCCCTACGAAGTCGCGCTGCCGTGGAAGGACGGCACGCCGGAGGCGGCCCTCAGGTAGTCCGCCGCCGCTTGAGCTTCAAGAGGCGGGCCGCGTTGAGCCCGAGGATCTTGGCGCGGTCGCCGTCCTTCAGGAACGTGCAGCCCTCGACGAAGCCGCGGGGATCGTACCAGCCCATGTCGTACGGGTAGTCCGTGCCGACCACGACGTGGTCGGCGCCCCACAGGTTCACGAGGTGGCGCAGCTGCTCGCGGTCGAACACGATCGTGTCGAAGTAGAGCTTGGCGAGCGACCGGCGCGGCTTCGTCTTCAGCGCCGTCCGCGGGTCGACGCGGGCCGACCACGCATGGTCCATGCGGGCCGGATAGTGCGAGACGTAGCCCCCACCGTGCGCCGAGACGATTTTCAGCCGGGGATAGCGCTCGAGGATCCCGTCGAACACGAGGTGCGCGATGGCGACCGTCGAGTCGAGCGGGTTGCCGATGATGTTGATGAAGTAATGATCCGACAGCCGCTCGCCGCCGGTGAACCCGTTCGGGTGCATGAACACCATCGCGTCGAGCTCCTGCGCCTTCGCCCAGAAGACGTCACGACCGCGCGAGATCTCTTGCCCGACGACGTTCGTGCCGATCTCCACGCCGCGGAAGCCCAGGCGCGTGACGCAGTACTCGAGCTCTTCCGCCGCCAGGTCGGGCGCCTGCAGCGGGACGTCGGCCAGCGCCACGAAGCGATCGGGGTGCCTGGCGACGATCGCCGCGAGATTCTCGTTGATGGCGCGCGCGGTCTTGCGGCCGTGCTCCGGATCGAGCGAGTACATGAACTGGAACGGCGAGCACGAGATCGCCTGGACGTCGACCCCCATCTTGTCCATGTCGCGCAGGCGCTGCTCGACGGAGGTGAGGCAGGTCAGCACGTTCTGCGCCTGCTTCTGGTTCGTCGCGCGAGACAGGTCGTTGGTGAACCGCATCGCCGGCTCGTGGTCACGCCGGAACACGTTCTTCACCATGTCGTCGGCGGGCGGGTAGTGGACGTGGCAATGGACGTCGACGCAGAGGTGGCGGCGGCGACCCTTCGCCGTCCGTGCGGCGCCGCCGCGGGCTACGGGACCAGGGCAAGTGAAGAGCACGTGCAGTCTCCTTACGACGCCAGGCCCGCCATCATCAGGCCGAGCGTCCGTTCGGTGGCGTCGGCGCGCGGCACGTCGCCGACGATGCGCCCGTCGTGCATCACGAGGATGCGATCGGCGAGTGCCAGGATCTCGTCGAGCTCGACCGAGACCAGCAGCAGCGCCTTGCCGGCGTCGCGCAGCGCGACCAGACGGCGGTGGATGAACTCGATCGCCCCGATGTCGACGCCGCGGGTCGGCTGGCCGATCAGGAGGAGCTCGGGGTTCCGATCGAGCTCGCGCGCCAGCACGATCTTCTGCTGGTTGCCGCCGGAGAACGCCGCCGTCGGCAGCGCGCCGTTGCCGGGCCGGATGTCGTACTCGGCCGCCTGACGCTCGAAGCTCGAGGCCACTGCCGCGCGGTGGAGCCGGATCGGTCCGTTGTAGGTGGACTCGTCGTGATAGCCGAGGATCGCGCTCTCGCGCGCGACGAACGGAATGACGAGACCCATGCGGTGGCGATCCTCGGGCACGTGGGCGAGCCCGAGCCGCCGCAGGCGCCGCGGGGACCGGGACGTCGCGTCCCCGAGCGGCGCGGCCTTCAAGCGGATCTGCCCCGCCTTCAGCGGCCGGATGCCGGCGAGGGCCTCGAGCAGCTCCGACTGGCCGTTGCCGGCGACGCCAGCGATGCCGACGATCTCGCCCCGTCGCACCGTGAAGCTCACGCTCTTGACACGCTCGACGCCGAGCCCGTCTTCGACCACGAGGTCGGTCACCTCGAGCACGGGATCGCCCGCGCGCGGCGGCGCCTTGTCCACGCGCAGGCTCACCTTGCGGCCGACCATCAGCTCGGCGAGCTGCGCGGCCGTCGTCTCGGCGGTCGGCAGTGTCGCCACGACGCTCCCTTGACGCATCACGGTGACGACGTCCGTGGCGTCGCGGATCTCGCGGAGCTTGTGCGTGATGAGGAGCACCGTCTTGCCCTCGCCGCGGAGCGAGGCGAGGATGCGGAAGAGCTCGTCGGCTTCCTGGGGAGTCAGGACCGCCGTCGGCTCGTCAAGGATGAGCAGGTCGGCGCCTCGGTAGAGGGCCTTGAGGATCTCGACGCGCTGGCGATGGCCGACGCCGAGATCGGCGACGCGCGCGTCGGGGTCGACCTCCAGGTGGTACTCGCGGCCGAGCCGCACGAGCTCGGCGCGCGCCCGGCTCATCCCGGCGCCGAGCCGGAAGCCGCCTTCGACGCCGAGCACCACGTTCTCGAGCACCGTGAATGGCTCGACGAGCATGAAGTGCTGGTGCACCATGCCGATCCCGGCTGCGAGCGAATCTTGCGAGCTCCGGATGACCGTCGGCTCGCCGCGCACGAGGATCTCGCCGCGGTCCGGCTGGTAGTAGCCGTAGAGGATGCCCATCAAGGTCGACTTGCCGGCGCCGTTCTCGCCCACGATGCCGTGAATCGACCCGGACCGGACGACGAGCGAGATGTCGCGGTTGGCGTGCACCGCGCCGAACCACTTGTCGATCCCCCTTAGCTCGATCGCCGGCGCTGCGCTATCCGTTACATCTCGCTCCGATATTGTCCGCTCCGAGCGGCGGCTTTGCCGCCGCAATCCTGGGGGAGGCATCGGAGGGGCCGTAGAGGCCCCTCCGAATCTACTTTGCCATGTAGTCGGTGACCTTGATCTTGCCGGCCACGATGTCGGCGCGCGCCTGCTGCAGGCGTTTCTCCATGTCCGCCGTGATGAGGCTCCGGTTGTTCTGATCGATCGCGTAGCCCACGCCGCCCTCGGCGACGCCGAGCGAGCGGACGCCGCCCTTCCAGATGCCTTCCTTCGCGGTCTTGAACGTCTCGTAGACCGCGAGGTCGACGCGCTTGGTCATCGAGGTCAGGATCGTGCCGGGATGGATGTGGTTCTGGTTGGAGTCGACGCCGATGGCGAGCCGCCCCTTGTCCTTAGCGGCCTGGAGCACGCCGAGCCCGGTCGCGCCCGCGGCCGCATAGACGACGTCGGCGCCGCGGTCGAACTGGCTGCGCGCCAGCTCGCCGCCGCGCGTGGGGTCGTTCCAGGCCGCCGGCGTCGTGCCGGTCATGTTCTGAAAGATCTCGATCTTCGGGTTGACGTACCGGGCGCCTTCCTCGTAGCCCAGCGCGAATCGGCGGATCAGCGGGATGTCCATCCCGCCGACGAACCCGACCTTGCCGGTCTTCGACGCCATCGCCGCCGCCATGCCGACCAGGAACGAGCCCTCGTGCTCCTTGAAGACGATCGACCGCACGTTGGGGAGATCGACGACCGCGTCCACGATCGCGAACTTGAGGTTCGGAAACTCCCGGGCGACCTTCTCCATCCCGCTCGCCTGGGAGAAGCCGATCCCGACGACGATCGCCGAGCCCCGGCGCGCCATGTTGCGCAGCGCTTGCTCGCGCTGGGCCTCGGCGGTCACCTCGAACTCGCGATACGCGATCCCGGTTTCCTTCTTGAAGCGCTCGGCGCCGGCGTACGCCGCCTCGTTGAACGACTTGTCGAACTTCCCACCCATGTCGAACACGACGGCCGGGACGAACTCCTGTGCGGTCGCGGGGCCGGTCAGGGTCAGCGTGAGGAGGACCGCAACGGCGGCGCTGAGCGATCTCGCGAGGGCCATCTTCACGCTCCTTGTGTGGTCGATCAGCGCCCGGTGGCGCTCGATCCGATCTCGCCGGCGACCGGCGTCCCGATGATATACGATCTGCGGGATGCCGACCGCGGCGAGGATCTACATGGCGAGCCCGCTGGGTTTCTCCGAGGCGGGGCGACACTTCTACAACGCGGTGCTCATCCCGTTCGTGGCGGGCCTCGGGTACGAGGTGCTCGACCCGTGGGCGCTCGCCGATCAGGCGAAGATCGACGCGGTGCAGCGGCTGCCGTACGGGCCCGAGAAGCGGGAAGCATGGCGCAAGCTGAACCGCGAGATCGGGGCGACCAACCAGGCGGCGATCGACCGTGCCGACGGAGTGGTCGCGGTGCTCGACGGGACCGACGTCGACAGCGGCACCGCGGCCGAGATCGGCTACGCCTTCGCACGCGGCAAGCTGATCGTCGGATATCGCGGCGACTTTCGGCTGAGCGCCGACAACGAAGGCTCTACGGTCAACCTCCAGGTCGAGTTCTTCATCCACGAGAGCGGCGGTGCTATCGTGAGTCGTTACGAAGACCTGGAGCCGTGTCTGCGCCCGTTGCGTGCGACTCGACGCTCTTGATTGGAGGACCGTGATGATCGGCGCGGTGGGTAGCCATTCACGACGTGCGTGGCTGGTGGCCGTCGTCCTCGTCCTGGGGCTCGGATGCGCCGGACCCCAGCTCGCCCAGCAGGCCCCGGCTTCCGATCTCTCCGCCAGCGATCTGCTCAATGCGGTGCTCTGGATGCAGCGGTCGGTCGAGTACAAGGCGAACGCCCTCACCGCCTTCGCCCTCGCCCGGATCCGCCTCGACCAGGCGCTGGAGGATCGAAGCTGGACGGCGGCGCCCAAGGAGCAGACCGGGGCCTATCAGTCGCTGCCGCCGGCCATCGTCCTCGACATCGACGAATCGATCCTCGACAACTCCGGCTATCAGGCGTGGATGACCCTGAAGGGCACGAGCTTCGATCCGAAGACCTGGAACGCCTACGTCAACACGGTGACCTCGCTCCCCATCCCCGGCGCGCTGGAGTTCGCGAAATACGCGGACTCGAAGGGCGTGAAGGTGTTCTACGTCTCCAACCGCACGGCCGATGAGGAGCCGGCGACGCGCAAGAACCTCGAGAAGTTCGGATTTCCGATGGGCGGGAGCGTCGACACCATGCTCATGACTCGCAAGCAGCCGGACTGGGGATCCGCGAAAGGCACGCGGCGCGCGTACATCGCCAAGAGCTACCGCATCCTCATCAACGTCGGCGACAACTTCGGCGACTTCGTCGACGAGTTTCGGGGCACCGAGGCCGAGCGCCTGAAGGTGATGGAAGAACACAAGGCGCGCTGGGGGCGGGAGTGGATCATGATCGCGAATCCGAGCTACGGCTCGTTCGAGTCGGCGCCCTACCGGCACGACTTCAAGCTGTCCGAGGCGGACAAGCGCAAGCTGAAGCGCGGCGTCCTCGACGCCTGGCCAGGCCCATGAGGCAGACCCCCGCCGCGATGACGAACGCGAGCCCCACCGCGCTGCTGCTGAACGTCGGCCACGCGGTCGATCACCTGTTCCTGCTGATCTTCGCCACGGCCGTCTCGGCCATCGCCGCCGAGTGGGGAATGATCTGGCAGGACCTGATGCCCTACACGGTCGGCGCCTTCGTGCTGTTCGGTCTGGGCTCGCTTCCCGCCGGGCGTCTCGGCGACCTGTGGGGCCGGCGCGCGATGATGGTGGTGTTCTTTCTCGGCATGGGCCTGTCGGGGCTGGCCATCGCGGCCGTGCCCGGCGTCTGGTCGCTGGCCGCCGCGCTGACCGTGATGGGCGCGTTCTCGTCGATCTATCACCCGGTCGGCATCCCCATGCTCGTGCAGAGCGCGAAGAACCCGGGCTTCACGATCGGGCTCAACGGGCTCGCCGGCAACCTCGGCATCGCCGTCGCCGCCGTGCTCACGGGCTTCCTCGTGAAGTATGCGGGCTGGCGTGTCGCCTTCGCCGTGCCCGGCCTCATCGCGCTCGCGTGCGGCGTGCTGTTCGTGCTGGTCGTGCCCCGCGAAGACGTCCCGCCCGCCAAGCGCCCGCAGAAGATGGTCGACCTGCCGCGCTCGGTGCTGGCGCGCGTGCTCACCGTGATGACCCTGGCCGCCGTCTCGGGCAGCCTGATCTTCAACTTCACGACGAACGGCAACGGCCAGCTGCTGACCGAGCGCCTGCACGGGGTCGTCGACGATCCCGCGTCGATCGGCGCGCTGCTCGCCGTCGTCTACACGGTGGCCTCGTTCGCGCAGCTCATCGTCGGCAAGCTGATCGATCGGGTGCCGCTCAAATGGGTGTACGTGCCGGTCGCGGCCGGGCAGATCCCGCTGTTCCTCTTCGCCTCGCAGGTCAGCGGCTGGCCCCACTATGTCGCGATGCTGGCGTTCATGGCGTTCGTCTTCGGCGCGATCCCGTTCATCGACGCGATGATCGTGCAGTACGTCGACGACCGCATGCGCTCGCGCGTCGCCGGGATCCGCCTCGCCGTCGGCTTCGGCGTGAGCTCGCTCGCCGTCTACCTGCTTGGCCCGACCGTCAAGGCCGCCGGGTTCACGACGCTCCTGACGGCGCTCGCGGCGCTCGCGGCCTGCACGACCGTCTTCGCGTCGCTGCTTCCGACCTACTCCCCCCAAGTCACCGCCATCCCAGCCCCCGAACTCGCGCGCTGACCCGTCCGCGCTAAGCCCAGCGAGCGCCGATCGCCACGAGAAGCGTAGACGGGGAGTGAGCGCGGTGGGATGGGTGCCCGGATGGAGCCCAGCCGCAAAGGAGCATCGAACGCGCGCTCACTCCCCGCCACCGCGCTACTCGCGCGCGTACCGGCGCACGAACGATTCGTCGACGGTGATGCCCAGCCCGGGACGGTCGGGGATCGCCACGTACCCGTCGACCACCGGAAACTTCTCGGCGACCAGCTCGTGCAGGAGCGGATTGGCGCCGAGCGAGTATTCGAGGATGAAGCCGGTCGTCTGACTCGCGGCGAGGGCGACCCCCGCCGCGAACGCCGGCGCGCCGGACCAGAGGTGCGGCGCCAGGCGCAGGTTGTACGCGGCGGCGATCGCGCCGATGCGCACGCCCTCGGTCAGACCGCCGGCGATGGCGAGGTCGGGCTGGAGAACGTCGGCGCCGCGCAGCTCGGCGATCTCGCGGAAGTCGTGACGGGTGAACTCGCTCTCGCCCGTGGAGATCGGGACCGCGGAGGATCGGCGGACCTCGGCGAGGCCGGCTTTGTCGTCCGCGGTCACCGGCTCCTCGAGCCAGTAGAGATCGCAGTCCTCTACCATCCGACAGAACGCCTTGGCCTCGGCGACGGTCCACGTGCCGTGGGCGTCGGCCATCAGCTTCACGTCGGGTCCGAGCGCCCGGCGGGCGGCGCGCACCCGCGCCGCCGACGCGCGCGGCTCGCCGTCCATCACGCCGACCCGCATCTTCACGGCGCGGAATCCGCCCTTGTCCACGTAGCCCTGGAGCTGCTCGCCGATGTGCGCCTCGTCGGCCCAGCCTCCGGACGCGTACGCCGGCATGCGCTCGGCTCGGCGCCCGCCGAGCAGACGCCACACGGGCGCGCCGAGGGATTTGCCGAGCAGATCCCAGAGCGCCAGATCGACGCCGGCGATGGCCGAGATCGAAAGGCCGCGTCGTCCGAGCTGGGGCAGGACGTGGCCCCGGTCGAGCGCGTAGCCCTCTCGCGGCGTGTTGTACATGACGTCCCAGAGCCGGCTGACGTCGCGCGGATCCTGGCCGACCAGCAGCGGCGCGTAGTCGCGGTTGATGATCGCCGCCAGCCCGTGCGCCGACGACGAGCTCCCGACGCCGGCCTTCGCCTCGCCCCAGCCGACGAGCCCGCTGTCGGCGACGATCTTCACGACGACCGAGTCGAACGACGCGACGCGGCCGAAGTCGCTGACGTGCTGCCGCTCGTACGGAATCGGCACGTGCACCCACGTCGCATGAACGCTGGTGATCTTCATGGCCCGGCAGCGTAGAGCCTGATTCCCACCGGCGCAACCCGAAGGCCGCCTGGCCGCTGCAGTGGGCTGAAGGTCCGAACCGTGGCAGACTGGCGATGACGCTGCGATTCGGCTAGATTCGGGGATCGGCGCACGTTCTCCAGGAGGGAACAATGTCGATGCACCAGCTCGAATTCGAGACGAAGAGCCTGATGCCGCCGACGGAGTTTTCGCGGCGGCAACGACTTCGCGCGTGGTTCCAGCAGAAAGGAGCCGCCTGATGCGGTTCGGGCTCTTCGGAAGCGCGCAGGCCAAGCGGGGCAGCCCGGACGTCGACAGCGGGGCCGGCTTCAGGGAGTTCGTCGAGAACAACGTGAAGGCCGAGGCGCTCGGCTACGTCAGCTCCTTCGTCGTCGAGCACCACTTCACCGGCTTCGGTCAGATCTCCGCGACCCTGAACTTGCTCACGTGGGTCGGCGCGCGCACCAAGACGTTGCGGCTCGGCACCGCGGTGATTACGTTGCCCTGGCACAACCCCGTGTTGCTGGCCGAGCAGGTCGCCACCATAGACCTGCTCTCCGGCGGCCGGATCGACTTCGGCATCGGCCAGGGCTACCGGCACAACGAGTTCGCCGGATTCTGCATTCCGATGGAAGAGGCCGACCAGCGGTTCGACGAGTGCCTCGAGGTGATGCTCAAGGCGTGGACGTCCGATCGCCCGTGGTCCCATCGCGGCAAGTACTTCCAGTTCGACAACGTCGTGGTCGAGCCGCCCACGGCGCAGAAGCCGCATCCGCCGCTGTGGATGGGGGCCGGCCGGCCGCAATCGATCAAGAAGGTCGCCGAGCTCGGCTATAACCTCCTGCTCGATCAGTTCGCTCCGATCGAGCAGATCGGCGACCGCATCGCGCTGTTCAAGGCGGAAGTGGAAGCGCGCGGACGGCGGTTCGACCCGATGCAGGTGGCGGTCACCCGATCCGTCAACGTCGTGAAGACGGCCGCCGAGCGGCAGAAGGCCCTCGAGACCCGGATGGCGGCGCGCGAGCGCGTCCACAACCTCGCGCAACGTCCGGACGGCCAGAACAACTCGACCATCATGACCTACGCGCACACCCTCGAGGCCGCCGAGGCGGGCGCTCTCTACGGCACGCCGGACGAGATCGCCGCGAAGCTCCAGACGCTGCGCGACCTCGGGGCCGAGTACGTGCTGCTCAACAGCACGGGCGGGTTCGAGACCTTGCGCCGCTTCGCCGAGGAGGTCCGGCCCGCGTTCGCCGGCGAGCCCTCGCTCCGGTAGCGATCGCCGCGCGTCTCGAGAGGTCGATGACGATGGATGGGAGCGACGCGCGCGCGACCAACGCCTACTGGGGACGCGACGGCCTGGAGCGCCGGATTCTCGACGCGCTCGCGGCCGCCGGCACGAACGTCGATACGCTGACGATCGACGACCTGGCGCCGGCCGACCAGTTTCACAGCGGTGGCAAGAGCGCCACCGAGCGGCTGGCGCGCCTGGCTCGGCTCGGGGACGGCATGCGTGTCCTCGACGTCGGCGGCGGGCTGGGCGGCCCCGCGCGTACCCTGGCCACCAGGTTCGGCTGCCGGGTCACCGTGCTCGATCTCACCGAATCGTATGTGCGAGCGGGCCTGACCTTGACCGCGCGGCTGGGGCTCGCCGATCGTGTCACGCATCGCATCGGGGATGCGCTGGCGCTCGACGTGGGCGGCGAGACGTTCGACGTCGTGTGGACCCAGAACAGCGGGATGAACATTCCCGACAAGGAGCGGCTCTACGCCGGCTTCGCGCGGGTGCTGCGCCCGGGCGGATTGCTCGCGCTGCAGGAGCCGATGGCCGGCCCCGTCCAGCCGGTGCTGTTCCCGGTGATGTGGGCCCGTGACGCAGGGGCGAGCTTTCTTCGCGCACCAGACGAGATGCGCAAGGTGATCGAGGCCGCCGGGTTCCAGGTGCGCGCCTGGGACGACGTCACCGCGGAGGTCATCGGACCGAGCACCGGCGCCGCCAGCCCTGCGCACAGTATCCAGCGGATCGTCATGGGGGACGCGGTCGACGCGATCGCGCGATCCGGTCAGAAGAACCGCGAGGAGGGCCGGATCGTCATGATCCAGGCCGTGCTGGAGCGGCGCGAGATTCCCGCTTGGGCTCGAGCACCTCGAACATCAGGCTGAAGTCGTCGAGCAGACCGAAGAGCTCGGCAGCCTTGGCGGCGTCGCCTTCGACCCGCACGAGGCCGCGCTCGACGGCATCGGCGAACGTCATCTCGCGCAGGACCAGCCGGTTCAGCGCCGCCCGCTCGAGCGTCACCGTCGCGTCGGCGACGTCGCTCCGCCGGTCGGCCAGGCAGGTGAGCGCGGAGTTCTCGAGGTTGGCCACGTAGCCGCGGTCGAGGTCGGAGAACACCCAGTTGACGACGAGACGCCGACCCTCCGCCTTCTCGCCATTGAGCCGCACCCCCAGGTAGTCGAAGAAGAGGTCGAGGCTCATGGCCCGGACGACGTCGGGGCTGACCGGCGCGCGCGCGCCGGTCGTGGGCACGCCGTGCCGGAGCTCGAGCGCGCCCAGCAGGTACGCGTTGCGCCAGGTCGCCGACTCGGCCGCGTACCCGAGCTGCTCGAGCGCGTCGGCGCCGAGCTGCCGGGCCTCGGCGTTGACCGGATCGGCGAAGACGACGTGGCTCATCGCTTCGGCGACGAACCGATACTCGCCCCTGGCGAGGTCCTCGCGCGCGCGCCGGGTCACGGCGTCGGCGCCGCCCATGTACTCGACGTACTTCCGCCCGCGCTCGACGGGCGGCAGTGGATTCAGGCTCGCCGGATTCGCGTCGTACCAGCCGAGGTAGCGCTGGTAGACGGACTTCGCATTGTGGCTCAAGGTGCCGTAGTAGCCGCGCACGTGCCACGTGGAGGCGAGGCTCTTCGGTAACGCCAGGCGCTCGGCGATCTCGACCGCTTTGTACCCGTGGTTCATGAGCCGCGCGGTCTGATCGTGCAGGTACTTGTAGAGGTCGCGCTGCTTGCCGAGAAAGTCGCGCACGCGCGCGTTGCCCCACACCGGCCAGTGATGCTGGGCGAAGGCCACGTCCGCATCCCGGCCGAAGCGATCCAGCGCCTGGTTCAGATACTTCGCCCACGCGTTGGCGTCGCGCGCCTGGGCGCCGCGGATCGGATAGATGTTGTGCAGATTGTGGGTGGCGTTCTCGGCGAGGTTCAGCGCCCGGAGCCCGGGATGGAACATGTGCATCTCGGCCGGCGCCTCGGTCTCCGGCGTGAGCTGGAACACGATCTCGACCCCGTCGATGCGATGCGTCTCGATCGGCTCCTTGACGATGCGCGTCGGCGGGATGAGGGTGACGGTGCCGCGGGAGGTCGCCTTGCCCAGGCCCGTGTCGACCTGGCCGCGCGGCCCTTTGGGCAACGTGGGCCC
This sequence comes from Candidatus Rokuibacteriota bacterium, assembly GCA_003220495.1. Lineage (GTDB taxonomy): Bacteria > Methylomirabilota > Methylomirabilia > Rokubacteriales > CSP1-6 > AR31. The sequence goes on along the minus strand of QHSP01000066.1, from coordinate 25,716 downwards.
GAACTGGAACTGCGCTCGGCGCACCATCGCGGTGCCCGCCAGCACGGTCTCGGCGACGACCTCCTGCATGAACCGATCGGGCGCCCAGATCTCGACCCGGCCCGCCTCCACGTCACGTTCGTCGATGACGCCGCGCACGCCGCCGTAGTGGTCGGTGTGGCTGTGCGAGTAGATGACGGCCACGATCGGGCGCCGTCCCCGATGCTGCGTGTAGAGCTCGAGGCCCGCGCGCGCGACCTCGGCCGACATCAGCGGATCGACGACGATGAGGCCGCGCTCGCCCTCGATCAAGGTCATGTTCGAGACGTCGAAGCCGCGGATCTGATAGATGCGGTCCGTCACCTGGAAAAGCCCATGGTTCAGGTTGAGCCGCGCCAGGCGCCAGAGGCTCGGATTGACCGTGGGCGGCGCGTGCTCGTCGGCGAGGAAGGCGTAGTCGCGAAGCGTCCACACGACACGCCCCTGATCGTTCTTGATCTCGACCTCGGGAAGCGTGGCGAGAAAGCCGCGACGGGCGTCGTCGAAGTCTTGCGTGTCGGCGAAGGGCAGGGCGTCCAGCACCGCTCGATTCAGCGCGGCCGTGATCGGCGAGGCGTCCTTGGGCTCGGGGGCCGGGGTCATCGGGCGATGGTATCTCAGGGCGGGCGCGGGCGTCGATCTGGCAGAATCTAGCCTCGGAGGGATCCGCATGTCCGATTCCGAGACCAAGGCGACGCTCGACGTGATCCGCCGCTTCAACGAGGCGTTCAATCGCCACGACGTGGATGGCGTGATGGCGCTGATGACGGCCGACTGCGTGTTCGAGAACACCCAGTCGCCGCCCGACGGCGAACGCTTCGTCGGCGCCGCCGCGGTGCGGGCGTTCTGGAAGCGCTTCTTCGAATCGACTCCGGGCGCCCGGTTCGAGACGGAGGAGGCGTTCGCGACGGGTGACCGTGCCGTGGTGCGCTGGGTGTTTCACTGGGACAATGCGGGCGGCCACGTGCGTGGGGTCGACGTCATGCGCGTACGCGACGGCAAGGTGGCCGAGAAGCTCGCCTACGTGAAGGGCTGAGGACGCGGGCGTGCTCTAATACGTCTACACAGGAGAAGCCATGACTTACAAGAAGCCGAGCGACTCGGAAGTGAAGACGAAGCTGACACCGGCTCAGTACGAGGTCACGCAGTGCAGCGCGACCGAGCCGCCGTTCCGCAACGAGTTCTGGAACCACCACGAACCCGGCATCTACGTCGATGTGGTCTCCGGCGAGCCCCTGTTCGCCTCGACCGACAAGTTCGACTCCGGCACCGGCTGGCCGAGCTTCACGCGACCGCTCGAGAAGGCCCACGTGATCGAGCACGGCGACAATTCGCATGGGATGGAGCGGGTCGAGGTGCGCTCGGCGACCGCCGACTCGCACCTCGGCCACCTCTTCCCCGATGGCCCCGGACCCACGGGCCTTCGCTATTGCATCAATTCGGCTTCGCTGCGATTCATTCCCGTTTCGAAGCTGGAGGAAGCCGGGTATGGGCAGTACAAGGCGCTCTTCGAGAAGGTGAAGCCCGCCCGCTGAGACTCCCCCGCCGGCGGCCGGCGGGGGATCAGCGCTCGGCGCCGAGCCTGGTCGCGCCGCTGTTCGTCTTCAGGTGTGTCAGGCTCCCCAGCTCGTTGAGCGCGGTCAGCATCTCGACCGGGATCGGCTGCGAGCTCAGCGAGCCGTCCTCGTTGATGCGCGCGTAGACCCGCGTCGCCTTGCCCTCGCTGACCGGCGCGCCCGTGACCGCGTTCTTGGCCTTGCAGTTCCAGTGCAGGGTGCGGTTGCCGATCTCGGCCAGGGTGATCGTGTTCACGATCCGGTCGCCGTAGGCCGCCGGCCCGATGAACCGGAAGTGGATCTCGCCCATCACGAACGTGGTGCGGTCGTTCTTGATCATCTGCTCGATCGGATAGCCGATCACGCGGAACAGCTCGTGCTCGGTGTCGTTGAACCAGGCGACGATCCGCGGGTAGTAGACGAGCCCGAAGGGGTCCGATTCGCCCCAGTTGACCGTGATCTCCTTCCAGTACATCGCCATGTGCTGTCCCCCTGTCGCGGCTCGTCTGGTCGGTATACGGGATCAGCGCGTCCCCGTCAAGTCGCCGGCCGGGCTCGCGGGCCGGATGCGGTCAGGGTCGAGAGGACCGCGCGGCACGCCGCCAGGACGTCAGGTGCGGGATGGCGGAGACGGAGTCTGGATCAGGAGATAGGTGGTGAGGGCGGAGAACGACGAGAAGCCGTGTTCGGTGTCGGCGCACTCGCCGAAGCCGTAGGCGGCGTGGAGGAAGGGGATCCCGCAGTCGCGGGCCGCTGTCTGGTCGCCGGGGGTATCGCCGACGAAGACAGGGTGCTGAAGCCCGTTGCGGTCGACCAGCAGGCGGAGATTCTGCGTCTTGGAGAGGCCGGTATTGCCCCAGCACTCGAAGTCGCGAAAGCTGCCGCCGAGCCTGGACCACTGGAAGAAGGTCTCGATGTAGCCCGCCTGGCAATTGCTGACGATGAAGAGTGGATAGCGGGCGCAGAGCCGTCTCAGCCCGGCCTCGACGTCGGCGAAGAGCTCGCCGCCGAGCTCGGCGACGACCCGGTTGTCCTCGAGCTGCGTCTCGGCGGCGAGCGTCTGGATGTGCGCCTCGGCGAGACCGGCGAAGACCTCACGAATGCATGCTTCGTGCGGCTTGCCGGTGACGCCTCTGACGTCGTGCTCGGTGATGGGCCGGAAGGGAATGCGGTGGCGGTCGATCACGCGGTTCCAGCCGACGGCACAGCTGGCACTCGTGTCCCAGAGCGTGCCGTCGAGGTCGAACACGACTGCGTCGATCACCAGCTTCCTCGCTTGACGAGCGTCATCGCCGGGGCATAGTGTGACCCAATCTGGCGTCATCGAGCACTACTCAAATCCAAGGGGGCTCAACGATGCGCGTTCTCCTGACCGTGTTGATGGCACTTCTCCTTTGTGTGACGTCGGCGCCGGCTCAGCCCGGGCAGCACATGACCATGACGAACGACACCTTGAAATGGGTCGAGCCGCCGACCTTCCCGGGCGCGAAGCTGGCGGTCGTGCAGGGTGATCCGGGCAAGGAGGGACCGTTCGTCTATCGCGTGAAGTTTCCGGCCAACTACAAGATCGCGCCGCACTACCACAAGGCCGCCGAGAACGTCACCGTGCTCTCTGGAACGTTCTTCATCGGGATGGGCGAGAAGTTCGACCAGGGCTCCGGCAAGGAGCTGCCGGTCGGCGGCTTCGTCTCCGTGCCGCCGACGCATCGGCACTTCGCGTGGGCCGGTGGTCAGGAGACGCTCGTCCAGGTTCACGGTGTCGGACCGACGGACATCACCTTCGTGAATCCGGCCGACGACCCGCGGAAGAAGTAAGCGACGCTGCCTCGGGGCCGGCCGGCCCTCGGCGCGCGGCCGGCCCAATTGCCGGAACGAATCGGTTTGCGGAAGCCGTCGCGGTGGCACGGGCCTTGCCACCAATGGTTCTCCAGTCACCAAGTCGAGCCCTGAGAAGGGCGACCCGTACAAACTGACACGCGCGGTGACAAGGAGGGCCTATGCAAGCCGGCCCAAGTCCGTTCAGCCGTCCTCCTCAGCCGACGGCCGCTTCGCCATTCGCGCGAGCCGTCGCGGCGCCGCACGAATCGCCGCGCAATGCGCCGGCGAGCCAAGAGCGCCAGGCGCTGGAACGCCAGCGCCGGAGCGGCGCTCAGTGGTTCTACTGGATCGCGGCTCTCTCGTTGATCAACGCCGTCCTCGCGTTCGCCGGGCAAGAGTGGCGCTTCATCCTCGGGCTCGGCGCCACGCAGCTCGTCCACGAGATGGCGAAGTCCGGGAGCGCCGGCACGAAGGCGGGTCTGGTCGGCGTGGCCTTGATCGTGGTGTTCGCGGTGATGGGGCAACGTGCGGTCCAGGGACACCGTTGGGCGTTTCTCCTGGGGATGGTCCTCTTTGCTCTCGACGGCGCCCTCTTCGTGCTGATCCAGGACTGGGTCGGCGTAGGCTTCCACGCCTTCGCGCTCCTGATGATCGGGCGCGGTTACGCGGCCGCGCGACAGCTGCCTCCGCTCGACGCGTGAAGGCGCGGCGGCGCCGCCCTCAGTGCCCACCCGCGCCGGGGCGGACCCAGCCGCCGTGTACGGGATGGTGCGAGCAGAGGAACTCGAGGAACGCCGGCCGCCCCTTGGCGTTCTCGTCGAGGGCGCGCTTGATCGCCGGCAGCACCTCCGCGGGCTTCGACACGTCCTCGCTGTAGAAACCGACGGACTTCGCCATGTTGGCCATGCAGGCCGAGGCGTGGTCCGACACCTTCCACGTGTACGGATCGTGGCCGCCGCCCCAGAAGCCGGGGCCGTAGCCGGAGTAGCCGCCGTTGTTGATGTGCAAGGTCGTGATGCCGATCTTGTAGCGCGCCACCGCCTCGAAGTTGCCCATCATGTAGCAGACGCCCGCGTCGCCGGTGACGTGCACGCACTGACGATCCGGGAACGCGAGCTTGGCGCCGACGGCGCCCGCCAGGCTGAAGCCGAGCGTCGACACGTTGCCCCAGCCGAGGTGGCCGCGCGGAATCTGCGCCTCGTACACCGTGCTGGTCTGGTCGCGCGTGTTGCCCGAGTCCGCGGTGACGAACGAATTCTTGGGGTCGAGCACCTTCATCATGTCGCCGAGCACCCGATAGGGGTTGATCGGCGTCTCGTTCGACTCCATCCACGGCCGGAACTTCGCGAGGAACGCCTGCTTACCCTTGCGGATCTCTTCGATCAGCTCCGGATTCTTCTTCGGCCCGCGCGCCGACAGCTCGGCGATCAGCGCCTGCAAGGTGAGCTTCGCGTCGCCGACCACGGCGTGACGCGTCTCGTAGCTGCGGTTGAGGTCGAGGATATCGACCGTGCACTGGATGATCGTCTTCTTCTCGGGATTCGGCACGGCATGACTAAATCGATTCGGGAACAGGCTCGACCCGATCGAGAAGAGCAGGTCGCACTTGTTGAGGAAGTGATCGGCGAGCGAGCCGCGAACGCCCACGGAGAGCGGATGATTCTCGGGGAATGTGCCCTTGCCCTTCAGCGTGGTCAGCACGGGGATCTGCGCGAGCTCGGCGAACTTCAGGAGCTCGCTCGTGGCGTCGGCGTAGTAGACGCCCTCGCCCACGTGGAGCAGCGGATCCTTCGCGGCCAGCAGCGCTTTCACGGCGGACTTCACGTCGTCGGGATCGGGGCCGGACTTCCAGCCCTTCACCGGCGAGTAGGGATGCTCGTCGGTGTCGTACTCGCCGAGGTCGCGCGGGATGATCAGTAGAACGGGCCCCGGCCGGCCGGACCGGAGATGCGTGAATGCCCGGCGCACGTAGTCGGGGATGAGCTCGGCGCGGTCGACCTTCCCGACCCACTTGGTCACCGACTTCAGCGCCTCGGCCATGTCGTAGTGCGTGTGGCGAGCCGCGCCCTGGCCCACGCCTTCCGTGATGACCAGGATCGGCGACGAGTCCTCCCACGCCTGACCGATGGCGCCGTAGGCCATCTGGATCCCGGCGGCGTTCAGGTTGGCCATGATGGTGCAGACGCCGATCTGCCTGCCGCACGTGACGCGCGAGTAGGCGTCGGCGACCGCGACCGCGAACCGCTCCTCGCCCATCATGAGGATCGGCACGCCCTCCTCTCCGAGCGCGTTGTTGACGTGGTTGGTCGGGTAGCAGCTCACCCACGGAATGCCTTCGGCCTTGAGCGCGCGCGCGAAGCCGTTCGCCGCCTTGACTTTCATCGCTGTCTCCTCAATCTCTCGAGTCGCTCTGCAGTCGCAATGGGCGCGCCTTGGCCGGCGCGGACTTGTAGTGGGGTAAATTAAGGCGCGGGCGCTATCGTGTCAAATCGGACGCGCTACTACTGCCGAAGGACGAACACGCCTCCACCGAACGTTGCCGCGTACACGGTGGTGGGCGCCGTGGGGGCGACCGACAGCGCCCGGATCGCGGTATTCGTCAGGCCCGAGTTGATGGGGCCCCAGGTGTCGCCGGCATTCTCGCTCATGAACACGCCGGCGCCGGTCCCGGCGTAGACCGTCGCCGAGTTCAGGGGGTCGACCGTCAGAGCCTGGATCGCCAGGTTCGTCAGGCCGCTATTGACGGGGCTCCAGTGGTTTCCGCCATCGGTGCTCTTGAACACGCCATCGGTCTGCGTTCCCACGTAGACCGTGGCGGGAGTGGCTGGATCGATCGCCAGCACCTGTGTCGCGAAGGTCGTCAGGCCGGTGTTGAACGAAAACCAGTTCCCGCCTGCGTCGAAGCTCTTGAAGACACCCGAGCGGCGCGTCGCCACGTACACCGTCGTAGGGGTCGCCGGGTCGATCGCGAAGCCGGTCACGTCGGCGAACAGAACGGCGCCAGTCCAGGTGGCGCCGCCGTCGACGCTCTTGAAGACGCGTCGGTTGGTCCCCGCGTAGACGACGGCCGGTGTCACGGGATCGGCCGCGAGAGCCTGCAAGAACAGCTCCGTCAGGCCGACGTTGGCGGCGCTCCAGCTCTCGCCGCCGTCCGTGCTCTTGAACACGCCGCCACCGAACAGTCCGGCGTAGACCGTGGTCGGCGTCGCGGCGTCGATAGCCAGAGCCTGGACGGTGATGTTCGGTGGCAGGCCGCTGTTCCCCAGGACCCAGCTCTCGCCCGCGTCGGTCGTCTTGAAGACCTCGGGCTGGTCCATCCCAGCATAGAGCGTGGTCGGCGTCGCGCGGTCGAGCGCCAGCGCGAAGACGAACATGTTGGTGAGGTGCCTGTTCATGACGTTCCAGCTGGCGCCGCCGTCGACGCTCTTGACCACGCCGTCGTTGGTTCCCGCATAGACGGTGCTCGGGGTCTCGGAGTCGATGCCGAGGGAGAGAACCGCGGCGTTGATCAGACCCGTGTTCAACGTCGTCCAGCTCGCGCCACCATCGGTGGTCTTGAACACATTGCTGCTGAGAGACCCGACGTAGACGGTGCTCGGCGTCTGGGGATCGATGGCGAGCGCTCGAACTTCCGGCGTCGCGAGGCCGGTGTTGGTCCAGGTCTCACCGCCGTCGGTGGTCTTGAACACCGCGCCGGGCCCACCCGATGAGCCCCCGCCGAGACCCGCGTAGAGCGTGCCGGGTGTCTGGGGGTCGATCGCCAGGGCTCGGATGTCGGATCGGTTCGGGCCGAAGAGAATGGGAGTCCAGGAGGCGCCGGCGTTGATGCTCTTGAACACGCCGGAATTCGTCCCCGCGTACACCGTGAGCGGGACTTCCAGATCGATCGCCAGGGCTCGAACATCTCTGCCCGTGAGGTCGGAGTTTCTCCAGGTGGCGCCCGCGTCTTCACTCTTGAACATGCCGAAACTGGTCCCAGCGTACAGGACGGTCGCGTTCGACAGATCGATGACGAGGGCTCGGACAGTCGGAACGGTGAGGCCGGAGTTGCTGGCCTGCCAGGTTGTGCCTCCGTCCATGCTCTTGAAGATGCCCGACCCGAGCGTTCCCGCGTAGACGACGGCGGAGGCGCCCCGTCCGTCGTCGACGAGCCGGGGACAGTGCGTGGAGACGCCCTGTGATGGTGTGTCGTCCGGGTGGCCAAGCTGCTGCCCGGGATGCTCGCGCCCGCCGAGCGGGTTGAGCGGGTCGATCGCCAGGGTGACGATTTGCGCGTTCGCCGGGCCGAGGCCGATCCAGCTGTCGGCCGCTTCGGTGCTCTTGAATACTCCGGCGCCGAGCGATCCCGCATAGAGCGTGGTCGGCGAGCGGGGATCGACCGTAAGGGCCGAGATGCTGCCGCCCTCGGGCCCGTGGCTGGTCCACGTTCCGGTTTGGGCGAGCGCCGGAGTCGAACACGAGGCGATGAGCAGGAGCGTCGCGACGACCGCCAAACACCGCATGACCGTCCTCCTCGTGGACCCGCGCGCGCCGCCCGCGCCCTACTGTTTCGAGCGTCGCCGAACCCACGGAGGCGAGCCATCGGTGGAACCCCCGAAACAACCCCGGAGAGTCCCTACGGCGCGGCGACGCTCGTGTCGGCCCGAAGCCGGCCGGCGAGTGGTACCGTGCACCGAACAGGAGGCGTCATGGCGACCGTGAAGCTGATCGAGTACGCAGAGGCGAGCGCCGAGGTCCGCGCGGTCTTCGACGACATCATGGCCACGCGGAAGGTCGACCGGGTCAACAACTTCTGGAAGGCGCTGGCGAGTCATCCGGCCACGCTCCGGCGCACATGGGAGACCCTCAAATCGGTGATGGCGCCGGGCGCTCTGGATCCGTTGACCAAGGAAATGATCTATCTGGCGGTAAGCGCCACCAACGGCTGCAACTACTGCATCGCGTCTCACACGGCCTCGGCGCGCGGCCGCGGCATGACCGAGGCGATGCTGGGCGAGCTGATGGCCGTCGTCGGCATGGCCAACGAGACGAACCGCCTGGCCGATGGCTATCAGATCGAGGTCGACGAGATGTTCCGGTCGCCGGTCTAGCGTGCCCAGCGCGCGTGATAAGCTTGCCCCACCCGGAAGCGAATTCCTCTCGGCGCGGAGAGACAGCCATGAACGCTCGGCGTTCGCTCTCGATCCTGATTCTGGCCGTGCTGCTCGCCTCGTTCGCTCCCCACGTGTCGAAGCCGGCCGAGGCGCAGGCGCGCTCCGACGCGCCCGCGGGACAGATGACGTGGGCCGTGCACATCTCGCTCGCGCCGATCTGGTTCGATCCGGCCGAGCACACGGGAATCATCTCGGTGATGATGGTGCTCACCGCCGTGCACGACGCGATGGTGAAGCCGATGCCCGGCAAACCGTTCGCCCCGTCGCTCGCCGAGTCCTGGACGGTCTCGAAGGATGGTCTGGTCTACGAGTTCGTCGTGCGCAAGGGCGTCGTGTTCCACAACGGCGACACGCTGACGGCCGAGGACGTCAAGTTCTCGTTCGAGCGATACAAGGGCGCGGCCGCCAGTCTGTTGAAGGAGAAGGTCGCGGCCGTCGAGGTGGCCGACCCGTACCGCGTCCGCTTTCGTCTGAAAGACGCGTGGCCCGACTTCATGACGTTCTACGGCTCGCCGGCCAGCGGCGCGGGCTGGATCGTTCCCAAGAAGTACGTCGAGAAGGTCGGCGACGAGGGCTTCAAGAAGGCGCCAGTCGGAGCGGGGCCGTACAAGCTCGCGTCGTTCAACCCGGGGATCGAGCTCACGCTGGAGGCGCACGATCGTTACTGGCGCAAGACCCCCGCGGTGAAGCGCCTGGTGTGGAAGACCGTGACCGAGGATCTGACGCGCCTGGCGATGCTGAAGCGCGGCGAGGTCGACATCGCCTACTCGCTGCGCGGTCCGCTCGGCGAGGAAGTGAAGAAGACGCCGGGGCTCAAGCTCGTCGGTCTGGTTGGCAACGCGACCCAGTGGCTCAACTTCGGCGCCCCGCAATGGGATCCGAAGTCGCCCTGGCACGACAAGCGCGTGCGGCTGGCCGCCGCGCTCGCCTTCGACAAGGACGGCATCAATCAGGCCGAGACGCTCGGCTTCTCGCGGCCGACCGGAAGCATCATCCCGTCGGCCTACGAGTACGCGCTGGCGATCCCGGCCTATCCGTACGATCCTGCGCGGGCCAAGAAGCTCCTGGCCGAGGCCGGCTATCCCAACGGCTTCGACACCGAGTACACGGCCGACAGCTCCTACGGGAGCGTGGCGGAGGCGATCGGCAACTACCTCGGCGCCGTGGGCATCCGCACGAAGCTGCGGCCGATGGAGCGCGCGGCGTTCCTCGGCAACTGGAAGGACAAGAAGATCACCTCGATCATGTACTCGGGCGCCGGCGGGCAGGGCAACGCCGCCACGCGGATCCAGAACTACTTGCTCAAGGACGGGCTCTACTCCTTCGGCGGCTATCCCGACATGGACGACCTGTTTGTCCAGCAGGCCCGCGAGCTCGACCCCAAGCGCCGCGAAAGTCTGTTACACCAGATCCAGCGCCTGGCCCACGAACGAGTGATGGCGGCGCCGCTCTGGGAGCTGGGCTTCCTGAACGGTGTCGGGCCGCGCGTCGAGGAGGCGGGGCTCGGGTTGATCGCGCTGCACCCGTACTCCGCGCCGTACGAGGATCTCAAGCTCAAGAAATGACGACGCTCGAGAGGGAAGGACACTCCATGCGCCGATACGTCGATCTGAGCGCTCTCGCGATCGGACTGTGCGCAATCCTGACGGCGACGGCGCCGACCGCCGCGCAGACGTCGGGCAGCGGTACGGACAAGATCACGAGCTCCTCGGTGGAAAAGAAGAACGAGACCGTCGCCTACGGCAAGAAGCTCATGAGTGACCTCGACGTCAAGATCAAGGACCTCGAGGGACAGATCTCGCGTGACACGGGCGCGGCCAAGGCCGACGCGCAGCGCCAGATAAAGGAGCTGAAGGTCAAGCGCGCGGAGACGAGCAAGAAGCTCGACGAGCTCGGACGCGCGACCGCGCAGTCCTGGGAGAGCACGAAGCGCGGCTTCGCCGACTCGTACAAGGATCTGCAGCAGGCCTACGACAAGGCCGCGGCGAGCCTCAAGAAGTAGGGGAAGTAGCGCCCCTACGGGCTCTCGATCGGCCGTCCATGGCGGGCGATGAACTCGGGGAAGGCCGCCTCGGCCCTGGCGCCCCGGACCACGTTCGTCGTGTAGTCTCGCTCGTTCGCCCACTGCTCTTCGAGGTCGCAGCCCAGGTCGCGGAGCAGCAGCGCCTTCACGCCAATCACCGAGTCGCGCTTGTTCTTGGCGATCATCGTCGCGAGCCACATCGTCTTGTCGCGCAGCTGCGCGCATGGGACGAGGTGATTGAGGAGCCCGATCCGGTGGGCCTCTTCGGCGTCGACGGTCCGGGCCGAGAAGAGGAGCTCCTTTGCGATCGGCCAGCCGACCTGGTTCGGCAGGGTCCAGGTGCTGTTGATGCGGCCGTAGGCGGCGGCCAGAAAGCGGAAGCTCGCGTGCTCGCAGCCGACCCGCATGTCGAGCGACGACGCCAGCACGGCGGCGCCGCCGTACGCCAGGCCGTTCATCATGCCGATGGTGGGCTTGGGGCAGGCGCTGATCTCGTAGCTCCCGCGCGTGCGAACGGCGGTGCGTGCATCGAGCTCGGCCTGTGTGTACCGCCGGTCGTCCTCGCGCTGCTCGTGGATATCGCCGCCGGCGGAGAAGGCCCGCTTGCCCGCGCCGGTGATGACGATGCACCCGACCTCGTCGTCGGCGCTCATCCGCGCGACCGCCTCGCGCAGCTCCGCGTTCAGCTGCGCGTTCATCGCATTGAGCTGCTCCGGGCGATTCAGCGTGAGAATCGCCACCCCTTCGGTCTTCTCGACGAGGACGACCTGGTCCGCCATGTTCCCCTCCCGCGTCGCTTACCCGCGACGCGGGGTAGCATACACCGGAGCGGACGATCGTCGCGCGCCGGTCAGTGCTGCGCGGCAGCGGTCTCCGCGGCCCTCTTCTGGAGCCGGTCGCGCAGCGCGCCGTAGGACTCCGCCCGAATCACGCGGTCGAACTGGGTGCGATAGCTCGCGATGAAGCTGACGCCCTGGACGACCACGTCGTAGATACGCCAGCTTCCGTTGCGCACATGCAGGCGGTAGTCGAGCGGGATCTCGGTGCCGTGCCGGGTCACCACCTTCGAGCGCACGATCGCCGCGCCGCCCCTTTCGATCGACTCGCCCAGGAAGGTGATCTTCTCGTCGCCGCGGGCGGCCTCCACCTGGGTCAGGTACGCGCGCTCCAGGAGGTCCTGGAAGAGCGTCACGAACTCCGCCTGCTCCTCGCGCTGGAGCGCCGGCCAGTGCCGGGAGAGCGCTCGCCGGGAGATCTCGTCGAAATCGAACATCTCGCGAACGATCGCACGGATCTTGCCCGATCGACCGGCGGCGCCGCCGGCATCGTCGGATCGGCCGTTCTGGATGTTCATGAAGCGGCTGACCGCCGCTTCGACGGCGTCGCGCGGTCCCACGGGCGGCAAGGCCGGTGCGGCCTCGGCTATGAGCAGCAAGGTTGCCGAAAGCGCAATCAGGATCCAGGTCGCCATCGCTGTCCCTCCTATATGACCTTACGTCGCGCTGGGCGGACGGCCTATCGGGAAGATCCGCAAGAACGGCCCCGGAAACTACGGATGGAACGCGGAAAGCCGCGATCCTTTAGGCGGGCAGGGGTGTAGCATACAGCGCTCGGAGGGGCCACCGTGCTGACCCGCGTCGACCACGTCATGATCTGCGTCCCGGACCTCGGGCGCGGGATCGACGCCTACACGCGCATCGGGTTCGACGTCTATCCGGGCGGCGCCCACACCGGGCGAGCGACCCACAACGCGATCGCGTTCCAGCAGGACGACTATCTCGAGCTCTTGAGCCTTCGCGACCGCAACGCCCCGGTCGCCCCGGGAAGCTCCGACGCGCGGCTCGCGGAGTTCCTGGCCCGCGGCGGCGGGTTCCGCTACGTCGCCGTGCAGAGCGATGATCTGGCGGCCGACGTCGCGGCGATGCGGCGGCGGGATGTCGACGTGAGTGATCCGGCCGCCGGCGCGCGGCGAGCGCCTGGTGGTCAGGAGCTTCGCTGGCAGGCCGCGAGTCTCGGCGCCGGGAATCCGCTGCCCATCTTTTTCGTCCAGCACCTGACGCCGCTCGCCGAGAGGCGTCGGCAGGTGGCGCGGGCCGGCGATCACCCGAACGGCGCGCTGCGGCTCGATCGGGTCTACATCGCGGTGCCCGACGTCGTCGCGGCTGCTGAAATCTACGGACGCGTGCTCGGCATGCCCGTGCCCAAGATCCACCGCGGCGCAGTCATCAAGGCCGACATGGCCGTCTTCGATCTCGGGCCGACGGGCTTGACCGTCGCGCAGCCGGCCGAGCCCGGCCCCGCCGCCGAGGCGCAGGCGCGGCGCGGTCCAGGCCCCTTCCAGGTGCTGTACCGTACGCGCAGCATGGACGCGGCGGCGCGCTGGATGGAAGGTCACGGATTGCCGCCGCCCGCGCGCGGCGTCCGCAACACGGGCGAGCAGGCGATGCTGGTCGAGCCCGAGCAGGCGTGCGGGGCCTACATCGGCTTCGTGGGCCCAGCGTAGAACCTCAGCGGCGGCTCAAGGTAGGAGCGCGGCCACCGGGATCGATCGGCCGGGCTCGACGAGCGGTGCCACGTTCGCCGGCGGCCGAAGTGTCGCGACGTTCCGATAACGCCAGCCGTACACCGCGCCCGGCGCCGCCGCAGGGTCTCGGTGGACTTCAACGACACCGTGAACGACGTCGATGAGCCAGTAGTCGGCGATGCCTGCGCGCGCATAAAGACTGGCCTTGTGCTCGCGGTCAATGCTGGAGGAGCTCTCGGCAATCTCGACGATCAGGACGGCGCGCGAAGGATGCGAGTCCGACCGCGGAGGTCATCGTGTCCCGAGCATAGCGAGCCCACACGCGACCCGTCAACGCTTCGCAGCCGATTCACTGTTGCCGGCCGGCCGAGCGGGCGTAGAATCCACGCACCTGGGTCCGCCAAGGAGGATCGAATGGACTACGGACTGTTCACGATGCCGTCGCATCCGCCCGAGCGCAATCTCTACGACGGGCACCGGTGGGATCTGCAGCAGCTCCGGTGGGCGGACGAGCTCGGCTTCAGCGAGGCGTGGATCGGCGAGCACCACACGGCGCCCTGGGAGCCGCACCCGGCGCCGGATCTGTTGGTGGCCCAGGCGCTCCTGCAGACATCTCGCATGCGCATCGGGCCGGGCGGATTCCTGATGCCCTACCACCATCCGGCCGAGCTCGCGCATCGCGTGGCCATGCTCGATCATCTCGCGCAGGGGCGGCTCAACTTCGGCGTGGCAGCGAGTGGCTTGCCGAGCGACTGGGCCATGTTCAACGTCGACGGCAACTCCGGCCAGCACCGAGAGATGACGCGCGAGGCGCTCGAGATCATCTTGCGGCTCTGGAGCGACGAGCCCGAGTTCGATCACAAGGGCAAGTACTGGCACGTCACCAAGACCGCGACGATGCTCGACACGCTGCGCCCGCACATCAAGCCATTCCAGAAGCCGTACCCGCCGATCGGCGTGGCCGGCGTGAGCAAGGGCTCCGACACCCTGAAGCTCGCCGGCGAGCGCGGGTTCTGGCCGATGAGCCTGAACCTGAACCCGACCTATGTGGGCAGCCACTGGGAGGCCGTCGAGCAGGGGGCCGCGCGGACCGGCCGCACGCCGAAGCGCTCCGAATGGCGGCTCGTGCGCGAGATCTTCATCGCCGACACCGACGCCGAGGCGATGCGGCTCTCGGCCGGCGGCATGATGGGCCGCATGATGAAGGAGTACTTCCTGCCGCTGCTCGCGTCGTTCCAGTTCACCGAGTATCTGAAGCACAAGCCGGACGTGCCGGATTCCGACGTGACGCCCGAGTACTGCGCGCGCCACAACTGGCTGGTGGGCTCGCCGGCCACGGTGGCCGAGAAGCTCCACGGGATCTACGAAGAGGTGGGCGGGTTCGGCACCTTGCTGCTGTTCTGCTTCGACTACTCAGAGAACCCCCAGGCGTGGCGCCACTCGCTCGAGCTTCTGGCCAAGGAGGTCATGCCGCGCTTCAAGGGGCTGGTGCCGAAATAGGACCCGGCGACGACGTGACCTCCCGGACGCGCTCGGGCGTATAGCCCAGCAAAGCTCCGAGAACGGCCTCGTTGTCCGACCCGGGACGGCGCGACCAGTCGGTCAGCCGTCCCGGCGTCCTCGAGAGCACCGGCACGATCCCCTGCATGACGATCTCGCCTGCTTCGCCATCGGAGCGCCGCACCAGATCGCCACGGCTCCACAGGTGAGGCTCGCGCACCAGATCGGCGACCGAATTGACCACGCTCGCAGCGAGCCCGGCCTGGCGCAGGACTCGTACCGCTTCGTCGGCGGTGAGCGCGCCGAGTCGTTGCGGATGTGGGGCCTCGACGCCGGGGCGCTCCTCGATATCCCGAGAGATTCCCAGACGCGCGAGCGCGTCGGCGAAATCGGATGAGTCGGCGGCGGACACCGCGACGAAGCGCCCGTCCACGGCCTTCACGGTCAAGCTCCACGGATAGAGCGGCGAGTCGCCGGCGGCGCGCTCGCGGCGGATTCCAAGCGCGCTGCGCACCGCGAGCAGATCGCCGGTGAGACGTAGCGCGCACTCGAACATCGCCGTGTCCACGACCTGTCCCTGGCCATCGAGATCGCGGCGGAGGAGCGCGGCGACCATGCCGAGCACGTTGAAGAGCGCGGTCGAGTAGTCGCCGGCCGTGACGCCGTCGCGACACGGTGGACGGTCTGGAAAGCCGTTGAGATAGGTCATGCCGCCGAAGGCCAGGCCGACCGGGTTGAACGCCGCGCGCGCGGTGTAGGGGCCGCTCTGCCCGAATCCCGACGATCTCAGGATCACGAGTCGGGGATTGGCGGCGTGAAGCTCCGACGGCCCGAGGTTCCAGCGCTCGAGTGTTCCCGGACGGAAGTTCTCGACGATCACGTCACTCAGGCGGACCAGCTCCAGGAACACCTCGCGGCCGCGCGCGGCGCGCACGTCGAGCGTGATGCTGCGCTTGTTCCGGTTCGTCACCGGGAATCCGACCCCGCGACTGCCCGGGCCGTCCGTCGGCGAGGCGCCGGTCGCGGGCAGCTCGACCATCACGACCTCGGCGCCGAAGTCGCCGAGAAGCGCAGCGGCCGCCGGGCCCGCGAGCCACTGCGACAGGTCGAGCACGCGCACGCCGGCCAGAGCGCCGGCGCCGGGCGCGCACGACGACCTCGCGTCCGGTCTCGGCCGCGCCGCGATGCGCTCGACGCTCGCGCGCACGCTCGCGGTGTGCTCGCCGAGCCGCGGGGCGCTCACCGGGTCACGCGCGCTCGTCCGCGAGAACCGCGGCGTCGGCGCGGGGACCAGGAAATCGCGGCCCGAGGACGACTTGAGCGTCAAGGTGGACCGGCGTGCCAGCACGTGAGCATCGCCGATGATCTCGTCGACCGAGCGGACGGCGGTGCCGGCCACGCCCGCCTTCATGAAGCGCGCCTCGACGTCGGCCAGGTCGTGCCGGGCGACCCATGACCGCACCAGCTGGTCGGCCGCGGCGCGGTTCGCCAGGCGCGCGGCGCTCGTGGCGAACCGAGGATCCTTGACGGCGTCGGGCGCCTCGATCGCCTCGCACAGCCGGGCGAAGGGCTGATCGCCGGCGCCGGAGAGCGCGATGAAGCCACCGTCCCGCGTGGGATAGACGTTCGCCGGAACGACCGTCGCCGATTCGGTGCCCATGCGCGCCGCCACCGCGCCGGTCTTGTGATGACGGATGACGACGTCCTCCTGCATGCGTAGCGCCGTCTGGTAGAGGCCGATGTCGACGACCTGGCCGTGGCCGCTCCGTCGGGCGTGAAAGATGGCCATCAGGAGCGTGCCCGCGCCCAGGATCGCCGACCACGCCTCGGCCAGCGGCACCGTGACGGGAATCGGTGGGCGATCGGGAAATCCCGTCGCGAACTGCATGCCGGAGAACGCCTGCGCGATCCGGTCGTCCCCGCGCTCACCGGCCAGCGGGCCGGTCTGACCGAACGGCGAGATGCGCAAGATGGCGAGACGCGCGTGCGTCGCGAAGAGCGCATCCGGGGATAAACCGACAACGGATTCCAGGCGGCCGGGCCCGAAATCCTCGATGAGCGCGTCGGCCGACGCGAGCAGCGTGGCGAGCCAGGTCTCTCGGGCCAGCTCGTCCAGCTCGGCGACGACCGAGTACTTGCCGCGGTTCTCCGACTGGAAGTAGAGCGAGTCTTCGCCGCCGATGCCCGGCCCGCGCCGCCGGAGCGGCGATCCGTCGCGCGGCTCGACCTTGATGACCGTCGCGCCCAGGTCGGCGAGTAGCCCGCCCGCGAGCTCGCCGGCCAGAGTCTGCGCCAGCTCGAGGACCACGACGCCCTGGAGCGCGCCGCCGCGATCCGCGCCCGGCACTCCGGACAGGTCCGCCGTCATGATCGGCCGGTCAAGCCAGGCCGAACACGCGCGCGGCGTTCCGGTAGAGCCACTTCTCCTTCACGCTGTCCTTCAGGGGCAGGTTCATGTACTCGTCGATCAACGTCTCGTACGGCTGGCCGACCAGGCCCGCCGAGAGACCCACGAGGACCTTGTCCTGGATCAGCGTGTTGCCGAACTGCATCAGCATCTCCCAGCCCGAGCCGGGCTGGCCGAGATACTTCGCGCGATGCGCCGAGGTGTCCAGGTGCAGATTCGGATGCCGGCGCACGAGCGCGACCATCTCGTTGACCCAGGGCCACCCGCCGAGCCCGCCGATGATGCGGAGCTCCGGGAAATCCATCGCCACCTGATCGAGGTGCCGCGGATGGCCGAGATCGTACGGCCGGTCGTTGGCGTAGTTCATCGACGAGTAGATCCGCACGGGGATGCCGAGCTCGGCCGCCTTCGTGTAGAGGGGGTAGTAGCGCCGGTCGCTCGCGGGAATCATGTCGACCAGCGCGGAGACGCCGAGCGCCTTGAAGCCTTCTTCGCGCACGAGCCGCTCGAGCTCGCGGACACCCGTCATGCCCTTGAAGGCGTTGATGCTGATGCGCGCCAGCCCGATGAAGCGATCGGGATAGCGGCGCAGCAGCGCCGTCTCTTCCTCGTTCGTGATGCCGAAGGGCACGGCGCGCACGATCCCGAGCTTGCCGAGCTTGTCGACGTAGGCGTCGAGCCCCATGTCGGGGCGATGATCGGCGCCCTCACGGCGCGAGCGGAAGATGCGGCTGTAGTTCGCCATGCCGTAGCCGGCCGGCTGAGCCGCGGTCGGCTCCTGATCGTGGCCCGGCTCCGGCTGGCTCGCCTCCGTGCGCGGAATGCTGCACTCCATGTCGATGATTCGTACCATCACGGTCTCCCTCGGTTGTTCGGCACCCTCGTCACCGGTGCTTCGGATCCAGGACGTCGCGCAGCCCGTCGCCGAGCACGTTGAGGGCCAGGACGATCGCGAAGATCGCCAGACCCGGATAGAGCGCCATCCAGGGCGCCTGGGACAGATAGCGCTGGGCGGCGTTCAGCATGCTGCCCCACGACGGCGCCGGCGGCTGCTGGCCGAGGCCCAGGAACGACAGGCTCGACTCGGCGATGATCGCGGCGGCGACCGTGAGGCTCGACTGGATCACGAGCGGGGGCAGCATGTTGGGAAGAATCGCGCGCGCGCCGATCCGGAGCGGCGAGCCACCGAGCGCGCGCGCGGCCTCGACGTACTCCTCGGCCTTGACGGCCAGGACGGTGTTGCGCGCGAGCCGCAGAAAGACCGGTAGCGCCGCGATGCCGATCGCGATCATCGCGTTGGTCAGGCTCGGGCCGAGGAACGCGGCGAGCGCGATGGCGACGATCAGGAACGGAATGGCGAGCATCGCGTCGGTGATGCGCATGATGAGGTCGTCGATCCAGCCGCCAGCGTACCCCGAGACGAGCCCGAGGGGAATGCTGACGAGCACGGCCATCGTGACGGGGATGAGCCCGGCCAGGAGCGAGGCGCGCGCGCCCCAGATCAACCGCGCCAGCACGTCGCGCCCGACCTCATCCGTGCCGAGGCGGTGGAGCATCGACGGCGCCTTGCGCACGGCGCCGAAGTCGGTCGCGACCGGATCGAAGGGCGCCAGCCACGGCGCGGCGAGCGCGATGACGACGAACGCCCCCACCACGCCGACCGCCGTCGCCGCGGACGGCCGCCGCAGGAGCCGCCCGAGCGCCGACGGCCGTCGCGCCACCGAGACCGCGAGCGTCGTCGGCACCACGCTCACGCCGAGCCTCGAAGCCTCGGGTTGACGAGGAAGGCGAGGACGTCGCCGGCTAGATTAAGGAGCACGTAGAGCCCCGCCGAGACGAGCACGACACCCTGGACGACCGCGTAGTCGCGGTTGAACACGCCGTCGACCAGCATCTTGCCGAATCCGGGGATCGCGAAGATCTGCTCGGTGAGCACGGCGCCGGAGAGCAGGCGGCCGAACTCGATGGCGCCGAGCGTGACGACCGGGATCAATGCATTGCGGAGCGCGTGCTTGAGCACGACCATCCGCTCCCGCACGCTCTTGGCGCGCGCCGTCCGCACGTAGTCGGCGCCGAGGGTCTCGACCATGGCTCCTCGCGTGTGGCGCATCATGATGCCGCCGACGCCGGTGCCGAGCACGAAGGACGGGAGCGCGATCGTCGCGAGATTCCGTCGCAGGTCTTCCCACGGCGACACGTACCCCGACGCGGGCAGCCAGCCGAGGTGGACCGCGAACAGCAAGATGAGCATGATGCCCAGCCAGAAATGCGGAACGGAGAGCCCGGAGAGCGCCAGGACGTTGGCGGCGACGGCGACCGGCCGGCCTTGTTTGACCGCGGCGATGATCCCGGCGGGAATGCCGATCAGGAGCGCGATCGCCATGGAGCAGACCGCCAGCTCGACGGTCACCGGCAGCTTGGCGGCGAGCAGCTGGGACACGGGGATCTTGTTGCGCATCGACTCGCCGAAGTCGCCTCGCAGCACCCGGCCCATCCAGATCGCGTACTGGATCGGGACCGGCCGATCGAGATGGTACTTCTGGCGGATGGCCGCGACGGCGACGGGGTCGTGCTCCTCACCGGCCAGCGCCACCGCCGCGTCTCCGGGCAAGAGCTGCTGGAGGGAGAAGATCAGGAGCGAGACGAAGAACAGGGTGGGCACGAGCACCACCAGCCGCCGGGCGACGTAGCGGGGCAGGGTCATCGCGTGACCGCGGCGCCGTTCCCGGCCCGCACGCTCAGGAGAGCTTCAGGCCCTTGAATCGGATGATGCCGTCCGGATGGGGCGTGAAGCCCTGGACCTTGCCGTTGAGGCCGGTGAACACCCGGCGGTGCCAGAGGATCAGGCGCGGCAGGTCGCGCAGCATGATCTCGGTCGTCTGGTCGTAGAGCTTCTTGCGCTCGGCGGGGTCCGCCTCGTGGCGCGCCTTCGTCAGGATCGCGTCGACATCTTGATTGCAGTACTTGCTGTCGTTCTGGCCGCCGCTGCACGTGGTGAACGCGAAGATGTTGCCGTCCGGGTCCGGGCGCCCGCTCCAGAAGGTGAAGTAGGCCTCGAAATCGCCCTTGCGGCCGGCCGAGAGCATCGTGACGTTCTCCTGCGTCTGGATCGTCATCGTGATGCCGGCCTCGGCGAGCATGGCCTGGATCACCAGGGCTGCCTCTTGCCGATCGCGCTCGGGCGGCACGATGAGCGTGAAGGCGAGGTTCGGGTGGCCGGCCTCGCGCAGGAGCTGCCGCGCGCGCGCGACGTCGCGGCGCTTCACGGGGAGCTTGGCGTTGTAGAAGGGGCTCACCGGGCTGACGAACTGGTTGCCGGGGAGGTACTCGTTGTTGAAGACGGTCTTGATGATCGTCTCGCGATCGATCGCGAGATCGATCGCCTGGCGGATGCGCGGGTCCGCCCCGAGCACTTTGCCGCGCGGGCCGTTGTTGAGGTTGAGCGGGAGCATCTGGTACCCGAGCTCGGCGATGCCGACGACCTTGAGCTTGCCGTCGGCACGCACCTGCGCCAAATCGGTCGGCGAGACGCGCTCGATCATCTGCAGATCGCCCGACCTCAGATTGGCCAGCCGGGCCGTCGAGTCGGTGATGGGCACGAACTCGATCCGGTCGACGTGGATGTTGGCCTTGTCCCAGTACTCGGCGAATCGCTCGCCGACGATCTTGCCCTGCGCGACGCGCTCGACGAACTTGAAGGGCCCGGCGCACACGGGGCGCGTGCCGAACTTGTCGCCGAGCTCGCGCGCCGCCTTCGGCGAGACCATCATGCCCGAGCGGTCGGTCAACGCGGCGATCAGCGGCACGAGCGGCTCGGCGAGATTGAAGCGCACCGTGAGGTCGTTGACGATGTCGACGGTCTTGATCTCGCCGATCTCGCTCTTGCGGAACGAGCCCGGCGTCGACAGGTGTCGTTCGATGTTGAACCGCACCGCCTCGGCGTTGAACGGCTCGCCGTCGTGGAACTTCACGCCGGGACGCAGCCGGATCACGACCGAGCGGCCGCCGGCGCCCCACTCGTAGCCGGTGGCGAGCTGCGGCACGATCTTGAGGTCGGGCGTCACGTCGAAGAGCTTGTCGCAGAATGCGGCGAAGACCAGACGACCGACGTAGGCGCGACTGATCGTCGGGTCGAGGGCGTCGGGGTCGTCGTTCAGACCGATGCGCAGCACGGTCTGGGCCGAGGCCACACCGGCTTCGAGCAGCGCGAGCACGAGGAAAGCCGTCAGTATCCGCGTCGAGCGCATGAAGGCGCATCATAACAAGCGCCGCTCGACCTTGTCACCCTGACGCGTGCTCCTTGACTCGACGTGCTCGACGGAGCAGCATCGCGAGGCGAGCGACGTGAACCAGCCGGAGCGGCGACGATGAGGAGAACCCGACGTGAGCGACTTCGACGCGGCGTTGGCCCGATGCGGAATGCTCGATGAGGACGCGCTGGGGCGCCCGTGGACGTGGCGCGGCCGTCAGATGGACGTCCGGTACGCGCTCTACCGAACCCTCGAGGACGCGCAGGAGGCGCACGTGCGCGTGTCGGCCGGCGCTCACCCGGAATCGCGCCGCATCCTCGCGCTGGCGCAGCACGCGTTCGGCGGCCTGCGCGGGCTTCTGATCGGGTTGCCGCCGGCCCTGATCGACAAGGCTCCCCGCCCGGGTGAATGGCCGATCCGGGAAACGCTCGGCCACATGCTGTCGGTCGAAGAGCGGTACGCGTTGCAGACCAGGTACGCGGTCGATCGAACGGATGCCGATCCGATGCGGATCCCCGACAACCGGCTCCCGCCGACCACGCCGGCGAACGTCGGCGGCGAGATCGGGGCCGTGCTCGCGCGCCTTGCCGAGGCGCGGGCCGAGACGGCTCGCGGGCTGGGCGACGTGGCCCCGGCGGCGATGACCCGCCCGACCGTGTGGATGGGCCACGACATCGACGTGCGGTTTCGCCTGCACCGGTTCGCCGCCCACGTCGTCGAGCACACGATTCAATGCGAGAAGACGTTGCAGGCGCTGGGCTGGCGCCCGACCGAAGGGCGGCAGATCGCGCGCCGTCTCGCCGCCGTCCTCGGCGAAGTCGAGGGCCTCGGCGCGGTCGGGGAGGCTCGCGAGATCGAGGCGCGGCTGGTCGAGCGCCTGGCCACGGTGGCGCCATGAGCCCCGCCCGGGGGATGGTCCCGGAGGATCTGACGCGAATCCTGTTCGTGACCGATCCGCAGGTGTCTCCCGACGGCCGGCGGATCGCGTTCGTCGTCACGTCCCTGTCCGACGAGCGCGACGAGTATCTGTCGAACATCTGGATCGTCGACGCAGCCGGCGGCGCGCCCCGCCGCTTCACGGCTGGTCCGCGACGCGACTTCGAGCCGCGATGGTCGCCCGACGGCGCGCGCCTCGCGTTCCTGTCCGAGCGCGCGCCCAAGGACAAGCTCCAGCTCTACGTGATGCCGGCCGACGGCGGCGAGCCGACCAAGCTGACGGCGCTCGAGCACGGCGTGAGCAGCCTGGCGTGGTCACCGGACGGCTCACGCCTGGCCTTCGTGTCCGCGGTCGGCGGCCAGCGCGAGCCGGACAGCGAGGAGGAGAAGCGGAAGTCCCGGCCGGCGCGCGTCATCACCTCGGTGAAGTATCGCTTCAATGGCGAGGGGTTCGTCTACGATCGGCGCCCGCACGTCTTCGTCGTCTCGACCGACGACTCGACGCCGGTCCAGATCACCGACGGCGACTTCATCGACGCCGATCCAACCTGGTCGCCGGATGGCGATTCGATCGTCTTCGCCTCGGCTCGTCACGCCGAGCGGGACGACGATGACGCGATCGACCTCTGGCGAGCTCCCGCCAAGGGCGGCACGCCTCAGCGCCTCACGGCGACCACCGGGCCGATCATGCTTCCGGCCTTTTCACCGGACGGCCGCTCGATCGCCTATCTCGCCCGGCCGGCGAAGAACGCCTACGGGCGCAACGTGCGACTCTACGTCATCCCGTCCGACGGCGGTGGCGGCACCTGTCTCACCAGCGGGCTCGATCGGTCGTGCGGCGCGCTGCACGTACGCCCCCTGTGGTCTCCGGACGGCCGCTCGATCGTCGTGGCCGCCGAGGACCGCGGCGACGTCGGGCTCTGGCGGGTCCCGACGTCCGGAAGCGGGCCGCTCGCGCGTCTCGTCGCCGGCGAGCGCGCGCTCAACGGCTTCTCCGCATCGGCGGACGGCCGCCTGCTCGCGTTCGCGGCAAGCAGCCCGGTGGCGCCGGCCGAAGTCGTCACGTGCCGCGCGGACGGCGGCGACGAGCGGAGGCTGACCGAGCTGAATCGCGCCTGGGCGGACACGGTGGCCCTCTCGGCGCCGGAGCGGTTTCGGTTCACGCGCGCCGGCTTCGAGCTGGACGTCTGGGTGATGCGCCCGGCCGGATTCGTCGCCGGCCAGCGCTACCCGACGCTGCTCGGCATCCACGGCGGCCCTCACGCCCAGTACGGCCACAATTTCTTCGACGAGTTTCAGGTGTACGCCGGCGCCGGCTATGCGGTCGTCTACACGAATCCGCGAGGCGGCCAGGGATACGGCGAAGCGTTCGCGCAGGCGGTGATCGGCGACTGGGGCGGCGGCGACTACGCGGACGTGATGGCCGCGCTCGACGAGGCGATCACGCGCCACTCGTTCATCGATCCCGATCGGCTCGGGGTGCTCGGCGGGAGCTACGGGGGATTTCTCACGAGCTGGACCGTGGGACACACGAACCGCTTCAAGGCGGCGTGCTCCGAGCGCGCGGTGAACTGCCAGTACACGATGTTCGGCACCAGCGACATCGGGCACAGCTTCAACGTGGTGGAGCTCGGCGGCCCGATGCCGTGGGAGGACATGGCGCGCTACATCGAGCGCTCACCCCTCACGTACGCCAAGGACATCGTGACGCCGCTGCTGATCATCCACTCCGAGGAGGACCTGCGCTGTCCGATCGAGCAGGGCGAGCAGCTCTTCGTCGCGCTCAAGAAGCTCCGGCGCGAGGTGCGCTTCATCCGCTTTCCCGGCGAGAACCACGAGATGTCGCGGTCGGGGAAGCCGCGCCACCGGCTCGAGCGGTTCCGGCACATCCTCGAGTGGTTCGGAGCCTACCTCGGCAAGACTCCGGCCTGACGATCATCGCCTTCTCGCCCGACCTCGATTTCGATCCATGCCCGGCGCCGGATGCGTCGGGTGAGACGCGAAAAGAGATCGGCCACCCACACCTGCCAGCCGTACTTCGCTCGGAGCGCGGCGTGTGCCTGCTCGATCACGCCGGGCTCGGTGACGAGGCGCGCCGTCGCGGGCCGCCACGCCGCCTGCAGACGTCCGCGCGCATCCGAGGGCGCGACCCGGGCCCGTGGCGAGTGACGCAGGCGCTTGACCTTCCCGGAATCGCCCATGGTGAACACGTAGAGCTTCGCGCCCAACGCCGCGAACCACACCGGCGTGGACACCTCCGCGCCGGTGCGGCGGAAGGTCGAGAGGCTGATGTAGCGATGGCGGTCCAGCTCGCCGGCGGCGCTCACGGTGGGCTGATGGTACCATCCGGTCCTCGGTGGACGGCCGAACGACGGCGCTCAACGCCACGGAGTGGAGGTGAGCTCATGGGGAAGCTCGAAGGCAAGGTAGCCCTGGTCACCGGCTCGGGGCGCAACATCGGCCGCGCCACGGTGCTGAAGCTCGCTGAGGAAGGCGCGCACGTGGTCGTCAACTCGCGGACGAACCAGACGGAGGCCGAGGCGGTGGCGCGAGAAGCCCAGGCCCGGGGAGTCAAGGCTATCGCCATCGTCGCCGACGTCGCCCGGAAGGATCAAGTCGACGTGATGGTCGCGAAGGCGATGTCGGAGTTCGGCCGCGTCGACATCCTCGTCAACAACGCGGCGATCCGCCCCCACAAGCCCTTCACCGAGCTGACCGTGAAGGACTGGGAGACGGTGCGCGGCGTCGTGCTCGACGGCGCGATCTACTGCACGCGCGCGGTCATCGAATCGATGGTCAAGAACAAGTACGGGCGGATCGTCTTCTTCACGGGCGAAGGCGCCTTCATGGGCGGCTCCGGGCGCGCCGCCGTGTCGGCCGCGAAGATGGGCCTGGTCGGGCTCGCGCGCGGCCTCGCCTCGGAGTTCGCCGCTCAGAACATCCGGGTCAACGTGGTCTCGCCCGGGAGCATCGACACCTCCCGCGCCAACCCCGAGTGGTACCAGGGGCGCACGCCGACCGCCGCGGGGATTCCGCTGGGGCGGCAGGGGACGGTCGACGAGATCGCGGCCACCTGCCTGTTCCTGGTCACCGACGACGGCGGCTTCATCACCGGCCAGACCATTCACGCCAACGGCGGCGTCGCGTATTACTGAGCGGCAGTGCGCGCTGCAGGCCGTCGCGGGGCTGGGGCCCCGCCGGCCGAGGCGCGCCTCTGAGCGGCAGTGCGCGCTGCAGGTCGTCGCGGGGCTGGGGCCCCGCCGGCCGAGGCGCGCCTCTAAATTGGAGCTTCGATGAAGCGGAGCACGGACCGGATCCTGACCACGCACGTCGGCAGCCTCGCCCGCCCCGACGATCTCGTCGCGGTTCTTCGCGCGAAGGACCGCGGGCAGCCGTACGACCGCGAGACCTACGCGAAGCTGGTTCGCGGCGCGGTCGCGGACGTCGCCCGACGGCAGACCGAGGCCGGCGTCGACGTCGTCACCGACGGCGAGCAAAGCAAGACGACCTTCTTCGCTTATATCGTCGAGC
>QHSP01000065.1 GCA_003220495.1 Candidatus Rokuibacteriota bacterium | reverse complement strand
CGCATCTCGACCTCGGTCATGCCGTAGGCGCGGAGCATCGCCGCCAGCAGGCGATAGGCTTCGACGGTCTGCGGCAGCAGCGGGATGCCCGCGTCGCTCGACAGCATGAAGTGCTCGGGCCCGATCGCGCGAATCGCCGCGACCATGTCCTGGGGATCCACGCCGAGCAGCGGCGAGAGCTCGTCCCAGGTGAGGGCGAAGCGTACGCCGGCGTCGGCCCAGCGCTTCATCTTCGGCACGTCGAACTCGAACACCTCGCTGAAGGGATGATCGATGAACGCCCGGCGGTAGCCGATGGCGCCGATCTCTTCGGCGAGCGCGTCCATCTCCTGCGGCGAAAGGTGGCCGAACGACAGGGCCACCCCGTGATCAGCGCAGAGCCGTACGGTGTCCCGGATCGCCGGGAGCAGCCGGCCGTGAGCGTCGAGCACATAGATGCCGGTCTTGAGCGCCTCGTCCCAGGCGGTCGGCGGAACCGGGTCGTCGTAGCGGCGCCCCTTGTCGAACCAGACGCCGCGGCCGCCGAGGCGATAGATGCTCCACGCCGAGGTCACGGGCGGCATCCACATTCCGAGAATTCCGCCCTCGACCGCGGCCTTGATCTCGGCGAAGTCGATGGGCTTCAACGGGATGCCGACGATCCAGGCAGCCAGGCACTTCACCGGCCTGAGATTCTCCCGCTCGGCCCAGCGGTCGACGTCGTCCTGGAGCCGGCGCGCCACGTCCCACGGACGGCCGGGCGAGATGCTCTTGAAGAGGACCGCCTTCATGCCGGCGCGCGTCGCCTCCTGCGCGGCGTGCATCGGCTCTTCTTCGTCCTGGCCGCGCGCGTGGGCGTGGACGTCGATCGCGTCCGTGAGGTCGTACATCGACGCCTTGTTGGCTCCCATGCTGTAGCGCGCCTGGTAGGATCTGACGACTCGCCGGCTCACCATGAGCGTGTTCCTCCTCGGTTGCCTTCGACGGATACCGCGTCAGGGCGAGCCCGGTCAAGGCAAAATCGAGGCCGAAGAGGTCTAGGATCCGCCGACCTGTCGTACACTGTGGGTCCTGGGATGAGAGCCCTGTCGTTGTCGCGAGCGATGCTGCTGGGCCTGAGCGCCATCACGCTCGTCGCCGGACTAGCGGCGCCGCGCGACGCCGCGGCGGGGACGATCAAGGGTACGGTCGTCCTGAAAGGGACGACCCCGGAGCTCAAGAAGCTCGCCGTGACGATCGATCAGTACGTGTGCGGCAAGGAAAAAAATCCCGAGGACCTCGTGCTGTCGCCGCAGGGGGGGATCCGGAGCGCCGTCGTGTGGCTCGACAAGCCGCCCGCGGCCGCCGGCGGCGAGGCGCTCCCGTCCACGACCTCGATGGACCAGAAGGAGTGCATGTTCGCGCCCCGGGTCGTGGTCGTGCCGGCCGGCGGAAAGGCCGATTTCCTGAACAGCGACCGTCTGCTGCACAACCTGCACGCCACGCCGACCGCCAATCCGCCCTTCAACCGCACGCAGCCGAAAGGGCGCACGATCTCGATCTCGTTCTCGCACCCGGAGATCATCCGCGTGACGTGCGATCTGCATTCCTGGATGCGCGGCTGGGTCGTGGTCGCCGAGCATCCTTTCTATGCGCTCACCAACGGCGCCGGAGAGTTCGAGCTGCGGGGGCTCCCGGCCGGACGCTACACCCTGAAAGTCTGGCAGGAACGGCTCGGCACGATCTCGAAGGACGTCGTGGTCGGCGACCAGGACCCGACCGCCGTGACCGTGGAGATGCCCGCCCGCTAGCCGCGCGGGAGTCATGCGAGAAGCGTCGGCCACCGACCGAGCGGCGTCGTCCGTGATGGCGCTCATCTCCTCGCCGCTCGGGGCGCCGGTTCGGGCCGTCGCCCGCATCCGCGCGTCGGTGCACGTCAAGCTGCTCGCCGGCTTTCTTCTGATCACCCTGCTCTTCATCGCGATCACCGCGGTGAGCCTGCGAGCCGTGAGGGAGACGGCGCGCCAGACGGACCTCCTGGACCAGGCCCAGGTGCGCGTCGGATGGTCGCGGCAGATCGAGCACGCGCTCGCCATGCAGATGCACTTCACGTCCATGGCGCTGCTCGCCCAGTCCGAGGACTCGGTGGGCCTGATCCTGCGCGAGAACAATCGCTTCAACGACACGCTCGCGCGGCTCGAGACAGCCGC
Organism: Candidatus Rokuibacteriota bacterium; assembly: GCA_003220495.1. Lineage (GTDB taxonomy): Bacteria > Methylomirabilota > Methylomirabilia > Rokubacteriales > CSP1-6 > AR31. The sequence goes on along the minus strand of QHSP01000065.1, from coordinate 39,034 downwards.
GCCGCCCGAGGAACGCGCGCTGATCCAGGCCATTCGCGTGGCGCAGGACGACGCGATGGCGACCGTCGCCGACATCGCCAACGCCGTCCGCGACCGCCGGATGGCGGATGCGATGACGGCGCTGCGGACGCGGCAGGAGCCGATCTACCAGAAGATCGAGACCCTGGTCGGCTCGCTCGTCGCCGCGGAGGACACGCGGATGGCAAGCTTACGGCGCAGCATCGCGGCCGCGCAGGCGCGCTCGCTGCGACAGATGGCCGGCTTCGCCGTCGCCGCCGTCGCGGTCGCGCTGATCGCCGGGTTCGTGATCTCCTGGTCCTTCATCCTGCCGGTGCGCGAGTTCCACGGCTTCCTGAGCCAGGTGGCCGAGGGTCGGTTCGGGGGCTCGGTCGCCGTGCCCAACCGCGACGAGTTCGGCGCGCTCGCCGAGCGGATGAACTGGATGAGCGGCGAGCTCCGCCGGCTCGACGACGAGCAGCGGGTGGCGGCCGCCACGCTCCGCGGGCTGAACGATCGCCTCGAGCTCGCCAGCCGCGCCAAGTCGGAGTTCCTCGCGAACATGAGCCACGAGCTGCGCACGCCGCTGAACGCGATCCTGGGCTTCACGGAGATCATGCTCGACGAGCTCTACGGCGAGGTGCCGCCGAACCTCCGCGAGCCGCTGGTGGACATCCAGACCAACGGCCGCCATCTGCTCCGCCTCATCAACGACGTGCTCGACCTGTCCAAGATCGAGGCCGGGCGGCTGGAGCTCGGCGTCGACGAGTACTCGGTGCAGGAGATCGTGGACGTCGTCCACGCGTCCCTGAGGTCGCTGGCCATCGAGAAGGGCCTGGCGTTCAGCGTGTGGGTGGCGCCGGACATCCCGCCGGCCCGCGGTGACGGCCGGCGGATCACGCAATGCCTGATGAATCTGGCCGGCAACGCGCTCAAGTTCACGCGCCACGGCCGGGTCGAGATCGACGTGCGCCTGGACGAGGGGTGGCTCACGTACCGGGTCAGTGATACCGGGATCGGTATTCCCAAGGAAGAGGTCGAGAACATCTTCGCCGAGTTCCGTCAGGTCGACACCACGATCACCAGAGAGTACGGCGGCACCGGGCTCGGGCTCAGCATCACGAAGCGCCTGGTCGAGATGCACGGCGGGCGCATCGGCGTCGAGAGCGAGCTAGGCCGGGGATCGCGATTCTTCTTCACGGTGCCGCTGCACGCGGACGGAGGGCCCGCATGAGGGACCGGACGGTGCTCCACATCGAGGACAACGAGTACAATCGGAAGATCGTGAGGCAGCTCTTGAGCCGGACGTCCTACCGTCTGCTGGAGGCCGCGGACGGCGAAGAGGGGCTGGCGGTCGCGCAGCGCGAGCTGCCCGACCTGATCCTGATGGACGTCCAGCTCCCCAAGCTGTCGGGGCTCGACGCCACGCGCCTCTTGCGGGCCGATCCCCGCACGGCGAAGATCCCGCTCGTGGTGGTGACCTCGTTCGCCCTGAGCGGCGACGACCGCCGGGCGATAGACGCGGGCGCCTCGGCCTATCTGGCCAAGCCGTACAGCCCTCGTGATCTGATGGCGCTGATCCACCGGTTTCTCCCCGAGAACTGAGGAGAGGATTCATGAGATATCCAAAGACGTCGGCGGTCGTCGCGATGGCGGCTCTCGTGCTGGCCGGGGGTACCACGCGAGTCGGCGCGCAGGGACAGGCCGAGCAGTTCACGCCGGAGTATCGCGAGGTCCGCCGGTCGTACGACGAGAAGCACACGCCCAAGCTCGAGGCGCCCGACACGGTCAAGCGCGGACAGTGGTTCGAGGTCACGGTGACGGTGGGCGCCGGGTCCGCCCATCCCTCGCTCGGCGAGCACTTCGTTCGCTACATCGCGCTCTACAAGGACAGCGCCGAGATCGCCCGCGTGTACCTGCACCCGGTCTTTTCGTATCCGAAGGCCGTGTTCACGATCGCGCTCGACGAAGGCGGCAATCTGCGGGCGGTCGCCGAGCCCACCCATTCGGCCGCCTGGGAGAGCTCGAAGAAGATCGCCGTCACGCGCTAGGGTCAGGTGAGGACTCCGCCGCGCGTCCTGATCGCCGACGACAACACGGCCAACCTGCGCATCCTGCGAATGCGCCTCGGCGCGGACGGGTACGACGTCGTGACCGCGGCGGACGGCGACGAGGCGCTCGCGGCCGCCCGCGAGTCGGCGCCCGACCTGATCCTGCTCGACATCATGATGCCGAAGGTCGACGGAATCGAGGTCTGCCGCCGGCTCAAGAAGGAGCACGGCCCCGCCTTCACGCCGATCATCCTGGTCACGGCCATGACGGACGCGAAGGACATCGTCGCCGGGCTCGAGGCCGGCGCCGACGAGTACCTCACCAAGCCGGTGGACCACGCCGCCCTCTCGGCGCGGGTCCGCTCGATGCTCCGGATCAAGGCGCTGCACGACACGGTCGCCGCGCAGGCGGAGGAGATCGCGCGCTGGAACGCGACGCTCGAGCGGCGGGTGGCCGAGCAGGTCGGCGAGCTCGAGCGGGTGAGCCGGCTCAAGCGGTTCTTCTCGCCGCAGCTCGCGGAGGCGATCGTCGGCGGCGGCGCCGCCGATCCGCTCAAACCGCACCGGCGGGAGATCAGCGTGGTGTTCCTCGACCTGCGCGGCTTCACCGCCTTCGCCGAGATGTCCGAGCCCGAGGAGGTCTCGGAGGTCCTCGGCGCCTATCACGCGGAGGCGGGCCGCGTCATCCTGGAGCACGAGGGCACGCTCGAGCGATTCACCGGCGACGGCATGATGATCTTCTTCAACGATCCGGTGCCGGTCACGAATCCCGAGGAGCGCGCGGTGCGCATGGCCGAGGCGATGCGGGCGCGGATCCGGGTGCTCGGCGCCGAGTGGCGGCGACGGGGCTATGATCTCGACCTCGGCATGGGGATCGCGAAGGGCTACGCGACGATCGGTGCGATTGGCTTCGAGGGCCGGCGCGACTACGCGGCCATCGGCAGCGTCACCAACCTCGCCTTCCGGCTCTGCGCCGAGGCGTCGCCGGGCCAGATCCTCATCAGCCAGCGCATCTACGCCGCCGTGCACGACCTCGTGGCGGCCAAGGAGGTCGGCCCGCTCCAGCTCAAGGGCTTCCACCGGCCGGTGGTCGTGTACGAGATCGCCCACCTGAAGCAGCCCGGAACTTGATGCGCGCATCCGTACCGGGACGTCTCGCCTACTCGATGCGGGCGCTGGGGCGAGAGGATCTGCCGGCCCGTCTGGCGGTGTCGGGCCGGACCCTGCGCCTGCTCGAGACGGCCAAGCACGACTTCTGGGCGGCCACCGGATTCTACGAGGACGACGCCGGCGGCCGGGCCGTGCTCAAGGTGTATCGATCCACGCGATTCGGCGGTGCGCCGCTCCGGTGGCTCGGGCGCTGGCAATGCGCGCGCGAGGTCGCCTTCTACCGGCACCTGTCGGGTCTCGCGTGCGTGCCCGCGCTCCTCGACCGCGTCGGCGACACCGCCTACCTGCGAGCGTTCGTGGTCGGGCATCCACTGTCGCACGAGCGCGCCGTCCCGGACGGATTCTGGGCTCGGCTCGACGCCGCGATGCGAGAGGTGCACCGCCGCGGCGTCGCGTACATCGACGCCAACAAGCCGGAGAACATCCTGGTCGGGGACGACGGCCACCCGTATCTGATCGACTTCCAGATCGCGTGGCGGTGCGGGTCGCGCGCCGATCACGCGCTCGGTCGGTGGTGGCTGGCGAGGCTGCAACGCGAGGACCTGTACCACGTGCTCAAGCACAAGCGACGGTTTGCCCGCGAGTCGATGACGCCGGCCGAGCTGGCCAGTGTCCGTCAGCGCAGCTTCCTGATCCGAGCGCACCGCCTGATCAACCAGCCCTATCGCATGGTACGCCGGCCGATTCTCCGATGGCTGCGGCGAACCGGCCGGGTCCTGTCCTCGGGAAGCAACTAGCGTCGGCGGCGACCGCTCACACGCAACGCGAGGGCGTCAGGCTGTACTGGGCGACCTTGTTGAGCATCGTCTTGTAGCTCACCTTGAGAATCCGGGCCGCCTCGGCGCGATTCCAGCCCACGCCCTCGAGCACGTCCTGCAGGGCCTTGAGCTCGGCTTCCCGCGCGCCACGGCGCGCCACCTCTCTCAGGCTCTCGGGGTCGGAGGGCCGCGCCACCGGTCCGGGAGTGCCGCGAGAGAGGTCGACCAGGCCTTCGAGCGCGTGCTCGCGGTCGAGCAGCACGAAGCGGCGGATCGCGTTCTCGAGCTCGCGCACGTTGCCCGGCCACGCGTATTCCGTGAGGCCGGCCATCGCCGCCGGAGAGATCTGCTTGGTACGCCGGTATTCCGCGTTGAATTTCGCGAGGAACTCGGATGCCAGCGTCGGGATCTCCTCCCGCCGCTCGCGGAGCGGCGGCACCCGGATCTCGACCACGTTGAGCCGGTAGTAGAGGTCAGGCCGGAACTCGCCACGCGTCATCGCGTCCTCGAGATTCTGATTCGTCGCGGCGATCACGCGGGCGTCGACGTCGACGAACCCGCAGCTCCCCACCCGCGTGAATCGAAGATCCTGGAGGACGTGCAGGAGCTTGGCCTGCAGCGCGAGGGGGAGCTCGGCGATCTCGTCGAGATAGATCGTGCCATGATCGGCCTGCTCGAACTGCCCGAGCTTGCGTCGGTACGCGCCGGTGAAGGCGCCGCGCTCGTGGCCGAACAGCTCGGACTCGAGCAGCTCCACGGGGATCGCGGCGCAGTTGACCTTGACGAAGGGCCGCTCGCGGCGCGCGGAAATCCCGTGGATGGTCCGGGCCACGTGGTCCTTCCCGACGCCGCACTCGCCGCGGATCAGAACCGTCGCGTCGGTATCCGCGACTTCCGCGATGATCCGACCGATCGCGCACATCTGAGAGCTTCGCCCCAGACGCATGGTGTTGCTCAACGCTTCCTCCCACGAGACGGCTCGTCCTGGACGAAGGTCGGGCCACGGCAATTTCTAGGGGCTCGTCGCGGCATCGCCTATCCGGCAAATCCCTGCATCGCCCGCGTGAAAACCCCGACCCGGGCAGGCGCGCGGATCAGGCGCGCGGGGGCAGACGGCGATAGGAGAGCGCGAGCGCGACCCCGACGAGCGCGACGGCGGCGCCGGCCGCGGCGACGGCGGGGGCCCACGGCAAGCGCACCGCGGCGCTCGTGACGTTCGCCCCGGTGCTCGCGACCAGCGCGCCCACCCCGGCGAAGGCGGCGAACACGGCCCACGAGCGGATCTGGGCCGCGAGAAGTCCGGGCCCGAGCGTCGCGCGATGGGCGAGCCGTCCGAAGTCGGCCGTCTCGAGGAGCAGGACCAGGACGACGCCGAACAGCACGGCGCCCGCAAGACGAGGCGGGCCGCCGGCAAGCCAGAGCGCAAGCGTGTACTCGCCGAGGGCCAGCACCATGCCGCCGACGAGCACGGGCGTCGCCGCCAGGATGCCGAGGAAGCACAGCAGCATCGCGGCCGCGCCGAGAGCCAGGACGGCGGTCGAGGACGCGATGAGCAGCGGAGAGCCGACGAGGACCACGGTGAGGACCGCCGCCAGGCGACGCGCCATCAGCGCACCACACCGCGTCGGCGGGAGGGGGTCAATCCGCCGAGGGCCGCCTCGAGCGACTCCGCGGGGTCCCAGTCGACGATCGTGATGCCGAGGCGGTGCAGAGCGTCGGCACGAGCACGGCGCTCGAGCGCCCACAGCCGGCAGGCAAGGTCGGCGCGAGCCGATGGCCGCATCGCGCGCCGCACGACCGGGATCGGCGACGGGCTCAGCACCACGAGGTCGAAGCCGCGCGCCGCGAGGTCAACCAGAGCCCTCTCGAAACGCGGGTCGATCAGCGGGCTGATCGCGATGACGAGGGCCTGCGGCGGCAGCACGCGCCGCGGCACGAGCGCGACGTCCTGGGTGACGTAGCTGAACATCACGTCGGCGCGCAGCAGCGCCTCGAAGAGACGCTCGTGGTGCGCGCGCCCGGAGCTCGGACGCACCCAGCGGAACGGCCCGCAATACTCGATGAGACCCACCCGATCTTTCCGGGCCAGGTAGCCCGTGACCAGCGCGGCGGCCGCTCGGATCGACGCGTCCAGGGTCGTCGCCGGGGCCGCGCCGGCCTCGGCCAAGGTGTCGAGCATCAGGACCACGTCGGCGTTGCGCTCCTGGTGATACTGGGTGACGAAGAGCTGGCGAAAGCGGAGCGAGGCGCGCCAATTGACGTGGCGGACCCGGTCGCCGGGGACGAACGCTCGGATGTCGCCGGGCTCGAGCCCTTCACCGAGGCTCGGCGCCACGTAGTTGCCCACGAAGGCCTGCATCCGCCGCGGGCCCGGCAGGCGCCGGAGGGGCAGCGGTCGCGGATAGATCCGCAGCTGCCCCGGCAGCCGGACCGACGTCTCGCCGGCCTCGAGCCCGGCGCGGTCCCAGAAACGAGCGTGCACCGTGCCGAGATTCACCCGGCCCCGGCGCACGCATTCGACCTCGTAGCGCCACTCGACGCTCCGGCCTGGGCCCAGGGTGAAGAGGCCCCGATTGTGACCGGACACCAGTCGCAAGGTCGGCGGGAGCGGCTCGAACAGCTCGAGGAGCGGCACCGGCCCGTCCGCGCTCACGGTCACGGTGACGGTGACGCGCTCGCCCTCGAAGACCCGCGGCGCCGAAAGCGCGCGGGCGAGCGACCACTCGCGCGCGGCGACGGTCCGTCCGATCCGGAGCAGCCCGAGCAGCAACGGCAGCACGACGACGGCCAGCTCGGCTCGACCGGACAGCACGCCCAGCACGAGCCCCCACGCGCAGACCGTGACGACCGACAGGGCCAGCGGCGTGAGCCGCATGGTCATCGCGATTCTTCGGTCTTCGGCGCCGGCACCTGCGACAGCAGATCGTCCACGACCTGGGCGGCCGAGAGCTTCGTCACCCAGAGCTCCGGCTGGAGGATGAGCCGATGGGCGAGCGCGGGGCCGGCCATCGCCTTCACGTCGTCGGGGGTGACGAAATCGCGCCCGCGCAGCACGGCGCCGGCGCGCGCGAGCTTCAGCAGCGCCAGCGCGCCGCGCGGCGAAGCGCCGAGCGTGACCCGATGGTCGGCGCGGGTCGCCTGCGCGAGATCGACCACGTACTGCGTGATCACGTCGGCCACGAACACGTCCTCGAGCGCCTGCTGCATGGCGAGGACTTCTTCGCGGGACACGACCGCGTCCACCTCGACCTCGTCCTGGCGCCGCGCGCGGCGCCGCTCGAGGATCTGCCGCTCCTCCTCCGCGCTCGGATAGCCGACCGCGACGCGAATCAGAAAGCGATCGAGCTGCGCCTCGGGAAGCGGGTAGGTTCCCTCGAGCTCGATCGGGTTCTGGGTCGCGATGACCAGGAACGGCGGCTCGAGCCGGAAGGACTCCCCTTCCACCGTGACCTGGGCCTCCTGCATCGCCTCCAGCAGCGCGGCCTGGGTCTTGGGCGTTGCCCGGTTGATCTCGTCGGCCAGCAGGAGGTGCGTGAAGACGGGGCCCGGGCGGAATTCGAAGCGCGCCTGGCGCTGATCGAACAGAAAGCTCCCGGTGACGTCGGCGGGCAGGAGATCGGGCGTGCACTGCAGACGCTTGAAGGACAGACCGAGCGCCTGGGCGAAGAGCCGCGCGATCAGCGTCTTGGCGAGGCCCGGATAGTCCTCGATCAAGACGTGGCCGCTCGCGAGAATCCCGGCGAGGATGCGCTCGAGCACGTCGCCCTTGCCGACGATCACGCGCGCGAGCGAGCCCAGGATCTCCCGGCTTCGCTCGGTGACCCGGTCGAGCTTCACCGGCGCGTCTCGAGCGACGCGATGACGCGAGCCAGCGCGTCGATGGACGGACCGAGGCCGAACCTCCGTCCCGGAGGCTTCTCGAGCGTCTCGGCCGAGCCGCCGCGGGCGCGCGCGAGCGCGACGAGCCTCGGCCACAAGAGGTGCTCGAAGTAGGACTGGCTCCGCACGCTGAATCTGATCTCGTCGCGAAAGCGCGCCAGGCGCGAGTCCGTGGCGTGTCGGTCCGGCGAGCCCTCCCCGATCGCGCCGGCGCCCCACGCCGCTCGGCGCTCGACGGAGGCCAGCACGATCGCTCGGACGCGCGAGAGGGCGACGAGCAAGATCACGGCGGAGATGAGCCGGATCGCCGTCTGCCGGTATCCCGGCGCGACGAAAAACTCCGTCAGCGAGACCGCGGCGCCGAGGGCGACCAGGATCACGAGCGCGGCGACGAAGCCGGCGCCGCGGCCCGGCTCAGGCGCCAAGGGTCGCCTCCGCGCGCTCGAGCTCGGATCGGATGTCTTCCAGACAGGCGCGGGCCGTGTCGCGCTCCGCCGACCCGAGCGGATGGGCGCTGAACCGCGCCAGCTCGAACAAACGGGTCAGCCGATCCACCGCGCGACGCGGCAGCACCAGGCGTCGGAGAGCCTCGCGCATGAACTCGTCCGGCGTCTGCCAGGGCGCCCGCACCACCCGGGCGCGCGCCGCGACGCGCTCGAAGCGCCGGTAGCACTTGATGATCGCCAGGCGGGCGTCCGGTTCGCTCGCCAGATCGTCGAGGCCTTCCTGGACCGCCTCGCTCAGCGGCTCGGCCGCGTCGTCGCCATCGCGGCGCTCCCACCACCGGGCGATGCGCTCGGCGAACAGCAGCAGCAGGGCCACCGCGAGCGTCGCGAGACCGGCCAGGAGCAGCAGCAGGCCGACGAGCCATCCGAGCCACGGCAGGGAGAGCACGGGAAGCTCGGGCTGAGGCGCTCCGGGGTCCGACCCGGCGAACATCACGAAGCGGCTCCAGGCGAGCAGCGAGCTCTCGACGTATTGCCACCCGAACGAGAAGGCGACCAGGATTGCGAGAAGCGGCAGGAGCGGCAGCGCTCGCAAGATCGCCCGGAGCCACCACGGAAGCTTCGACGGCTCCTCCTCGCGCTCGACCTCCTCGCGACGCCGGTCGCGCGAGAGGGCGATGCCGATCACGATGGCGACCGCCAAGGTGAACGCGGCGCCGCTCGCGAGCAAGAGCGGGTCTGGTACCGCGACGTGGAGCCGGAAGGACGGCGTGTCCTCAGGCGCGCGCGACGCGGCCAGCAGGGCGGTCATCGCGAGGAAGAGGCCAGCGCCGGCGACGAGGGCAGCGCCCGGAAATCCCTGAAGTCTCATCGGCGGTGGGCCGGAGGGTACTCTGTTGTCAGGGCCCTTCGCAAATCGAGTATCCTCGTTCAGATGCGCGCCTCGGCCGGCGGCGCCCCAGCCCCGCGACGGCCTGCCGCGCGCACCACGCGACAGGAGGCGACAACGTGACCGACGTGCCGCGTATCACCGGCGTGCTCTCCCCGGTCGTGACCCCGTTCGGCGCGGACCTCGCGCCCGACCCCGAGCGCTTCGTCCGCCAGTGCCGCTGGCTTCTGTCCCAGAACGTCGGCCTGGCCATCTTCGGCACGAACTCGGAGGCGAACTCGCTGTCGGTCGAAGAGAAGATCGAGCTGCTCGATCGGCTGGTGGCGGCCGGGCTTGATCCCGCGCGGATGATGCCGGGCACGGGCTGCTGCGCGCTGACCGATTCGGTGCGGCTGACCGCCCACGCGATGAAGGTCGGTTGCGGCGGCGTGCTGATGCTGCCGCCCTTCTACTACAAGGGCGTGAGCGACGACGGCCTGTTCCGGAGCTTCGCGGAAGTCATCGAGCGCGTGGGGGATGCGCGGCTGCGCGTGTATGTCTATCACATCCCGCCCGTCGCCCAGGTGCCGATCACGCTCGGGCTCGTCGAGCGCCTGCTCGCCGCCTATCCGGCGCAGGTCGCCGGCATGAAGGACAGCGGGGGCGACTGGAGCAACACGAAGGCGTTCCTCGACGCGTTCGCGAAGGCCGGCTTCGACGTGTTCGCCGGCTCCGAGACCTTTCTGCTCCAGAACATGCGCCACGGGGGCGCCGGCTGCATCAGCGCCACGGCCAACGTCCACCCGGGACCGATCGCGCGGCTCTACGACACCTGGCGGGCCGAGGGCGCCGATGCCCAGCAGGCGCGGCTCGACGTGATCCGCGGCGTGTTCCAGAAGTTCCCAATGATCCCGGCGCTCAAGGCCGCGATCGCCCATCACGGCCACGACGCGGGCTGGGCGTCGGTCCGCCCGCCACTGGTCGCGCTGACGTCCGCTCAGTCGACGGCGCTCATCACCGAGCTGGACGCGCAACGCTTCACGATGCCGGGCCTCGCGATACGCTGACTCACGCCGGAACGCCGCCTCTACTCTCGGCCCCCGCCGGTGAGCCGGCGGACAACCCCGAGCGCGAACAACCCGAGGCCGACCACGAGCAAGACGCCATAGTCGGGCACTTCGAAGACCCTGACCAGCACGATGCAGAAGCCTGCGAAGGCGATGAGCGCGCCTGCCATCATGAGGCCGAGACCAGGTTTTTGGGCCACGATCAGATGACCGCGTCGCGCCGCAGCCGCGCGATCTCCTCGGCCGCGTAACCGGCTTCTTTCAGGATCTCGTCGGTGTGCTCGCCGAGCGTCGGCGGCTCTCGATCGAGCCCGGGGCTGCCGTGCTCGAGCCGGAACCCGGCGCCCACCAGCCGCATCGGGCCGTAGCGCGAGTCGATCGTCTGGAGCACGTCGCGGTGCTCGAGCTGCGGGTGCTTGACGATCTCGTCGATCTTCCAGATGGACCCGCACGGCACGTCGGCGGCCGTCAGGCGGGCCTCCCAGCTCTTGGGATCGTCGGCCGCGAGCGCCGCTTCGATGATCTCGCGCAGCGCCGGCTCGTTCGCCGTGCGCGCGGGCCAATCCTTGAAGCGTGGATCGGCGAGCGCATCGGCGCGACCGAGCGTCGTCATGAGGCTCGCGAACTGCTTCTCGGTGAGCACCGCCAGCACGACGTAGCCGCCGCGCGCACGGAACCGGCTCGCCGTCGGCTTGCGGCTCACAGAGCCGTTGCCGATCTGCCGCGGCTCGATGCCCGCGACGGTGTATTCGGAGACGGTCCCGGGGATGAAGGCCAGCGCCGCATCCAGCATGGCGACGTCCACGAGCTGACCGCGGCCGGTGTGGGTGCGCTGGTAGAGCGCGCTCGCCACCGCCAGCGCCGCCGTCATGCCGCCGATCGTGTCGCAGATGGCGAACCCCGCGCGGGTCGGGCCGTGCGCGGGCTCGCCGGTGATCGACATGATTCCGGACATCGCCTGGAGCTTGCCGTCGAAGGCGGCCGTCGTCCGCTCGGGGCCGGTCTGGCCGAAGCCGGAGACCGCGCAGTAGATGAGGCGCGGGTTCACGGCGGAGAGCGCCTCGTATCCGAGCCCCAGCCGATCCATCACGCCTCCGCGGAAGTTCTCCCAGACGACGTCGGCGGTCGCCGTGAGCTTCTTGACGATCGTCACGGCTTCGGGCTTGCGGAGGTCGAGGGTGATGCTGCGCTTGTTGCCGTTCACCGCGAGGAAGGACGGCGCCATCTTCCGCTCCGCCCACGTGCGGTCGGCGAGCTGGTTGCGCGTGTCGTCGCCCTCGTGCGACTCGATCTTCACGACGTCGGCGCCCAGGAGCGCCAGCTGGTAGGTGCCGTACGGCCCCGCGAGGTAGCGGGTGAAATCGAGGATGCGGACACGGGCGAACGGCTTGCTCATGATGCCTCGCGCTTGGCGCGCGCGATGGATTTCACCTCGTCGAACTCCTTCTTCCGCTCGGCGATCTTGTCGGGTGAGAGCTTGGTCAGATCGAGGTAGTCGCGCTTCCACGACGCGTCCTCGCTCCAGCGAAGCGGGGATTGCACCGTGGTGCGTCCGCCGGGCGCGCGCTCGAGAACCTGGAGCGCCAGCTCGAGCGTCTGCCTCTGCGACTCGACGTCGAACGGACGCCCGGCCGAGTTGCCGAGCGGGAAATCGCTGAACAGGAAGCGCGGCACGCCGCAGAACTCCACGATGTCCTTGGCGCAGCCCACGATCACGGTCGAGATCCCGTTCGCCTCCAGGTGCCGGGCCGCCAGACTCACGGTCTGGTGACACACGGGTCAGCTCGGGACGAGGACGGCGGCGCCGACTCCGTCCTCGTGGCAGCGGCGCAGCAGCTCCGGGACATCGGTCTCCATCGTCACCCGGTGGCTCCGGTTCGTCGGCAGGCCGTGAAGCCGCGGCCCGAGCGACCCGATCCGACCCGCGGCGGCCGCGGTCTTCAGCTGCGCCAGCGGCAGATACGTGTTGATGTCTGCGGCGGTCGTGTGCAGGCGGTCGTAGCCGACGTGCGAGATCCTGAGATCGGGGATGGTCTCGGTCGACAGCGAGTACACCTGATAGAACTTGGCCGCGGCGTTGTACGCCGCGCCGGGGCCCTGATCACCCACGCCCGGCTGGAACGGCGCCGCCGTCGTGATCAGCGCCACCCGAGCCTCGCCGAGCGGCGTCCCGAGCGGCGTGAACGGCACGTCGGCGAAGTGAGCCCACCGATAGGGGTTGAAGCCGAGCACCTGATAGTAGTCGCGCGTCCGTTGTATGTACGGGATCGGAGCGTCGTAGTCGGCCGCGAACGGTGGGTTGACCGCGGGCGCCGTGGTCGTCATCGCGGGCGTTCCTCCAGTCTCGTCGCCGACGTCACGGCAGCGATCGCGGGGCCGCATCCTCTCATCGCGTCGTCCAGTCTAGCCAAGGTCGCGCGCCGCGTCCACGCCAACACGCGGCCGGGTACGCCTGACCGCTCCAGGCGAGCGGCGCGCTCGCTGGGATCAGCGCTGGTGACGCGCGCGTTGCTCGGGCTGAAGGGCGGTGATGCTCTCGAAGGACCGCTCGAAGATGTGGGGCACCGGCCAGCCCAGGAGGCCGGCGTAGGTGTCGATCTGCGAGCGATGGTGCACCTCGTGCTCGACCATCATCATGAGGAGTCGCCAGCCGGGCAGCGTGCCGGGGGTGTCGACCATCTCGATCCGGCGCGCGAGCCACTCGGCCGGCGTCTCGCGAAGCAGTGAGACGAAGCGGTCCGCCGACGACCGGAGCCACGGAAGCCACGTCCGCTGGTCCGTGCGATCGATGTCGGGCGCCGTCAGGATCCAGCCTTCGCCGCGATAGGCGCTGGCGAAGTAGAGACGCGTGGCGCCGATGTGGCCGACGAGCTCGCCGATGCCCCAGCCGGCCTCGCCGCCCGCCGCGGGCGGCTGCCACGCTGCCGCCGCCGCCGGGAGCGCGGCCACGTCGCGCTCGGTCCGCCGGCGCACGCTGTCGAAGAAGCGCAGATAGGACTCGACGTCGGTGATCATGCCAATCGCTCTCGTTCGATCGCCGCGCGCAGGCCCGGCAGCACGTTCGACGCCACGCGCCGGCACTCCTCCACGTGGGGGAAGCCGGACAGGATGAACTCGTCGATGCCGAGGCGCCAGTACCCGGCGAGCTCGGACGTCACCTGCTCGGGATCGCCCACGATCGCCGTCCCGAGGTTCACGCGCACTTTCGAGATCCCGTTCCAGAGCCGGGGCGAGCGCTCGCGGAGCTCGGTCCGGAGCTGCGCTTGCTGGCCGACCATCGGCGTCCCCGCGAACGCGGTCCGCCGCTGCGCGACCACGCGCTCGTCCACCTGCGACATCAGCTCCTCGGCGGCCGCCCACGCCTCGCGCTCCGTCGCGCGCACGACCAGGTGCGTGCGCAGACCGAACACCGGCCGGCGGCCCTTGGCGCGGTACGCCGTTCGTACGCGATCCAGCAGCTTCGCGATCTCGTCGAGCGGCTGGATCCACGCCAGGTACACCTCGGCGCCGGCCGCCGCGAACTCGAGCGCCCGCGGCGAGGCGCCACCGACGTAGAAGCGCGGTCCGCCCGCCACCGGCCCGGGCGACACCACCGCGCCCTTCAACCGCACCGTGCTCCCCTCGAACACCACGGGCTCCGGCGTCGCCCACAGCGCTCGCAGGGCGGCGATGAACTCTTCCCCCTGCTCGTAGCGCTTGTCGTGGTCGATCGTGACGCCGAGGCGCTCGAAATCCCCCTGGATCCCGCCGGGCACCACGTTGATGTCGAGTCGCCCGCCGCTGATCTGATCGAGCGCCGCCGCCATCTGGGCGAAGAGGCCCGTCGAGATGAATCCCGGCCGGATCGCGACCAGGAAGCGGATGCGGCGTGTCACCGCGGCCAGCGCCGTCACCGTCGTCCACGTCTCCGCCAGCGGCGCCGTCTCCCCGAAGAGTCCGTTGGCGAATCGCGTCGGGATCAGGAGCGAGTAGTAGCCTTCGGCTTCGGCGGTCTCCACGACCTGGCGCAGGTAGTCGAACGTCGGCGGCCGCTCCGCGCGCCACGTCCCGATGTGCGCGCCGTCGCCGTCGATGGGGATGAACCAATCGAACCGCGGCTCGGGTCTCCGCTCCACGATCGGACCCTACCAGACCTTCAAGGTCTAGGCCAGCATCGTGCGGGCGGGCGGAGTCGATGATGATATGTTCGCGGCGTGAGTCCCGGGCATCGCCGTCCGCCGCTGCTGTTCCGGGTCGTGAGCGTTCGGCCGCGGCTCTTCACCTCGGTCGCGGTCGGTCTGGTCGTGATCGCCGCGACGGCGTTCGTGACGGACTGGCGGTTCGCGACGAGGCTGCTCACCGGCTGGGACATCGCGGTCGCGCTCTACCTCGGCCTCGCGTTCCACCTGGTCGCGACCTCCGACGTCAGGCGCATCCGCCGCAATGCCGCTGAGCAGGACGAGGGACAGCTCGCGATCCTGGCGTGTACGGTGGCGGCGGCGCTGGCGAGCCTCGCCGCCATTTTCGCCGAGCTCGGCACTGCCGCCGTCGGCGCGGTGCGTCCGCCGAGCCATCTCGTCCTGGCCACCGTGACCATTCTCCTGTCGTGGGCGTTCATCCACACGATGTTCGCGCTGCACTACGCCCACGAGTTCTACGACGAGACCGCTGGACGGGGCATGGCATTTCCGGGCGACGACCCGCACCCGGACTACCTCGACTTCATCTACTTCTCGTTCGTCATCGGCATGACGTCACAGGTGTCCGACGTGGCGATCACCAGCAAGCTGATCCGTCGCACCGCCACCGCCCACGGCGTCGTGTCCTTCCTGTTCAACGCCGCGCTCCTGGCGCTCACCGTCAACATCGCCGCGGGCGCCATCTAGATTCGCCGGCCGATCGGGCGAGCTACGTCGCGGTCGCGCCCTCGCTTGCCCGTGCGGGCGGTAGCGTGAGCTCCACGACGGGGAAGTTCAGCGTCATCCAGCCGGCGAGGCCGCCCTGCAGCGGGTGAACTCGCGTGATCCCCCGGCGTCTCAGCTCAAGCGCCACCCGGGCGCTCGTGGCTTCGTTGGGTCAGGAGCAATAGAGGACGAGCTCCCGCGAACGCAGGAGCTCCCACTGGTGCTGGTCGAGGTCGTCGATCGACATCCAGCGGCTCCCCGGGATGGCGAAGGGCGTCGCCTCGACCTCGAGCCGCGTCCGGAGATCGACGATCGTGACGTCCTCCCCGGCATCGATGCGACTCTTCAGCGTCTGCGGCGAGATGCGGGCGATCCGGAGCGCGCGGATGAAGAGCCGGCGGCGGACGTACTTGACCGCGATGTAGCCCGCGATCGCGGCCACGGCGACGACGCCCAGCACCCGCTCCATCCGGGCGAGCCGAGCCGCGATCGTCGCGATCGCGTCGCTGAACACGTAGCCCAGCCCCATCCAGAGCCCCGCCCAGAACAGGACGCCGAGCACCTCGTAGACGACGAACCGCAGGCGCCCCACGGCGAAGATGCCGGCCAGGGGCGGCATGACCGTCGTCAGCCCCGGCAGGAACTTGGCCACGAGCATGCCCTGCACGCCGTAGCGGGCGAAGACGTCCTGGGTTCGCCGGATGCACGAATCGGGCTCGAGGGAGAGGCGACAGAGCCGCGCCAGGACGCTGGCGCCGCGCCGCCGGCCCACCTCGTACCATCCCAGATCGACGGCGAGGGCGACGACGGCGATCGCGCCCAGCACGAGCGGGATGCTGCCGCGCCCGCCCGCGGCGAGCGCGCCGACACCGAGGAGGGCCGGCACCGCTGGCAGCGGAACCCCGACTTGCTCGGCCACGACGAGGATCGGAAGAATCACGAACCCGTACTGCGCGAGCAGCTCCAGACTGTCGATGGGGCTCACGATTGCGACGTCGAGATCGCGAGCCTATTTCGGCAGGTCGGGCGGGCGGCTCACCTCGGGGTCGATCCGGCCCGTCAACGCCTTCATGAACTCGACCACATCGGCACGCTCCTGCGCGGTGAGCCCGAGCGGCTTCATGTCCGACGAGAGCCACGGGTTCTTCACGCCGCCCCGATCGTAGTACGCGACCACGTCGTCGAGCGTCGTCTCGCTGCCGTCGTGCATGTACGGCCCGCGCCGGGCCACGTCCCGGAGCGTCGGCGTCTTGAACGCGCCCCGGTCGGGATCATCTCCGGTGACGGTATACCGGCCCAGATCGGGATTCTTCCCCGACATACCCACGCCGATGTTGCGGTAGCCCTCACCGGTGAAATTGAAGCCCGCGTGGCACCGCGAGCACATCGCCTTGCCTTCGAACAGGCGCAGACCTCGCTGGGCCGACAGGGACATCGCGCTCCGGTCGCCCGCCTGGAAGCGATCGTAGGGGGAGTCGGCCGAGAGGATCGTGCGCACGTAGGCGGCGATCGCCTGGGCCACGCCCTCGGGATCGAAGTCGCGGCCGAAGACCGCGCGGAATTCAGCGCGATAGGCCGGGATCGTTCCCAGCTGCTGCATCACCTTCTCGTCCGTCTTGTTCACGTCCTTCCCGGCTTGCTCCTCCAGCGAGGGCCGCAGTCCCGACCAGTGCTGCTGGTCGCTGAAAAGCCGGTTGACGATCGTCGGCGCGTGCCGCGGCGTCGGCCGGCCCGCGAAGTCGGTCGAGAATCGACGCGAATCGCTCCAACCGTGCTCGGGCCGGTGGCAGCTGACGCAGGCCACCGTTCCCGACGCCGACCAGCGCGTGTCCCAGAAGAATTTCTTGCCGAGCGCAACTTTCTCCGGCGTGATCGGGTTGTCGTCCGGGATCTGCGCCGCGTCCTCTTGAAGCCCGGCCGGGAGCTTGGGCTTGAAATCCGCGGCCGGCGACCAGCCCGGCTGCAGCAGCAGAGCGACGACAAGCACGATGCGTATGCTCATCGGGGCCTCGCGGTCAGACGCCGGCGGCGCGCACGAGTGTTTCGCGTCCCTTCAGCATGTCGTCCAGCGCGCCGAACGCCATCATGTAGTGGCCGCGGTATCCCCCGCCCTCGATGCGCGAGAACATGCGCCTGAAGTCGATCGAGCCCTCGCCGGGGCGCAGGTGCTCCTCGTAGCGTCCGTGGCTGTCGGCCACCCGCACCTCGCCGCACCGCCCGAGATCCAGCGCGTCGAGGAAGCCGTCGATGCCTTCGGGGACGAGATGCGCGTGATTCACCGTGAATGCCCAGCCGAGGCTCGGCGACTGGATGCGGCCGAAGTACTCGCGGCACTCCTCGAGGTTGTGGGCGAGATAGCGGATCTCGGCGTGCTCGGGCTCTCGGTTGAGGTTCTCCAGGAGCAGGCGCGCGCCGGCCCGCTCGGCGAGCGCGGCCGCGCGCTGGAGGCGCTCGAGGCTGGCGGCGCGGCGAGCCGCGTAGTCGCCGGTGAAGTGGTAGCCCGCGTGGACGACGATCCACTCCGCGCCAAGACGCCGCGCGAGGTCGATGTACGTCCTGAGGTATTGCTCGGCGGCGTCGGCCAGGAGCGGAGACGTCTCCGCGACGTTGACGGCCGAGGCCGAGTGCAGGCCCAGGTGAATACCGTGTCGCTCACACGTGACGCGAAGAGCCGCCGTGCGCTCGGCGGTCCACGTTGCGGGCGCATTGGGATGGTCCGGCGCGCCCTCGAGGCACATGTCGACGTAGTGCACGCCGTTCGCGGCCGCCCAGGCGAGGCCGTCCTCCAGGCGCTTGCGGCCCCCCAGATCGACGCCGATTCGCTCGCGCAACGTCATGGCGCTCAGGCCTTGAAGAAGGCGAGCAGATCCGCGTTGACCTGGTCCTTGTGGGTCGAGCACATGCCGTGGGGCGCGCCCGGATAGACCTTCAACGTGGCCGTGCGGATCATCTTGGACGAGAGCAGGGCCGAGGCGCCGATCGGCACGATCTGGTCGTCGTCACCGTGGAGGATCAAGGTCGGCACGTCGAACTTCTTGAGGTCCTCGGTGAAGTCCGTCTCGGAGAAGGCCTTGATGCAGTCGATGACGCCCTTGAACCCGGCCAGCATTCCCTGGAGCCAGAACGAGTCCCGCAGCCCCTGCGAGACCTTGGCGTTGGGCCGGTCGGCTCCGTAGAACGGCGCGCTGAGATCCTTGAAGAACTGGGAGCGATCGGCGAGGACGCCGGCGCGGATCTGATCGAACGCTTCCATCGGCAACCCGCCGGGATTGGCGGGTGTCTTCAGCATGATCGGCGGCACCGCGCCGATCAGCACGGCCTTCGCCACACGCTGGGTTCCATGGCGGCCGATGTAGCGGGCGACTTCGCCGCCGCCGGTCGAGTGGCCGACGTGGATCGCGTTCTTCAGATCGAGCGCCGCGACGAGCTCGGCGAGGTCGTCCGCGTAGGTGTTCATCTCGTTGCCGCTCCAGGGCTGGCTCGATCGCCCGTGGCCGCGGCGGTCATGGGCGATGCAACGGTAGCCGCGGGCACCGAGAAACACCATCTGGTCTTCCCAGGCGTCGGCGCTCAGCGGCCAGCCGTGGCTGAAGACCACGGGCTGTCCATTGCCCCAGTCCTTGTAATAGATCGCCGTGCCGTCCTTGGTCGTGATCGGGCTCATGACGCTCTCCTTGCGCGGCTGGAAAGAGACCCGGCGTTTGCCGTCGGCGCCCGTCAGGCGTCGCGCTACCGTCCGCGAAATGCCGGTTTGCGCTTCTCGCGCCAGGCTCGGTGCCCCTCGGCCTTGTCCTCGGTCAGCTCGAGTGTCGCGAACCGGTAGAGATCCACGAGGGAGGCATCCGACAGATTTGGGATGTCGAGACCCGTCAGCAGGGATTCTTTCGTGAGGCGCGCGGCGAGCGGCGGCAAGGATGCGATGTGGCCGGCCACCTCCAGGGCCTGGTCCATCAGCTTGCCGTGAGGCACCAGCCACTGCGCCAGCCCGATGCGGTGGGCTTCCTGGGCCGTCAGCGGAAAGCCCATGGCCAGGCGCATCGCGTGGCCTCTCCCGACCCAGCGCGCGAGCCGCGTGCTGCCGCCGTACGCGGGCAGGATGCCGAGCGTCACCTGCGGCAGCCGCCACTCGGCCCGCTCGGAGGCCACCAGCAGGTCGCAGCAGAAGGTGACGATGCAGCCGATGCCCACGGCGTAGCCGTTGACGGCGCCGACGATCGGCTTGGGGAAGTTTCCGAGGACCTCGAAGGCGCGAGCGCGCCGCTTGGCGATGCTTTTGATGAAGTCAGCCGCCGACTCCATCGTGTGGGTTCGGAGATCCTTGAGGTTCGCGCCCGCGGAGAACGCGCCGCCCGCGTCGTCACCCGTCAGGACCGCGCAGCGGATCTCGTCGTCGTCCTCCATGGCGGCGAAATGGCGCGCGAGACCCTCGTTGAAATCGGCGCCCCACGCGTTGCGCGCCTCGGGACGACTCAGGGTGACGATGCCGATGGGTCCGCGCCGCTCGAACGAGACGGGCATGCTTGCCTCCTGCCGCCGAGAGATCGACTCGAGCCGCCGTCAGTGTCGGTGGCGGTTCTCCGGTTGTCAACCGAAGGCGGCCGGAGTCGAGGCTAGTCGTGCCGCAGCAGGAGCAGCAGCTGGCTGAGATCGCGAATCTCGAAGTCGGGCGGGGGCACGTCGGGGCGGCGCGCGCGCCCGTCGCGGTTGACCCACGCGACGCGCAGGCCGGCCTCCTTCGCGCCCTTGACGTCGTCGACGTCGCTGTCGCCGACGTGCAGGACTTCGTGGGGCGCGAGTCCCAGCCGCTCGAGCGCTCGCTCGAAGACGAGCCGGTGCGGCTTGTAGGCGCGCACGCTCTCGGAGATCAGGATGAACTCGACCGGCAGGCTGAAGTTCCACGCCGCCACGTGCTCGTGGTCGGCGTTCGAAACGATCGCGGAACGCACGCGTCCGAGGGCGTTCAACACCTCGCGGGTCTCCGGGTACAGCTCGATCGTCGTCGTCACCTGGAAGAAGAGCTCCACGTACGGGGCCGCGTCCGCGCCGACGTCGAACTGCCGCAACACGCGCGGCAAGATCTGCGCCTCGATCTCGCGCAGCGTCCGGAACGGCGCGAGCTGTGTCGCCTCGAAATAGAGCTCGGACCACGCGCGCCAGACTTCCTCGATGCGCGCGGACAGGCCGTGATCGGCCACGATTCGACGGGGGATCAGCACGAGATCGTCGTTCCGGAGCAGGGTGCCGTAGGCGTCGAAGATCACGGCCTTGAACGGGCGCGCGGTGGACGACGCGGGCGCGCGGCGCGACGACACGGGCGGGCTCGTCACCCGGGTATCGCGATGCCGATCAGCTTGCCGATACCGAAGGTCAGTCCGGCCGCCGCGAGGCCCAGCAGGAGCTGGCGGCCACCGGAGCGCCATACCGGCGTTCCCGTGAACACCGTGATCGCGGCTCCGAGCCCGAAGAGCGCCAGCGCGCTCACGACCGCGCTCGACGCCACCGCGAGCGTCCCGCGAAAGAACAGAAACGGCAGGATCGGCACCACGGCGCCGAGCGCGAACAGGGCGAACGAGGCCACGGCCGCTTCCCACGCAGAGCCGCCGAGATCCTTGGGGTCGATGCCGAGCTCCTCGCGGGCGAGCGCGTCGATGGCGGTCGTTCGATCGGCCAGGAGGCGCCGGGCCATGGTCTCGGCCTCGCTCGGGCTCAGGCCCTTGGCCTCGTAGATGAGCTTCAGCTCCTCACCTTCGCCTTCGGGATCCTCCCGGAGCTCGCTCGCCTCGATGCGGATCTCGCGCTGCGCGAGCTCGCGTGAGCTCGTCACCGACACCCACTCGCCGAGCGCCATCGAGCCGGCCCCCGCCAGGAGCCCAGCCAGACCGGTCACGAGGATGCCGTGGCTGTCGATCGATGCGCCGGCCACGCCCATGACCAGGCTGAGATTCGAGCAGAGCCCGTCGTTCGCGCCGAGGACGGCCGCGCGCAGCGCATTGCCGCCGACCGATCGATGCCGGCCCTCGAGCCGACCGAGAAAGCTCCCCTGCAGACCGCGCGGCTGGGTCGACACGAGCTGGTGCAACACCTTCGCGTGCCACCGCTCGTGGCCGGGCATCGGGGTGCCGGCGGTCTCGGGCTGCTTCACGTAGCCGTTCTGCTCGACTTGCTCCTTCGCCGCGATCGTCGGGAGCACCAGATCGGGGCCAAGACGCCGCGCGATGGCCCCGAGCAAGCGGCTGCGCCACGAGGCGCGCCGCGGCGGCACGGGCGCCCCCGCACGCTGCAGGCGATCCTCCCAGAAGCCGATGTGGCCCTCCTCCATCGCCGCCAGGTTGGCGTACACCTTCGCCAGCCGGGGATCGGGCTCGCTTCGCGCCATCGCGCGATATTCCCAGGCGCTGTCGACTTCGTCCTGCCAGTTCTCGAGATAGCGGCGCACGTCGGAGGAATCGCTCATGCTGGGACCATACAACGCTTTTCGTGGTTCGAGCCACTGCAGGCGCGCCCCGGCCGACCGGGGCCCCAGCCCGGGGGACAGCCGGCAGCGAGCACGGCGCCAACCTGCGATAATGGGCCGGCCCGAACGGCGCTCGAGTGCCGGGTCTTTTTCAAGGAGGTTCCTCCTATGCGCTTTCTCACGCTCACGTCCCTGGCCATCGCGGCTCTCCTGAGCGCGGCGGCGGCACCGGCATCAGGTCAGACATTCGTCTTCGGGGCGCAGGGCGAGCCCGTCCAGCTCGACCCGGCCGTCATCACCGACGGCATCTCCTCGCGCCTCACCCGGCAGATATTCGACGGTCTCGTCAAGTACCGCGGTGCCACCACCGAGGTCGAGCCCGCGCTGGCCGAGAAGTGGGAGGTCTCGCGCGACGGCAAGGTGTGGACGTTCCAGGTCCGCCGGTCGGTGAAGTTCCACGACGGCACGCCGCTCGACGCCGCCGCGGTCGTCTGGAACTTCGAGCGGTGGTGGAAGGCGAGCCATCCCCAGCACGACAACCAGGTGAAGGCCGGTCAGACCTTCGAATACTGGGAGGCGCAGTTCGGGGGCTTCGACGACAAGTCGATCGTCAGCGCCGTGGAGGCTGTCGGCCCGCACACCGTGCGCATCACGCTCAAGGAGCCGCAGGCGCCCTTCCTCGCGAATCTGGCGATGTTCGTCTTCGACATCGCGAGCCCCAAGGCCGTGGAGCGCTGGGGGACGGAGTTCGGCAAGCACCCGATCGGAACCGGGGCGTACAAGTTCGTCGAGTGGAAGCCGAACCAGGAGGTCGTCCTCGAGGCGAACCCTGACTACTGGGGTCCCAAGCCCAAGATCAAGCGCCTCGTCGTGCGCAACATCAAGGACAACTCGCAGCGGCTCGGCGCGCTCAAGGCCGGCGAGATCCACGGCATGGAAGGTCTCAATCCCGACGACGTCGGCGTCGTCAAGAACGATGCGGGTCTCCAGCTGCTCCTGCGCCCGACCAACACGACGGGCTACATCGCCTTCAACTACAAGGTGAAGGAATTCCAGGACAAGCGCGTGCGTCAGGCCTTCGCGCACGCGATCAACAAGCGCGGGATCGTCGACGCCCTCTACGGGGGCACCGGACTCGTGGCCAGCCAGTTCCAGCCGCCGGCGCTCTGGGGCTACAACCGCGAGCTGAAAGACTACGAGTACAGCCCGAGCCAGGCTCAGGCGCTGCTCCGCGAGGCCGGCCACTCGCAAGGTCTGTCCGACGTCACCTGGGAGGACGGCAAGAAGGAGCCGCTGGTCTTCTGGTACATGTCGCGCTCGCGGCCGTACTTCCCGAATCCGAAGGAGATCGCCGAAGCGATGGCGGCGGATCTCGCGAAGGTCGGCATCAAGACCCAGCTGCAGACGACCGAGTGGGCGGTGTACCTCGACCGCCGCAAGAACGGGCAGATGCCGCTCTACATGCTCGGCTGGACGGGAGACAACGGCGATCCCGACAACTTCCTGTGCTACTTCTTCTGCCAGCCCGGCGCCGCGCGCGAGGGCTTCTATGGCAACAAGCCGCTGGCCGACGTGCTCCTGCGCGCCCAGAAGCTCACGCAGCAGTCGGAGCGGGCGAAGCTCTACCGGCAGGCCGAGCAGCTTCTGCGCGACGACGTCGGGCGGCTCTTCATCGCCAACAACCAGCCGCCGCTGGCGCTCGCGAAGCGCGTGAAGGGCTACGTGCCGCACCCGACGGGGTCCGAGTACTTCAACACCGTCGAGATGCAGTAACGCGGGGCGCGCCGGTAAACGGGAGGACGGCGCGGTGAGGCGGTACGCCATCCGGCGAAGCCTCACCATCGTCCCCGTGCTCCTGGGCGTCTCCGTCCTCGTCTTCAGCTTCATCCATCTGATTCCGGGCGACCCGGCGCTGACGATGCTCGGCGAGCGGGCGACCCCCGAGAAGGTCGCCGAGGTCCGCGCCCGCCTCGGGCTCGATCGGCCGATCTGGCAGCAGTACGTCCTCTACGTCGGCCACGCGCTCCAGGGCGATCTGGGCGTGTCGATCGTCCGCGGCGATCCGGTCGCGGGCGATTTGCTGCGGCGCTTCCCGGCGACGGTCGAGCTGGCGATCGCGGCCATCGTGGTGGCGATCGCGTTCGGCATCCCGATCGGCGTCGCGTCGGCCGTGTGGCGCAACTCGGTGCTCGACAGCCTCGCGCGCCTGGGCGCGCTCACCGGCGTGTCGATGCCGATCTTCTGGCTCGGGCTCGTGCTGGCGTGGTTCTTCGGCGTGCAGCTGCGCATCTTGCCGACCGGCTTTCGTCTCGCCAGCGGGACCGCGTTCGTCCCGTGGACGAACTTCGTCATTCTCGACGCCGCGCTGCAGCGGGACTGGGCCACCCTCGCCGACGCGCTCCGGCACCTGATACTCCCCGCGCTCGCGCTCGCGACGATCCCGCTGGCTGTCATCGCGCGGATGACGCGCGCCAGCATGCTCGAGGTGCTCTCGCGCGAGTACATCCGCACGGCCGAGGCGAAGGGCCTGTCGCGCCGCGTGGTGGTCTTGCGGCACGCGCTCCGAAACGCGCTGCTCCCCGTACTGACGGTCATCGGGCTCCAGGTCGGCCGTCTGCTCGCCGGCGCGATCCTCACCGAGACGATCTTCTCCTGGCCGGGCATCGGCCTCTGGGTCTACGAGTCGATCGAATCCCGTGACTACGCGATCGTGCAGGGCGTGAGCCTCTTCATCGCCGTCATCGTGGTGGGCGTGAACCTCTTGACCGACGTTCTCTACGCCGCGGTCGACCCGCGCATCAAGTACGAGTGATGACGACGCTCGAGGTCGCGGTAGATCGCCGGGCCGTCGCGGTGGCGGGGCGAGGCCGCAGCCCGGCCTCGGCGGCGTGGCGCCGGCTCGTGGCGAGCCCGGCGGCGCGGGCGGGCCTGATCATGGTCGTCGCCTTCGTCCTGGTGGCGCTCGTGACCCCCGTCGTCCACCTCTACGACGCCCGAACGGACGCGAACCTCACCCTGCGGCTCAAGCCGCCGACCGCCGCGCACCCGTTCGGCACCGATAGCCTCGGGCGCGACATTCTCGTCCGCGTGCTCCACGCGACGCGCGTGTCGCTCGGGCTCGCGATGAGCGCCGTCGCGCTCGCGACCGTGATCGGCGCGGCGCTCGGATTCCTCGCCGGCTATCTCAGGGGTCGGGTCGATCTGGTGGTGATGTTCTGCATGGACATCGTGCTGGCCTTTCCGGCGACCCTGCTCGCCATCGCGATCGTGGCGATGATCGGCCCCGGTCTCCGCAACTCCCTGTTCGCGATCAGTCTCGTGTCGATCCCCGCGTACGCGCGACTGAGCCGCAGCTCGGTGCTCGAGCTGCGCGAGCAAGAGTTCGTGCTGGCCGCGCAGGGTCTCGGCTGCAGCGGCTGGCGCGTCCTCGCGAGCCACATCGTGCCCAACAGCCTGCCTCCCCTGATCGTGCAGACGACGCTCTCGATCGCCTTCGCGATCCTCGAGGCCGCCGCGCTCGGTTTCCTCGGGCTCGGCGCGCAGCCACCGACACCCGAGTGGGGCGCGATGCTCGCCGACTCGTACAAGTACTTCACGAGTGGCGCCTGGTGGGTCTTCTGCTTCCCCGGCGCGGCCATCATGCTCTCGGTGCTCGGCTTCAACCTCCTCGGCGACGGGCTGCGCGACGCCCTCGATCCGCGCCTGGGGCGAGGCTGAGCCGCTCCGCCGATTCGCGAACGGGCGCCGCGCGTTCAGTGGCCCGGACCGGATCGAGGTCGTAAGCTTCAGCTCATGGGATCGATGCGGAGGCCACCGGGCCGCCTGCTGCTCGCGCTGTTCGTCCTCGGGACCATGCTCGGCGTGAGCGGTCCGCCGCGCGCGAGGGCCGACGAAGCGAAGCCGGACGCAAAGTCTGCCCCGGAGGCGAAGCCGAATGCGCCCGGGGCGCGCTCGCCGGACCAGGTGCTGGCCTCCCTGAATCGCGCAATGACGTGGTATCGCCAGGCGCGAATCGTCATGCGCTCCGTGGACGGCAGCGGCGTGTTCGGTCACGCCGACGAGCAGACCGCGCTCCGTCTGGTCGGCCGTGCGTTCGACGTGGCGCGCGCCGAGGCGGCGCTGCTCGGCCGCGACAAGGTAGTCGCCTCGGGCGCGACCGGGCGTCGCGCGGAGCAACAGAAGACGCTCGAGGCGGCCGTCCGGCAGGGAGAGAAGGACGTCGAGCGGCTGAGGGCCCGCATCCGGGCCGAGCCCGAGAAGCGATCGGCCCTCGAGCGCCAAGCCGCGGCCGTGCAGAACAAGCTCGAGCTCGACCGGGCGCGCCTCGAGTTCTTCGGTCAGCTCCGCGCGCTCGACTCGTCGCGCTCGGGCGCCGACGACAACCTCGAGCACCAGATCGAGGCGCTCCAGGAGGCCGTGCCCGAGCTGCGCTCGCCGGCGGCAGGCCAGCCCGTCGCGTCGGCGGTGGGACCCGGATCGGGCGCGTGGGCGATGGTGCAGCGCCTGCTCGCATTGCAGCGCAGCCGGAGCCGCCTCGACGACATCGAGACGGCGACCAACGAGCTGGTGCGTCGCGTGGACGAAGAAGCCAACGCCGCCAGGGCCGGGCTCCGGCCGATCCTCACGCGGCTCGGCGCGCTGGCGAAAGACCCCACCGATTCCGGGACGTCACTCAGCGACAGCCAGCGTGAGTTCCGCGACCTACTCGAGCGACGGAAGCTCCTGGTGGCGGTCGTGCTGCCGCTGCGTGACGAGGCGGCGCTCGCCCGACGGTACGCGAGCGATCTCAAGGGCTGGAACGAGGTGATCGATCGCGAATCGTGGCAGGCGCTCCAGGGGTTGGCTCTCGACCTTCTGGGGGTCGTCGTCGCCCTCGCCGTCATCTTCGTGGGCGGTCTGCTGTGGCGCATCGCGGTAGCCCGGTACGTCACTGACGGGGGGCGCCGACGCTTGCTGCTGACCGCCCGGAGCGTCGTGATCACGGTGGCCGTCGCCCTCGTGCTGATCTTCCACTTCACCAGCGAGATGGCCGCTCTCGTGACCGCGCTCGGCTTCGCGGCGGCGGGCATCGCCTTCGCGCTCCAGAACGTGATCCTGGCGGTTGCCGGCTACTTCACGATGGTGGCGCCCAACGGGATCCGCGTGGGAGATCGGGTCAGTCTGCAGGGACCCTTCGGGTACGTGCACGGCGAGGTGGCCGAGATCGGCTTCGTGCGCGTCAAGCTCAACGAGCTCGCGGGGGAGCCGCTGAGTCCGACGGGGCGGGTGGTCGTCTTCCCCAACTCCGTCGTGTTCACCGGGACCTTCTTCAAGGATCCGCCGGGGGCTCCCGCGCGCTGACCTCGAGGTCTTACGTGTTCGTCGGCTCGGACGAGCGTCGCAGATCGAGCATCGGGGATGCCGGCAAGTCGTCGAGGGTTTCCAGCCGCGTGAGTCGGCCCATGTGCGTGATGATCCGGGCGATCTGCCTCGACGACTCGACGATGGGGTTGAGCTTCGCCTGCTGGTCGGCGGTGAGATCGCGGCGGAGGA
Organism: Candidatus Rokuibacteriota bacterium; assembly: GCA_003220495.1. Classification (GTDB taxonomy): domain Bacteria; phylum Methylomirabilota; class Methylomirabilia; order Rokubacteriales; family CSP1-6; genus AR31. Next base: position 11,929 of record QHSP01000065.1, on the reverse strand, counting down.
GCTCGAGGCGCCCGACGATCACGGCGAGCGGGTTGTTGATCTCGTGCGCGGCCGCGTTGGCGAGCTGGGCGACGGCCCGCAAGGTCTCGGCGCGGCGCTCGGCGTCGTCGGCGCGGCGCTGGTCGGTGATGTCCTCGATCGTTCCCTCCCAGTAGTCGTGGGCGCCGTCGCGGAGGGCGCGCGCGTTCATCCGGACCCAGACGGTGCTGCCGTCGTTGGTGCGAAGCTCGACCTGAAAGTCGCGAGTCACCCCGGCGGCATCGCGCAGGCGGTACCCGCGCTCGCGATCGTCGGGATTCACGTACAGCGATGTGGCATTGATGGACAGCAGGGCCTCGCGGTCCTTGAACTTCAGCATCTCGACCATCGCCGGGTTGGCGTCGAGGATCTCGCCGCTCGGCGTGGTCCGGAAGATGCCGACCGGCACGTGCTCGACGAGGCTGTGGTAGCGCTCCTCGGCGGCGAGCGCCTCGGCGCGCTGGCGCTCGGCCTCGGCGTGGAGCCAGGCTGAGCGCAGCAGCAGGGCAAGCTGCTGGCCGACCGCCTCGAGCATCGACACCCGGGTCAAGTCGAAGCGCTCGGCTCGCTCCCACCAGACCAGATAGAGCGCGCCGGCCACGTCGCCGTCGATGTGGAACGGCACGACCACGCCCGAGCGGTGGGGGAACCGGTGGAACAGCTCGAAGGCGAAGCGCGGGTCGTTCTGGACGTCGTCGCTCGACGCGACGCTGCTCTCGGCAAACAGGCTCTGGCGGAATCCCGGCTCGTCGATCGGCAAGACCGCCGACGTCAGCATCGGCAGCGCGTGCTTGGGCACGCGATACGCAGCGACCGGCACGAGCACTCGCCGCTCCCGATCGACTCGGTACGCCGCGCCGGTCTCGGCGCCGACGAAACGCACGACTTCGCGCACGACGAGGCGCAGCGCCTCGGTGAGGTCGGCCTCGGTCGTGAGGATGTGGGCGATCGTGATGAGGAGCTCGGCGCCACCCATTCAATCTTTACGATACGGCAGCCAGATCGCCGGACCGACACAGATTCCGCAACCGATCTGAGCATCGCCCTGGCAAAAAATCGTCGCGCTCGCGCGATGAAATCCGCCGGAAACCGGCGTAAATAGCGGTCGCGCCGCACCCTCGATGCTCTGGCACACCGCATGCTCCTCCAGAGGTCAGGAAGATTCCGGAGATGGACACGCAGAGGATTCACGGCGCGCGCATGCGGAAGCGATGCGCACGGGTCGCCTGGGAAGCCGCGCTCCTGATCAGCCTCCTGTCGCCGTGGGCGGCCATTCTCGCCTGGCTATTTTCGAGGAACGCGCTGCGGTAACGGCGGTATATGCTCGTGGCCTCGGAGGTGCGTCTTGCCCCGACCGGCCCGTGTGAGCGTTCTCGTGGTCGTCCTTCTACTCGTGTTCTACGTTCCCGGATCGCCGGCCGAGCCCACGTGCCCCCCGTCCGTCCGTATCCCCACGCCGCTCCTGGCCGAGCGCGGCTTCAAGCTCGAGCGCGTGCCGCTCGACAGCCGCTGAAATCCGCCTCCGCGATGAGCCGTTCGGCCGGCACGCTGCCGGATGCCGGGCTCTTCGGGACACACCCGAGAAGAGTCATCGATCTCATCCTGGAACGCGCTTCGTCGGCAGCCGGCCCTCAGCCGGACCGATCACGCAAGCTTGCGCTGATCATCGAGGGAGGCGGGATGCGGGGCGTCGTCTCCGCCGGAAGCCTCCTCGCGCTCGATCTCCTCGGCTTTCGCGAGGTGTTCGACGAGATCTATGCGACCTCCGCCGGGGCCGTGAACGCCGCGTACTTTCTCTCCGGGCAGGGCAAGCTCGGCATGACCATCTACTTCGACGACATCGCCAACCGCCGCTTCATCAACCCGTGGCGGCTGCTCAAGATCGTCGACGTCGACTACGCGTACGACCGCGTCATCTCGCTGCACAAGCCGCTCGACGACGTGGCGATTCGAGCCTCGCGCGTCCGGTTCCTGTTGTCGGTCACCGACGCGCGATCCGGCCTGAACGAGCTGCTCGACGTGCGGGCACGGCCGGAGCCGGTTCCGCTGCTGCTCAAGGCCTCGAGCGCGCTTCCCGTCCTGTACAACCGACGGATCACGCTGGACGGGCGGGAGTACGTCGATGGCGGCGTGTCCGACTCTCTCCCGATCGCGCGAGCGATCGAAAACGGCTGCACCCACATCCTGGTGCTGGCGAGCAGCCGTTGCGATTCGCCGATGGCGCGGCCGGCCCTCTGGGAGCGGAGCCTCTTCTATATCAGGATGGGCCGCCGCTATCCCGCGTTGATGCGCGCCTTCGCTTCCATGCACGAGGCAGTCAACCGCAGCCGACGCCTGGCCACCGGCGACGAGGCCGTCGACGGTGTGAACGTCGCGCTGATCGCTCCCTGCGATGGCGATTCGCCGGTCGGCTCCACGGCCATCGAGCGCGCGCGGCTGGTCCGGGGCGCACACCAGATGGCGACGCGCACGTTCGAGATCTTTGCGCGAGAGCGCACCATCCTCGACGCCCTGTTCGAGACCTATCGCGCGCGCTCGAGCGGCTGAGCCGGCGCCGACGGCCGCGCATCGGCGGCCGGCGTCGTCAACGCTACGAGGCGACCGCCTCGCCGTGGGACGACGTGACGCCGTCGGAGCTCGATCGCGTCTAGTTGCCGTACTGCGTCGCCAGGTACTCCACGATGGTCTTCGCGTCCTGGTCGTTCACGGGCGCGCCGAAGACCTTGATCATCTTGGTCACGACGCCGTCCCACTGCTTCGCGTCACCGCGCGGCTGCATCACGATGTAGTCGGTCGAGTGGCAGGACACGCACTGCTGTCGCGTGACCTCGACGCCCGGCCCGGGCTTGAGCGTCGCGTAGGCGTGGTCGGGCGGCATCGGGATCGTCTTGTCCGCCGCGGCAGCCACGGACGTGGCGAGCGCGAGGAGGAGGCCGGCCGGCCCCAGAAGGCGTCGCACGGCGGCCTCCTACCCGACCTGCAGGTCGATGTGCTCGATCACGTTGCGAAGGTAGCCCGCGGGATTCCAGAGCGGCTCGCGGCCCTGCGACTCGCCGATCCGGTTGAGCGCGCGCACCATGATGCGCGCCGGCCCCGTCTGGGCCGGCGTCCAGGTGGAGGCCCACTCGCGGAACGAGTAGCGGCCGAGATCGCCGCCGAGGTCCGCGCGCCGCCACGTGGCGCCGCCATCCGACGAAACCTGCACCTCCTGGATGCCGTAGCCGCCGTCGAAGGCGATGCCCTTGAGCGTGACGGGCCGGCCGACGGGCAGACGGGTGCCCGGAACCGGCGAGGCGATGAACGAGCGCGCCGTCATGCGATTGATGGGCACGGTGCGCGCCGGTGCCGTGCCCGGCGATACGCAGCCGCAGGGGTTGTCCGGAATGCGGTAGCCCGGCTTCATCCAGAACTTCTCGAACACGTGATCGATCACCGCGATCTCGGACAGGTTCTTGACCCAGTACGTCGCGTACCAGCCGGGGACGACGAGACGCGCCGGGTAGCCGTTCAGCATCGGGAGCGGGGCGCCGTTCATCTGGTACGCGACCAGGATGTCCTGGTCCTCCATGATCCGCGCGATGTCGAGGCTCTTGACGAAGTCGGGCACGGACGGGAAGGCCGGCTTGTCGAGGCCGTCGAACGTCGCCTGGACCGCGCCCTGGCGAACCCCGGCCGCGGTGAGAATGTCCTTGAGGCGCGCGCCCACCCACTCGGCGTTGCCCATCGCGCCGTCGCCCCACTGCCCGCCCAGCACGCGCGGCGTGAAGCGTCCGCGGCTGTTGCCCGAGCACTGGTTGACCGCGGTCACCGCCGCGCGGGGAAATCTGGTCTTCAGATCGTCGAGCGAGAGCTCGAGCGGGCGGTCCACGCGTCCGGTGATCCGCAGACGCCAGGTGGCCAGGTCGACTTCGAGCGGTATCGGGAACACATGGTAGCGGACAAAGAACGCCTCGTTCGGGGTGATCGCGCGGTCGAAGTACTTCATCGGTGTCTCGAGCTGCGGCGGCCGCGACGTCAACAAGATCAGATCGGTCTTCTCGGGGTAACGAACCAGGGGCCGCCCCGCGAGAACTGGATCGTCCTGTGCGAGCGCGGACGCCCGTGGCCCGGCGAGACCGCCGGCGGCCAGGAGCGCGCCGAAGCGAACGATGCGCTTCGCGGCGTCACGACGTGAGAGATCGCTCATCGCCGATACCTCCTGCTCGCCCGCCACGCTCGGGTCGGCTCAGTGCTCCACGTAAAAGAGCAGGATGAGCCCCATCGCGCCGATGAACCCGGGCCAGCCCCAGCGGATCAGCATCTCGCCGCCAACCGTGCGCCGGCCTGCGAAGATCAGGGCGCCGGCGGCGATCGACGTCAGCCCCATCGCGGCGTGCTGCAAGTAGATCGCGTCGACGTGAAAGCGGCCGTCGTGGAAGTGCACGAACAGTGAAGCGCCGGCGAGGATCGCGAGGGTCGGGACCACCGCGTACCAGTAGGAGCGCGCCAGGACGCCGGCGCTGCGCAGCGCGCCGATCACGCCGTACGTGAGCGGGACCAAAGCCAGGAGCTTGTGCTGTAAGACGAGCGGGTCGGTGAAGATCTCCATGAAGGTCCCCGGCCCCCACGGCCACGACTCCGGGTCCGACGTTGGAATCAGGTAGAGGCCGAAGAGAACGAAGACCGTCGACGAAAGCGCCGACCAGGGGAAGCGCCGCGGACGCCACGCCTCCCAGGCGGTGAGCACCGCCACGAGGAGCAGCACCCCGCCGGCTACGCGATGCGTGACCTGCGAGTACGCCAGCTCGGTCTCGCTGCGCGGGTGCGGATGGCCCGGAGCGCGCGGCATCCCGCCGTACGGCGCCAGCGCACGGTTCTCCTCGGAGAACGGGCCATCGGGGCTCGGGATCCAGGCCCACACGTGGGCGACGGCGAACGCCGGATGCCACAGCACGAAGGGCTCGTTGCTCTCCGGGTGCTTCGTGGGGCAGTCGGCCGCCCGCGGCGCGGGCGCCTCCCGATAGTCGCGGTAGTGACAGGAGGCTTCGTGCTGATGCCACTCGGCGCCGGGCAGCGGATTCGGCCGTGGCGGCGCCGCCAGCGCGTATTCCACGCCGGCCAGCCGCCAGACGCCGTCGCGCTCGACATACAGCAGCATCGGCGGCCGGGCGAGATCGAGCGTGCTGGCGGCCATGCCCGCGGCCGTGAGCACGGGGGCCTTGATGTTCATGAAGTGATAGCCGTGACGCGCCTCCATGCCGCTGACCTGCACGAATCCGTCGGCGCGGGCGCGGGCGATATCGCGGTACTGCTCGGTCGCTCGGCGAACCTCGGCGAGGACCTCGTCGGCTGATCTAGGATGATCGGCCGCGGCCGGTACCGCCATCGAGACCAGCATGGTGAGCGCCAAAGGTAGTCGGGATAGACGCATGGCTACGAAGCATACCCTACCTCGAGTGCTGCGCATGTCCGTGGGTTCCGCGGTATGCTGGCTCGCGACGCGGGAACGGCCGGCAGGCATGATGAGGGGGCCCGGGTGCAGGGAGAAAGCGAAGCAATTCCGGAAGGTCGCGTACGTCCGGCTCGCGGCCGCGGTCGCATTTTCGTCATCCTCGTGGGTCTCGCGTGCCTCCTCGTGGTAGGCGCCTGGATCGCCTACGGTCGTCAGGCCATGACGCAGCTGCCGGCGAAGGCGCCCGGTGCTGGTGTCGGACAGCCGGCGCGAGCTGTCCCGGTGGTCGTCGCGCCGGCCCGCACCGGCGACCTGAGCGTCTACCTCACGGCGCTCGGCTCCGTCACCCCGCTCAACACCGTCACGGTGAAGAGCCGCGTCGACGGCCAGCTGATGACGACGCACTTCACGGAGGGCCAGGTCGTCCACGCCGGCGAGCTCTTGGCCGAGATCGACCCCCGCCCCTTCCAGGCCCAGCTCGTGCAGGCCGAGGGGCAGCTCGCGCGGGACCAGGCCAACCTCGCGAACGCGCGCCTCGATCTCGAGCGCTATCAGCGGCTGGCGCAGCAGGAAATGATCGCCCGACAGCAGCTGGACACCCAGCAGATGGTCGTCAACCAGGCCGAAGCGTCGATCAAGGTGAACACGGGACTGATCGACGCGATCAAGCTGCAGCTCACCTACTGCCGGATCACGGCGCCGATCACCGGCCGGGTCGGACTGCGGCTGGTCGATCCGGGCAATGTCGTCAAGGCATCCGACACGGGCGGCCTCGTCGTCATCACGCAGCTCGAGCCGATCGCGCTCGTGTTCAGCGTGCCCGAGGACAGCCTGCAACCGATCCTGCGGCGCTACCGCTCGGGCGCCAAGGTCCCCGTCGACGCGTTCGATCGTGAGGGACGAACGAAGATCGCGACGGGCACGCTGGTGGCAATCGACAACCAGATCGATCCGGCAACCGGGACCGTGCGGCTGAAGGCCGCGTACGGCAACATGGATGGCGCGCTCTACCCGAACCAGTTCGTGAACGCCCGGGTGTTGATCGACGTGCTGCACGACGCGGTCCTGGCGCCCGCGGAGGCGATCCAGCGCGGTCCGCAGGGGGCGTACGTCTACGTGGTCAAGCCCGACAAGGTCGTGCAGATGCGCCGCGTGCAGCTGGGCCCGAGCGAAGGCGCGATCATCTCGGTTAGCTCGGGCCTCACGGACAGCGAGGCCCTCGTCGTGGACGGCACGGAGAAGGTTCAGGACGGTGCGCGCGTCGAGCCGACCGTACGCAAGGCGGCGCCCGCCGGCGCGCCGAGCGCGCCTGGCCCCGCGGGCGCGCCGAACGCGCCGCCGCGCACTCCCCGGCCGGGAGCGTGAACCTCTCCCGTCAGTTCATCGTCCGGCCCGTGGCGACGTCGCTCCTGACGGCGGCGATCGTGCTGGCCGGCTTCGTCGCGTACCGGCAGCTACCCGTCGCCGCGCTGCCTCAAGTCGACTACCCGACGATCCAGACCGTCACCTTCTATCCGGGGGCGAGCCCTGACGTCATGGCGTCCGGTGTGACGGCGCCCCTCGAGCGGCAGTTCGGCCAGCTACCGGGCCTCAAGCAGATGACCTCGATCAGCTCGAGCGGATCGTCGATCGTGACCCTGCAGTTCGATCTTGCGCTGTCGATCGACATCGCCGAGCAGCAGGTGCAGGCGGCCATCAACGCGGCCACCACGTTCCTGCCCCGCGACTTGCCGAACCCGCCCGTGTACAGCAAGGTCAACCCGGCCGACGCGCCGGTGCTGACGCTCGGGGTCGCATCGCGGTCGCTGCCGCTCACGGCCGTCGAGGATCTCGCCGACACGCGCCTGGTGCAGAAGATCGCTCAGCTTCCGGGTGTGGGGCTCGTCACGCTCTCGGGCGGCCAAAAGCCGGCGGTGCGAATCCAGGTAAACCCCGCCCGGCTCGCCGCCAACGGCCTCACCATGGAGGAAGTGCGCGCCGCCGTCGCGGCGGCCAACGTCAACCAGGCCAAGGGGAGCCTGGACGGGCCACTCCAGTCGTTCACGATCGCGGCCAACGACCAGATCCTCCAGAGCCATCAGTACAAGGCGCTCGTGATCGCCTATCGCAACAACGCGCCGCTCCTGCTCTCGGACGTGGCCGACGTGATCGACGGCGCCGAGAACATCCGGCAGGCCGCATGGATGGGCGATCAGCCGGCGATCATCGTGAACATCCAGCGGCAGCCCGGCGCCAACCTCATCGAGGTCGTCGACCGGGTCAAGCAGCTCCTGCCGCAGCTCCAGAGCTCGCTCCCCTCGGCGGTGCAGGTCACCGTGCTGACCGACCGCACCACGACCATCCGCGCCTCGGTGCACGACGTCCAGTTCGAGCTGATGCTGGCCGTCATCCTCGTCGTGCTGGTCATCTTCGTCTTCTTGCGGAGCGCCGCCGCGACGTTCATCCCGGGCATCACGGTGCCGGTGTCGATCGTCGGGACGTTCGCGGTCATGTACGGGCTCGGCTTCAGCCTCAACAACCTCTCGCTGATGGCGCTGACCATCTCCACCGGCTTCGTCGTGGACGACGCGGTCGTGATGATCGAGAACATCACCCGCTACATCGAGAAAGGCGAGTCGCCGCTGCAGGCCGCCTTCGTCGGCTCGGGCCAGATCGGCTTCACGATCCTGTCGTTGACGGTCTCGCTCATCGCCGTGCTGATTCCGCTCCTCTTCATGGGCGACATCGTCGGCCGCCTGTTCCGCGAGTTCGCGCTCACGCTCGCCGCGGCCATCCTCGTGTCGGCGGTCGTGTCGCTGACCCTGACGCCGATGCTCTGCGCGAAGCTGCTCAAGCCGGTGGCCGAGCGCCGGCCCGGCGCCTTCGCGCGCGCCGCCGAGCGCCAGTTCGACAACCTGGTCGCCTTCTACGGCCGTACCCTGCGCTGGGTGCTCGGGCATCAGACCGGCACCTTGCTCGTCGCGATCGGCACCCTGGTCCTGACGCTCTGGCTCTATGTCCAGGTGCCGAAGGGCTTGTTCCCGATCCAGGACACGGGCGTCATCCTGGGCATCTCCGAGGCGCCGCAGAACATCTCGTTTGACGCGATGACGGATCGGCAGCAGGCGCTCGGCCGCGAAATCTTGCAAGATCACGCCGTCGCCAGCATCTCGTCGTTCATCGGCATCGACGGCACCAACACGACGTTGAACAGCGGCCGCATCCAGATCACGTTGACGCCGCTCGCCGAGCGGGGCGAGAGCGTCGGCGACGTGATCAGCCGGCTGCGGCTGGCGCTCGCGAAGGTGGACGGGATCACGCTCTATCTCCAGCCGGTCCAGGACCTGACCGTCGAGAATCGCGTGAGCCGCACGCAGTTCCAGTACAGCCTGGAGGACCCCGACGAGGAGGAGCTGCGGGCCTGGGCCCCCAAGTTCGTGGCGCGCCTGCGCGAGCTGCCCGAGCTGCACGACGTGGCGACGGACCAGCTCGATCAGGGGTTGCAGGCGCGCGTGCAGATCGACCGCGCCACCGCCTCGCGCCTGGGCATCACGCCCCAGATGATCGTCGACGCCCTCTACAACGCGTTCGGGCAGCGCCAGATCTCGACCGTCTTCACGCAGCTCAACCAGTATCGCGTCGTGCTCGAGGTGTTGCCGGAGTTCCGCATGGATCCGTCGGTCCTGGACCGCGTCTATTTGCGCTCGGCTGCCGGCGGCCAGGTACCGCTCTCGACCCTGGCCACCATCGAGCAGCGTGCGACCGCCCTTGCCATCAGCCACCAGGGTCAGTTCCCGGCGGTGACGGTCTCCTTCAACCTGGCCCCAGGCGTCTCGCTGGGCGCCGCCGTGAAGTCGATCGACCAGGTCGCGCGCGAGGTCGGCCTGCCGCCGAGCATCCAGACCGGGTTCCAGGGCGCGGCGCGCGCCTTCCAGGCGTCGCTGACCAACCAGCCGTTCTTGATCCTGGCGGCGATCGTCACCGTCTACATCGTCCTCGGCGTCCTCTACGAGAGCTGGATCCACCCGATCACGATCCTGTCGACCTTGCCGTCGGCCGGGCTCGGCGCGCTGCTGGCGCTGCTCCTGGTGCGCCTCGACCTGTCCGTCATCGCGCTGATCGGGATCATCCTCCTGATCGGTATCGTCATGAAGAACGCGATCATGATGATCGACTTCGCGCTCGACACGCAGCGCTCGCAGGGGCGCCCGGCGCGCGAGGCCATCGAGCAGGCCTCGCTCCTGCGCTTCCGGCCGATCATCATGACGACGATGGCGGCGCTGCTCGGCGGCGTGCCGCTGGCGTTCGGTCACGGCGTGGGCTCCGAGCTCCGCGAGCCCCTCGGCGTCGCCATCGTCGGCGGGCTCATCGTGAGCCAGGTGCTCACGCTGTACACGACGCCGGTCATCTATCTGGCGTTCGACCGCCTCGCCGAGCGGCTCTCGCGGCGCGCCGTGCCTGAGCGGGGTCACGCCGGCCAAGCGGTGACCGCGCCGTGAGCCTCTCCAGTCCGTTCGTTCGCCGGCCGGTCGGGACGACGCTGATGACGATCGCGCTCGTCATCGCGGGCGTGATCTCGTTCCGGCTGCTTCCGGTCGCGCCGCTGCCCCAGGTCGACTTCCCGACCATCAACGTGGTGGCGGGGCTGCCCGGCGCGAGCCCGGAGACGATGGCGTCCGCCGTCGCCACCCCGCTCGAGCGTCAGTTCGGGCGCATCGCCGGCGTGGCGGAGATGACGTCCGTCAGCTTCCTCGGCGCCACGACGATCGCGCTGCAGTTCGACCTGGCGCGCGACATCAACGGCGCCGCGCGCGACGTCCAGTCGGCGATCGCGGCGGCGGCCGGCCAGCTGCCGCCGAACCTGCCGAGTCTGCCCACGTACCGGAAGGCGAACCCGGCCGACGCGCCGATCATGATCCTGGCGCTCACCTCGAAGGCCGTCGACAAAGGGCGGATGTACGATCTCGCCTCCACGGTTCTGCAGCAGAAGATCGCGCGGCTGGACGGCGTCGGGCAGATCTTCGTCGGCGGCAGCTCCCTCCCGGCGGTCCGGGTCGAGCTGAATCCGATGGCGCTCGCCCGCTACGGAATCGGCCTCGACGAGGTCCGGCAGGCCCTCGCCGCCGCGAACGTGAATCGCCCAAAAGGCCAGCTCGACGACGGGCGGTTCACCTGGGAAATCAATGCCAGCGACCAGCTGCGCGACCCCAAACGCTACGAGCCGTTGATCGTCGCGTGGCGGAACGGCGCGCCCGTCCATCTCACCGATGTGGCCCAGGTGCGTGGCGCCGTCGAGGACCTCCGGGCCGGCGCGGTGTCCAACGGCGAGACCGCGGTCGTCCTCGTCATCTTCCGTCAGCCGGGGGTGAACATCATCGAGACCGTCGACCGGATCCGGGCGGAGCTGCCGTATCTGCGCGCGCTGGTGCCGGCGGAGATCTCGCTCAGACCCGTGCTCGATCAGACCGTGACGATCCGCGCGTCAGTCAAGAACGTCGAAGAAGCGCTCCTGATCTCGATCGGCCTGGTCGTGCTCGTCGTCTTCCTGTTCCTGCGCAACGTCCGCGCGACCCTCATCCCCGGCATCGTGGTGCCGGTCTCGCTGATCGGCACCTTCGCGATCATGTACCTGGTGGGCTACAGCATCGACAACCTCTCCTTGATGGCGCTGACCGTCGCCACCGGCTTCGTCGTCGACGATGCCATCGTCGTCGTCGAGAACGTCATGCGCCACATCGAGCGCGGCGCGGGCGTGCTCGAGGCGACCTTGACCGGGGCCAAGGAGATCGGCTTCACCGTCCTGTCGATGAGCATCTCGCTGGTCGCGGTGTTCATTCCCATTCTGCTCATGGGCGGTATCGTCGGGCGCCTCTTCCGTGAGTTCGCGGTGGTGCTCTCGGTCGCGGTGCTGGTCTCACTGGCAATCTCCCTCACGACCACGCCGATGATGTGCGCGCTTTTGCTCCGGCCGCACGACCCCGTCCACCGCCCGCGGCTTTCGGTCCTGGGCGAGCGGATCTTCGACGCCATCACGCGCGCCTACGACCGAAGCTTGACCGTCGCGCTGCGGCACCCCGCGATCACGATGATCATCTTCCTCGCGACGTTTGCCGTGAACGTCCATCTCTTCAATATCGTGCCGAAGGGCTTCTTCCCCCAGCAGGACAACGGGCGGCTCGCCGCCAACATCGTCGCCCAGCAGGACGTGTCGTTCGCGGCCATCCACGAGAAGATGATGCGCTACGCGGAGATCTTGGAAGCCGACCCCGCCGTGGACACCGTCACTCTGTTCACGGGCGGCGGCGGCGGGCGCGGCACGACCGCGAACACCGGCCGTGGCTTCATCTCGCTGAAACCGCGCGAGGAGCGAAAGATCTCCGCGGACGAAGTCATCACGCGACTCCGGCCGAAGCTCGCGCAGGTGCCGGGGGCCACGCTCTACCTCCAGGCTGTCCAGGATGTGCGCCTCGGCGGACGCATCAGCAACGCGCAATACCAGTT
>QHSP01000064.1:2879-44288 GCA_003220495.1 Candidatus Rokuibacteriota bacterium | reverse complement strand
GATAAGCGCTGAAGGCATCTAAGCGCGAAACCCGCCTGAAGATGAGACCTCCCAGGGCGCAAGCCCTCTGAAGGGCCCTCGCAGATTACGAGGTTGATAGGCCGGAGGTGTAAGCGCTGTAAGGCGTTCAGCTGACCGGTACTAATCGCCCGTGCGGCTTGACCACGATTTTTTCTCAGCATCACTGAAAAGTGTCAGAGCATCGTCTACCTATGCTCAAGAGTCTCCGTGTCCGGCGCGTCGGCGGGGCATTGCCGGCGCGAGACTTCGATTCCCGGTGGCATTGCCGGAGGGGCCACACCCGTTCCCATCCCGAACACGGAAGTTAAGCCCTCCTGGGCCGATGGTACTGCGCTGGCAACGGCGCGGGAGAGTAGGTCGCTGCCGGGTTAATTCAATGAAGGGGGCCTATGCGGCCCCCTTCACGTTTTTGTGCGGATGGGTTTATTCGGGCGTCAGCGTGCGGTAAGCCGCCGTCAGTGAGCGAACGCAGTGAAGAGGGCCAAGGCGAATCCCAGCACGGTAAGAGCGATCGACGCGCTCGCAAGCAGCCAGTCGACAGTTGTCTCGGCGCGTCGTTCGGCCATGGACAGGAGCAGGCCCGAAACGCAGCCTCCGATGAAGCCCCCTGCGTGAGCGCGATTGTCGACGCCCGTCATGAGAAATCCCGAGATGAAGAGAACCAGGGCCCACAGACCGTACTGTTGTAGATTCTGGCGACCAAAAACACCACCTCGTCGCCGGCCGTAAGCCACGAGTGCGCCGAGAAGTCCGAAGATGGCGCCGGAGGCGCCGACGGTCAGCGAGACGCCGAGGAAGCTCGACAGGAGGAAGCCGGCGGCGCCCGACACCGTGAAGACGATGACCAGTCGCGCGGGACCGTAAAGTTCTTCGACCTCTGGCGCGAGTATGCGGATGAGCACCACATTGAAGAGGACGTGCGGGAGACTCCCGTGCAGGTAGATCGCCGTAAACACCGTCCACCAGTGCCCTGCCTGCCACGGAATCGCGCCCGAGGCGCCGAAGGCCCACAGGACGCGGATGCTCGGCGCGAACACATCAAAAAGTCCGCGCGATCGGAGCGCTGACGTCGGATCCAGCACGAGCGAAGCGATGTAGAGCACGATGCACGCGACGGTCACCGCATTGGTGAAATTCCACGAACGAAAGATCTGTCGCAGCGGGCCGGCGAACCCCCACATGCCGGGGTTGCGGCGGCCACAGACGAGACACACCGGCGCGGAGGCGTGCGTCAGCTTCCCGCACGAGGGGCAGAGAATCGACCCAGACGTCTTACGGAACATCGCCGGGCCCGCGGCAGGTGAGGGAGTAGAACGGTCGGTGCGCATTTCCTTGCCACGGACCAGGACCGTGGCACGTCCGGAACGTCACGGGGCGCTCGCGCTGTCGGGAGATATCGTCATCGGCGATCATGGGCGGCGACGGACGCGTCGTCCATCCTGGGTCGAATCGTACGAGGGCCAGCAAAGCGTGTCAACTCGGGCACTTGGCGATCGCGCCGGGCACGGTTTTCGTTGACACTCATCGACGGCGTCGCGTAGAGTTGCGGAGATCTCTCCACCGAAGGAGTCCACCGCATGAATCGATCGCAATCAGCGATAGCCCGCTCGGCCCTCTGGGTCGTTCCTCTGCTGCTGCTCAGCCTGGCGCTGGGTGGTCTCGCTGCCGCGTCTGACGCGCAGGCCGCGGCGCCGACGCCAGGCCAGCACTCGGGCGGGGGCGAGGCGAGCCTCATCGTTCCCGACCTGGGCCAGGTCCCGGTCGGCGGAATGAATGGCCGAAGTCTCCTGATGCTCGGCCTCGTCGTCTGCGCGCTCGGGCTCCTCTTCGGGATCGTGATCTTCAAGCAGCTGCAGGGTCTCCCGGTGCACGCGTCGATGCGAGAGATCTCCGAGCTGATCTACGAGACCTGCAAGACGTACCTCATCACGCAGGGGAAGTTCCTCCTCATCCTCGAGGCGTTCATCGGCGTCATCATCGTGCTCTACTTCGGTGCCCTGCTGAAGTTCGATGCTTTGAAGGTCGTGATCATTCTCGCCTTCAGCCTGATCGGCATCGGGGGAAGCTACGGCGTCGCGTGGTTCGGGATGCGGATCAACACCTTCGCGAATTCCCGCACCGCCTTCGCGAGCCTCGAGGGCAAGCCGTTCCCGGTCTACGCAATCCCGCTCAAGGCCGGGATGAGCGTAGGCATGCTCCTGATCAGCGTCGAGCTATTCCTGATGCTCTGCATCCTACTCTTCATCCCGGGCGACTACGCCGGCCCGTGCTTCATCGGTTTCGCGATCGGTGAATCACTCGGCGCGGCCGCGCTCCGGATCGCCGGCGGCATCTTCACGAAGATCGCCGACATCGGCTCCGACCTCATGAAGATCGTGTTCAACATCAAGGAGGACGACGCGCGCAACCCTGGCGTCATCGCCGATTGCACCGGGGACAACGCGGGCGACTCGGTCGGACCGAGCGCGGACGGATTCGAGACCTACGGCGTCACGGGCGTCGCCCTGATCTCGTTCATCCTGCTGGCGGTCAAGGAGCCGGCGGTGCAGGTGCAGCTCCTGGTGTGGATCTTCACGATGCGCGTTCTGATGATCGTGGCGAGCGGCGTGTCGTATCTGATCAACGAGGGCGTTGCCCGCGCGAAGTACGGCACGGCGAAGCGCATGAACTTCGAGGCCCCGCTGACCTCGCTCGTGTGGCTGACGTCGATCGTGTCCGTCCTGTTGACCTATTTCGCGTCGTGGGAGCTGGTTCGGGACCTTGGCGACGGCAGCCTCTGGTGGAAGCTCTCGACCGTCATCACGTGCGGCACCCTAGCGGGCGCGATCATTCCCGAGCTGGTCAAGATTTTCACCTCGACCGAATCGGGCCACGTCCGCGAGGTGGTGACGTCGGCTCGGGAAGGCGGGCCCTCGCTCGGCATCCTGTCGGGGCTCGTCGCCGGAAACTTCAGCGCCTACTGGCTCGGCGTCGTCATCGTCGTGCTGATGGGCATCGCGTACACGGTTAGCACGGCAGGGCTCGGAGCGCTCATGGTCGCGCCGGCGGTGTTCGCGTTCGGCCTGGTCGCGTTCGGCTTCCTCGGGATGGGACCGGTGACGATCGCGGTGGATTCATATGGTCCCGTCACCGACAACGCCCAGTCGGTCTTCGAGCTCTCGGTCATCGAGACGATCCCGAACGTGAAGCAGGCGCTCAAGCGCGACCACGGCATCGACGTGGACTTCGAGGCGGCCAAGCACCTGCTGGAGCAGAACGACAGCGCCGGCAACACCTTCAAGGCGACGGCCAAGCCCGTGCTGATCGGCACGGCGGTCGTCGGCGCGACGACGATGATCTTCTCGATCATCGTCGTGCTCACCCACGGCCTCACGCAGAACCTCGACAAGCTTTCACTCCTCCACCCGCCGTTCCTGCTCGGGCTCGTCACCGGCGGCGCCGTCATCTACTGGTTCACCGGCGCGTCGATGCAGGCGGTGACGACGGGCGCGTATCGGGCGGTCGAGTTCATCAAGGCGAATATCCGGCTCGAGGGCGCGACCAGGGCGTCGGTCGCCGACAGCAAGCGGGTCGTCGAGATCTGTACGCAATACGCTCAGAAGGGCATGTTCAACATCTTCCTCACGGTGTTCTTCTCGACCCTGGCGTTCGCGTTCCTGGAACCCTACTTCTTCATCGGCTATCTGATGTCGATCGCGCTCTTCGGGCTGTACCAGGCGGTCTTCATGGCCAACGCCGGCGGGGCCTGGGACAACGCGAAGAAGATCGTCGAGGTGGACCTGAAGGAGAAGGGTACGCCGCTCCACGCGGCGACCGTGGTCGGCGACACAGTCGGCGATCCCTTCAAGGACACCTCGTCGGTCGCGATGAATCCAGTCATCAAGTTCACGACCTTGTTCGGCCTGCTCGCGGTCGAGCTGGCGGTCACGCTGACGGCGGAGAGCGGGCCCTTCTTGAGCCGTGCGCTGGCCGCGGTCTTCTTCGCGATGTCCGTGGTCTTCGTCTGGCGTTCGTTCTACGGCATGCGCATCCAGAGCAGCACGCCGCCGGCCGCGGGCGCGCCGGCGGGGCGAGTGGCCGTCGCCGCGCGAGGCAAGTAGCGACAGGTGGAGTTCCTCTCCGGCGTCGTCGGCGGAGCCTACTCGCTCGACGACCTGATCCGCTGGGGTGGCTACGTCCTCCTGTTCGGGATCGTCTTCACCGAGACCGGTCTCCTCATCGGTTTCTTCCTGCCGGGCGACTCGCTCCTGATCACGGCCGGGGTCGTGGCCGCCGCTGGCGGGCTCAACATCTGGTGGATCAACGCGCTGCTCATCGTCGCCGCGGTCACCGGTGACAGCGTCGGCTTCGCGATCGGGGCTCGCCTAGGCCCACGGCTCTTCACGCGACCGAAATCGCTCCTGTTCAACCCCCGCCACATCGAGCGAACGCGGGCCTTCTACGCGCGCCACGGGTCGAAGACGATCGTCATCGCACGATTCGTGCCGATCATCCGCACCTTCGCGCCGGTCGTCGCGGGCGTCGGGCAGATGGAATACCACCGGTTCCTCTTCTACAATGTGGCTGGCGGTGTTGGATGGGTGACCAGCATGACGTGGGCGGGCTATCTACTCGGTCGAGCGATCCCGAACATCGGTGACTACGTCCACGTCGTCGTCGTCGTGGTGATCGTGCTCTCCGTCATCCCCATCTTCGTCGAGATCGTCCGGGAGCGTCGGCGGCGGTCGGTCTGATTCTTTCTGCCGTCGCTTGCGTCGTCGGACGGCTTCCCAGGCGGCCGGCGACCTGGCTGGGCCGTGGGCTCGGCAGTCTCGCCTACGTCACGCTTGCAAGTCGCCGCCGGCGGGCGATCACAAACCTCCAGCTCGCCTTCCCGGACATGACGGCGGCCGATCGACGCCGGGTCTGCCGTGGATCGTTCCAGCACCTCGGTCTGATGTTCATCGAGCTCTGCAGAGTGTTGACGGTCCCACCGGAACCAATACTCGCGGGGATCAGGGTCGTCGGAATGGAACACCTGAAGGATGCGATGGCCAAGCACGGTCGAGCGCTCGTCCTTACCGCTCATCTGGGGAACTGGGAGCTCCTCGCGTTGGCCCATCGGTTGACCGGCATTCCGACCACGGTCGTCATGCGGCCGCTCGACGCTACCTGGCTCGATACGATGGCCGATCGCCTGCGGCAGCGGTCCGGGATCGAGCTCATCGACAAGCACAATGCCCTCCGGCCCGTCCTGGGAGCCCTCAACCGAGGCCGAATGGTTGCGCTGCTTCTGGATCAGAACGCCTCCCGGCGCGAAGGAATCTTCGTCTCGTTCTTCGGCCGACCGGCCTCGACCTCGAAGGGCCTGGCCGTACTGGCGGTGCGTACGCGGACGCCGGTCGTGCCGATCTTCATCTACAGGGAGCGAGTCCACGAGCACCGGATCGTGATCCATCCGTCCTTCGGCCTCGACGTCGCGGGTGACAGCGAGCAGGCGGTCGCCGAGATCACGCAGCGTTGCGCAGCCACGACCGAGGCCGCGATCGCCGCCGCCCCGGATCAGTGGCTCTGGGTCCACAACAGGTGGAGAACTCAGCCGGCGCCGACGCAGGAGAACCGGCCGTGATCAGGCGGGAGCTTGTCGCTGTGCTGCTCGTCATGGCGGTTGCTCGGTCGATTCCGGTCCAAGCGGCCGGCATCGACGCCGAGTCGTACCGTGCCGCCGCCGCCGCTGGCGCGCGCGGGGTTGTCGCCGGGCGCATATATGAGGAGCGAAAGCGACCGCAGGCGGCGGATCACCCCCTCGCCGGCACCGCGGTGGTCGTCTTTCCGAAATCGGCCGATGTTCTCAGGAAGCTCGAGGACATCAAATCGGGGGCACGCAATTCCGCCGACGGCTATCGAGCGGCCGGTCCATCCATCCTGGCGGTTCGCCGAGCCTACGAGAAAGAGCTATGGGACTCCGGAGCCGTGGACCTGGTGAAGTCCACCACTGTCGATGCGGATGGCCGGTTTGTCGTGGCGGATCTCCCGGCAGGAGACTGGCTCCTGATCGCGACCCACAGCGTCAAGATTGACAAGCACGCGGCGGCGGGTTCAGCCAAGCAGCGAGGCGTCTATTCGCCGAAGACCCACCTAACGGGCTTTCAGCGAGTAACGGTCTGGTTACGAGAGGTCACGGTCGCGAACGGGCAGTCGGAGAACCTGGAGCTGACGGACAGAGGCGCCTGGTTCTCGGGCGTCGTCGAAGAGAGAGCGCCGGACGCCGGCCGCTAGGGCCGGCGTCCGGTTCTGCAAAGGTTACTTCAAAAGGTTACTTCTTCTCGGCCGGCTGCCCGGCCTTGGCCGAGGTAGCTCCCGGCTTGACCTGGACGGCCATCGCGGTCGCCTTGCCCTCGTGGTCCATGTAGCGCACCTGGACCGGATCACCCGGCTTCAGATCGGCAGCGGTGATCGCCTTACCGGATTTTCTGATGGCGGTCTTGGAATCGACCGCGAACGTCCACTCCGCGTCCTTTCCCTTCTCCTTGCCCGCCACCACGAGGCTGTCAGCAGACGCCGACTTCACTGTGCCCATGGCATTCTTTGCCTTCTTCACATCGGACTTGGGCTTTGCCTCGGCAGGCTTTTGAGCCGGAGCCGGAGTCGTCGCCGGCGCAGGCGTGGCCGGAGCTGGGGTTGGCGTCTGAGCGACGGCAAGCCCGGCGAGCCCGATCCCGAACACCACCGCAATGAGTAGCGCCACAGATCTCTTCACGTTCGTCACTCCTCCGCTACAGGTTTAGGTTGGGGCGAGAACTTCCCACGGCCAATAGGACGGCTTGAGCGAGACATTTATTCTTATTCTAAGTGTGCAGGAAAGCTGGCAGATATCCAAATTTCTTGTGCCGTCAACGGGACTGCCCAGGGAGGACGGGGTCGGCCGTTGACCGATTCAGGCGATGCGTGATACAAACGATTTAAATCCTCATATATGGCAATTCGAGCCTCTTTTCGACTGTTGCTGGCAAGTTTCGTCGGAATTCTCACGCCGATCGCCATCCCACCCGCTTACGCCGAATCAAAGTCGCCTTCACCCGATTTCCTCGAAGTCTCTGTTCCTTCGCCGCGAGCTGACGAGTTCACACGGCCTACTCCTGCGCTGGACACGAAGACCGAAGAGCCGAGCTCACAAAATGATCCTTCCGTATGGGTCCCCGATGACTTCGATCCGTGGGCGTACGCGTTTGCCGAGTCCTCCCGTCTGCAAGCACGATCGGTCCGGTTCGTAAAAGCTCCCCCGTACTCCGTGGCGATGAACTCGCAGGTGAAGTATTTCGTCGACCGGTTCACCACCAGCCAACGTGACGTCATCGGATTGTGGCTCCGGCGGTCGGGGCACTACCTCGGGATGATCTACGATGTCTTCAGGGCCAAGGGGCTTCCTGAGGATCTTGCGTTCACGGCCATGATCGAGAGCGGCTTCAATCCCGTGGCGGTGTCACGCGTCGGCGCGAAGGGGCTCTGGCAATTCATGGCGCCAACCGCCCGCCTCTATGGTCTGCGCGTCGACCGCTGGGTCGACGAGCGCCTCGATCCCGAGAAATCCACCGTGGCGGCCGCGGGCTACCTCAACGACCTCTATGTTCGGTACGGCTCGTGGGAGCTCGCCCAGGCCGCGTACAACGCGGGTGAGGTCAAGATAGACCGGGCGATCCGGGGCACCAGGTCGACCGACTTCTGGGATCTGAGCCGGTCCAAATATTTGCGCCGCGAGACCAAGGACTTCGTCCCGGCCATCCAGGCTGCGATGGTGATCGGACGCGATCCCAGCCAGTACGGCTTCGAGCCGAGCCCGATGGCGCCGGCAGATGTCGAGCGAGTGACCGTCCCCGCCTCTACGGATCTCCGGAAGCTGGCCGCGATCACGGGAATCCCGCCGCAGACCTTGCGCTCACTCAATCCAGTCCTGGTCCGCGGCATCAGCCCGCCCGGCAGGACCTGGGAAGTGCGCGTACCGGTTGGCTCGCGAGAGACCGTTGTGGCGGCTCTCACGCCGCGGCCGAAGGTTGTCCATACCGCTGCGGCGGCGGAACCGGCCCGCCGCGCGGCCGGACTCGGAATTCACGTCGTTCGCGCAAGCGACACCGTGAGCTCGATCGCCAAGCTCTACGGAGTGTCGACCAGCGACGTCGTCCGCTGGAACAACCTCGAGAACGGGGACGCGATTCGCCCGGGTGATCGGCTTCGCGTCACGAGTCTCCGCCCGACCGTCGAGCTCGACGGGCAGGGCGGGTTCAGGTGAGGGTCGAGGTCCGACTCTTCGCCACCCTCGCCGCATTTCTTCCCTCCGACGGTCGCGATGGCGCGGCCGAGCTCGAGATCCCCGAAGGCGGCACAGTCGTCGAGGTCGCGCGCCGTCTCGGTATCCCACCCGATCTCGCCCGGGTCGTCCTCGTCAACGGTCGAGACGTGGGCTTGGAGGCGCCACTCGCCGCGCGCGACGTCGTGACGATCTTCCCGCCGCTGGCTGGTGGGGTAACTTAGGCGTCGCGGCGAAGCGTCGCCACCGACGCGATCCCGCCTTCGGACCGTGCAGCGAGCTCGGCGCCGGCCTGCTCGATCGTCGAATCGATCTCCGCGCCCAGCAGCAGGGCGACGCCGCTCCAGTAGAGCCAGAGCAGCAACAGGATCAGACCGCCGATCGAGCCGTAGGTCGCGTTGTTGTAGTAGTCGAGGTACCCCACGTAGAAGCGGAGCCCGAGCGACATCAGGAGCCACGAGACGACCGCGAACGCCGAGCCGGGGGTGATCCAGCACCATACGCGATTCGACGCAGGAGCCAGGTAGTAGACGAGGGTCAGGCCAGTGAGGAGCAGGACGATCACGACTGGCAGATGAGCCAGCTTCCAGGCCAGGGTGAACAGGGGACCGAGCCCCATGAAGTCCGCGATCGCCTCGCCGAGACGGACTCCGAAGACCAGCAGCAGCAGCGCCGTGAGCGTGAAGAGTGTAAAGACGAGCGTCAGCCCGATCGCGATGAGCCGTTTCCCCCACCAGCTCCGTCCGTCCGTGACGGTATAGGCCGTGTTCAGCCCCTTCATGATCGAGAGCATGCCGCTCGATGCGCCGACCAGCGCCACGAGCGCACCGACCGACAGGAGGCCGCCGCTGGCACCCCTCACGACCTGCGCCAGGGTTCTCTTGATCAGCGAGGCGGCGTCCCCGGGCAGCACGCGGTCGACGTAACTAAACAGTTGGGGCATGAGGTCCGGGAGCCGGAGCAGGCCGAGGAGCGCGGTGAGAAACAGGAGCGTGGGCAAGAGCGCGAAGGCGAAATAGTAGGACAGCTCGGCTGCCCGGTCGAGAATCTCGTCGTGCCAGGACTTTTGATAGACGCGTGTGCCCAGCTCTCGAAGGGAAAGCCCTCCGAGCGCCCAGGGAGAGGCCGCCGTGCGGCCCCGCGGTGGCCGCGAGCGCTTCAGCGGAATCACCTTGGCCCCATCGTAGCAGGCCCGAGTGCAAAATCGCGTTCGCTCAGGGCCAACCGCGTCGAGAGCCCGCCGGCCTTTTGGACCCGGGCGCAAGGCTGGGCCATCGGGTCGGTGGTAAACTCTTGCCGTTTCGACGAACCAGCGTCTTATCGTCGGAAGCGTCTAGGAACCCGGTGGGCCTCCCGGACTTCAAATCCGGTGGACCGTTCTAGACAAACGGTCGATGGGTTCGACTCCCATACGCTTCCGCCAAAAGGAGCGACATGGCCAAAGGGGAACGGCGCGCACGGGCACCCCGACGTACGACGCAGCAGCGACGGACCGTCATCGCCGTCGCAATCGCCGTGTTGGCGGCGGCCGTCGTCGGGTACTTCGCCTACCGTGCGCAGGCGAACTTGCCGGGGGTGCAGTTCGTGGACCAGGGGAACCTGCACGTCGCCAGCCCCGATACGCCTCACGAGAAGTACAATTCGGACCCCCCGACCTCGGGACCCCATCTGCCGTATATCGCGCCGTGGGGCGTGCACACGCGGCCGATCGTCCGCGAGCTCCAGGTGCACAACCTGGAGGACGGCGGCGTGGTCGTACAGTATAACTGTGAGTGCCCTGATCTCGTGGCGAAGCTCAAGGCCATCGTGGACCGGTACGACCGGCAAGTCATCCTCGCGCCGTATCCGGGGATGCCGCACAAGATCGCGCTCACGGCGTGGACTCGGCTCGACACCCTGGACGACTTCGACGAGGGGCGCGTCACGCGCTTCATCGAGGCGTACCGTGGCATCGACCATCACAAGTAGCCGGACGATGGCCGCGCGCGGCCCGCTGACGCCGACGGCGTGCGCTCGCGTCGCGGCCGTGGCCGTCTTGCTCGGCGCGTGCTCGGGCCTCCACGTGTCACCGCTGGCGCCGCCGCCGTACCAGGCCGACGTCGCGGCACGCTACGACGCCACCTGGTCCGCCATGGTGCGCGCGCTCGCCCGAGAAAACGTGCCGATCCGGGCGATCGCGCGGGACTCCGGTGTCATCGCCTCCGACGACTTCATCGCGCCGATCGGCGTGTACGCGGACTGCGGCCGTGTCGGGAGCGACCTCGTGGAAGGGGAGGCTCTGGTGGCCTTCACGCTCTTTGCCGAGCCGAACGGGACGTGGACCCGAGTGCTGGTCAATTCGAAGATGCGGACTCACATGCAGCGCAAGGGCTCGAGCGGCAAGCTACGCCCGACGCCCGTCTACCAGTGCGCATCGACGGGCCGGTTCGAGGCGAATCTGCTCGACGCCGTGCGCGAGCTGGTGAAGGAGTAGCCGTGCCGTCGCGACTGGCCGATCTCATCCGGAAGGCGCGTCGCCTCGCGGCCGAGCGGGACCGTCTCATCGAGGATCTCGCCGGCGAGTGGACTCACGCGTTGCGCGGCCAGGGCCTTTCGCCGGCGGACCTCGAGGAGCTCTGGGCCGGGCTCGTGGAGGATGCGGTGCGACGCGGACGGCAGTCGGGTGAGGGAAAATGGACGACCCAGGCATGGCGGCACGAGGCCCAGGAGGTCGTCGCCCGCGTCCGGCAGAAGGTCGAGGCCGCGCTCGGTGAGCGCTGATCGCGCGACCGCGCTGCGGAGCCTGCCGTCGGTCGACCAGCTCCTCCGGCGGCTGGCGGGACACGCGGAAATTCGCGGGCTGACCCGGGCCCGTCTGACCTCCCTCGTGCGCGAGACGCTCGATCAGGAGCGCGTTCGCGTCCTTGCCGACCGGACCGCGCCGGCGACGGCCGAGCTCCTGGCCGAGCGCGTCGTCGAGCGGGCCAGGCGGGCGGGCCCCTTCTCCTTGCGCCCGGTCATCAACGCCCAGGGTGTCGTGCTCCACACGAACCTGGGTCGGGCGCTCCTGAGCCCGCTCGCGGTCGAGCGGCTCGAGGCGGTCGCCACGACGTACTCGAATCTCGAGCTCGATCTCGTCCGGAAGGAGCGCGGATCGCGCTACAGCCACGTCGAGGCGGTGCTGCGCCGCCTGACCGGCGCCGAGGACGCCCTCGTGGTCAACAACAACGCGGCCGCGGTGCTCCTGGCCCTCGAGACGCTCGCGCACGGTCGCGAGGTCATCGTCTCGCGCGGGGAGCTGATCGAGATCGGCGGGGAGTTCAGGATTCCCGACATCATGGTGCGGAGCGGCGCGGTGCTGCGCGAGGTCGGCGCGACGAACCGGACGCACCTGCACGACTACGCCGATGCGATCACCGCCAACACGGCGCTCCTGCTCAAGGTCCACACCTCCAACTACCGCGTGGTCGGGTTCACCGCCGAGGTGTCGTCACGTGAGCTGGTGGAGCTCGGACGCGAGCGGGGCATCCCCGTGATGGAGGACCTCGGGTCCGGATCGCTCGTCGATCTGCGGCCGTGGGGGTTTCCGTACGAGCCGACCGTCCAGGAGACGGTGTCCGCGGGGATCGACCTCGTCTCGTTCTCCGGCGACAAGCTGCTCGGCGGGCCTCAGGCCGGCATCGTCGTCGGGCGGCGCGGCATCGTGTCGCGGCTCAAGAAGAACCCGTGGAACCGGGCTCTGCGCATCGACAAGTTCACGATCGCCGCGCTCGAGGCGACCCTCTATGCCTACGAGGCGGGGACGGCGCTGCAGACCGTCCCGACCCTGGCGATGCTGACCGAGCTTCTCGCTTCGGTCCGAAGCCGCGCGCGCCGCGTGTTGAGGCGCCTGCCGCCCAACGTGCGCCAGCGTCTGGGTGCGAGCGTCGTCGACGACCATGGCAAGGTGGGCGGGGGCGCCTTGCCGACGGTCGAGCTGCCCACGGCGGCGGTCGCGGTCGGGACGACCTCGGATGCAGCGATGCGGCTCGACGAGGCGCTACGAGGCGGCGATCCGCCGGTGGTGGGCCGTATCGCGCACGATCGTCTGCTCCTCGACTGCCGGACCGTGCTGCCCGCGCAGGTGGGCCTCCTCGCCGAGGCGCTGACCATCGCCGCCTCGCGCCTATGAGCGCGACGGTGTCGACGCACGTCGTCGTCGGTACCGCCGGGCACATCGACCACGGCAAGACCTCGCTCGTGAAGGCGCTGACCGGCACCGATACCGATCGTCTTCCCGAGGAAAAGGCTCGCGGCATCACGATCGATCTCGGATTCGCGTTTCTCGAGGAGTCGGGTGGCCTCACGATCGAGATCGTCGACGTCCCGGGCCACGAGCGCTTCGTCAAGAACATGCTGGCCGGCGTCGGCGGGATCGATCTGGCGATGCTGGTGATCGCGGCGGACGAAGGCGTGATGCCCCAGACGCGGGAACACCTCGCGATCTGCTCGCTGTTGCGGATCAAGGCCGGGCTCATCGCCTTGACCAAGGCCGACCTGATCGAGGCTGACTGGCTCGAGCTGGTTCGCGAGGACGTGGCCGGCGCCGTCCGCGGAACGTTTCTCGAGGGGGCACCGATCGTGCCGGTGTCCTCCAAGACGGGTCAGGGGCTCGACGACCTTCGCGCCGCGCTCCGCTCACTCGCCGCGTCGGTCCCGCAGCGGGGCACCGACGAGCTTCCCCGGCTGCCCATCGATCGCGTGTTCACGGTCCGAGGATTCGGGACAGTCGTCACCGGCACCCTCACCGCGGGCGCCCTGGCGGCCGACGACCGTGTCGAGGTCTATCCGAAGCGGGCCGAGGCCAAGATCCGAGGTCTGCAGGCCCACGGCCACCCGGTGGCCTCGGCACGGGCCGGGCAGCGCACGGCGATCAACCTCCAGGGACTCGAGCGGACCGCGATCGCGCGCGGCGACGTCGTCGGCCTTCCCGGCACGCTCGTCGCATCGAGCCTGGTCGACGGCACGCTCGAGCTCCTGCCGGAGGCGCCGCGTCCGGTGAAGACTCGCACGCGCGTGCGCTTTCACGTCGGCACCAGCGAGATCATGGCGCGGGCGCTCCTGCTCGACCGGCCGGAGCTCGCGCCGGGCGACACGGCCTTCGCACGGTTCCGTCTCGAAGCGCCCCTGGTCGCGCGGCCGGGAGACCGCTTCGTCGTGCGCTCGTACTCGCCGATCGTGACGATCGGTGGCGGAACCTTGCTCGACGTGGATCCGCCGCGCTTCAAGCGGAAGGGGCCGGCGCTCGTCGCCCATCTGGAGCTGCTCCAGACGGGAAGCCCGGAGGTCGTGCTGGAAGAGCACATCCGTCACGTCGGCGCCGGTGGGGTGCGTCTGACGACCCTCTCGGGGCGCGTACCGTTCGGACCCGAACGCCTTCGCGGCCTCCTCGAAGGTCTTCAGGCGGCCGGCCGGGTGATCAGCGTCGATCGTGACTGGTTCATCCATCCCGACAGCTTCGCGCGCCTGCGCGGGCTGGTCGTCGACGAGCTGTCGGCGTTCCATCGCGCGAACCCGCTCAAGCCAGGAATGTCCCGCGAGGAGCTTCGTGGCCGCGCCGGCGCCGCCGACGAGCGCGTCTTCGCCTTCCTGGTGTCGTCACTCGGCGCCGAGGGCGTCGTCAAGACCGAACGGGACAAGGCGCGGCTCGCCTCTCACGAGGTGCGCCTGTCGCCGGAGCAGCAGCGCGTCGTCGACGCGCTCGAGGGCGAGTTCAGCCGGGCGGAGGCCGCCCCGCCGAGCGCCGAGGAAGCGCTGGGCCGGGCCGGGGTCACCGGGGACGAAGAGCACGAGCTCTTCCAGGTGCTCGTCCAGTCCGGCAAGCTCGTGCGCGTCAAGGACTCGCTCTTTTTCCACGCGCAGGCGCTCGACTCGATCCAGACGAAGCTCGTGGCGCTCCTGCGCGAGCGCAAGGAGATCGGTCCGAGCGACATCAAGGACTTGCTCGGTATTTCCCGGAAATACGCCATTCCGCTCCTCGAGTTCTTCGACCAGCGCCGGGTCACCGCGCGCGTCGGAGAGAGGCGCATCTTGCGCGCGGGGTAGGGGGGGAGTAAGGTATGGCGTCGCTGGAAAGGAGTTCCCTATGTTTGGGCTGGGCTACCAGGAACTGCTGATCATCCTCGTCATCGTGCTGATTCTTTTCGGCGCGAACCGACTGCCGGAGCTCGCCCGCTCGCTCGGCTCGAGCGTCAAGGAGTTCAAGAAGGGCGTCAACGAGGCCAAGGCCGAGGACACCACCGCCGCCGCGAAGAAGCCAGAGGAGAACAAGACGTAAGCTCGCGTTCTGACTTCTTCTTCGCCGCCGCGCTCTCGCTCCTGACGATCGTTTCGCGCCTCCCGTACCGGGCGCGCCTGCTCTACAATTGGGACGCGGTGCAGTTCGCGTTGGCGCTCAATGAGTACGACGTCCTCAAGCACCAGCCGCACCCGCCGGGCTACATCCTGTACGTCGTGCTCGGCCGCATTGTCAACGCCTGGCTCCACGATCCGACAGCGTCGTACGTCGCGCTCGCGGTCGCGTTTAGCGGCCTGACGACCTTCGTCGTCTACTATCTGGCGCGCGCGGTCTACGACCGCACGACCGCGCTCGCTGCCGCCGCGCTCCTCGCCGTGAGCCCGCTCTTCTGGTTCTACAGCTCGGTCGGCCTCACGTATGCCGGCGAAGCCCTCTTCGCGTCCACGGTCGCGTACTTCGGCTTCCGCGCGCTCAACGGCAGCCGGAGTGATGCGTACCTCGCCGCGTGGTATCTCGGCATCGCGGGCGGCATGCGTCAGTCGCTGCTCGTCCTGCTGTTCCCCCTCTGGATCGGGTGCGTGGCGCTGGGCGTGCGGCGGCTCCGCGTCGTCCTGGTGGGCCTCGGCATCCTGACCGCGTCGGTGCTGACCTGGTTCGTGCCGATGATCTGGCTCACCGGTGGTCTCGAGCGCTACGTCGCCGCGTCGGCCGAGCTGGCGGACTCGGTCGTCATGCCGACGTCGATCGTCGGCGGCCCCGTCGACGTGACCCTGCGCATGTCGCGCTACCTGCTGGAATCGGTCCTCGTCGCGCTCGGCCCGCTCGCGGCAGCGAGCCTCCTGGCCGTCTGGTATGTTCGGCGCTGGGGCTGGACCTCCCGGGAGTGGTTCTTGCTCGGCTGGACGGTCCCGCCGGTCCTCGTCTACACGCTCGTGCACTTCGGGCAAGCGGGCTACGTCTTGACGTTCCTCCCAGCGCTGGTGATCTTCCTCTCGCGGGTGCTGGTGACGGCGCTCGGCAGGGCGGCGGAGTCGCTCCGCCACCCGCGGGCGCGCGTGGCGCTCACCGCCGCGGTGGTCGTACTCGTCGTGCTGGTCAACGGATCGTTCTTCGTGTCGGCGCGGCCGGCGCCACGCGATTTCGACACGCCGCGCTCGTCGTGGGTCCGGCAGGCTCAGGACGAAGCGTTCGACTGGATCTTCAGCCGCACGGCCGCCGCCCTGCGCGAGCACGAGGACGTCGTCAGCGGGTTCGTCGACTCGATCCGCGGGCTCTACGCCGGCGAGACGACCGTGATCATCACCGAGCAGGGGAACTCCCGCTCGTATCCATGGTTCCGGCACGCGATGTTCTATCTGCCGGAGTACGCAGTGTACGAGCTCCAGGTGGGCGGGCTGGTGCCGGGCTTTCGGGCATCCCGGCTGTCGGCGACGATGTCGACGATCCCCGAGGTCGAGATCAATCTCTCATCGTCCGTCGAGCAGCTCGTCTGGTTCGTCGACCACTGGAGCCCGACGACCGTGCGGCCCGAGGGGCTCGTCGAGATCGAGATCCCGCACGGCCGCTATCTCTACGTGCTGTCGCTCGGTAAGAAGCCCGTCGACTACGAGGACTACACCTTCGTCCGCGCGCAGCCCCCTCGCCGCGCCGTCGGCGCCGCGCGTGCTCGATCGCGGTGAGCGTCCCGCCGGCCTCGCTCGGTGGCGTGCTGACGGTCTCGTAGTCGCCGCGGCCCTGCCCCCGCTCGCGCTCTTCGTCGCGCGCGAGTGGCAGGTTGCCGGGGCCCCCGGTTTCCCGCTGGACGACTCGTGGATCCATCTGCACTTCGCGCGCAACCTCGCCGCCGGCGCCGGCTTCGCCTACAACCCGGGGATCCCCGTTGCCGGGTCGACCGCGCCCCTGTGGACCGTGCTGCTCGGCGTGGGTGCCCTCGTGGCCTCGCCCTCGCTCGCGATGGCCAAGGTCATCGGCGTCCTGGCGACCCTGGCCGCGGCGCTGGTCACACGCCGGGCGGCCTGCGCCTGGGGGGCACGGGGCGACGTCGCGCTCGTCGCGTCGATGGCGCTTCTCTGGATGGGGCCGGTCGTCTGGGGAGCGCTGTCCGGGATGGAGGTCTCGCTGGCCGCGCTCCTGGTGGCCGCCTCGCTCCTCGCGCACGCACACGATCACGAGCTCGCGTCCACCGCGTGCGCAGCACTGGCCGTGCTGGCGCGTCCAGAAGCGCTCCTTCTCGTCCCATTCCTCGTCGCCGCGCGCCCGCTGACCCTCCGCCGCGTCGGCGTCTTCGCGGTCGTCACGCTCGTGGTCGTGGCGCCCGCCGTCTTCTTCAGCCTCTGGACCGCCGGCACACCGTATCCGGCGCCCGCCGCCGCCAAGGTCGAGGGGGGCCTCGTTGGGTGGCTCGGCGGTGTGCGCGAGCCGGCGGCGCTCACGTGGGTGAGACGACCGCTCGCATTTCTCCGGGAATGGATCGTCTGGCTGGCGACGATTCACGGGCTCTTGCCCGTGGCACTCGCTCCCGCGCTCGTCCTGGTGTGGCGTCGAGCGGGTCGCACCCTCGGCCTCGTCACGCTCGCGCTCATCGCTCACCCGCTGGGCATGGCGCTGCTCGCCCCCTATCGCGGCCCAGCCTTCCAGGAGGGACGCTACTCGATCCACCTCCTGCCGCTCGTCGTGATCACGCTCGCGGTCGCGCTGGGCGGTCGCTGGGGCGGCGATGGCTGGGTCCCCGACCTGCTCAGTCACACGCCCACTCCGCCAGTCGGGGACCCACCACCCATCGCCGCCAGACCGGCCCCCCCACGGCATGCGTGGGTGGGAGCGCTTGCGGGAGCGGTGTGGCTCGCGCTGGCGGCGGCGGCGCTCGTGCCGGCAGCGACGCGCTACGCGTGGGCGGTTCAGAACATCAATGCGATGCAGGTCCACCTCGGACGCTGGGTCGACGCGCAGCTCCCGAAGACCGCGCGGATCGCGCTGAACGACATCGGCGCGATCACGTTTTTCTCGCGTCGAGAGATCATCGACCTGATGGGGCTCGTGACGCCGGGCATCATCCCCTATCGACGTCGCGGAGAGTCGGGCGTGATGGAGTACGTGGCGGAGACGTGTCCCGAGTACGTGATCATTTTCCCGGCGTGGTTCCCCCGGCTCGCCGCGAGCCGAGAGACGCTCGAGCCGATCTATCGCATCCGTTTGGAGCACAACGAGGTGGCCGGCGCCGCGGAAATGGTCGTGTATCGTCTGTTGCGCTGTGCGGTATGATCGCGCCATGCGCCGGATGGCGTTCCTCCTCGTGGCCATTCCGCTCGTGCTCCGGTGGCCGGTGATCGCCGACGCGCAGATCTATCGCTGGGTCGACGACAACGGCGTGCCGCATTTCGCGGACGGGATCGACAGCGTCCCCGACCGCTATCGCTCGAAGGCGGTGCCGCTCGGCATGAAGAACGCGCCGGCGCCCCCGGGGGTGCCGCCCGGAGCGCCGGACGCCAAGCCCACATCGGGCGAGACCTCCATCCGCTTCATTCCCGGCCAGCGCATCCTGGTGGACGTGCGGATCAACCGCAACGCCGAAGCGAAGTTGCTGCTGGACACGGGCTCCGACAAGACGCTGATCAGCCCTCGCGCCCTCCAGGCGGCCGGGGTCCGCATCGCCGGACCGACGACAACGGCGGAGGTCGCCGGCGCCACCGGAAGCACACAGATGCAATTCCTCTTCGTCGACAGCCTGGAGGTCGGCGAAGCCCGTGTCGGGCGCATGTCCGTGGGCTCTCAGAATTTGCCGGTCGAAGGAGCAGACGGCGTCCTCGGACGCGACTTCCTCGACCAGTTCAACGTGAACATCGATTCCGGCAAGGGTGTGGTGACGCTCTCGCCTAAGTAGCTCCCGCCCGCCCTGTGGTACGATGACGCTTCGGGTCATGGACTACAAGGCCACGCTAAACCTGCCAAAAACCGCCTTTCCGATGAAGGCGAACTTGCCGAAGACCGAGCCCGAGATGCTCGCGTGGTGGGAATCGTTCGGCATCTACAAGCGGGTTCGCCAGGCGGCGGCGAGTCGCCCCCTCTGGATCTTGCACGACGGACCTCCGTACGCCAACGGTCACATCCATCTCGGGACGATGCTGAACAAGGTCCTGAAGGACGTGATCGTGAAGTCGCGCTCGATGTCCGGCTTCAACGCGGTCTACGTGCCGGGCTGGGATTGCCACGGGCTTCCGATCGAGCACCAGGTCGACAAAGAGCTCGGCCTCGACAAGCCCGGCATCGACGTGCGCAACGCCATGGATCCGGTCGAGAAGCGCCGGAAGTGCCGCGAATACGCGAACCGCTTCATCGACATCCAGCGGAGCGAGTTCAAGCGCCTCGGCGTGTTCGGCGACTGGGACAATCCCTACATCACGATGGATCCGGCGTACGAGGCGGTCATCGCGCGCGAGCTCGGCCGCTTCGTCGGGCGCGGGCTCGTCTACAAGGACTTGAAGCCGGTCCACTGGTGCATGCACTGCCGCACCGCGCTCGCGCAGGCCGAGGTCGAGTACGAGGATCAGAGGACGCCGTCGGTGTGGGTCAAGTTTCCGCTGACGACGCTGCCGTCCGAGTTCCAGTCCGTGCTCGGCGGCCGTCGCGCCTTCGCGGTGATCTGGACCACGACGCCGTGGACACTCCCGGCCAACCTCGCCATCGCGGTCCATCCCGCGCAGGACTACGTGGCCCTCGCGCGCGGAACCGAGATCTACGTCGTGGCGCGCGCCTTGATGGACGACTTCCTCGGCCTGTTCCCGGACCGGGAGCACACCGTGCTCGCGAGCGTGTCCGGCGAGCGGCTGGTCGGCCACGGGTTCCGCCATCCCTGGATCGCGCGCGAGGGAAAGATCGCCGCCGCAGAGTTCGTCGGGGTCGACCAGGGGACCGGCCTCGTCCACATCGCGCCGGGTCACGGCGAGGAGGACTACGAGCTCGGCAAATCGCTCGGGCTCAAGATCTACAACCCGGTGGACGACGCCGGGCGATTCGTCGCCGACGTCGAGCACTTCGCGGGGCTCACGGTCTGGGACGCGAATCCCAAGATCATCGACCACCTCAAGAGCGTGGGGATGCTGATCGCGCAGCGCCCGCTCGACCACACGTACCCCCACTGCTGGCGGTGCAAGAACCCGACGCTCTTTCGCGCGACCGAGCAGTGGTTCATCGAGCTCAACAAGCGCGGTTTTCGCGCCGCGGCGCTCGAGGCGATCAAGCGGGACGTCCAGTGGATCCCGCCGTGGGGCGAGGACCGGCTCTACAACATGGTGGCGCACCGCCTGGAGTGGGTCATCTCGCGCCAGCGCGTCTGGGGCGTGCCGATCGTCGCGTTCTACTGCACGGGCTGCGACAGGCTCCTGCTCGAGGAGCGCATCGTCGAGCACGTCGCGACGATCTTCCGTCAGGGCCAGGGCGGCGACGAGTGGTACGCGCGCTCGGCGCGCGAGCTCCTGCCGCCGGGCACGCGATGCGCGAAGTGCGGCGGCGAGAGCTTTCGCAAGGAGACCGACATCCTCGACGTATGGTTCGACTCCGGCTGCAGCCACGCGGCGGTGCTCGAGACGCGTCCCGAGCTCCACTGGCCGGCCGAGCTCTATCTCGAAGGCTCCGACCAGCACCGCGGCTGGTTCCAGTCCTCGCTGCTCGAGTCCGTCGGCACGCGCGACGCGCCGCCGTACAAGAGCGTGGTGACCCACGGGTTCTTTGTCGACGGCGAGGGACGGAAGATGTCGAAGTCCCTCGGCAACGTCATCACGCTCGACGAGCTCTTGCCGAAGTTCGGCGCCGAGATCCTGCGGCTGTGGGTGGCGGCTGAGGACTATACCCAGGACATCCGCGTGTCGATGGAGATCCTGGATCGCCTCGCCGACGCCTACCGGCGGATGCGCAACACGTTCCGGTTCTTGCTCGGCAACCTGGGCGATTTCGATCCCGCGCGGGACCGCCAGTCGTACGCGCGACTGGACGAGGTCGACCGCTGGGTCCTCGATCGGCTGGCGCGCCTGATCGGCCGCGTGCGGCGCGCCTACGACGAATACGAGTTCCACACGGTCTTCCACGGGGTGCACAACTTCTGCGCGGTCGACCTCTCGGCGCTCTATCTCGACATCGTCAAGGACCGGCTCTACACCTCGCACCCCGACGACCCGCGGCGGCGCGCGGCCCAGACCGTCTGCTTCGACGTGTTCAGCGTCCTCGCGCGACTCATGGCGCCCATCCTGACGTTCACCTCCGAGGAGGCGTGGCGCTACATGCCCGGCGTCCACAGCGAGAGCGTGCACCTCGAGCGCTTCCCGGACGCCGCGCGGGAGTGGCTCGACGACACGCTCAAGCGCGACTGGGACCGGCTGCTCGAGGTGCGTCGCGAGGTCGCGAAGGCGCTCGAGACCGCTCGGGCCGAGAAGCTGATCGGGAGCGGGCTCGAGGCGTCGGTGCGGATCGTGGACGCCCCCGAGGATCTGCCGGGGCTCCTCTCCGCGAAGCGCGAGCTCCTGCCGACCGTCTTCATCGTGTCCCGCGTGGACCTCGGTCGCTCGGCCGCGCGCGCGCGCGTCACGTACGAGAGCCAGGACATCCCGGGGCTGGTCATCGGCGTGGACCGCGCGCGCGGCGAGAAGTGCGAGCGCTGCTGGACGCGGAGCGAGCACGTGGGCGAGAGCCGCGAGCATCCGACGCTCTGCGAGCGCTGCGTGCCGGTCGTCACCCGGCTCAGTGGTTCCGGCCATCCGCGCTGACCGCGCCCGTCTCGCTCGTGTCGTCACGCTCGCGGCCGTCATCGTCGTCCTCGACCAGATCACCAAGCTCATCGCGCTCAGCCGTCTGATCCTGGGCACCCCGGTGACCCTCGTCGACGGCTTCCTCGCCCTGACGCTCGTCATGAATCCGGGGCTCGCCTTCGGGCTCCTCGCCGGGATCCCGGCGAGCTGGCGCTGGGTCGTCGGGCTCCTCTCGCTGGTGGCGCTCGTCGTCCTGCTTCGCGTGGCGCTGCGGATCCTGCCGAGCGGGGGCTGGCGCGAGCAGTCCGCCATCGGTCTCATCTTCGGGGGCGCGGTCGGCAATTTGATCGACCGCACGCGCTTCGGCGCGGTGGTCGACTTCGTCGACGTGTACGTTCGCGACTGGCACTGGCCGGCCTTCAACGTCGCCGACTCGGCGATCACGGTGGGCGTCGCGGCCCTGGCGCTGGTTGTGGTGTTCGAGCGGTCGCCCTCCGCCCGCGCCTGAGCCGTGACGGTGCTCACGGTCGAGCCCGCGTCGGCCGGCGCCAGGCTCGATCGCTGGCTCAGCGAGCGGCTGACCGGGCTCTCGCGCGCGCGGCTGCAGGCGCTGATCCGCGGCGGTCTCGTGCGCGTCGACGGCATGGTGCTCAAGGCCGCGCATCGACTCCGCGGAGGCGAGCGAGTCGAGATCGAAGTCCCGCCGGCCGCCGAAGAAACGCTCGCCCCCGAGTCGGTTCCGCTCGCCGTCGTCTACGAGGACGACCACGTGCTCGTGGTCGACAAGCCAGCCGGCATGGTCGTCCATCCCGGTGCCGGCCGCTCCAGCGGGACGCTCGCGGCGGCCATCCTCGCCCACGCGCCGACCACCGCGGGCGTCGGAGGACCGCGGCGTCCCGGCATCGTCCACCGGCTCGACAAGGACACCTCGGGCCTTCTCGTGGTGGCCAAGACGCCCCGAGCCTATGACGACCTGGTGGAGCAGCTGGCCGCCCGCACCGTGACGCGGCGTTATCTCGCCGTCGTCCACGGCCGCGTGCGCGCCAACGACGCGGTCGTCGACGCGCCGATCGGGCGCCACCCGAGCAATCGCGTCAAGATGGCGATCCGCCCGGCCGGCCGCGGCAAGCGGGCGGTCACTCGCTATCGCGTGCTCGAGCGCTTCGCCCACTTCACCGTGCTCGAGGTTCGCCTCGAGACCGGACGCACGCACCAGATCCGCGTCCATCTGGCGTCGCTGGACCATCCGGTCGTGGGCGACGAGGTGTACGGCCGGCCGCGCTCGCGCCCGCCAGTGGAGCTCGGCGGCTATGCGCTACACGCGACGACGCTCGCGTTCGTCCATCCGGTTCTCAGGAAAGTGATCGAGTGCACCGCGCCGATTCCGCAGCGGATCGAGCGTCTCCTGTTACAGCTCCGCGACGGCGCCTAGGGGCGGACGAGCCCCCGTTTCGGGGGAAACCCTGATTGTGACCCGGGTGGTCCAGGGTAGAATGATTCATACCCGATGAGCCAGGTGACCGCTGTCATTCTTGCCGCCGGCGAGGGCAAGCGCATGCGCTCGCGGCAGCCCAAGGTGCTCCACCCCCTGTGCGGCCGCCCCCTGATCGCCTACCCCCTCCGCACCGCTCGAGCCCTTGCCGATCGGATCGTCCTGGTCGTGGGACCGAACGCCGACGACGTTGTGACCGTGGCCGGATCCGACGTGCGCTCGGTCGTGCAGCGCGAGCGGCTCGGGAGCGGCCACGCCGTCCAGCAGGCGCGCCTCGAATGCGGCGACGGCACGATCCTCGTCCTGCCGGGTGACATGCCGCTCCTGTCCACGGAGACGATCGAGCGGCTGGTCGACCACCATCGAAAGA
The DNA here is from genome assembly GCA_003220495.1 of Candidatus Rokuibacteriota bacterium. Taxonomy (GTDB): domain Bacteria; phylum Methylomirabilota; class Methylomirabilia; order Rokubacteriales; family CSP1-6; genus AR31. The sequence continues at coordinate 21,128 of QHSP01000064.1, read as the reverse complement.
GCCGCGCCGCCGCGACGGTGCTGACCGCCGTCGTCGCCGAGCCGCACGGCTACGGGCGAATCGCGAGGAAGGGCGGACGCGTGAAGCGGATCGTCGAGGAGCGGGACGCAACGGCCGCCGAGAAGAAGATCGCCGAGATCAACACCTCGGTCTACTGCTTCGCCGCCTCGCGGCTCTGGCCGGCGCTCGACCGGGTGCGCCCGGACAACGACCAGGGTGAGTATTACCTGACGGACGTGATCGGCATCCTGGCCCGCGCCGGCGGGCGCGTCGAAGCGGTCGTGACACGAGATCCCGGCGAGGCAGCCGGCGTGAACGACCGCAAGCAGCTGGCGGCGGTGGCGACGGTCCAGCGCCGCCGGACCCTCGACCGGCTGATGGAGAGCGGCGTCACCATCCTCGACCCGGCCAGCACGTACATCGAGGACACCGTCACGATCGGTCCGGACACCACGATCTATCCCCAGGTGGTGATCGAGGGACCGTCGACCATCGGCGGCGAGTGCGTCATCGGGGTCGGCTGTCACGTGAGCTCGTCGCGCATCGCCGAGCGCGTCACCTTGCTCCCGTACTGCGTGGTGCGGGAATCGGCGATCGAAGAGGCCGCGACGCTCGGGCCGTTCTGCCATCTGCGCCCGCTGTCGCACGTGGGACCGAGGGCGAAGGTCGGCAATTTCGTCGAGCTCAAGAAGTCGACGCTCGGGCGCGGCTCGAAGGTGCCGCACCTCTCCTACGTCGGCGACGCGACCGTGGGCGAAGGCGTCAACGTCGGCGCCGGCACGATCACGTGCAACTACGACGGCGTCGCCAAGCACGAGACCAAGATCGGCGATCGAGCCTTCATCGGCACGAACACGAGTCTCGTTGCCCCGGTCACGGTTGGCGAGGGCGCCTATATCGGAGCCGGCTCCACGATCACCAAGGACGTCCCACCGGGAGCCCTCGCTGTTGGACGCGCCCCGCAGGTCGTCAAGGACGGCTGGGCAGCGCGGAAAGCCAAGAAGCGCGAGGAACACTGAGGTCAGCCATGTGTGGAATCGTCGGATACGTCGGGGACAAGGGCGCGGTCAGCATCATCGTCGAAGGGCTGAAGCGCCTCGAGTATCGCGGCTACGACTCCGCGGGCATCGCGGTCCTCAACGACGGCACGCTCCACGTGCGGCGCGCCGCCGGCCGGCTCAAGATGCTCGAAGGCGTGCTCGGTGAGCGACCGCTGGCGGGCTCTCTCGGCATCGGTCACACACGCTGGGCGACGCACGGTCGGCCGTCCGAGGAGAATGCCCATCCGCACACCGACTGCGACGGCTCCCTGGTCGTCGTCCACAACGGGATCATCGAGAACTACCTCGAGATCAAGGACCACCTCCTCGCCGCGGGCCACCGGTTCAAGTCGGAAACCGACACCGAGGTCCTCGCCCATCTGATCGAGCATCATCTGAAGACCACGGGACGCCTCGATCGGGCGGTGAAGGCCGCGCTGAAAGAGGTGAGGGGATCGTACGCGCTCGGCGTCATCTCCGCCGCGGCGCCGGACCGGCTGGTGGCCGCCAAGCAAGGCGCCGGCAGCGTCGTCGTCGGGCTGGGGCAGGGCGAGATGTTCGTCGCCTCCGACATCCCCGCGATCCTGTCCCACACGCGTGACATCGTGGTGCTCGAGGACGACGAGGTGGCGGTCGTCACGGCCGACTCGGTCGAGCTCTCGACCCTGGACGGCGAGCCCATTCGGCGCGCGTCCGTGCGGATCTCGTGGGATCCGATCATGGCCGAGAAGGGCGGCTACCGGCACTTCATGCTCAAGGAGATGCACGAGCAGCCGCGTGCCATCACCGACACGTTCCGCGGGCGGATCGCGCCCGAGACGGGCAACGTGATCCTGCCCGACGTGAGCCTGGCGCCGGACACCGTGCGCGGCATCGAGCGGGTGGTCCTCGTCGCCTGCGGCACCGCGTTCCACGCCGCGATGCTCGGTCGCACGATGCTGGAAAAGCTCGCGGGGATCCCCTCGGAGATCGACCTCGGCAGCGAGTTCCGGTATCGCGACGCGCTGATCGGTCCGGAGACCCTGGTGGTGGCGATCTCCCAGTCGGGCGAGACCGCCGACACGCTCGGCGCGGTCAAGGCGGCCCGGCTCAAGGGCTGCCCGATCCTCGCGATCACGAACGTCGTCGGCTCGGCCCTGGCGCGCGAGGCGACCGGCGTCCTCTATATGCACGCCGGCCCCGAGATCGGCGTGGCCTCCACCAAGGCGTTCTCCACGATGATCGTCGCCACCTATCTCCTGGGCCTCTGGCTCGGCCGCCAGCGCGGCGCCATCACCGCCGAAGACGTGAAGAAGCGGATCCAGGACCTGGTCGAGATCCCCCGCCTCGTCGAGAAGACGCTCGAGCTCGACGGGCAAATTGCGGTGATGGCTCGCGACCTCGTCGGCGCGCGCGACTTCCTCTATCTGGGCCGCGGGGTCCAGTTCCCGATCGCCTTGGAAGGCGCCCTCAAGCTGAAGGAGCTCTCCTACATCCACGCCGAGGGCTACGCCGGCGGCGAGATGAAGCACGGCCCCATCGCGCTCATCGCCGACCGCCTGCCCGTGGTCGCCCTGGCCCCGCGCGACGGCTCCTACGAGCGGATGCTCGGCAACATCGAGGAAGTGCGGGCGCGCGACGGGCAGGTCATCGCCGTCGTTCACGCCGGCGACCGGGCCGTCGCCTCGAAGGCCCAGCACGTGATCGAGGTGCCCGCCTGCGCCGACCTGCTGGCGCCCCTGATCACGGTGATCCCGCTGCAGCTCCTTGCCTACCACATCGCGGTACGGCTCGGCTGCGACGTCGACCAGCCCCGGAACCTGGCGAAGAGCGTCACGGTCGAGTAGCCCGAGCGCCGGCCGGGCGGCGAGCGACTCCGCCGCCCGGCTTCGTATTGGCGAGGCCCCGATCGCCCGGTACAATCGACCGGTGTCTGCCGAGCTCACGCGCCTCCTCGACGATCTGAATCCCCCGCAGCGCGAGGCCGTCACCGCCGGCGACGGGCCGCTCCTCGTCCTCGCCGGCGCCGGAAGCGGCAAGACGCGCGTCATCGCGTACCGGATCGCCTGGCTCACGGGCGAGCAGGGCGTCTCGCCGCGGAACCTGCTCGCCGTCACGTTCACCAACAAGGCCGCCGGCGAGATGGCCCGCCGGGTCGAAGCGCTGCTGCTGCCGGTCGGGTTGAAGGCGCCGCTCATCGCGACGTTCCACTCGGCGTGCGTCCGGATCCTCCGCCAGCACGGGCGGCACATCGGGCTGCCGCCGCATTTCGTGATCTACGACGAGGACGACCGCGAGAGCCTGGTCAAGGAGTGCATGAAGGAGATGGACCTCGCCGATCGCGCCACCACGCCCGGCACGGTCACCCAGCGCATCAGCTACTGGAAGAACCACATGATGGACGTGGACGCGGCCCGGCAGCGGTCGCGCGGGCCGTGGGAGGAGAAGATCGCGCTCGTCTTCGGCCGGTACGAGGATCGACTGCGCGCGGTCGGCGCGGTGGACTTCGACGACCTTCTCCTCAAGACGGTGAAGCTTTACGAAGAGGTCCCCGAGGCGGTCGCCTGGTATCGCGGCCTCTGGCGCCACGTCCTCGTCGACGAGTACCAGGACACGAACCGCGCCCAGTACCGGATCATCCGGCTCCTGACCGGCGAGCACCGGAACGTGTGCGTCGTCGGAGATCCTGACCAGAGTGTTTACCGCTGGCGCGGCGCGGACATCCGGAACATCCTCGACTTCGAGCAGGACTATCCGGGCACACGGGTGGTGAAGCTCGAGCAGAATTATCGCTCGACCCGGCGCATCCTCTCGCTGGCCTCGGCGGTGATCGATCACAACCGGCAGCGCAAGGACAAGACCCTCTGGACCGAGAACGCCGAGGGGGATCCGCCGAAGGTCTACCGCGCCTGGGACGAGCACGAGGAGTCGAACTTCGTCGCCCAGACGATCCTCGGGCTGCGGGGTGAGGGGGTGCCGTGGAACGGCGTGGCCGTCTTCTACCGCACCAACGCGCAGTCCCGCGTGCTCGAGGACGCGCTGCGTCGCGCGCGCATTCCGTACGGCATCGTGGGGGGCGTGCGTTTTTACGAGCGTAAGGAAATCAGGGACGCGCTCGCGTACGTGCGCCTGGCGGTCAACCCGGCGGACGATGTCGCGTTCCGGCGCGCCACGCAGACGCCGGTGCGGGGGATCGGGCCGGCGACGCTCGCCCGCCTGGACGAGGCCCGCGCCGGCCGGGCCCTGCTCGCCGTGGCCGCCGAGCCGCCGGCCGCGATCACGGGCAAGGCGCGGCGAGGGCTCGAAGATTTCGCGGCGCTGATCCGCGGGCTGGCCGATCGGCGAGGCGCGACGGCGCCGCCCGCGTTCATCGATCAGCTGCTGGACGCCACGGGCTACCGCGAAGCGCTCCGCGTCGAACGCTCACCCGAGGCCGAGGCGCGCCTGGAGAACCTCGAGGAGCTGATCGCCGCCGCCGAGGACTACATGCACGCGGACCCGAGCCCGACCCTCGAAGGGTTCCTGGACGGGATCGCGCTGATGGCCGATATCGACGAGCTGAAGGACGAGGGCGCGCGTGTCACCCTGATGACCCTCCACTCGGCCAAGGGGCTCGAATTCCCGGCCGTGTTCCTGACCGGCATGGAGGAGGGCGTGTTTCCGCACGCCCGGTCGATGAACGACGAGGACGAGATCGAGGAGGAGCGCCGTCTCTGCTACGTGGGAGTGACGCGCGCCCGCGAGCGCCTCTATCTGTCGTACGCGCTCCATCGCCGGATCCACGGCTACGGCGTCGGCGAGCCCTCGCGGTTCCTGCGCGAGATACCGGAAAATCAGCTCGTCTCGCTGAACACGCGGCGCGAAGCGCCCCCTGGCTACGCCGAGGACGCGGCCGCCTACGCCGCGGCCGCCGACACGATCGGCGAGGACCTGCCGTTCCGGGTCGGATCCCGCGTACGCCACGCGCGGTTCGGCGAAGGGCTGGTGGTCGGCATCGAGCGGGACGGCTCCGACTACGTCGTGACGGTCGGGTTCGCGAGCGTCGGCCGCAAGCGGCTCTCGGTCCAGTACGCGCATCTCGAGGAGCTGTGAGGCGATGATCGACCGCAAGGACGTCGAGCACGTGGCGCGCCTGACGCGCCTGGCCCTGACCGAGCCCGAGCTCGAGCGGATGCGCGTGGAGCTCAACTCGATCCTCGCTCACCTGGATACGCTTCGCGCCGTGCCGACCGAAGGCATCGAGCCCACGTCGCACGCGGTGGACATCGTCAACGTGATGCGCGAGGACGAGGTCGAGCCGTGCTTGCCCCAGGACGCTGCGCTCGCCAACGCGCCGGACCCGAGCGGCGACTTCTTTCGCGTGCCGCGGATCATCGAGGAGTGATGCACCAGCCGATCCACGAGCTGACCGACGCCTATCGCCGGGGCGACCTCACACCGAGCGCGGTCGCGGAGGACTATCTCTCGCGGATCGGCGCCCTCGACGGCAAGGTCGGCGCGTACCTCACGGTCGTGCGCGAGCAGGCGCTGACGGCCGCGCGCGAGTCCGACCTTCGCTGGCGCGCCGGCTCGCCGCGTGGGCCGCTGGACGGCGCGCCGATCGCGCTCAAGGACGTCATGTGCACGGCCGGCGTGAGGACGACGGCCGGGTCGAAGATGCTCGAGCGCTTCGTGCCGCCCTACAACGCGACCACCGTCGAGCGGCTGCGCGCGGCCGGCGCGGTGATCCTGGGCAAGACCAACCTGGACGAGTTCGCGATGGGCTCGTCCACCGAGCATTCGGCTTTTCACCCGACGCGCAACCCGTGGGATCTGGCGCGCGTGCCCGGCGGATCGTCGGGAGGCTCGGCCGCGGCGGTGGCCGGTGGGCTCGCGGCGGGCGCGTACGGAAGCGACACCGGCGGCTCGATCCGACAGCCCGCCGCGTTCTGTGGCGTGGTCGGCCTGAAGCCGACCTACGGCCGCGTGTCGCGCTACGGGCTGATCGCCCTGGCCTCCTCGCTCGACCAGATCGGCCCCTTCGCCCAGGACGTCACGGACACCGCGATCCTGCTCGGCGCGGTGGCCGGTCACGACCGGCGCGACGCCACGTCGATCCAGGCGCCCGTGCCCGACTACGCGGCGGAGCTCTCGAAGGGCGTCGCGGGCCTCACGCTCGGCCTCCCCGACGAGTACTTCATCGACGGGATGGACCCGGATGTCGAGCGCGCGGTTCGACAGGCGATCGACGTGCTGAAGGGGCTCGGCGCCCGGATCGAGCGCGTCGCCTTGCCGACCACGCGGCATTCGCTGGCGGCGTACTACGTGATCCTTCCGGCCGAGGCCTCGTCGAATCTCGCGCGATACGACGGAGTGAAGTTCGGACTGCGCGTGGCCGGCCGCGATCTCGTCGAGATGGAGAGCCGGAGCCGCTCCGCGGGCTTCGGCGCCGAGGTCAAGCGCCGGATCATGCTCGGCACCTACGCGCTGTCGGCCGGATACTACGACGCCTACTACGGCAAGGCGCAGAGTGTCCGGACGCTCGTGCGCCGCGAGTTCGCCGCCGCGTTCGCGCGCGTCGATCTGATCGTCGCGCCGACGACGCCGAACGTCGCGTTCAAGCACGGCGAGAAGGAAGACCCGCTGTCGATGTACCTCAACGACGTCTTCACGATTCCGGGCAACCTGTCCGGGATCCCCGGGATCTCGGTGCCGTGCGGCTTCAGCGCGACGGGGCTGCCGATCGGCCTGCAGGTGCTCGGCCGCCCGCTCGACGAGGCTCGCGTGCTGCGCGCGGCCTACGCCTACGAGCAGGCGACCACGTGGCGGTCGCGCCGTCCGGAGCTCGCGTGAGCCCCGCGGCAACACCCTACGAGACGGTGATCGGCCTCGAGGTCCACGCGCAGCTCTCGACCCGCTCGAAGATGTTCTGCGGCTGCCCGACGACGTTCGGCGCGCGGCCCAACACCCAGACTTGCCCGGTGTGTCTCGGCCTGCCCGGGGTGCTCCCGGTCGTGAACCGTCGGGCCGTGGAGTTCGGGATCCGCACCGCGCTCGCGTTCGGCTGTCGCGTCAACGAGGCGTGCCGCTTCGCCCGCAAGCACTACTACTACCCGGACATGCCGAAGAACTACCAGATCAGCCAGTACGAGGAGCCGCTGGCCGAGGACGGCTTCCTCGAGATCGACATCGAGGGCGGAGCGCGCTCGATCGGGATCCAGCGACTCCACCTCGAGGAGGACGTCGGCAAGCTCCTCCACGAGGGCACGCTCGAGACCGCACAGGCGAGCCTGGTCGACTTCAACCGCTCCGGCGTCGCGCTCATGGAGACCGTGTCGCGACCGGAGCTCTCGTCACCGGAGGAGGCCGCGGCCTACCTCAGAGCCTTCCGCGCCGTGCTCGTCTTTCTGGGGGTCTGCGACGGCAACATGGAGGAGGGCTCGCTCCGGTGCGATGCGAACGTCTCGATCCGGCCCCGCGGGAGCGCGAAGCTCGGGACGAAGGTCGAGATCAAGAACCTGAACTCGTTCCGCAACGTCCAGCGAGCGCTCGAGTTCGAAGTGCGGCGCCAGGCGCAGGCGCTCGACGCGGGCGAGCGCATCGCGCAGGAGACCCGCCTGTGGGAGGCCGAGCGCGGCTACACGCGCTCGATGCGCTCCAAGGAGTTCGCGCACGACTATCGCTATTTCCCCGAGCCCGACCTGGTGCCGCTCCAGATCGACCGGCGCTGGGTCGAGGAGATCCGGGCGGGGCTTCCAGAGCTGCCGCGCGCCTGGCGGCAGCGGGTGGTCGCCCAGTACGGTCTGCCGCCCTACGACGCGGAGGTGCTCACGCAGTCGCGGGCGCTCGTGGACTACTACGAAGCCGCGCTGCGCGAGTGGGCTCCGGCCTCGGGCACCGCCGCCGACCGGCCCAAGGTGCTCTCGAACTGGATCATGTCGGAGCTCCTTCGTGTCCTGCCCGGCGACGACGAGCAGGCGGTTCGGGGCTCGCCGATTCCGCCGCGCCATCTGGTCGGCCTGCTGCGCTTGATCGAGAACTCGACCATCAGCGGCAAGATCGCCAAGGACGTATTCCAGAAGATGTTCGACTCGGGCCAGGACGCGCCGACGATCGTCGAGCGCGACGGCCTCACGCAGGTCGCCGACGAGGGCGCTCTGGGGCAGGTGATCGATTCGGTGATGGCCGCCAATTCGAAGGCGATCGAGGACTACCGCCGGGGCAAGAAGGAAGCCAAGGGGGCCCTCGTCGGGCAGGTCATGAAGGCCACTCGAGGCAAGGCCAACCCCGCGCTCGTGAACCGGCTCCTGGAGGACAAGCTCTCGCAAACCTGAGGCCCGCGGCTATAATCGAACCGCCCGCCATGATTGAGGTTCACCGGGTTTCGAAGGTGTACTCGGTCGGGCCCGTGAAGGTCCCTGCGCTGCGCGAGGTGTCGTTCCGGATCGCCAAGGGCGAGTTCGTGGTCTTGACGGGCGCCAGCGGGGCCGGCAAGACGACCCTGCTCCGGCTCCTCTACCGGGACGACCTGCCCTCGGAGGGCGACATCGAGGTCCTCGGCTACGACCTGGTCCCGATGCGGCGCTCCCAGGTGGCGGCGCTTCGCCGGTCGATCGGCGTCGTCTTCCAGGACGCCAAGCTGCTGCCCGTTCGCACCGTCTACGAGAACGTGGCCTTCGTCCTGCGGGTGCTCGGCGCTCCGCGGCGCGAGATCACCGAGCGCGTCTTCGACGCGCTCCGCATCGTCGGCATGTCGTCGCGGGCTCAGGCCTACCCCGCGCAGCTCTCCCAGGGCGAGGCGCAGCGCGCGGCGCTGGCTCGGGCGATCGTGAGACGCCCGCCGCTCCTCCTCGCGGACGAGCCGACCGGAAACCTCGACGAGTCGATGGCCGCCGAGATCCTCGAGGCGCTCAAGGACATCGGCTCGGGCGGGACCACGATCGTGCTGGCGACCCACCAGGCGCGCCTGGCGGCGGCGCTCAAGCGCCGCACCGTGACGCTCGATGCCGGCCACGTCGTGAAGGACGAGGGCTGACCGCGTGGTCGGCTTCCTGGTCGGCGAGGCCCTCCGCGACCTCCGCAGAGCCGGACGCGTCGCCGTCAGCGCCATCGTGCTGATCACGCTCTCACTGGCAGCGCTCGGCGGCTTCTGGCTCGTGTCGTCCAACCTCGACCGCGCGGTGGCGCGCTGGCGTGATCGCGTCCGCATCGTCGTCTATCTCAAGCGCGAGCCGTCGTCTTCCGACGTCGCCGCACTGGTCGAGCGGGTTCGGGCGACTCCCGGCGTCGCCGCCGTGACCTTCGTCGGCAAGGCCGAAGCGCTGCGTGGGCTCAAGCAGGTGCTCGGCAAGGACGCGGGTGTCGTCGATCAGCTTCCGGCGAACCCGCTGCCCGCTTCGCTCGAGGTGACGCCGGCGGCCGCCGCCGCGACCCCCGAGGGCGCGCGCGAGCTCGTCGCGCGGCTGGCGGCGTTGCCCGAAGCCGACGAGGTCGCCGGCAGCGTCGACTGGGTCGAGCATCTCTCGCACTGGCAACGGCTTCTCACGACGATCGGGCTCGGCGTCGGCGCCGTGCTCGGCTTCGCGGCGATCCTGACGGTCACGACGGCGACGACCCTGGTCCTGCACGCGCGGCGGCACGAGACCGAGATCATGCGGCTCGTCGGCGCCTCCGAGGTGACGATCCGGCTACCGCTGCTGCTGCAGGGCATGATGCAAGGCCTCGTCGGCGCGGTCCTGGCCCTGGCCACGCTCGTCCTCACCTACTCGCTGGTGGCGCCGCGCCTCGAGCCGCTCGTCAACCTCACACTCGGGCTCTCTCAGCTGGTCTTTTTCACACCCCTCGGCGTGATCACGCTCCTCGGCGCCGGAACCTTGCTCGGCGGGCTCGGCGGTTGGCTGGCGCGAGCCGGCCGCGAGCCATGAGCCGCGCGACGCTCGCGGTCGCGCTGGCGGTGCTCGCGGTCGTGCCCGCGGCGGCCCAGACCAGGCGAGACGATCCCCTCCAGGCCGAGCAGCGGAAGCTGCAGCAGACGCAGAAGCAGCTCAAGGAGGAACGGGAGCGGGCCGCGGCGGCGCGCGCGCGGGAAACGTCGCTGCTGGCCGAGCTCGAGGAGATCGAGCGGCGCCTCGCCGCCAAGAAGGGCGAAGCCGCGCGTCTGGAGGCGCGGATCAAGAAGGCGCAGAGCGACGTCCAGATGTTCCGCGGCGAGATCACGCGGCTCGAGCGGCAGCGCGCCGGGCAGGTCAACGCGCTCGCGGGACGGCTCCGAGTGATGTATCGGGTTCACGCCCAGGGCGGGGCGTTACCGGTCATTCTCAGCGGCGAAGATCCGGCGACGCGCGCGGTCGCCGTTCGCCATCTCGCGAGCCTCGCGGCCCTGGACGCCCGCTTGATTCAAGAGTATCGTGTTACATCTGAGAAATTGGCGGACCGTAAAGGCCGGGAGGAGGCGCAGCAGCAGGAGCTGGCGAGCCTCCACGAAGAGGCCAAACGGGAGCAGGCGGAGGTCGACCGCGAGGTCGCGAAGCGACGAGTGATCCTCGCGAAGGTACGCGACGAGCGCGCGTACCACGAGCGCATGGTGGGCGAGTTGACGGAAGCATCCCACCGCCTCGAAGCGTTCATCCGGGAGCTCCAGGCCAAGCAGCGCAAGCTGGCGAGGGTTCCGCCACCCAAGGGTGGGATCGAGCCTCCAGGAATCGGGTTCGGCGCGCTCAAGGGGCGCCTGCCGTGGCCGACGGAGGGGCGGATCGTCACGGGGTTCGGCGCGCAGGTGCATCCGCGGTTCGGCACCCGGACGTTCCGGAATGGAGTCGACATCGAGGCGGCGGTCGGCCGCGAAGTCCTCGCGGTGCACGGCGGCCACGTCATCTATACGGGATGGTTCAAGGGATACGGTAACCTGATCATCGTGGACCACGGCAACGAGTACTACACGCTCTACGCCCACATCGCCGATATCGAGGCGAGGGAAGGCGAGGACGTGCGTCAGGGACAGCGGATCGGCACGGTGGGAGATACGGGATCGCTCGCCGGGCCTCGGCTCTACTTCGAGGTGCGCTACCAGGGCAGGCCGCAGGATCCGGAACAGTGGCTCCGTCAGGGTGGCTAGTCCAAGAAGGGATGAGAGGACGTCCATGAAGAAGGCCTTCGTGATCAGCACGCTGCTGGTGGTGCTTACGCTATCGCTCGGCGGATCCGTTGCCAGCAAGAGCGCGGACCAGAGCGAAACCTACGAGCAACTGAAGCTCTTCACCGAGGTCCTCTCCATCGTCCAGAACCAGTACGTCGACCAGGTGCCGCCCAAGGACCTCATCTACAACGCGATCAAGGGCACCCTGCGCGGCCTCGACCCGCACAGCTCGTTCCTCGACCCGGACAGCTACAAGGAGATGCAGGTCGAGACCAGCGGAAGCTTCGGCGGTCTCGGCATCGAGATCACCCTGCGCGACGACGTCCTCACGGTCGTGTCGCCGATCGAGGGAACGCCCGCCCACCGGGCCGGGCTGCAGACTGGCGACCGCATCGTGAAGATCGACGGTCTCGTGACGAAGGACATGCAGCTGCCCGACGCGGTCAAGCGCATGCGTGGTAAGCCCGGGACGAAGGTGACGATCGCCATCGTGCGCGAGGGCTGGACCGAGCCGAAGGACTTCGACATCACGCGCGAGCAGATCCGCGTGCAGTCGGTGCGCTCGGCCGACCTGGGCGGCGGCATCGCCTACGTGAAGCTCCGTCAGTTCCAGGAGCAGTCGCCCGGCGACATGGCCGCCGCGCTCGACAAGGCCTCGAAGACGGGCATGAAGGCGCTCGTCCTCGACCTGCGCAACAACCCGGGCGGGCTCTTGACGGCGGCGGTGGAGGTCACCGAGGAGTTCATCGACGACGGCAAGCTGGTCGTCTACACGGAGGGCCGCGTCCGCAACCAGAACATGCGCTTCGCGGCTCACGCGAAGAAGTCGTATCCCGCCTTGCCGATGGTCGTTCTGGTCAACCAGGGTAGCGCGTCGGCCTCCGAGATCGTCGCCGGGGCGCTCCAGGATTGGGGACGCGCGATCGTGGTCGGCACCCAGACCTTCGGGAAAGGGTCGGTGCAGACGATCATCCCGCTGTCCGACGGCTCCGGGCTTCGGCTCACGACAGCGAAGTACTTCACGCCGAAGGGCCGCTCGATCCACGGCAAGGGGATCACGCCCGACATCGTCGTCGAGATCCCGAAGGATACGACGGCGGCGAAGGACCGCCCGCAGCCGTCGCTCGATCCCATGGAGGAGCTCAAGAAGGACATCCAGGTGCAGCGAGCGCTCGACGTGATCAAGACCATGCGGATCATCGAGCAGCAGCGCCCGGGACAGAACCCCCAGGCCCAGGTCCGGCCTCAGTAGCTGCGACGCGCGCGTCACGGGCGATGCCAGACCGGGTACCAGGGACTCGGCTGCATCGCCCTTGCTGTCTGCGCAACCGGCACGTGGCACGCGTTGCAGCCCGTCGCGGGGCTGGCGCCCCGCCGCCCGAGGCGCGACGATAACAACTATAAAAATTGAAGACCAAACGGGACGACGGATGATCGTGCTCGGGATCGAAAGCTCGTGTGACGAGACGGCGGCGGCGGTGCTCGCCGATGGCCGCCGTATCCTGTCGAGCGTCGTCGCCTCGCAGGACGCCATCCACGCGCCGTACGGCGGCGTCGTCCCCGAGCTCGCGTCGCGCCGTCACCTCGAGGTCATCGTGCCGGTCGTCGAGAAGGCGCTGGCCGATGCGGGTGTGCGCCTGCCCGATCTCGACGGCATCGCCGTCACGCAAGGGCCCGGGCTCGTCGGCTCTCTGCTCGTGGGGTGCTCGGTCGCGAAGTCCCTCGCGTACGTCCACCGGTTGCCGCTGGTCGCGGTGAACCATCTCGAGGGGCACATCTACGCCGCGTTCCTGACCGACGACCCGCCCGAGCACCCATTCCTGGCGCTCGTGGTCTCGGGCGGCCACACCGCGCTCTACCACGCGCGCGGCCCGCTCACATACGCGCTGGTGGGGCAAACCCGCGACGACGCCGCCGGCGAGGCGTTCGACAAGGTCGCCAAGCTCCTCGGCCTCGGCTTTCCCGGTGGGCCGGCGATCGAGCGCACGGCCACCACGGGCGATCCCAAGGCGATCACGTTCCCGCTCGCGCAGATGAGCGACGGCGCGGCCGATTTCTCCTTCAGCGGCGTCAAGACGTCGGTGTCCCTCTACGTCAAGCAGCACGCGCCGCTCGGGCCCGGCGAGGTCGCCGACGTCGCGGCCTCGTTCCAGGCGACGATCGTGAAGATGCTGGTGCGGAAGACCATCAAGGCCGCGCTCCACCACGGCATCAAGCGCATCGTGCTGACCGGCGGGGTGGCCGCCAACAGCCGCCTGCGCGAGGCCCTCGACGCGGCGGCGATCGAGCACGGCCTGCGCCTGCACATCCCGCCCCGGAACCTCTGCACGGACAACGCGGCGATGATCACCGCGGCCGGTACGGCTCGGCTCGAGGCCGGGGAGCGCGCGCCCCTGACCATGAACGCCGCGCCCGACCTGGCGCTCGCGTGAACTACGAGGCCGTCCTCGCGGGCCTCCCCGACGCGGTGATCGCAGTCGACACCGATCTGCGCATCGTCTTCTGGAACTCCGCGGCCGAAGTGCTCACCGAGCGCTCGGCGCGCCGCGCGGAGGGACGCTACATCAAGGAGGTCTTCTCGCCGGATGCCTCGGTCGTGCGGCGGCTCGGCGAGACTCTCGCCACGGGCGAGAGCCGCTCCGAGGCCGAGAGCTTCGTCGAGCGGGGCGACGGCCGGCGCGTGCCCGTCTCGGTCGTGACCGCCCCGCTGTGCGGCCGGGACGGGCAGGTGGAGGCCGCGGTCGTGGTCCTGCGCGACCTCTCGCGGATCCACCAGCTCGAGGCGGAGGTGCGCCGCGGCGAGACCCTCGCGGCGGCCGGGCGGATGGCCGTCGGGCTCGCCCACGAGGTACGCAATCCGCTGGGCGCGATCCGCGGCGCCGTGCAGCTGCTGCGTCGCGAGCTCGGCGCCGATTCGCGGCTCGGGGAGTACACGGACGTGCTCCTGACCGAGGTCGACCGCGTGAACCGCATCATCGAGACGCTCCTGGATCTGGCGCGACCGATCCAGCTCCGCGCGGTGCCGCTGAACCTCCACCAGCTCCTCGAGCGCGTCACCCTGTTGAACGAGGAAGGTGCCAGCGAGCGCGGCGTCACCCTGATCCGGCGCTACGACCCGAGCCTGCCGCCGATCCTCGGCGACGAGGACCGGCTGCTGCAGGTCTTCCACAATCTCGTCCGCAATGGCCTGGACGCCATGGAACGCGGCGGGCGCCTGACCCTGACGACGCGCGTGAGCCTGAACCCGCTCTTCGGCAAGATGGACCTCGGCGGGGGCCAGCGCAGCATGGTCGAGGTGCAGGTCGCCGACGAGGGCCCGGGGATTCCGGACGCCGTCCGCTCGCGAATCTTCGATCCGTTCTTCACGACCAAGGACAAGGGTCTCGGGCTCGGGCTCTCGATCTGCCACCGCATTCTCGAGGAGCACCGCGGCGCGATCCAGGTGGCCAGCGCCGAGGGACGCGGAACGAGCGTGACGTGCTTCCTGCCGATCGCGAAGTAGAGCGCATGAAGGCCCGCATCCTGGTGGCCGACGACGAGGACAGTTTGCGCTGGGTCCTGGAGAAGGGCCTGCGCCAGGCGGGCTACGAGGTCAGCGCCGTCAAGGACGGCACCGCCGCGGTCGGGGCTTTCGAGGCCGAGCCCTTCGATCTGGTCTTCCTCGACATCCGCATGCCCGGCGTCGACGGCCTCACCGCGCTCGGCCGCCTGCGCGAGATCCGGGCCGACGCGTGCGTGATCGTGATGACCGCGCACGGCACGATGGACACCGCGATCCAGGCGATGCAGCGCGGCGCCTACGACTACCTCGCCAAGCCGTTCGACCTCGACGAGGTGCTCCTGCTGACCGAGCGGGCCCTCACGGCGCGCCGGCTGACCCAGGAGGTGATGCGCCTCAAGAGCGGGCTGCAGGACGTGTGGGAGTTCGGCGCGATCATCGGCCGGCACCCGCGTATGCAGGAGGTCTACAAGACCATCGGGCGCGTGGCGGCCAGCGACGTCACCGTGCTGCTGCGCGGCGAGTCCGGCACCGGCAAGGAGCTCGTCGCCAGCGCCATCCATCACTACAGCCGGCGCGCCGGGCGGCCCTTCGTCGCGGTCTCGTGCGCGGCGATTCCGGCCACGCTCCTCGAGTCGGAGATGTTCGGGCACGAGCGCGGCGCGTTCACCGACGCGAAGGAGCGGCGGCTCGGCAAGCTCGAGCTCGCGCACGGCGGCACACTCTATCTGGACGAGATCGGTGACATGCCGGTCGAGCTCCAGACCAAGCTCTTGCGCGCGCTCCAGGAGCGGACGATCGAGCGCCTCGGTGGCCAGGATTCGATTCGCATCGACGTGCGCGTGCTGGCCGCGACCAACCGCGACCTGGAGGCCCTGATGAAGGAAGGGCGCTTCCGGGAGGACCTCTACTACCGGCTCAACGTCGTGGCCGTGAACCTGCCGCCGCTCCGCGAGAGGCGGCGCGACGTGCCGCTGTTGATCGAGCACCTGCTGGCGAAGCACGCGGGCGAGCTCGGCGAGCGCGGCGTCGCCCCGGAGGCCCTCGATCGTCTGGTGGGCTACGACTGGCCCGGCAACGTGCGCGAGCTCGAGAACGTGATCCAGCGCGCGATGGTGATGGCGACGTCCGGGATCATCTTGCCGGAGCACCTGCCCATCGGCCCGGTGTCAGCCGCCGCCGCGGTCACCGTCGACGCGCCGCTCGAGGAGGTCATCGAGCGCAAGCTCGTCGAGTGTGTCCGGGGTCTGCGCGAGCACGCGAGCGCGAACCTCTACGACCTGATGATCGGCCTCGTCGAGAAGCCGCTGCTCCGCGCGGTGCTGCGCGAGACGGCGGGCAACCAGGTGCGGGCGGCGCAGATCCTCGGCATCAACCGGAACACGCTGCGCAAGAAGCTCCTCGAGCACGGGATCGACCCGACGGGATGATGCGGAATGACTAGACCGTGGCCAGACGCGTGCTCTCGACATACCCTGGCGTTTCGCGAGTGAGCGTGTAGATGTCCACGGTCTCGAGCGCTCCGGGCAGCGGCATCTCGCCGAGCCGTCCGAAGTTGTAGCGGCCGGTGGCAAGCTCGCGCGTGCGGCCGGTGAGCACGATCTGACCCGGCTCGGCGACGCCGAGCAGCTGCGAGGCGATGCCGGCCGTCTTACCCGTCGCGGTGTAGTCGGTGCGCAGGTCGGCGCCGATGGCGCCGACGACGACGGGCCCCGTGTTGATGGCCATGCGCACTCGGAACTCCAAGCCATAACTCCGCCGAACATCGCGGCGCACTGTTTCGAGGCGCTCTTGCGCGACAAGGGCAGCATTCAGCGCTCGGCAAGCATGATGCTCACCCGAGCTGTCAGCGAAGAGCGCCATGATCCCGTCGCCGAGGAACTGATTCACCGTCCCACCATGCTGGTGCACCGCCTCCAGCGCGAGGTCGAACGTGCGGCGCATGATCTCGCTGACCTGCTCGGGATCGAGCCGCTCGGACAGAGCCGTAAAGCCCGAGACGTCCGCGAAGAGGACGCTCACCTGTTTGCGCTCGCAACGGGCCCGAAGCGGGTTGCCGCACCCCCCGCAGTAATTCCGGCCGGCCAGCCGCTCTAGAGGGCACCGAAGACAACCTGGCCGCCGCGACTGCCCCAGCGCCACCACATTCCCGCTGAGCACTTCCACGTCGCCGATTATCATGTCGACTCCTCCTCGTGTGCTCCCGACGTCGCAGAAGCAGAGGGCAAGCTTGATGCCACGGCTAAGTGCCAGAAAAGATGAGACTGGATCGGTGATTTGGGCGGGACTTCTGCCCGAACCCACAGACAGGAGGCGGCGTTGCGCCCGGACTCGCACGTCGGCCGCGGGTTGGTCAGTCCGGGGGCGGACGCCTTGACGCGGCCCCGCCGGGGTTCGTAGAGTAGCGGCGAGTGGCGCGCCCACGGGCGCTCGTGAGTCGATGCTCCCATCTGCACACGAGGAAGGCAGGGTGGCGCCGCGCAACCCAACGATGCAGTGCAGTCAGTGCCAGCACGAGAATCCCGCGGGGCAGAGGTTCTGCGGAGAGTGCGGGGCGCGCCTCGCGCTCTCCTGTCCCGCGTGTAACGCCGTCAACCCGCCGACCAACAGGTTCTGCGGGGAGTGCGGCGCAAGGCTGACGGCGGGCGCGCCCAGTCCAACGTCGCTGGCGGGCCCGGCGCCCGCTGCCGAGCCGGCTCATGCCCAGCCGGCTCCAGACGAGCTCGCCCCGGCAACATCGCCGCCTGAGCGCTTCGCCTCGCCCGCGTCCTATACCCCCAAGCACCTGGCCGAGAAGATCCTGACCTCCAGGAGCGCGGTCGAGGGAGAGCGCAAACAGGTCACCGTCATGTTCACCGACGTCTCGGGGTTCACCGCGACGTCGGAGCGCCTCGATCCCGAGGACGTCCACGCCCTGATGGATCACGCGTTCGACGTCATCCTGAAGGCCGTCCACGGCTACGAGGGAACCATCAACCAGTTTCTCGGAGACGGGGTGATGGCCCTCTTCGGCGCACCCATCGCTCACGAGGACCACACCGGCCGCGCCCTGCGTGCGGCCCTGGCCATTCAGCAGGGTCTCGAGCCGCTGCGGGCAGACGTTCAGCGGATGCACGGGCGAGACTTCCGCATGCGAATCGGCATCAACACGGGCCTCGTCGTGGTGGGCGCCATCGGGCGCGACTTGAGAATGGACTACACGGCCGTGGGCGACACCGTGAACCTCGCCGCGCGCCTGCTGAACGTCGCGCAGCCGGGGCAGATCGTCATCAGCCGACACGCGAAGGAGCTGTGCGAAGGCTTCTTCCTCTTCGAGGACCTCGGCGACTTCCAGGTCAAGGGCAAGACCGATCCGGTGCGGGCCTACGCCGTGAAGAGCGAGATCGGCGGGCGGACCCGGCTGGAGGTGTCGAGGGAACGTGGATTGACGCCTATGGTCGGGCGCCTGGCCGAAGGTCAGCGGCTGGCCGAGGCGTTCCAGCAGGCCAGCGACGGCCGCGGGGGTGTGGTCGTCGTCGTGGGCGACCCCGGCGTGGGCAAGTCACGCCTGCTCTACGAGTTCCTGCGAGGCCTGAACGCAAGCGAGCATCTGGAGCTCGAGACGTCCTGCGCGTCCT
>QHSP01000064.1:1275-2845 GCA_003220495.1 Candidatus Rokuibacteriota bacterium | reverse complement strand
CGAGGAGCTCTCGCCGGACGACGTGAGGCGGCGAGTCGCCGCGCGGCTCGTCGCGCTCGGGCTCGAGGGCGAGGAGCCGGCCCTCATGCTCCATCACTTCCTGGGCCTCTCGGTGCCGCCGGAATTCCTGCTGCGCGCTCAGGGCGCCCGGCTTCGGGACCGCACGAACGAGATCCTCCGCGCCGTCGTCTTCAGCGAGAGCGCGCGGAGGCCCGTCGTCATGATCCTGGAGAACCTGCATTGGATCGACGCCAGCTCGGAGGAATTCCTCAAGGGGCTGGCGCAGCGCGTCCACGAGCACCCGGTGTTGCTGGTCCTCACCACGCGCCCCGGAGCGAACCTGGAGTGGCTCCCCCCGACGGCCCGGACCCTCGCGCTGGAGGGCCTCGATCCGGGCGATCTCGCGGAGATGGTGCGCACGCTCTGCGGAACCCGTGGGGTGGCGGGCTCCTCCTGGCCAAGGGCGAGGGCAATCCCCTCTACGTCGAGGAGATCGTCCGGCAGCTCCAGGAGACGGAAGGCGTCGTCATCGAGAACGGGGAGGCCCGGCTCCGAACCGCCGACGTGACGGTGCCGGACACGATACGCGACATCATCGCCGCCCGCGTGGACCGGCTGAGCGAGTCGCCCAAGCAGACATTGCAGGTCGCCTCGGTCGTCGGCCGCCGCTTCGGTGTCAGCCTAGTGTCGCACGTCCGAGAGAGCGATCGCAGTCAGGTGGCGGGAGACCTGCGGGGCCTTCACGCTGTCGACTTCGTCTTCCCGAGCAAGGACGACTCCGAGCTGATGTATAGCTTCAAGCACGCGCTGACGCAGGACGTCGTCTACACGAGCCTCCTCGAGCGGCGCCGCCGGCGGTTCCACGCGGCCTGCGGACGCGGCCTCGAGGAGCTCTACGCAGGCCGCATCGACGACGTCGTCGAGCTCCTCGCGTATCACTTCGAGCGCAGCGCGGAAGATGAGAAGGCCGTCGACTATGCCATCCTCGCCGCCGAGAAGGCCCAGCGGCGCTGGGCCAACGTCGAGGCGCTCGCGCAGTTCGAGGGCGCCCTGGCGCGCCTGGGCACGATGGCGGACACCGAGGCGAACCGGCTGCGCCGAATCGACGCCGTCATCAAGCAGGCCGAGGTCAAGTTCGCCTTGGGCCGCCAGGCCGAGCACGTCCAGGCGCTCGAAGCCGTTCGCGACGTGGTCGAGGCGTGCGCCGATCCGCCGCGGCGCGCGGCCTGGTACTACTGGGCCGGTTTTCTGCACAGCTTCACGGGGGGGCGGCCGGAGATTCCCATCGCCTACTGCCGCGAGGCCTCAGCGATCGCCGAGAAGCTGGGCATGGAGGAGATCCACGCCTATGCGGAATCCTGCCTGGCCCAGGTGTACACCCTGGCGGGCGATCTCAGGGGTGCCGTGGCCGCCGGCAAGCGGAGCCTCGCCATCTTCGAGGCTCGCGGGAACGTCTGGTGGGCCTGTCGGACGCTCTGGCATCTGAGCGTGGCCTGCAATGCCCTGGGCGAGTGGGGGACCGCTCTCGAGCACTGCCGCCGTGCCCTGGAGTACGGGCGCGCCGCGGACG
>QHSP01000064.1:0-1246 GCA_003220495.1 Candidatus Rokuibacteriota bacterium | reverse complement strand
ACCGGATGGACCCACATCCAGCGGGGCGATCCGGAGACGGGCTTGCGGTGCTGTGAAGAGGCGCTAGCCCTGTCTCCAATCCCCTTCGACGCCAACATGGCCAAGGCGGCCCAGGGATGTGCTCTGCTCAAGCTCGGGAAAGCCGAAGCGGGCACGACGTCGCTTGCGGAGGCGGTGGCCTGGTTCGAGCAATCCAACCTGCGCTACACGCGCACGTGGTTCGCCCTCTGGCTCGCCGATGGATACTTCGTCCACGGGGAGCGGTCACGAGCGTGGGCGCTCCTCGAGGACGTCCTCGCGACCAGCCGCAAGGTCGGTTATCGGAACCTCGAGGCCGTGGCTCAGCGACTGTTCGGTGAGTCCCTGGCAGTACAGGACCCCGTTTCGGCCACGACGCACCTGGCCGCGGCCAGGCAGATTTTTGAGGACATCGGTGCTCGCAACGAGCTCGCCCGTACGCTGGCGGCCCAGGGTCAGCTTCGAGGCGCCGCCGGCGACCTGGCCGGGGCGCGGTCGCTCCTCGAGCAGGCCCTAGCCATCTTCGAGACCCTCGGCACGCTCGACGAGTCGCCCCGCGTCCGGGCCGCTCTGGCCGCGCTCGAGAACACCTCGCCGCGCTGACCACCGCGCGGCGAGGGAACCGGGGACCGCCTCGTCACTAGTCGTCGTCGCCGCCGCCCGGGACCACGACGCGGGCCGCGGCCTTGGCCCGGATCGGCCTGCCGAGAGCGTCCTCGGCCTCGAGGACGAAGGTGTGGTTACCGGGTCCGAGGCCGGTCACCTTGGCCGTGCAGACCTCATCCTTCAGCGTGTCGCGATTGACATCGATGGCCGCGCACAGAAACCGCCCGTTCTGCTGGAGAACCGGCGCGCCAGAGAGCGTGATGCTCGACTTGAGCACTTGGGTCGCATCGAAGACAGTGCTCGTAATAAGGGCGAACGGCACGAAGACGACCTTCTCTCCGCCGACCTGGACCAGCGGCAAGATCTGGGGAATGGCAAGGACACACGCCGCCCCGCCGCAGCCTAGGGCATCGCCGACCCCGTCGGCGTTGCGGTCGGCGGCGACGAACATCGCCGCAACCTGATCCGGCGTGGGATCCTCGGCATCTTTCGTGTCGGTAGAGCTATGGACGCCGTCCGCGAACTCGGGTGAGGCGCGGAAGTTGAACTCGAGGTTGGCCCAGTCATTGTACCCGACCAGTTGACCCGCGACCTCCTCGCTCCCATCGCAGCCGCTATTCCC
>QHSP01000136.1 GCA_003220495.1 Candidatus Rokuibacteriota bacterium | reverse complement strand
CGCCGTGCGACCAGTCGCGGATCTTCTGGGGCGCGGCCAGCTTGATCCGGATCGCGTCAAACGTGATGGGCTTCGCATGCCGATCGAGGATGCCCCAAAGGTCCTTGGTTGGCTTGTCCTCTCTGATCAGGCTGCCGAAAGGCCGATCCGTCAGCATTCGCTATTCTCCTTTGGGAAGCCTTCTCCCATTGTCAGGAAGCCTTCTTCCCGTCCTTCGTCACCAGCTCGACGTCGAGCGCCAGACTCTGGAGCTCCTTCACGAGCACGTTGAACGACTCCGGCGTACCGGGCTCGAGGAAGTTTTCGCCCTTGACGATCGCCTCGTAGATGCGGTTGCGGCCTTCCACGTCGTCGGACTTCACCGTGAGCATCTCCTGGAGCGTGTGGGCCGCGCCGTAGGCTTCGAGCGCCCACACCTCCATCTCGCCGAACCGCTGCCCGCCGAACTGGGCCTTGCCGCCGAGCGGCTGCTGCGTCACCAGCGAGTACGGGCCGATCGACCGCGCGTGCATCTTGTCGTCCACGAGGTGAGCCAGCTTGAGGATGTAGATCTGGCCGACGGTGACTTCCTGGTGGAACCGCCGGCCGGTGCGCCCATCGTAGAGGATGGTCTTGCCCGACGTCGGCAGGCTCGCCTGCTTCAGGTGCGCCTTGATCTCCTCCTCGGTCGCGCCGTCGAACACGGGGCTCGCCACCCACACGCCGAGCGCGCGCGCGGCCCATCCCAGATGGGTCTCGAGGATCTGACCGACGTTCATACGAGACGGCACGCCGAGCGGATTCAGCACGATCTCGACCGGCGTCCCGTCCGGCAGGTACGGCATGTCTTCCTCGGGGAGGACCTTGGAGACGACGCCCTTGTTGCCGTGACGGCCGGCCATCTTGTCGCCGACCGAGAGCTTGCGCTTCACAGCCACGTACACCTTGACCATCTTGATGACGCCCGGCGGCAGATCGTCGCCGCGGCGCAGCCGCGACTTGCGCTCCTCGAACATGGCGTCGTAGACACCGATCTGCTCGTCGGCCATGTCCTCGATGCGCTTGATGGTCTGGGTGAGGTTCTCGTCTTCCTTGACCTTGATCTTCTTCAGCTCGTTCCACGAGAAGTTGTCGAGCTCCTCGCGCTCGATCGGGTCGCCCTTCTTGGTGAGGCGCTTCATCTTGTTGGTCGGGTCGAAGAGGTCCTGGAACGCGGTCTTGCCGACCAGGAGGTTCTTCAGCTTCTGGTCGCGCTCCATCTCGACCATCGCGATCTCGTCCTGATAGTCCTTCTCGAGCCGGGCGATCTCCTCCTCCTCGATCGACTTCGCCCGCTCGTCCTTGTCGATGCCGCGCCGCGAGAACACCTTCACGTCGACCACGGTGCCCTCGATGCCGGGCGGCACGGTCAGCGACGTGTCGCGGACGTCTCCGGCCTTCTCGCCGAAGATCGCCCGGAGCAGCTTCTCCTCGGGGGTGAGCTGCGTCTCGCCCTTCGGCGTGATCTTGCCGACGAGAATGTCACTGGGCTTGACCTTCGCGCCGATGCGGACGATGCCCGATTCGTCGAGGTCCTTGAGCGCTTCTTCCGACACGTTGGGGATGTCGCGCGTGACCTCTTCTTTGCCGAGCTTCGTGTCGCGCGCCTGGATCTCGAACTCCTCGATGTGGATCGAGGTGAACCGGTCGTCTTTGACCAGCCGCTCCGAGACCAGGATCGCGTCCTCGAAGTTGTACCCGCCCCACGGCATGAAGGCGACGAGCACGTTGCGCCCGAGCGCCAGCTCGCCCTGATCGGTGCCCGGGCCGTCGGCGATGATGTCGCCCTGCTGGACCCGCTGACCCTTCTTCACGATCGGCTTCTGGTTGAGACACGTGTTCTGGTTCGAGCGCCGGT
Organism: Candidatus Rokuibacteriota bacterium; assembly: GCA_003220495.1. GTDB lineage: Bacteria > Methylomirabilota > Methylomirabilia > Rokubacteriales > CSP1-6 > AR31. Next base: position 6,041 of record QHSP01000136.1, on the reverse strand, counting down.
ACTTCGTCAGGTTGAAGATGTCGAGCGGCAGGTCCTGCACCGGGTCGGCCTTCTTCGACCGGCCCTCGGCGCGCACCACGACGCGGTCGGCCGCGACGTACTCGACGACCCCCGGCCGCTTGGCGACGATGACGGCGCCCGAGTCGCGCGCCACCACGTGCTCCATGCCGGTGCCGACCAGCGGCGCCTCCGGCTGGAGTAGCGGCACCGCCTGGCGCTGCATGTTCGAGCCCATCAGGGCCCGGTTCGCGTCGTCGTTCTCGAGGAACGGAATCAGCGACGCGGCCACCGACACCAGCTGCTTCGGCGACACGTCCATGTAGTTCAGCTCTTCCGGCGACACCATGCGGAACTCACCGCCCTTGCGCGCCGAGACACGCTCCTGGACGAACTTGCCGCTGCGGTCGATCTCGGCGTTGGCCTGGGCGATAACGAACTTCTCTTCCTTGAGCGCGGTCAGGAACTCGATCTCGTCGGTGACCCGCCCGTTGACGACCTTGCGGTAGGGCGTCTCGATGAACCCGAACTCGTTCGTTCTTGCATACGTGGAGAGCGACGAGATCAGGCCGATGTTCGGGCCTTCCGGCGTCTCGATCGGGCAGATCCGACCGTAGTGCGTGGGATGGACGTCGCGCACCTCGAAGCCCGCGCGCTCGCGGCTCAACCCGCGAGGGCCCAGGGCCGAGAGCCGCCGCTTGTGGGTGAGCTCGGCGAGCGGATTCGTCTGGTCCATGAACTGCGAGAGCTGCGACGAGCCGAAGAACTCCTTGACCACCGCCGAGACCGGCTTGGCGTTGATCAGGTCGTGCGGCATCAGATTCGTGATGTCGGAGATCGACATCCGCTCCTTGACCGCCCGTTCCATCCGCGTCAGGCCGACCCGGAACTGGTTCTCGAGCAGCTCGCCGACCGACCGCACGCGCCGGTTGCCAAGATGGTCGATGTCGTCGGTCGCCTTCGTCCCCAGGCGCACCAGCATCAGGTGGCGAATGACCGAGATGATGTCCTCGCTACGGATCGTCTTCGCGTTGGCCGGCGCCTCCATACCGAGCTTCTCGTTGATCATGAAGCGGCCCACGCGCGCCAAATCGTAGCGCCGCGGATCCATGAACATACCCCGGAACAGGGCGCGCGCCGACTCCACCGTCGGCGGATCGCCGGGGCGGAGGCGACGATAGATCTCCACGAGCGCCTCGTCGGGGTTCTTGAAGTGGTCGCGCGCCAGGGTCTCGTAGATCGACTGGTCGACCTTGCCCGGGCTCAGCACGACGAGCTTGAACGGCGCCACCCGCCGGCTCATCACCTGCGAGAGCACGGTCGAGGTGATCTCCGTGTTGGTCTGCACCAGGACCTCGCCGCTCTCCGTGTCGACGATGCGCGACGCCGTCCGGCGCCCGACGAGCGACTCGGCCCGGACCGGAATCTTCTCGACGTTCGCCTCGAGCAGCTTCTCGAGGACTTTCGCCGTCAGCGGCCGCCCGGCCTGCGCCAGCGGCTCCCGATGGCGTGGCGTCTTGACGTCGTCCGCCGGGCGCGTGCCGGTGTGGGCCTCGGCGCTGAGCTTCACCCAGGCGTTGCCGTCCTCGAAGGACAGGATCTCTTCCGCCTCGTAGAAGTGCGACAGGATCTCCTCGTCGGAGAGGATGATGTTCCGCTCCAGGAACCAGAACGCCCGCAGGAACGCGGTCGCGAGCATCTTGCGGCGGCGGTCGACGCGGACGTGGAGGATGTCGTTGGCGTCGAAGTCGAACTCGACCCACGACCCGCGATAAGGGATGACGCGCGCGGAGAAAAGGGGCTTCCCCGACGCCAGGGTCTTTCCCTTGTCGTCGTCGAAGAACACACCGGCGGAGCGCTGCAGCTGGCTGACGACCACGCGCTCGGTGCCGTTGATGATGAACGTGCCCTTGTCGGTCATCAGGGGCAGCTCGCCGAGATAGACCTCCTGCCCGCGCTGCTCCCGGATCGTCTTGGTCTTGGCCTCCTTGTCGTGATCGAAGACGACGAGCCGGAGCGTGACCTTCAGCGGAATCGCGAACGTCATTCCGCGGTCATGGCACTCCTCCACCGTGTACTTCGGCTCGCCGAAGTGGTACGAGTCGAACTCGAGCAGTGCGTTGTCGTTGTAGTCGGCGATCGGAAATACCGACTTGAAGACCGCCTGCAACCCGAGCTCGTCCTTTTGCAAGAACGTCTCGTACGATCGCTTCTGAACCTCGATCAGGTTCGGGATCTCGACGATCGACGGGATCTTGCCGAAGTCTTTGCGGCTGCGGCGCCCACATTGAATAGTGCCTGCCATACCCTCTCCTCTATCGGACGGGGCCACCGCCCCATCCGAGGTCTCCTGCTAGGGATTGCGGCGGGCCGATCCGCCGCGTACGCGTCCGCGCTTCCCCGTGAGACCGGCTCGCTACTTGATCGAAACCGTCGCGCCCTGCTCCTCGAGCTTCTTCTTCATATCCTCGGCTTCGGCCTTCGTGACGCGCTCCTTCACCGGCTTGGGCGCGCCGTCCACCAGATCCTTGGCCTCCTTGAGGCCGAGCCCGGTGAGCTCGCGGACCACCTTGATGACCTGGATCTTCTTCTCGCCCGCGGCGCCGAGAATGAGGTCGAACTCGGTCTTCTCCTCAGCTGCCGCCGCTCCCGCCGCGCCAGCGCCGGCCGCTCCCGGGACCGCCGCGACCGCCATCGGGGCCGCCGCGGACACGCCCCACTTCTCCTGCAGGAGCTTGGAAAGCTGAGCCGCCTCCAGCAGCGAAAGCTTGTCGAGTTGCTCCGCGATCTGCTCAACCGTTGCCATCGAGATCTCCTTTGAACTGGCCACGGGAACCCGGGCTGCGCTCGCCCGTGCCCCGCCGCTGTCTCCTGCTCCTTCTATCCACTCGCGGGGCGCGAGCCGCGGTCAACCCCGCTCGCCATCGTGCCCCCGCCGCTGTTCCCGCTACTGCCCATTCGCCGGACGCGAGCCGCGCCCGGCGCGCCTGCTCCGATTATTCCGGCTTGGGCGCTTCCGCGCCGGCCTCGGCGGCGGCCGCCGCGCCGCGCTGCTGCAGGATGTACGCGAGCTCGCGATGCGGCGCCGAGATCAGCCCGACCAGCATGGCCAGCCCGCTCTGGATCGCGCCGACGATCTGCGCCCGGAGCGCCTCGCGCGATGGCAAATCGGCGAGCGCCTTGAGCTCCGGCGGCGGCAGCATCTGCCCTTCGATGTAGCCGACCTTGATCGCCAGCGCCTGGTGAGCCCGCGCGAACGCGTGCAGCGCCTTGGCGACCGCGACCGGATCTTCCTTCGACGTGATGACCGCGGTCGGTCCCTTGAGATGCGTGCCGAGCCCTTCGAGCGCGGACGACGCGATCGCGAGCCGCGCCAGCCGATTCTTGACGACCTTGTACTGCGCCGACACGGCGCGTAGCTGCTTGCGCAGCTCGCCGAGCTCCTGGACGGTGAGGCCGCGGTACTCCGTGAGCACCACGGTCTTCACGCCGTCGAACCTCGATTTCAGGTCCTCGACCGCCGTGACCTTCTCTTGCGTTGGCATCCTCAAACGGCCTTCTTGAACAGATTGGCCACCGCCAGCGCGTCGACCGGGACGCCCGGCCCCATCGTCGTCGACACGGTCAGCGACCGTAGATAGACGCCCTTCGCCGCCGCCGGCTTCGCGCGCACGATCGCCTCGATGAGGGCCATGCTGTTGGCCGCGAGCTCGGCGGCGCCGAACGAGTGCTTGCCGATCGGCGTGTGCACGTTGCCGGCCTTGTCCACGCGAAACTCCACCTTGCCCGCCTTGGCCTCGCGCACCGCGCGACCGACGTCGAACGTCACGGTGCCGAGCTTCGGGTTGGGCATGAGGCCGCGCGGACCCAGCACCTTACCGAGCCGGCCGACCTGGCCCATGAGATCCGGGGTCGCAACCGCCGTGTCGAACTCCATCCAGCCGCCTTGCACGCGCTCCACGAGATCCTCGGCGCCGACCACATCCGCGCCCGCGTCGCGCGCCTCGCGATCCTTCTCGCCCTTGGCGAAGACCGCCACCCGCACGCTCTTGCCGATGCCGTGCGGCAGCACCACCGCTCCGCGAACCATCTGGTCCGCGTGCTTGGGATCGACGCCCAGGCGGAACGAGAGATCGACCGACTGGTCGAACTTCGTCGCCGGCATGCTCTTCACGATTGCGACCGCCTCCTCGAGGGAGTACTGCTTGTCCGGGGCGATCTTCGCCGCGGCCGCCGCGTAGCGCTTGCCCCCTCGTCTCCGAACGATCGTCGCCATATCGTCTCCTCGCTCGATCCTTCTTATGCTCGCCTCGGACGGCGGGGCCCCAGCCCCGCGACGTCCTGCGGACTCGCCAATCCTTCTTATGCGCGCCTCGGACGGCGGGGCCCAGCCCCGCGACGTCCTGCGGGCTCGCTAGACCACGTCGATGCCCATGCTGCGGGCGGTGCCCTCGATGATCCGCATGGCCGAGTCGATCGAGTCCGTGTTGAGATCCACGAGCTTCGTCTGGGCGATGTCCCGCACTTGCTGGCGCGTGACCTTGCCGATCTTGTCCTTGTGCGGCACCGCGGAGGCTTTCGCGATCCCCGCCGCGCGCTTGAGGAGCACCGCGGCCGGCGGCGTCTTCACGATGAACGTGAACGACCGGTCCTGGAAGATCGTCACCACCACCGGCAGGATCAACCCGTCCTGGCTGCCCGTCTGGGCGTTGAAGCCCTTGCAGAACTCCATGATGTTGACGCCGTGCTGACCGAGCGCGGGACCCACCGGCGGCGACGGGTTCGCCTTGCCGGCCGGGATCTGCAGCTTGACGATCGCCTGGACTTTCTTCATCGCGACACCGCACGCATCAGATCCGCTCCACCTGGTAGTACTCGAGCTCGACGGAGGTGGGCCGCCCGAAGACCGGCACGACCACCTTCATCCGTCCCCGCTCGGGGTTCATGTCGTCCACCACACCCTGGAAGTTGACGAACGGTCCATCGATGACGCGCACCTTGTCGCCGCGCTGGAACACGGACTTGGGCTTGGGCTTCTCGGCGCCCGCCTCCATTTGCCGGAGGATGTCGTCGACCTGGTCGTGCGGCAGCGCGACCGGCTTGGAGCCCGAGCCGACGAACCCGGTCACCTTGGGCGTCGAGCGCACGAGGTGCCACGTGTCGTCCGTCAGCTCCATCTCGACCAGCACGTATCCCGGGAAGAACTTCTGCTCGGTCTCACGCTTCTGCTTGTTGCGGACCTCGACCACCTTCTCGGTCGGGACGAGCACGCGCGTGATCCGCTCGGACATCCCGAAGATCTTGGCGCGCGACTCGATCGCCTCCTTGACCTTGTTCTCGAATCCCGAATACGTGTGGACGACGAACCACTGCTTGCTCGTGGTCGCCGCCGCCGCGTCCTCGCTCATCGCAAAATCCTTTCGACGATCCGCGCCAGCACCACGTCCACGGCGCCGAGGAAGAGCGACACCACCACGGTCACCGTGATCACGACGACCGTGGAGTTGATCAGCTCCTGGCGGCTGGGCCATGACACCTTGCGAAACTCCGCAATGACCTCTCGGACGAACTCCTGTGCGCGCCTCAGAAAATCCATCTGCTCCCTAGTCTGTCGAACAATGGCAGGGGTGGAGGGATTCGAACCCCCATCCCCCGGATTTGGAGTCCGGTGCTCTAGCCGTTAGAGCTACACCCCTATCCCGAACTACTTGGTCTCTCTGTGTGGCGTGTGCTTGCGGCACCACCGGCAATATTTCTTGAGCTCCAGGCGATCGGGGTGCGTGCGACGATTCTTGGTCGTCGCGTAGTTCCGCCGCTGGCACGTCGAGCACGCGAGCGAGATGATGTCGCGCATCGTCTACTCCACGATCTCCGTGACGACGCCCGCCCCCACCGTCCGCCCGCCCTCTCGAATCGCGAACCGCAGCTCCTTCTCCATCGCGATCGGCACGATCAGCTCGATCGACATCGTCACGTTGTCGCCCGGCATCACCATCTCCACCCCCGGCGGCAACGTGCACACCCCCGTCACGTCCGTCGTCCGG
>QHSP01000063.1 GCA_003220495.1 Candidatus Rokuibacteriota bacterium | reverse complement strand
TGGACAAGCGGCTCAGCGGCCCCGAGATTCTCGGCGTCTTTCGCGCGCAGGGAGGCGTCTGCCCGCCCTATCTCGCCAACGCCGTCCCGCCGGATCTGGCGAGCTTCCGCTACAAACTCCACGATTGGGTGAGCTACAAGGAACACCTGGCGTGACGGGCATCGAGTCTCTCGCTCCAGCCGCGCATCTCGTGTAAGAGCACGCCGCCGTCCACAGTGTTGACCGATCCAGACCATGCAGGTAAGCTCGGCCACACTTTCGAGGCGGTGAACAGGCCCGGTTGATTGGAGGCCGTTCGCGTGAGTGCCCGCCCTCAAGCCCCCCGTTCCCGCGTCACTGATTTGGAGGTGGATCATGACCGAGCCGAGGCTGATTTCCGCCGATTCGCACGTGAACGAGCCGGGCGACCTCTGGGTCGAGCGCATCGACAAGCAGTTCCGTGACCGCGCGCCACGTGTGGTGGAGGACCTCCCGGGCAAAAGCCGGGTGCCTACCTGGTGCTGGAAGGGGTGCCGCCGACCCATCTCGCCCAGGGCATGGGAGTGCTGATCTTCTCCGGCGTATTTCAGGCGCCAGATCTTTGCGACCTTCATCGACGATCGGGTGGGCGTCGCGAGCCGCGAGTTCATCGGGTCGAGAACATCATGTGGTCCTCCGACTATCCCCACACGGTGTCGACCTGGCCGCGTTCGCGCGAGGTCGTCGAGCGTGACTTCAAAGGGGTCCCGGACAAAGAGCGGCGGCAGATCGTTCGCGAGACCGCGGCTCGGCTCTACGGATTTGCCCTCGCGTAGCCTGGCCGCGCTCGTCGCGCTCGCGTGTCTCCTCCTCGCCCCGGCGCGCCCGCTCCACGCGGCGCCCGAGGGGGTCATGACGTGGGGAGTGCACGTGTCCCTGGCCGCCCGATGGCTCGACCCGGCGGAGACCGAAGGCGCGATCATCCCGTTCATGGTGCTCTACGCCCTCCACGATGCGCTGGTGAAGCCGATGCCAGGCGGTCTCCACACCCCGAGCCTGGCCGAGTCGTGGGCGCTCTCGAAGGATGGCCTCACCTATGAGTTCGTCCTCAGAAAGGGCGCGAGGTTCCACAACGGCGAGCCCGTGACCGCCGAGGACGTCAAGTTCTCCTTCGATCGCTATCGGGGCGCGGGCGCTAAGCTCCTCAAGGCAAAGGTCCGGGAGGTGCAGGTCGTGGATCCCGGGCGGGTGCGGTTCCTCCTCAAGGACCCCTGGCCGGATTTCCTGACGTACTACGGCACCACGGCGTCAGGCGTGGGATGGACCGTTCCCCGGAAATACGTCGAGCGGGTCGGCGACGATGGCTTCAAGAAGGCGCCCGTCGGCGCCGGCCCGTACCGATTCGTCTCGTTCAATCCCGGGGTGGAGCTGGTCGCCGAGGCGTTCGAGGGCTACTGGCGGAAGGAGCCTCAGGTCAAGCGGCTCGTGTTCAAGGTCATGCCCGACGACACGACGCGCAGCGCCGCGCTCAAGAAAGGCGACGTCGACGTCATCTTCCAGGTCAACGGGCCGGTCGCCCAGGACCTACGTCGGACTCCTCACGTGCGGATCGTGTCGAGAGCAGGCGGCAACGGCGTCTTCTGGCTCGATCTGCCCGACCAGTGGGATCCGAAGTCGCCATGGTACGACAAGCGTGTCCGGCAAGCGGCGAGCCTGGCGCTCGATCGCGAGGCCGTGAACCAAGCCGAGTCGCTCGGCACCTCGCGCCTGACCGGCTCGATCGTTCCTCGATCCTTCGAGTTCGCGCTTTCGCTCGAGGCGCCCCCGTACGATCCCGGCAAGGCCAGACAGCTTCTGGCCGAGGCCGGCTACCCGGGCGGCTTCGACGCCGGAGAGTTCTATCCGTATCCGCCGTTGTATGCCATGGGCGAGGCCCTGGCCGGCTATCTCGGGGCCGTCGGCATCCGCACGCGCATCCGCACGCTGGAGCGGGCGGCGTTCCTCACCGCCTGGCGCGAAAAGAGGCTCAAAGGCGTTCTGATGGGGCTCAACGGCTCCGGCGGGAACGCGGCGACGAGACTCGAGGCTTACGTGACCACGACCGGCATCTTCGCGTACGGTGTCCTTCCTGAGGTGGAGGACTTGTTCCAGCGCCAGGCCCGCGAGATCGATCGAACGAAGCGTGAAGCGTTGCTACATCAGATCCAGCGAATCTTGCACGAGCGCGTCATGCACGTCCCCATCTACGAGCTGAGCCCCATGGCGGGAGTTTCCGCGCGCGTCGAGCAAGCCGGTGTCGGTTTGATCCCCGGCTACCCCTACTCGGCGCCGTACGAAGACCTCCAGCTGAAGAAGCCGTGAAGGGCCATCAGCTTTGCTGACCGCCTTCCCGCTCCTTCCGCAGGAAGTCCTCTAGGTCCTGCATCAGCTTGTCCGAGTCGAGCTCTCCGCTCGGGAGCGTTGACGGCTCCTCGGCGGCCGACGCGTCGTACTGCTGCTCGAGTTGCTGCACGTGCTCTCGCGTGGCGCGATTCCGAGCCACTTCGCGATCACATTGAGTGCGGAACTCTTTGATGGCCTCGGCGAACTGGGACATGTCCAGACGGAGGTGGAGCAGGCGGGCAACGTAGGTCAACAGGGCGTGGATCGCCGCTGGATTCTCGGCGTTCTGGAGATAGTGGGGCGCTTGCCCCATGAAGCCGAGATGCGACATTCCACGTCGCTCCGCGGCGTCCAGGACGATCGTGGAAATACCGGTCGGGCCTTCGTAGGTTGGACGACGATAAATGCCCCAGGCCTCGAGGACCGACCGCCAGGTGGGGTCGGTGCAGCGTCCTGTGACACGGATGGGTCGCGTATGAGGAGCGCCGGCCAGGAGGGCTCCGAGCGAGACGATCCGCCTCACCCCGCAGCGCTCGGCCACATCGAGGAACGCCTTCGTGTAGGTGCGCCACCTCTGATGGGGCTCCCCACCGGAAAACAGGAGGAGCCCCTCTCGGCCATCGCCTGGGGGGCACGCGAAGAACTCGCTCTGCGGCCAGTCGATCTCGCGGCTCTCGTCAGCCCGCATCCGCACGTTGGGCCGTTCCTGGGTAAACACGAGGAACTGCTCAGGGTCTATGCGAGCCAGCCGCGAGGCCGAGAGGTCGCGGACCAGGTGGCGTAAGGCGCCCGTGGCCGCTTGGCCGGCGTCGATCCATCCCCCAAACGCTATCACCATCGTCGTCAGGTTCGCCGGCGGTTCGTGGTCGAATACTACGTGGTCCATTGATGATCCTCTCGGCAGTGGAGCGTGCGCCTCTAAAAGCTCGGCTTGGTTGAAAACGGCGTCAACTGCAGCTCGTGCGTCCAGCAGGATCTGTCCTGAGTGTGTAGGTAGTAGAACGCCTCGGCAATCTTCACGGGATTCATCACGATCTCAGGATTCTGTCGGGCTCTCGGAAGGGCTCGGGTGCCTGGCGAGTCGATGAGGCCGTCGATCACGACATTGGCCACGTGGACACCGTGCTCGGAATATTCCTCCGTCAGCACCTGCGCCAGGGTGCGCATCATCACGCGCGGATAGTATAACGACTGCCCGGTCAGGCGTTTGCGACCACGCAACGAGAACTGATTGTTCGAGATGAGGAAGGAGCCGGCACCGCGCCGTCGCATGGCGGGCAAGACTTCCTGCGCGACGAGGAACGGTCCGCGGCTGGCGATGTGCTGGGCGGTCTCGAAAATCTCGACCGGGACATGCTCAAGGAGCTCTTTGTCCGGCGGCAAGTCACGCCCCTCGAGATACCCGGCGTTGTAGACCAGGACATCCGGGTCACCAACTTGCTTGCGAATCGTGGCGAACGCCCGCGATATGGATTCGCGCGACACCAGGTCCAGCTCGACGATCAGGGCTTCGCCGCCTTGCTCGATGATGGCTTTCTCCAGCGCCGAAGCATTGGCGGTGTTGCGAGTCGTCAAGACGACAACAAACCCCTCCTTGGCGAATTTTTGGGCGGTCGCGCCGCCGACGCCCCAGCGCATCCCAACGGGGATGTCGCTGTCGTCGAGCACCTTGCCGTGCGCCAGCTTGGTGTTGCGTCCGTCCGACTGCCACTTGGAGGTTGCTCCAACCACAACGGCGACCTGCCTACGGGCGGAGCTCATAAAGGATTCCTCGCTTGCAAACTCCGCTAAGCATAGGTAAAAGAGGCGTCCTTCACAACCGGGGACCGGGGGTGGCGTCCCCCGTTAAGAGATGACGGCGCGGGCTTTGCCGGAGTAAACTTAGCGTCGGGGAGCGGAGAGGATTTGCTGGACGCAACCAAACCGGTCACGTGTATCGCGGTGCTGATGGCCTGCGCCGGTTTCGTCGCGCCCGCGGGCGCTCAGGAACCGACCCAACCCAACATCCTTCTCCAGATGAGCCGACCGGCGCAGTCGGTCACCATCGATTCGACCAGGCGGGATGACATTCTAGACCGCCCGGCCCCGCCCCGCTCCAACCCGATCCAAGAGCCCTTTCGGCTCTACGTCGGTGTGGGCGATCCGCGATGCGTCCCCGGCGAGGACGGTTTCATCCCGGAGCGGATCGGCAGCGGCGCTCGCAGACGGTCGCGCTAGCACCGCACCTGTCGGCACGCTGAGCTCGACTGTGGTAAGTTCTCGACCCTGAACCTCCGTCTCCGGAACGTCCTTCTCCTCACTCTGACCCAGGCGACATCGTCAACTTCGGTGACGCTCATCTCCGCTGTCGGCAGCCTCGCCGGCTACGCCCTGGCCAGCAACAAGGCCCTGGCCACGTTGCCGTCGACGATGTCCGTAATCGGCACCGCCCTCAGCACGATCCCCGCTTCGCTGCTGATGAAGCGCGTGGGCCGCCGGCTGGGCTTCGTGGTGGGCGCGCTGTGCGCGACGGCCGGCGGCCTGGTCAGCGCGGTCGCCCTGGCCTACGATTACTTCTGGCTGCTCACCGCGGCGGCGCTCCTCCTCGGTGTCTCCGTGGCCTTCGCCCAGCAGTACCGCTTCGCCGCGGCCGAGACGTCGCTTCCCGAGCTCCGAAGCCGCGCCATCTCCTTCGTGCTGGCCGGCGGCCTGGCCGCCGCGTTCATCGGTCCGATGCTCGCCCGGGGGACAGTGCAGCTCTTCGACACCACGTACCTGGGCTCGTATCTCTGCGTCCCCGTGCTCGGCTTGCTCACCTCCGCGTTGCTCGTCCGCCTCCGCATGCCGCCCCCGACGGAGGAGGCCGTCCGCACCGGCGGTCCCGTCCGCTCGATCACGGAGATCGTGCGCCAGCCGATCTTCATCGCGGCGGTCCTCGCCCAGATGATGGGCCAGGGGGTGATGAACCTTTTGATGACCGGCACCCCGCTGGCCATGATGGCCCATCACCACACGTTTGCTGACACGGCCTTCGTCATCCAGTGGCACGTCGTGGGGATGTTCCTGCCCGGCTTCTTCACCGGCACACTCGTCCAGCGCTGGGGCGAGCGCCCCCTCATCCTTCTCGGCATCGCACTCAACGTCCTCGGCGTGGCGGCGGCTTTCGTCGACGTGGGCGTGCCCAACTTCCTGCTGGCCATGACCCTCAACGGGATCGGCTGGAACTTCATGTTCGTGGCGGGCTCGACCCTGGTGACGAAGGCCTACACCCCGGCCGAGCGCTCGCGCACTCAGGCCGCCAACGACTTCCTGGTCTTCGGGACGGCGGCGTTGACCTCGCTGTCGTCCGGGCAACTTCTCCACCACCGAGGGTGGCAGGTCGTGCTGGTGACCGCGGCGGCCATGCTGCTCCTGGCGCTCGCGGGAGCGCTCTGGCGCACTTCGCCTGCCGCGAGCCCGACCGCGCGCTCGGGTCTCGCCGCGGCGGACTGACGCGCCTGTGGAATGTGCCCCAATTGTGGCCAAACCCGTTTCAGTTCACCGGGCGGGAGAACGACGGCCAAGCCGGCCTTACGCGCAGGCTCGCCGGAGTAGACTCAGGTTTGCGAACTGAGAGAATTTGTTGGCCGCAATGAATCCGCTTACGAGTCTCGCGCTGTCGCTCATGTGCGCCGCCCTCATCGCGCCTCTCCAAATGAGCCTGTCGCCGCACTCCGAGAACCCTTTCGAACTCTCAGGCGGTCGCGCTAGCCTCCGTCTCACGGAGGCTCATCCCGTTCGGGAGCGGGCCTCATGATTCGAGCCCTCACTTTCGATACGTACGGTACGGTCGTTGACTGGCGGACGAGCGTTCTCGCTGAGCTCCAGTCGCTAGCCGCGCGAAAGGGCCTCACGTTCGACCGCGTCCGATTTCTCGACGAGTGGAAGGCCGCCTACCGCCCCGCCATGGATAAGGTCAATCGCGGCGAGATGCCGTGGACGACGGTTGACGCAATATATCGAACCCGGTTAGACGAACTCCTCCTTACACATGGCATCACTCGTCTTACGAGTGAAGAGATCGACGCGCTTGCTCGCGTTTGGTGGCGGCTCCGGCCATGGCCTGACGCTGTCGCTGGGATTCGCCGTCTGAAGGTCCGGTACATCGTCACGCCGCTTTCCAACGCGAGCTTCATCGGGATGGTCGAGCTCGCCCGATTTGCCGGGCTCCCGTGGGACTGCGTCATCACCGCAGAGAATGCCCGCTGCTACAAACCGCGGCCGGAAGCGTATCGAACGGCCATCTCTCTTCTCGGTCTCAAGCCCGAAGAAGTCTTGATGGTTGCCGCCCACAACTACGATCTCGAGGCGGCGCGCCACGAGCGTATGGCGACGGCATTTGTCCCGCGCCCGCTGGAATACGGTCCGGGACAAACGACTGACCTCAAGGCAGCATCAGACTGGGATATCGTCGCGACGGATCTCGAGGATCTTGCAGCCCGCCTTGGTTGCTAGCGAGCGCGGCGAAGGCGTCCGAGCCGCAACAGAACGCGCTTCACGGCGACGACCGCGAAGAAGACTTCGACCAGGACCCGCGTTGTTGCCGACGGGCGCCAGTTCCCGGCCAGCACGGATACGACGGCGTCGAAGATGCTGCGCAAAGGCGGGCGCGAGTACCAGAGCTTGCGGAAGGCGGGGTCGTAGAACCCGACCGCGAAGCGTCGGAAATGGTGATAGCGGCCGCGCACGGCGCGTTCATAGCGGGCGAAAGCGCGCACCGACACGTCGCCGGCGCGCAGGCCGGAATCGATCGCCTCTGCGACTTCGAGACCTCCCTGCATGGCCAGCATCACGCCGGTAGAGAACACCGGATCCAGGAACGCCGCCGCGTCGCCGACAGCGACCCAGCGGTCCCCGGCGATGCGGGTGGCCAGATAGGAGTAGTCGGCGTCAAACCGGGCGGGGGAAACACGCCGCGCTCTCTCGAGCAGCGGCAGCGCGGCGGGCGTGTCGGCGAGATAGTGGGCCAGACTCTCCTCCGGCGTCGGCCTGGACTCGCGGCGGTGAACGACCTGCGGGATCACGGCGCCGACGCTGATGACGGCGTCCGAGAGCGGAATGAACCACAGCCAACCCATGTCCGGGCGCGTGAACATCCGGATGTCCCCTGCGCGCCGGCCGGAGGCTCGGGGGATGCCCTCGTATTGCGCATGGACCGCGATGTTCAGCAGGAGCGGATCATGCTCGTGGCGGCCGAAGCGCTTCACCAGCACGCCGGCTCGTCCTGACGCATCGACCACCACGCCGACCCGCACGGTATCGGCGCCGCCGTCTCGACCCGCGAAATGGAGCGTGACGCCGTCGCTGTCGAAGACCGCATCGACGAGCCGATGCTCCTCGAGCACCCGAGCGCCGCACTTCTCCGCATGGCGGAGCAGAATCTCGTCGAACTTTTCCCGAAGAACCTGAAACGTCTGGGGCGTGGGCGTCTCCCGGGCGTTCTGGAAGTCGGCATATCGCTCGTCCGGGCCGTCGGGCCCCCGGAAACTCGCGCCCCACTTCTCGATGAAGCCAGACGCCGCGATCGTGTCGCGAACGCCCAGGGCGCGGAAGATCTCGTTGGTCCACGGCAATTGCGATTCGCCGATGTGAAAGCGCGGAAACCGCTCGCGCTCCAGCACGACCACGCTCCGGCCACGCCGGGCCAGCGCAGTCGCGGCGCTGGAGCCGCCCGGCCCCCCGCCGATGACCGCCACGTCGTAGTCCCACCGCTCGCCCGAGTTGCTCATGGTCGTTCCCGCGCCTCATGCATACACCCGCTGAGAGCGCGGCGCCTAATCATCGGGCGTCAGGGCAGTTGTTCGATGTCGCCGGGCTCGAGAATCTGGCGCGCGCGCTGGGCGTTGCTGGCCCAGACGCCCCAGGCAATCGGCCTGGAGCTCCATGCGCACCTGGAGCGCGTTGCCCTCGGTCTGGCTCCGACGGCTTCGCGCCGCCTGGATGCGCTCGGCGATCCCGAGGAGGTTTTGGACGTGGTGGCCCACCTCATGGGCGATGACGTAGGCCTGAGCGAAGTCGCCTGGCGCGCCGATCTTGTCGCGCAGGTCACGATACCGCCGCCTCGGCGAAGCCGCAGGCCGACTGTACCGCGCTGCTGAACAGCACCAGGTGCGGCTCCTGATACTCCCGGCCCATCTGGCGGAAGAGCTCGCGCCACGTGTCCTCGGTATCGGCGAGGATGACCGAGACGAAATCGCGCAGCTGATCGTCGCCGGCCGGCCGTTGCTGAACGCTCGACGATGGCCGCGAGCTGCCCGGGTCGGTTCCCTGCAGGATCACGCTCGGATCGACTCCGAAATACATCGCCAGGAGCACGAGCAGCAGCGTGCCGATGCCGCCGCCGACGGCGGCGCCTCGACCGACCGGCATCCCGCGTCGATCTTCGATGTTGTCACTTCGCCTGCCCATCTGCCATCGCATCGCTGGCCCCCCGCATCTCCGCCCGGTGGAGACCGGGGCGGTCGCGGTCGTCGCTCTCGTTGCGCGCTTCGTTCTCGTGCTCGGGAAGTGTACGAGTGACGTCCCGCAGCCGCAAGGCCGCGATGGCCCAACGGGTGGCCTGGCGACGACGAACCGTTTGTGCCACCATCGCTCCGGCCGCGGAAGCGTGCCCGCGGCAAGTCGCCACTGCGAGCGCTCAAGGAGGAGCCACCGATGACATCTCGTGACCGCCGTGCCGCCACTCTCGTCCGCCTGCTCCTCGCCCTCACGATCGCGCCGATCGCGTGGCCGTATTCGGCGCTCGCCGACCTGATGATCGTCGGCAACGACGAGAAGGTCGTGTTCGACGCCGAGGGCAACCGCGCGTTCGTCGCGCCGGGCAAGGACACGATCTCGGTCGTCGACATCACGAACCGCGAGGCGCCGAAGATCCTCATCAGCTTCCCGTTGATGAACTCGATCTTCGGTCCGCCGGTCAATCTCGCGATCACGGCCGACGAGCGGCTGGCCATCGTCGCCAACTCGGTGGACTGGATCCAGGACGGGACCAGCTGGAAGCCTCAACCCGACACCAAGCTCTACGTCTTCAACCTGAAAACGAATCCGCCCAGCCAGATCGGCACCGTCGAGGTCGGCAAGCAGCCGTCGGGCCTGGCGATCAACCGGGCGGGGACCCTGGCGCTCGTGGCGAACCGCGCGGACAAGTCGATCAGCGTGCTCTCGCTCAATGGCAACGACGTCAAGCTGGTCGACACGGTGGCGATGGGCGACGAGGTCGCGTCGGTCGCGTTCACGCCGGACGGCAAGCGTGCGCTCGCGACCAAGTTCGCCGCCCACAAGATCGCCCTGCTCACGATCGAAGGGCAGAAGGCCACCAACGCCAAGCACGACATGCCCGTCGGGCTCTGGCCCTACAACATCGACGTCACGCCCGACGGCAAGATCGGCATCAGCGCCGACAACGGCAACTCCGGTGCGCCGGACGGCCACATCGATACCGTCAGCATCATCGACCTCGAGCAGCAGCCGCCCCGCGTGATCGATCGCGTCGTGGTCGGCGATGCGCCCGAGGGCTTCGCCATCAGCCCCAAGGGCGACGTGGCCGTGGCCGTGTTGCTCGGCGGAGCCAGCGTAGCCAAGACGATGTGGTTCAACACCAGGCGCAACGGCAGCCTGGCCGTGCTCAAGATCGAGGGCAAGAAGGTCACCAAGGTGGGCGAGGTCGAGGTGGGCGGCTTGCCGGAAGGCGTCGTCTTCAGCCCCGACGGGAAGTACGTCTACGTCGGCAACTACACCGACCGCGACGTCTCGATCCTCAAGGTCGAGGGCACGAAGATCACCGACACCGGCAAGAAGCTGAAGCTGCCGGGCCAGCCGGCGTCGATGCGCGGCCGAGCCCAGTAGGGGCTGACCGTGCCTCGATAGAAGCGACGGCGGTCGAGCCACCAACTGAAGAGAGGAGCCCAAGATGGCGATGAGACTCGGCAGTGGCAACTTGGTGTTCGAACCGGTGGAGGGCTGGGAAAAGCTGCCGCCCGGGTGGTCCTTCATCGACGTGGCAGGGGTGGCGGTGGATAGCAAAGACAACGTCTACGTCTTCAACAGGGGCGAGCATCCGGTCGTCGTCTTCGACCGCCAGGGCAACGTGCTCAGATCGTTCGGCGAAGGCGTGTTTAGCGATCGACCTCACGGCATCCACACCGGGCCCGACGATTCGGTCTATTGCGTGGACGATGGGCTTCACACCATCCAGAAGTTCACGCTGGACGGCAAGCTGCTGATGACACTGGGGAGTCCCAAGCAGCCCGCACCCAAGTGGCAAGGCAAACCCTTCAACCGTCCCACCCACGTGGCCGTGTCACGACTCACGGGACATCTCTACGTGTCTGACGGCTACGGCAACAGCCGCATCCACAAATTCACTCCAGAGGGCCGGCACATCCTGTCGTGGGGCGAGCCCGGCATCGACCCCGGCCAGTTCATCCGTCCGCACAATGTCGTCATCGACAAGGACGATCACGTCTACATCGCCGACCGGGAGGCCCACCGCATCCAGGTCTTCGACCCCAACGGCAAGTTCATCACGATGTGGAACAACATTCATCGGCCGGACGGCATTTGTCTGGACGCGGAAGGGAATTTCTTCATCGGTGAGTTGAACGGCATGGGGGGAGTGGACGACGCTCCCGGGTTGGGCCACCGCGTGAGCATCTACAACCTCCAGGGCCGACTGCAGACGCGCTTCGGCGAGCCGGAAGAAGGCGAAGGGCCGAGTCAGTTCATTGCGCCCCATGGGGTTGCCGTGGACTCCCATGGCGATCTCTACGTGGGCGACGTCGCGTTCACCATCCGGGGACGCCACATGAATCCGCCCCGACACCTTCGCTGCTTCAGGAAGTTCCGCCGGCTCAGGTAGGTGCCCGAGCCGGCTCCGGCTTACTTGAGCTTCAGATCCTCGTACGGGGCCGAGTAGGCGTGGCCCGCGATCAGCCCAAGGCCTGACTCGGCCACCCGGGGGCCGTGCCCGTTGAGAAAGCCCAGCTCCCAGAGCGGCGCGAACATGACCTTGTCGTGCATGAGCTGCTGGAGCTTGATCAAGATCGCCTCGCGGCGCTTGGGATCCAGCTCGGCCGCCTGCTCGCGGAAGAGGCCCTCGATGTCCGGGTAGCTGCCGTAGCTGTACATGCCGTCGGCGGCCACGAACGCCTCGATTCGAGTGGCGGCGTTGCCGGCGGCGCCGCTGCCGCTCTGGACGAGGTTCCTGAGCTTCTTTTCCTTGAACTGGGTGAAGAACGCCGCCCGCTCGAGCGGACGCACCTTGGCGATGATCCCGACCACGCCGAGGTAGTTCGCCATGGCCTCGACAACCGAGGCATACGCGCTGTCCACCGAATACTCCCCGGCGTTGAATCCGTTGGGGTAGCCGGCCTCGGCGAGGAGCTTCTTCGCCTTCGCCGGATCGTAGGGCCAGAGCGGCGGCTGCCAGGCGAACTCGAAGCTGTGCGGAACGATGCTCGCGCTGATCCGCGAGAAGCCGAGCGTCTCCGCGCGGTTGATGGCCTGGCGGTCGATCGCGTAGTTCGCCGCCATGCGCACCCGCTTGTCGGCCCACGGCGACTTCGGATCCCACTGCTCGACGAAGTTCAGCCACTGCGTGCCGTGCAGGATGGTCGGCTTCAGGGTCAGGCCGGGCGTCCGCTGGAGCTCCTCGGCGAGCGCGCCGCGGATGGAGTAGACGATGTCGGCCTCACCGCGCTTCAGCATGGCCAGACGCGTCGACTCCTCGGGGACCGACTTGAAGACCAGTCGCTTCACCGACGGTGGCTTGCGCCAGAACTGATCGAAGGCTTCCATGACGAGCTCGACACCGGGAGTGAACGAGACGAACCGGTACGGTCCGGCCCCGACCGGCGCCTTTTTGAAGCCGTCGTCCCCGACCTTCTCGACGTACTTCTTCGGCACGATCCAACCGGCGCCGGTGGCCGGTGACGCATAGAACGTCATGAAATCCGGCCATGGCTCCTTGAGGACGAACCGCACCCGGAGCGGATCGACGATCTGCACCGTCCGGACCTTGTCCTTCAGCGCCTTGTTGGCGGCACCCTTGTAGCGCTCGAAGGAGAACTTCACATCTTCGGCGGTCACCGTCTCGCCGTTGTGGAACTTGACCCCGCTGCGGAGTGTGAAGTCATACGTGAGGCCGTCAGGCGAGACCGTCCAGCTCTCGGCCAGGCTCGGCGCCAGCGTTTTGCCCGGCATGGGTTTGGCGACCGCATCGTGGAGCGCGTACAGGATCATGAAGGGCGTGACGATCCCGGGCGTTTCCGCCGGGTCGAACCAGGTCGGGGCGAGCGAGATGTGAACGGCCCAGGTCAGCTGCCCGTCGGCGGCGACAGCAGGCATGACGGCAACGAACAGGGACAGCAGCGGAAGGATCAGCGCTGCGAGTGAGCGTTTCATGGCGTCGTCCTCCATCGTTGTCTGGCGTCGGACACCGCCAGCGGCCCGACGGTCGGGGACATCAAACCCAGAACCAGTGCCGCGAGATCGGACGTCGGAATGTGCAGCGACTCTGCTCGCAGGCACCAGCGGTGTCAAGAGGGCGCCTGCCGCCGACTATGGCCGTCGACCTCGGGGGGGCCATGCCGTAGACTCACGTCGGCCATGAGATTCGGTGTCTATCTCCCG
Source organism: Candidatus Rokuibacteriota bacterium (assembly GCA_003220495.1). Taxonomy (GTDB): domain Bacteria; phylum Methylomirabilota; class Methylomirabilia; order Rokubacteriales; family CSP1-6; genus AR31. The sequence continues at coordinate 29,047 of QHSP01000063.1, read as the reverse complement.
ACATTTGCCTGGCGAGATCTGCGCTTCGACCAGGCCGCGCGTGTGAAGGAGTTCGCCCGCAAGGCCGAAGCGCTCGGGTTCGACGCGCTCTGGGTGGCCGAGCACTTCCTGGAGGCGCCGGGCCTGTACGGCACCGTCTGGATGTCGCCGTTGCTCTGCCTGGCGCACGCCGCGAGCGTCACGACGCGCATCCGTCTGGCGACCGGACTCTTGATCGCGCCCTATTACCATCCGGTCCCGCTGGCTCGCGAGATCCAGACGCTCTGGCACTTGTCGGAAGGACGCTTCGTGCTGGGGGTCGGGCCGGGCTGGGACCAGCACGAGTTCGAGACGCTCGGCATGAAACTCTCCGAGCGCGGCCGCCGGACCGACGAGATCATCGCGGCGCTCCGCCGTCTCCTGGCCGAGCGAGATGTGAGCTTCGAGGGCCGCTACTATCGCTTCCAGCACGTGACGATCGAGCCGCGGCTGCCGCGCTTTCCCGAGCTGTGGGTCGGCGGCGGGTCGAAGATCCAGACCTCGCTCTCGCCCGACAAGCCTTACATCGTTCCAGCGGTGCTCTCGCGGATCGCCGGCGCCGACGGCTGGCTGGCGCGCGCCGCCGGCAGCCAGCAGATGGTCAAGGACGACGCGCGGGTGATCCGCGAACACTGCGTGAAGGTCGGGCGTGATCCGGGCTCGCTGCGCTGTGGCCACTTGAACTTTCTGCACCTAGTCGATACGACCGATCGCGAGGAGGCGCTGCGGCTGCAGCGCCCGGTCTTCGAGCGCGTGATGGGCACGCATCGGACGTTCGAGAATCTCCAGCAGTCGTACTTCCTCGGGACGACGCGCGAGATCGTCGAGCGCATCCGGGATCTGGAAGCCGCCGGCGTCCGGGACATGGTCCTCGCCACCTGCGATTACGACCTCGGGCAGCTCGAGCGGTTCGCGACCGACCTCGTCGGCCGGTTCACCGACTCTTGACAGCTGTTCCCCATTGACAAGGAGCGATTGACGTTTCTATAGTCCGCGTGCGCGAAGCACTCTGACCTGGGCCCTCTGACCCAATACCAAGTCGAGGAGGGGTGGCGATGAGATCACAGCGCTCCCGGATGTTGGCGTGTCTCACCGTGGCCGGGCTCGTCGCCGTCGGGCCTGGGATCACGCGAGCACAAGACGTCGTCAAGTTCGGCGTCTCGACGCCTCTCTCCGGTCCGGCCGCCCCCTGGGGAATTCCCCACAAGAATGCGACCGAGCTCATCTTCGACGAGATCAACGCCCAGGGCGGACTGGACGTGGGCGGCAAGAAGTACAAGCTCGAGGTCGTCGCCTACGATCACAAGTACGTGATCGCCGAAGGAGTCGCCACGGTCAACCGCCTCATCGCCAAGGACGGTGTGAAGTACGTCTCGATCCTGGGCGGCGCCGTCGTCAAGGCCAACGAGGAAGCGGTCAACGAGGGGCGAGTCTTGAATCTCCCGCTCGCGTACGCCGACGGCCTCGTGAGCCCGAAGAATCCGCTCACGTTCCACAGCTTCCCCGCCCCCCCGGAAACCACGTCCTTTTGGAAGTGGGTCAAGCAAAACCATCCGAGCCTCAAGCGCGTCGCGACGATCTCGCCCAACGACGACACCGGGTGGTGGTCGATCAAGGTGGAAACGACGTTCATCCAGAAGCTCGGATACGAGACCGTGGCGAAGGAGTTCTTCGAGCGCACCATGACCGACTTCAACCCGGTCCTGCTGCGCATCCTGACCCAAAAGCCGGACGTGATCAGCGTACTGGCCTCGCCGGCCGGGAGCGTGGGCCTGATCATCAAGCAAGCGCGCGAGCTCGGCTTCAAGGGTCGGTTCATCCACATCGGGCAGGTGGATACCTCCGTGGTCGCGAACATCGCCGGCAAGGCGAACGTCGAGGGCATGTGGGTGCACGGCTTCGTGCAGACCCCGCTGCCCGAGCGGATCAAGAGCTGGCAGACGCGCTACACGAAGAAGTATGGCGAATGGAACGCGACCAGCATCGACTTCGCCAATCCGGCCTTCGCCTTCGTTGCTGCGGTGAAAAAGGCGCAGAGCTTCGATCCGAAGAAGGTGGCCGACGCCCTCGGCGTCGTCGAGTTCGACAATCTCTGGGGCAAGGCGCACTTCGGCGGGAAGGACTACTACGGCATCGGCAATCAGATCATCTACCCGATGCCGTTTTCCGAGGTGAAGGACGGGGTCGCGACCCTCGTGACGCAGCTCCTCCCGCCGCATAACTAGATGGGGGGCCTAGAAGGGCCCCCCAAGCCCCCCGCGTTCGGAGGCGCCCCGGCGCAGCCGGGGCGCCCCTCGATACCGCGCTGCGTCCTGGGGGGCCTCGAAGGGCACCGCGTATCCCAATGACACGCTCTTTGCCCCAATGACACCGGCTTTGTTCGTCCAGAGCGCGATCATCGGCGTGTCGCTCGGGTCGATCTACATCTTGATGGCCCTTGGGCTGACACTCATGTTCGGCATGATGCACATCATCAACTTCGCGCACGGCGCGGTCTACATGCTGGGCGCGTTCGTCATCTACTACGTGTTCTTCCAAGGGGGCATGCCCTACTTCGTCGCATTCGTCGCGTCGATGGTCTTGCTCGGCATCTTCGGCTATCTCGTCGAGCGCTCGATCTACCGGCCGATCAAGGGCGGCATCGAGCCGACTCTGGTCGCGCTGCTGGCCCTCACCACGTTCCTGCAAGCGGCGGGGTATCCGGTCTTCGGCCAGCTCGATAAGCACGTGCCGCCGGTCTTCCCGGGCACCCGGAACATCCTCGGCGTCGGAATCTCGATCGAGCGGCTGATGATCATTCCGGTCGCCGCCGCCCTGGTGATCGGCCTCTATCTCTTCATCAACAACACGCGCCTTGGAGCCGCGATGCGCGCCATCGAACAGGACAAGGAGGCGGCGGCCCTCCAGGGCGTCAACGTGCACGTGGTCAACGGCCTCGCGTTCGCCATCGGCTTTGCCCTCGCCGCGGCCAGCGGGGCGCTCATGGCGCCGATCTTCAAGCTCGATCCGATGATGGGCGAGCAGCCGCTCTTGAAAGCGTTCATCATCATCATTCTCGGCGGCCTGGGCAGCATACCCGGCGCGATCCTGGGTGGGCTCATGCTGGGGCTCATCGATTCGATCGTCGCCACGGCGCTCGGGGCGGAGCCGGCGTTCCTCCTGAGCTTCGTCTTCATCATCATGCTGCTACTGTTCAGGCCAACCGGGCTCTTCGGCTATGCGTCCTAAGCTCGGCGTCCCGATCGTGCTGGCGACAGTGGTGGGGCTCGCGCTGCTGGTGCCCAGGTTCGGCGGCGACTACTACGTGCACGTCTTCGCGCTGGTCTTCACCAACGTCATCCTCGCCGCCAGCCTTCGCCCGTCGCTGACCTGCGGCCAGCTGAACATCGGACACTCCGCGTTCATGTCGATCGGGGCCTATACGTCCGCCCTGCTCGCGAAGAACCTTGCGGTGCCGTTCGAGATCTCGCTCGTGTGCGGAGCGCTCCTGGCCGCCGCGGTCGGGCTCGCGATCGGCTATCCGTCGCTCCGGCTTCGCGGCGTGTACTTCGCGATGGTCACCGTGGCCTTCGTCGAGGTGATCCGCCTCATCGCCCAGCTCTGGGTCTCGCTCACGCGCGGTATGAGCGGCCTGAGCGGGATTCCCAAGCCAAGCATCCTGGGCATGACGCTGACCACGCGCGCCAGCCAGTACTACCTCGTGCTCGGGCTGACGCTCGTCATCCTGCTGGTGCTGTGGAAGCTCGAGCACAGCCGGCTGGGTCTCATCTGGAAGAGCATCGGGCTGGGCGACAACCTCGCCCAGTCGCTCGGCGTCGACATTGCCCGCCACAAGCTTCTGGCCTTCATGCTCGGCTGCTTCTTCGCCGGGACGGCTGGCGCGTTCTACGCCCACTTCATTCGATTCCTGTTCCCGCCGGAGTTCGGTTTCCTGATGGCGACGAACATCCTGGTCTACAACTATGTCGGCGGGCGCGGACACTTCGTCGGCCCGGTCGTCGGCGCGACCTTCCTGTCGCTGCTCTCCGAGCCCTTCCGAGGAAGCCCGTACGAGACGATCTTCTTCTCGATCGCGATGCTGTTGACGATCCTCTTCCTGCCCGGCGGGCTCATCACGCTGCCCCGGAAGCTCGCCGAGCTCAGGTGGTGGCGGACCGCCTCGTCGCCCACGCCGAGTCCGGCGGCCTGACTTCGTGCCGCTCCTCGAGACGCGCGATCTCACCCGGCTCTTCGGCGGGCTGGCGGCCGTCAACGGCGTCGACCTCACCGTCGACAAGGGCGAGATCGTCGGCCTGATCGGCCCGAACGGCGCCGGCAAGACGACCTGCTTCAATCTCCTGAGCGGATTTCTGCGACCGACCCGCGGGTCGATCGTCTTCGACGGCGAGGACATCACCGGCCTCCGCCCGCATCAGATCGCCGCGCGCGGGCTCGTGCGCACGTTTCAGCTCACCACGCTCTTCCAGGAGATGACCGCGCTCGAGAATGTGCTCCTGGGCTTGCATCTGCACAGCGGCAAGGGCCCGCGGCAGGTGCTGTTCAGTCGTCGCGACTTTCCGGCCGACGAGATCGCTCGGGGGCGTGATGTCCTCGACTTCACCGGGCTGGCGGCGCACGCCCACCAGCTGAGCCGCAACCTGCCGCACGGACATCAGCGGGTACTCGGTATCGCGATGGCCCTGGCGGCGGAGCCACGGCTCCTGCTGCTGGACGAGCCCGTCACGGGGATGAACCTCGACGAGAGCGGCCGCGTGATGGACCTGGTGAAGACGATCCGCAGCCGCGGCACGACGATTCTTCTCGTCGAGCACAACATGAAGGCCGTCATGGGGACCTGCGAGCGCATCGTCGTACTGAACTTCGGGCGGAAGCTCGCCGAGGGTACCCCGTCGCACGTCAGCACCAGCCCCGAGGTGATCCAGGCCTATCTCGGCACGGGTGTGGCTCATGCTTGAGGTCGAGAACCTCTGGGTTCGCTACGGGACCGTCGAAGCGGTCAAAGGGGTGTCGTTCAGCGTCCCGGCCGGGTCCATCGTCAGCCTGATCGGGGCCAACGGCGCCGGCAAGACGACGAGCCTGCGGGCGCTGACGGGCCTCGTCAAGCCCGGCGCCGGAGAGCTACGATTCGGGAGTACCTCGCTGGTCGGGCTCGCCCCGCATCAGGTCGTGGGCCTCGGCATCGCGCACGTGCCCGAGGGCCGACGGCTGTTCCCCAAGATGACGGTGCTGGAGAACCTCACAATGGGCGCGTACCGGCGATCGCGCGCGGACGTGGCCTCCACCTTGATTATGGTCTACGAGCATTTTCCAATCCTGAAGGAGCGCGGGCGTCAGCTCGCCGGCTCGCTGAGCGGCGGTGAGCAGCAGATGCTGGCCATCGCCCGCGCCCTCATGAGCCGGCCCAAGCTGCTTCTACTCGATGAGCCGTCCATGGGCCTCTCGCCCATCATGACAGCCGAGGTCGGGAAAATCATCCGGCAGATCAACGCGCTCGACGTCTCCATCATCCTGGTGGAGCAGAACGCGATGCTCGCGTTGACGCTCGCCCAGTACGGCTACGTGCTCCAGACGGGTCAGCTCGTGATGCAGGGCAAGGCCCAGGACCTCCTGCGCGACGAGGGCGTGAAGAAGGCGTACCTGGGGCTCTGAATTCGGCGCCGTCGTCAGCCGGCCGGTCTTTCAGCGGCTGCGCGTCTTGAACCGATAGTCACCCGACAAGCCGAGATTGCCCGCGGCATCTCGCGACCTGATCCGGAAGTGGTACCAGGTGTTCGTCACCAGACCGTTGATCACCTGTGAATGCGACGTCTGCAGAGTCGTATCGCGGGGCGCCAGGGCGCCGTAGGATCTCGTCACGCCGTACTCCACCTGGGCATCGGTCGGCTCACTGGTCGCCCATCCGATCGTGGCGCCGGTCGACCCGACCGAGAGGCTGGCCTTCGAAATGGTCGGGGGAGTGAGGTCGGTCTTTGCCGCATTCGCCACCGTGACCGATATGGCGGCCGCCGTCGCCGTGTTGCCAGCCGTGTCCCGAGCGACCGCCGTCAGAACGTGTGAACCGTCGGCCGTCGTCCCGGTGTTCCACGTCACGGCGTAGGGAGCCACGGTCACTTCCGGCCCGAGGCTGACGCCGTCGAGCTTGAATTGAACGCCGGCGACGCCGACGTTGTCGGTGGCGCGGCCGGACACGCTCACCGCGCCCGCCACCGTTCCACCGGCGACCGGCGTCGTGACGGCGACCGTCGGTGGGGCCGTATCGCTCAGCGTCACCGCCAGCGTGGCCATCGCCGTATTCCCCGCGCCGTCCCTCGCCGTGACGGTGACCGTGTTGGAGCCGAGCTGGAGACCGACCCCGGCGGCGGTCCAGTTGTTCGTCCCGCTTGCCGTGCCGCTGCCGCCGCGGCTGTTCACCCAGGTCACCTGATTCACCCCGACGTTGTCCGAGGCGGTGCCCTGCAGAGTGACAGACGAGCCGGTCGTGGTGTAGGTGGCACTCGACGTGGGTGAGGTGATCGCGAGCGTTGGCGGAATCGAGTCACCGCCGGATCCGCTACCGGTCACGCCGGCGGAGACCGTGCCACCCCCGGCCGCGATCATGAGATTCGTGCTCACGGTCGTCGCCATCGTCGGTGTGAATCGAACCTTGACGGCCTGGCTTGCGCCGACTCCGGCAAGGGCGAACGGAGTGCCTGACACGACGCTGAACGGCGCGGCGACGGACGCCGTCCCGGATACCGTCCCGCCGGCCGTGTTCGTCAGGGTGACGGTCTGTTCCGCGAAGCTGCCGAGGCTCACGCTTCCAAAATTCAGCGGGCCCGTCGGGCTCAAAGCAAATTCGGCTCGTGCTACGGCGCTCACCTCGGTCGAGCAGGCGCTCTCGAGGCCGGAGGCGTCCACGGCGCTCACGGCGGCGCGATAGAGCGCGCCGGTCGCCAGCCCCGTGAGCCTGAAGCTCACGCTCTGACTGGGGCCGGGACTCGGTGTCGGGGAGGCGACCTGAGCCCAGGAGGATCCCGGGCACGGGGAGCTCGGCGTGCCATAGTAGACCCGATACGACGCCAGATCGGTGAGAGGACTTCCATCCGTATTCATCGTCGGCGCTGTCCAGGTCGCGTCCAGGATCCCGGCGGTACTCGAAGTGGTCATGAGCAGGAGCAGCAGGAGCGACAGGCCGAGCCCAAGCTGGATGACGGCCGATCGCGGGTTCGTTGCCGACATCGTGGTTCTCCCCGACGGTTTGCCCTTGCCGCACGTTGCGTGCGTCGAGCCGCGGTCTTCGTGGGTAACGGCGTGCAGCAGCGATGCCACATGGCTGGGGAATCGCGATGTGAAGCGGTAAGTGGCGCAAAACGAGAGCTCCCACGCGGAGAGACGAGGTTCGGCGCGACATCGTGCGAGCGCGGCCGATGCCACGAAGGACCACGAGGAACACTCGAGCGTTCATCGGCCGACGCCGCAGACTTGAGAACGCCGCAGACTTGAGAATGTCGCAGATCTGAGAAGTCGAAGGCGCGGAATGTGGTGCTAGACTCGCGTCCGCGTGTCGCCTCTTCACTCGTACGTGGTCGTGTGGATCCTGCTCATCTGCGCGTGGGCGGCGAACTTCGTCATCCGCATCGGCTTCTCGGCGTTGCTGCCTTCGATCATCGACGAGCTCCAGCTTTCCTACACGCGGGCCGGTCTGCTCGCGTCGGCGTTCTTCTACGCGTACGTGCTCATGCAGATCCCGTCGGGGCTCCTGGGCGATCGCTTCGGCCGTCGGCGCATCCTGCTCCTGGGCCTGCTCGGCGGCGCGCTCGCCGCCGGGCTCACCGGCCTGGCCGGCTCGTTCACTACGCTGTTCCTCGCGCGAGCGCTGACGGGCGCGTTCCAGGGCTCACTCTTCTCGAACGATCGGGCCATCATCGCGACCGTGACGCCCCCCGATCGCATCGGTCTCGGGCAGGGGGTCTCGTTTTCCGGGCCCGGCCTCGGGCTCACGTTCGGGCTCGTCATCGGCGGCGTGCTGGTGGAGATCCTTCCGTGGCGAACCGTGATGATGCTCTTCGGGCTCGGCCCGATCGCCGCCGCGCTGCTCATCGTGCGGTACGTGCCCGCGCCGGCGCCGCCGGTGGCGCGGGTGCCTGCCGCGCAGCGGCTCAGGAGTCTCTTCTCGAACGGACGGCTCTGTGTGCTCGCGCTCATCAGCCTCTGCGCCATCGGCGACCAGTTCATCCTGGCGACGTGGGCGCCCCTCTTCTTCGCCGAGGTGGGCGTGACCGACGTCGGCCGCGCCGGCAGCTACGCGGCATTGCAGGGCGTTGCGGCATCACTGGGGATGGTCGTCAGCGGGTGGGCGCACGATCGACTCGTCGAGCGTGGTTACGCCTCGAAGACGGTGATCGTCGCCGGTCTCGGCGGGCTCGCCGTCTCGATGCTGGCCATGGCCATGGTCATCGTTCAGCGATCGATCCCCGGCCTGGCGGCCGTGCTGTTCGTGGCCGCGTTCTTCTGCTGGTCGATCTGGGGCGCGGTCTACACGCTCCTGGCGCGGATGGTCCGCCGAGAGGAGCTGGGCACGGCGTTCGGCTTCAGCAACAGCATCAGCTTCATCGGGGCCATCGTCGGACCCACCGCGACCGGCTGGGTGCGCGACCTCACCGGCTCCTTCAGCGCCGGGTGCGTGCTAGCGTCGATCCTGGCCCTGGTGGGCGTCGCACTCGCGGTCGCGCTTCGCGTGCCGTCGCCGACGCTCACACCGCCGCCGTACCCTCGACCTCGATCAGGAAGTCCGGGTGGAACAGACTCTTGACCACGATCAGGGTGCTGGCCGGGAGCTCTCCCTGAAACACCTCGCTGCGTGCCTGCGCGACGGCGGGGAAGTCCTCGAGCTTGGTGATGTAGGTCGTGATCTTCATGAGGTTTGCAAGGTCGCCGCCGGCGGCGCGCAAGACGCCGCGGAGATTTTCGAACACCTGCCTCGCCTGCGCGCGCATGTCGCCTTTGCCGACGATGTTGCCGGCCGCGTCCCACGCGACCTGACCGGAGATGTAGAGGAGCCGGCCTCCCTCCATCCGCGTCGCCATCTTGTAGTTCGCGACCGGCTTCGCCTCGGGTGTCGAAATCGTGCTGAACGGCATGGTCGATCCTCCCCGCTTACGCGATGGCCGCGATGACTTCGATCTCGACCAGGAACTCCGGCCGGGCCAGCCCCGGGATCTCGACCAGGGTCGAGGCCGGGAAATCGCCCGTGTAGAACGCGCGGCGCACAGGGGTCCGTGCTGGGCCCCAGGACTCGATGCTGAGGACCCACGTCGTTTCCTTCACGATGCTCGCGGGTGTCGCGCCGGCGGCGCGCAGCACGTGGCCGATGTTCTCGTAGACCTTCTCGGCCTGACGCCGCCAGTCCCCGACGCCGGCGACCGAGCCGTCGGGGTTGTTCGCGACCTGACCGGCCAAATACAGCAAGCGCCCACCGTTGACGATCACGCCCTGGTAGAACTCACCGCCGTGGTTCTCCGCGTTGTATTTTTCGAGCAACGGCTTGCCGCCCGCGGACCCGCCGAGGTCCACGACGAGCTCGACCTCGATCAGCATCGCCGGGTCGGCCAACCGCCGCACGACCAGCCCCGTCGACGCCGGCCGGCTGCCGAAGAATTTGGCCCGCTCCGCCCGGCCGCTCGCGTTGTAGGCGTCGAGGTCCGTCACGTAGACGAGCTGTTTGATGACGTTGTCGAACCGCGTCTCGGCGCGCGAGAGGACGCCTTGCAAACGCTCGAACGTGCGCCGCGCCTGTGGCCCCATCCCGCCCGCGACGAGCTTTCCGTCGGGGTTTCTCCCGGTCAACCCGGCGGTGAACAGGAGCCTCGACGGATTGACGCTCACGGCGGGCATGAAGCCACGACCGCTCTCGAGTGGGCGTTCGGCGAGAATGTCTCGACGATCCATCACGTCCTCCTTCAGGGCCGCACCGTAGGTCACGAGCTCGCAGGGACGCCAGAGGGGCCATACTGCGCCGGCGGCCTCGGCGCGTCAAGGTCCTTGACCCTTTCGCGTGAGTCCCTATCATCGAAGTACTCTCCGAGACGAAGTCGAACTGGAGGCACCCGATGAGGAGACGGATGACCGCCCGCCTGGGGATCGCGGCGCTCGCGGCCGCATCGCTTGCCGCATGCTCGACGACCACCGAGCAGGGCGCCGTCGGGGTCGAGCGGCGCCAGCTCCTGCTCGTGTCGTCGGCGGAGCTGGATCAGGCCGCGGCGGTGCAGTACCAGAATGTCATCAAGGAGCAGACGCCGAAGGGCAACGTCAACAAAGACCCACAACAGGTCGAGCGCGTTCGCGCCATCACCAAGCGACTCATCCCGCAAACCGCCGTCTTTCGCAAGGACGCGCTGGACTGGAAGTGGGAAGTGAACGTCTTGACCTCGCCCCAGATCAACGCATGGTGCATGCCCGGCGGGAAGATCGCGGTCTACACCGGCATCATCGAGAAGCTGCAGATCACGGACGACGAGCTCGCCGCCGTGCTGGGACACGAAATTTCGCACGCGCTGCGCGAGCACAGTCGCGAGCGCGCGTCCCAGCAGGCCGCCGCCGGGATCGGCGCGAGCCTGGCGGGAGTCCTGGCTGACATCTTTGTTCCTGGTACCGGACAGCTGGGCAGTGCGGCGGTTGGGCTGGGCGGGCAGGTCGGGGTCTTGCTTCCATATTCGCGTCTGCACGAGACCGAAGCCGATCGTATGGGCGTCGAGCTCGCGGCGCGAGCGGGCTACGATCCTAGGGCCGCGATCGCGCTATGGCAGAAGATGGCCAAGCTCTCCGGCGGCGGCGCGCCGCCGGCGCTCCTGTCGACCCACCCGTCGAACGAGGCCCGTATCAAGGACCTGGAGGTGTTCTCGCAGCGCGTGCTCCCGCTCTACGAGCAGGCGCGGGCCGCGAAGTAGCCTCGCTTCTCGAAATCGGGCCCTTCGCATATACTCTGCGCGCTCGAGCGGGAGCCCCGACTCCCTGCGCGGAGAGCCAGGTGCCCATCCTCAGCGTTCGTGACGTCACGGTCCGGTTCGGCGGCATCGTCGCACTGGACAGGGTCTCGTTCGACACCGAGCCCCGACAGATCGTGGGTTTGATCGGGCCGAACGGCGCGGGCAAGACCACCCTGTTCAACTGCCTGAGCCGTCTCTACACGGCGTCGGCGGGCACGGTCAGCTTCGAGGGCGCGCCGCTGCTGACGCAGCCGGCTCACAGGATCGCCGGGCTCGGGATCGGCCGGACATTCCAGAATCTCGCCCTGTTCCCCACCCAGAGCGTGCTCCAGAACGTGATGGTCGGCGCCCACTGCCGCACCTCGAGCGACTTCCTATCGAACGCGCTGAAGCTCGGCTGGGTCGCGCGGGAAGAAGCCGGGTGCCGGGCCTCTGCCGAGGAGCTCCTGGAGTTCCTCGATCTCGGCCCGGTCGCGCACCATCCCGCCGCCGGCTTGCCGTTCGCCACGCTCAAGCGCGTCGAGCTCGCGCGGGCGCTGGCCAGCCGTCCGAAGCTCCTGCTCCTCGATGAGCCCGCGGGCGGGCTCAATCACGAGGAGGTCGGCACGCTCGGCGCGCTCATCCGGCGGATCCGCGCCGAGCGCGGGCTGACGATCGTGCTGGTCGAGCACCACATGAGCCTGGTGATGCAGGTCTCGGACAAGGTCGTCGTGCTCGACTTCGGCCGGAAGATCGCCGAGGGCACTCCGGCGGAAGTGCAGCGAAACCCCGAGGTCATCCGAGCCTATCTCGGCGAGGCCGCGTGAACGCGCTCCTCGACGTGCAGGCGCTCGAGGCCTTCTACGGACGCACGAAGGCGCTGCACGGCGTCAGCTTCAGTATGGCCACGGGCGGGATCACCACGATCCTCGGCGCCAACGGCGCCGGTAAGACGACCACGCTGCGGGCCATCTCGCGCATGGTGCGCACGACCGGCACCATCCGCTTCGAAGGCGAGGCGCTCGAGCGACGGGCCACCGAGGACGTCGTGCAGCTCGGCATCGCTCACGCGCCCGAGGGGCGCGGCACGTTCGTGCACCTCACCGTCGAGGAGAACCTGCGGCTGGGCGCCTGGGGCCGGCGCGAGCGCGGTAATCTCAAGGACGACTTCGAGCGTGTCTTCGGCTACTTCCCGGTGTTGCACGAGCGACGCCGGCAGGCGGCCGGCACACTCTCGGGCGGGGAGCAGCAGATGCTCGCGGTGGCCCGCGCGCTGATGCTGCGGCCGCGGCTGCTCCTGCTCGACGAGCCGTCGCTGGGGCTCGCGCCTCTCGTCGTGCGCGAGATCTTCCGGATTCTCAGAACGATCAATCAGACCGGAGTCAGCATTCTCCTCGTCGAGCAGAACGCGGCGCTCGCGCTGGATCTCGCCGACCACGTGTTCCTGCTCGAGACCGGACGCGTCGTGATGGAAGGGCCCTCGGACGTGCTGCGCAAGGACGACGCGATCCGCCGCGCGTACCTCGGATACTGAGATGGACATCCTCATCCAGCAGGTCGTCTCGGGGCTCGCCACCGGCGGCATCTACGCCAGCCTGGCGCTCGCCCTGGTCATGATCTATCAGGCGACCGACGTCGTGAACTTCGCGCAGGGCGAGCTGGCGATGTTCGCGACCTACATCTGCTGGTCGCTGATCAACGCCGGGCTGCCGTACTGGGTCGCGTTCCTGTCGACCCTGGCGATCGCGTTCGTGGGCGGCGTCGTCATCGAGCGCGTGGTGATTCGCCCGGTCGAGAACGCGCCGATCCTGTCGATCGTGATGGTCACGCTCGGCCTCCTGGTCATTTGCAACAGCGTCGCCGGCTGGATCTGGACCTATCTGCAGAAGCCGTTTCCCAGTCCATTCTCTGCGAATCCGATCAAGGTGGGCAACGTCGTCTTCGGCGCTCACGACCTCGGGGAAATCGAGGTCACGATGCTCGTGCTCCTCTGCATCTATCTCTTCTTCCGGTTCACGCCGCTGGGGCTCGCCATGCGCGCGGCCGCGCACAACCCGGTCTCGAGCCGGCTCGTCGGAATCCGCGTGGGCTGGATGCTCGCGCTCGGCTGGGGCCTGGCCGCCGTCTTCGGCGCCGTCGCGGGGATGATGGTCGCGCCGGTCCTGACCCTCGAGCCCAATCTGATGGGCGGGGTGCAGATCTACGCCTTCGCCGCGGCCACCCTCGGCGGCTTCACGAGCCCGGGAGGGGCGGTGCTGGGCGGGTTCATCGTCGGCGTCGTCGAGAACCTGGTGGGGACGTACGTGAGCTTCATCGGCACCGAGCTCAAGTTCACGGTCGCGCTGGCGATGATCATCGTGGTCCTGCTGGTCAGGCCGACGGGGCTCTTCGGCACCACCGTAGTGAAGCGGGTGTGAGCATCGCGCGCCTGCCGCGCGTCGCCGGATTGCTGGCTCTCTTGCTGGCGGCGTGCGCGCTGCCGCTCATGCTGAGCAACTTTCGCCTCTTTCAGTTCTCGCAAGTCTACATCTACGCGATCGCCATCCTCGGCCTGAACATGCTGACCGGCTACAACGGCCAGTTCTCGCTGGGTCACGGCGCGTTCTATGCGATCGGCGCCTACGTCTCGGCGATCATGATGGATCGCTGGAACATCTCCTACGGCTGGACCATCCCGGTGGCGGGCGTGCTGTGCCTAATCGTCGGATTCCTCTTCGGCTTGCCCGCCCTTCGCCTCGAAGGGCTCTATCTCGCACTGGCCACCTTCTCGCTGGCGTTGGCGGTGCCTCAGATCCTGAAGTACTTCGAGCACTGGACGGGCGGATCGCAGGGCATCGTGCTGAGCAAGCCCAATGCCCCGTTCGGCCTGCCGCTGAACCCAGATCAGTGGCTCTACTTCGTGACCCTGAGCGTGCTCGTGCTCCTCTTCTGGCTGGGAGCCAATTTGTTGCGCGGCCGGGTGGGCCGCGCGATCGTCGCGATCCGGGACAACCATATCGCCGCCGAGGCGATGGGCGTCAACACGGCGCTCTACAAATCGCTGGTCTTCGGCGTGAGCGCGGCCTACACCGGGGTGGCCGGAGCCTTGTCGGCGTGCGTGATTGCGTACGTTGCGCCGGACTCCTTCAACGTGTTCTTGTCGGTGACCTTGCTGATCGGCAGCGTCATCGGCGGCCTGGCGTCGATCTCCGGCGCCGTGTTCGGGGCCCTGTTCATCCAGTTCGTTCCGAACTGGGCGCAGGACATCTCCAAGGCGGCGCCCTGGGCGATCTTCGGCGTGTTCCTGATCGGGTTCATGTACCTCATGCCGTTTGGCATCGCCGGGGCGATCCGGCTACTCTGGATCCGGGCTACTCGGTCACGCGTTCAACAAAAGGAACGGAGCGTCGTTCCCTCACAGGCTCATACCACGACGTGAATGGAGGAGTGTTCATGAGACGCAGCCTGCAACTGCTCGCCCTCGCACTCGCGCTGGGCATGGCCGCCGTGGCCACGGTCCCGGCCGGCGCCCAGACGGTGGTCGGCGTCACCCCGACCGAGATCAAGATCGGCAACACCAACCCCTACAGTGGCCCCGCCTCGGCGTACGGCACGATCGGCAAGACGATCGCCGCCTACTTCAAGAAGGTCAACGACGAGGGTGGCATCAACGGCCGGAAGATCACCTTCATCACCTACGACGACGCCTATACGCCACCCAAGACCGTCGAGATGGTGCGCAAGCTGGTCGAGCAGGACCAGGTCGCCGCGCTGTTCCAGACGCTCGGGACGCCGACCAACACCGCGATCCACAAGTACGTCAACCAGCAGAAGGTGCCGCACCTTTTCGTGGCCACCGGCGCCACCAAGTGGGACGACCCGAAGAACTTCCCGTGGACGATGGGCTTCCAGCCCAACTACCAGACCGAGGGCAGGGTCTACGCGGCGTACATCCTCAAGAACATCCCCGACGCTAAGATCGGCATCCTGTATCAGAACGACGACTACGGGAAGGACTACGTCAAGGGCATGGAGGACGGCCTCGGCGCCGCCGCCTCGAAGCTGATCGTGCTCAAGCAGAGCCACGAGGTGACGGACCCGACGATCGACTCACAGATCATCAATCTCAAGAATTCCGGGGCCAACGTGTTCTTCAACGTGACGATCCCAAAGTTCGCGGTGCAGGCGATCAGAAAGGCCCACGACATCGGCTGGAAGCCCACCCACTTCCTCAACAACGTGTCGAGCTCGTACGCCAGCGTGCTCAAACCCGCCGGTGTCGAGGCATCCAGGGGGCTGATCACGGCGCTCTACACGAAGGTCGTCACCGACCCACAGTGGAAGAACGACAAGGGCTTCCAGGACTGGGTCGCGTTCATGAAGAAGTACTACCCCGAGGGCAGCCTCGAGGACGACTCGAACTTCTTCGGCTACAGCGCGGCGATCCTGATGGCCCACGTGATCAAGCAGTGCGGCAGCGACCTGTCACGCGAGAACATCATGCGGCAGGCGGAGAACCTCAAGGGCGTCGAGCTGCCGTTCCTGCTGCCGGGTATCAAGGTGGACACCAGCCCGACCGATCACGCCCCCATCCAGCAGGAGCGACTGGCCAAGTTCAACGGCGAGTACTGGGAGCTGTTCGGCGAGCTGTTCGACGCCTTCCGCAAGAACTAGTCGCAGGACCGGGCGGGGCGGCCGAGCGGCCGCCTCGCCCCGCTTCAATCCCGTGCGTGCGACTTGTCCTGGCCGTTACCCGCGGCCCGGCGCCAGTACCAGATCTGCAGCTCTCGCCTGAGCCGGCCGAGCATCGGCTTGCGGGCCTCAGGCGCCTGGGGCATTCGCATGCTCCGTCTGAGACCGGCGGGCACGGGCGGTGGGGGGACCTCGCGCGGCTCACGTGAGCCACCGGTCAGAAGCGACGGCCACTTCGGCTTCAGGCGCCAGGACCTGAGCCCTGTGCGCTGCGGCCGGCTTTCGATCTCGCGTTCCAATCCGTCGGGCTCCCCAACCACCGAAGTCGTACCGCGAGAGGAAAGGGGCGCCGCGACGGCCAGCCCCGCCGCCAGGATCTCGGCCGGCTCCGCACGCGCCGCCGGCGGTGGCGAGGTGGTCGAGGCACGGCGGAAGAAGTGCGTCGTGTCGTTGGTGCTGACCGCCGCGACGCCGATCTCCTCCAGATAGACCCGGATCGGCTCGGAGTTCCCATGTCGGTAGGCCCCGACGAGCGAAAGCGCGACCGCCGGATGCACGGTCGCGCCGGGCTCATAGGCGACCCGCCGGCCGAGCACCTTCAGATGGCCGGTCACGCGATGGCGCAGCGTCACCTGAAAGCTCTGCGGGCCCGAGCCCCAGTGGCTCGCATCGAAGCGATCGACCGGCGCGCAATCGCCGACGATCGTCCACGCCGACGCGAACTCGCCGAGCGCGAGCGCCAGGGCTCTCTGGAAGTCCGCCTGAGCCAGCATTAGTGGCCGGACATCGAGCCCAACCCTACAGGGCGAGCTCGTTCCTCACCGCCCTGACACCGGGCACGCCGCGCACCACGTCGGAGGCGTGCGACTTGGCCTTCGGGTCCGAGATTTTGCCTCGCAAGGTCACGACGCTATTGTCCGAGCGGATCTTGATGCCGGCGCCCTTGAGCTGAGCGTCGTTCATGAGCCGTTCGCGGATGGCGGTCTCGATCCCGTCGTCCTTCGTGTCGACCGTCTTGCGCTGATCGTCCGGCACGATCTGGAGCGCGTTGTTCACGGAGGCGACGCCGGAGATGCCGCGCGCGATCTCTTCGGCCGCCGTCCGCTCCTCGGTGCTCGACACCTTGCCGCGCAGCATGACGGCGCGGCCCTGCGTCTCGACCGAGATGTGGCGGGCCTTCGTGCGGCCGTCCGTCGTGAGCGCGAGCTTCGTCTTGGTCGTGATCCAGGAGTCCTTCATCGTCTGTCCGGCGCCGCCGCTACTCGGCCTCGTCGCGTCATCGGCCTTCGCGGTCTTCTTGACCTCGGGGCTCGGCGACTGGGCCAGCAGTACGGTCGGCGGCAGCATCAAGGCGATCGTGGCCAGGATCAGAAATGCGCGTCTCATGGCGTTGGCTCCTCCGTCATCGGGCCGTATTTGCCGTATCTATGGATGGCTCAGTTGAAGGTTGAGAGCATGGGTGATGCCATGAGCCCCCCGGGCAAGAACGTCGCAAAATCGCGTCGCTAACAGCGGCTCCCGGTGGCCAGACTGGCAACGCCGTGCGAGGCGGGCAATCGGGGCCTAGGGATTCGACCGGAGGGTGCGGAGGTGCGGGTTGCCGGCGTGGCTGGCCTGAAAGTCGGCCCACGCGTCGATGTCCCGCTGCATGAAGTCGCGCAGGAACTCCCAGCTGGTGGCCTTCAGAACCTGGTCTGGCAGGAACGTGTACCACGCCACGCGTAGTCCCAGCGCGAAGTGCTCGGACAAGCTCAACGGCCGGGGCAGCTTGCCCTGCATGACCGAAAAAACGCCGGCCACCGCGGCGCGCGCCTCCTTGATCTCGTCCACCGAATGCGGCGACTCGAACTGCACCCAGTCGACCCGACCGCGGCTGAGATACGCGTTCAGCCTTTCGACGAGCTCGCTCATGCCGCCGTTCACCGCGTCGCGCGCGTAGCACTGCGCCATGACCACGAAGTCGGGGTCGAGCTCGTCACGGGCCTGAACCGCGGCGTGGTAGCGCTCGACGGCCGCCTCGCGCGAGACCACCTCGATACCGGCTGACTGCGTGGCGCGCTTGCCCTCGATCGGCTGATCGTCGATGCGAATCCCGGCCAGCCCGGCGCGGATGCTCTCGTGCACGAGCCGGCGCACCGCGGGCGGACCGCCGTGGCCGGTGTCGCCGTCGAGGATCAAAGGAAAGGAGACGGCCCGCGCGATGTAGCCCGCGAACTGGAGGCACTCGGTGGCGGAGAGAAGGCCCGTGTCGGGGAGCGCCGTGTAGTTACCGCCGGTGATGCCGGTGCCCACGAATGCCGCCTCGCAGCCGGCGGCCTCCATGATCTTCGCGTGGAAGGCGTTGGGCGCGCCCAGCACCGCCAGAACCCGATCGTTGCGCGCCAGCAGGGTCCGTAGCTTCGTCGAGGGTCGCGGCCCCCGGTCAGGCACGATCGGTGGTCGAGACGACGCCCGCCGGTGCGCGGTTGAAGCGACGGTAGAAGCGGGCGGCGTTGTCCCAGAAGAGCTTGCGCTTCGCAGGCTCCGGCAGATTCCACGCCATCACCGTGTCCACCGACTTTGGAAACCAGCTCTCGCCGTGCGGGTAGTCCGAGGCGTACATCAGGATGTCCTCGCCCAGGAGCTGGATGACGGCCTGCGTCAGCTCGACGCCTTCCGACATCTCGATAGTCTGAAAGAAACGACCAGAGGTGATGTAGTCGCTCGGCTTGTGTTTGAGCGGCGGCAGAGCGCGCGCCACCGACTCGGCGTGCTCGTCCAGGCGCTTGGCCCAGAACGGAAGCCATCCGTGCCCGGCTTCGAGCACTCCCAGTCGCAGATTCGGATACCGATCGAGCACACCCGCGCCGATGAGTGCGGCCATGTTGCGCATGCCGCACCAGGGATGCGCGGCCGAGCGCTGCAGCCAGAGGTTGTCCCAGGTATCCAGACCTCCGGGCCCGTAGGGCGGCATGACCGTGAACGTGTGGAGCACGACCGAGAGGTCGTGATGCTGCGCCGCCGCCCAGTACGGCTCCAGATCGGGATGGTCCAGGGGCATGCCGTACGGCGCGTAGCAGAAGAGCGCCAGCGCCCACGGCTCTGCCGCGCATCGCTCGACCTCCGCGAGGCTTCCGCGCACGTCGCGGCCCGAGACCAGGATGACGCCGCTCAGCCGTTCGGGATAGGCCGAGCAGTAGTCCGTCATCCAGCGATGGTAGGCGCGATACAACGCGAGCTCCTGCCGGGTGTCCTCGACGGTCGTCCAGGTGCCGAACCAGCCGGAGGGCAGCAGCAAATTGACGTCGACGCCCTCGGAGTCCATATCGGCGATGCGCGCCGCGGGGTCGTGATCGACCCGCGGGTCAGGGTCGCGGCCCTTGTGCGCGCCGCCGTAGGCGCCCATGTACGCGCGGGGGTCCGCCGGCCGTGCCGCCGGCTCGCCCAGACGCCGCTCGTACTTGCGCTCGCCGACGTGATACGAGATCTGGCCGGTGCGCGTGTTCACGCGGCGCAGATCGCGAAGCGGCTCGAGCGCCGCGCGCTCGGGCGAGGCCAGATAGCCTTCGAGTACGTCCATCGTCGGCCCGACGTGGGTGTCGGCGTCGAAGATCCGGTATCCGTTTCGCGCCACGGTGGTGTCCTCCAACGGCCGAGATTCAGGACGCGGCCGTGAGTCGCTCGATGCGAGCGAGAATCTGCCCAAAGAGGCGCGGCGTCAAGAGGCCCCGGTTCTTGACGCTCCTCGTTTGCAAACGCTACGCTCACCCGCGTGGGCCGCGGGAAGAGCGTCGTGACGGCGGAGCGCTTTGCGCAGGGTATGACCTTCGATCAGTACGTCGCGTACGTCGGCACCCCGGAGAATCTCGCGCGAGAGGCCGGCTGGTGGCTGGGCCCCAGACGGCAGGATTTCAGTGGTCTGCTCCGCGCGCGGTACGCGCGCGCCCAATTGAGCGAGGCCCAGGTCGCCGCGATCCGCTGGCTCGCCGCGCAATCCGGCGGTCCCGTGAAGGTTCTGGTGATATCGGAGGAGTGGTCGTCTGACCGCCGCCGTGACGTTCCGATGCTGGCGCGCCTGGCCGAAGCGATCGGTCTGGAGCTCCGTATCTTCCCGCGCGACGGCCAGGAGCTGGGCCGCGGTCCGCGAGCCGATCCCGGCGAGTCGCCGAATGCCGACATCGTGAACGAGCTCCTGACCTCGGCCGGCGTCTTGACGGCGCGCCCGCGGCTGGCGCAGGATGGGCGCCGACTCCATGATCACCGACACGGTGCCGGCAGCGACCACGCCGTTGGCGATTGCTCAGGCACTTGGGCCGCGCATCCGCGAGCGAGCGGCCGAGATCGAGGCCGCGCGCCAGCTTCCGCCCGAGCTCGTCCTGGAAATCGCCAACGCTCGCCTCTTCAGGGTCGCCCTGCCCGAGGCCGAAGGGGGACTGGGCGCCGACATCCTCACGACCCTGCACGTCATCGAGGAGGTCGCGCGCGCGGACGGCTCCACGGGCTGGTGCCTGGCGATGGGGATCAACACGCTGCGCCAGAGCGCGCAGTTCGCGCCCGAGGTGCGCCGCGAGATCTTCTTCAGCGATCCGGTGGGGATCTCGGCTGGGTCCGCGAATCCCCGCGGGCGCGCCGTGGCGGTGCCGGGCGGTTACAAGGTCACCGGCCACTGGTTCTTCGCGAGCGGCTGTATGCACTCTTCCGCGCTCCACGGCGCATGCAAGGTCTTCGACGGCGATCAGCCGCGTCTGCGACCCAACGGTGACCAGGAAGTGCGGATCGCATACTTCTATCCGAAGTCCGTTGCGCGCATCGTCGACACCTGGAACGTGAGCGGGCTACGCGGCACGGGGAGCCACGACGTCGAGGTGGAGGATCTCTTCGTGCCCGAGGAGCGCACGTTCTCGGCGCTCGATCTGCGCGCGCGGGTCACCGGCCCGATGAACCGCATGCACGGGTTCGATCTGGCCGGGTGCGGCTTCTGCTGCGTGGGGCTCGGTGTCGCCCGCGCCACCATCGACGCGTTCGTGGAGCTGGCGCAGGTCAAGGTCCCGCGCTCGTCGTCGGAGCTCCTGCGCGACCGCGCGCTGGTGCAGGCCAAGGTCGGTGAAGCCGAGGCGATCTTGAGGTCGGGCCGCGCGCTCCTGTTCGACGTCGTCGGCGAGATGTGGCAGACCGCCGTCGCCGCGCGGCCGATCTCCGAGCGCCAGCGGGCCGACCTCCGGCTGGCGATGACCCACGCGGCGCAGAGCGCAGCCACCGCCACGCACATGATCTGCGCCACCGCCGGCACCACGTCGATCTTCACGTCGAGTCCGCTCGAGCGGTACGCGCGCGACGCCGAGGTGGTCACGCGCCACAACCAGCTCCAGTTCGTGAACTACGAGGCCGTGGGGCGCACCGTGCTCGGGCTCGAGTCGAACAGCCCGCTCTTCTAGAGCCACTACACCCTGCGCGCGGTCAGGGTCCGCGGGAATCCGCCGCGAGCCACGCCTCGCGCTCGAAACGATGTGGAGGGCACCATGAGTACTCGCCGCGAGTTCGTCGAAGGAGCCGCCCGCGCGGCCGGCATCGCCTTTGTCGCGTGCAACCTGACGGGCGTCGCGCCGGTGCAGGCGCAGGGCCGGCGCCGCGAGGTCGTCGTCAACGGCCGCCGCGTCAAGACCATCGACGTGCACGCGCACTGCGCCGTGCCGGAGGCGATGGCCCTGATGGGCCGGAAGGTCGAGCCGCAGACCTTGCTCATGTCGCAGCCCGCCGATCGGGTCCGCGCGATGGACGAGCAGGGGATCGACATGGAGGCCTTGAGCATCAACCCGTACTGGTACCGGGCCGACCGCGACGTCGCGCGCGAGCTGATCCGGATCCAGAACGAAAAGCTGGCGGAAGCCTGCGCCGCGAACCCCGAACGCTTCGTCGCGTTCGCGTCGGTGGCGCTCCAGCACCCGGACCTCGCCGCCGAGCAGCTGGAAGAGGGCGTCAAGAAGTACGGCCTGCGCGGCGCCGGTGTGGGCGGCAGCGTCGCCGGCGAGGATCTGGCCGACCCGAAGTTCCACCCGTTCTGGGCCAAGGCCGAGCAGCTCGGCGTGCTGGTGTTCATCCACCCGCAGGCCGATGGCGCCGCGGCCGACCTCAAGCCGCGGTTGAAGGGCAGCGGCGGTCTCGAGAACGCCATCGGCAATCCGCTCGAGACCGCGATCGCGCTCTCGCACCTGATCTTCGAAGGTACGCTCGACCGCTTTCCCGGGCTGAAGATCTGCGCGGCCCACGGCGGCGGCTATCTGCCGTCCTACGCGGCGCGTTCCGACGCGATCTGCGTGACCTTCCCCGACCGGTGCACCAAGCCGCTGAAGAAGAAGCCGACGGAGTATCTCAAGCAGCTCTACTTCGACTCGCTCGTCTTCACGCCCGAGGCGCTGCGCCACCTCGTCGCCGAGACCGGGCCCGGTCAGATCGTGATGGGCACCGACTATCCGTTCCCGTGGACGAAGACGTCGGTCGACCACATCCTCGGCACGCCAGGCCTGAGCGACGACGAACGCGTGGCGATGCTCGGCGGGACGGCGGCGAAGCTGCTCGGGATCAAGGCATAGTTCCGGACGCCTTGCGCTGGGCGATCCAAGCGTCGATCCGCGCCTCGAGCACGTCCAGGGGCAGCGCCCCTTCGGCCAGCACCGCGTCGTGGAAGGCGCGGAGGTCGAACCTCGCACCGAGCTCCCGCGCGGCTCGCTCGCGAAGCTCCAGGAACTTCCGCTGGCCGATCTTGTAGGCCAGCGCCTGGCCGGGCGAGACGATGTAGCGATCGATCTCGACCACGATCTCTCGCTCGGGCTTGGCGGAGTTGGCCTTGAAGTAGTCGATCGCCTGCTGGCGGCTCCAGCCGAATGCGTGAATGCCGGTGTCGACCACGAGCCGGACTGCCCGCCACATCTGATAGTTGAGCGCTCCGAAGTGCGAGTAGGGATCCCTGTAGAAGCCCATGTCGCGGCCCAGCGTCTCGGCGTAGAGCGCCCAGCCTTCGCCGTAGGCTTCGTACCCGCCGTACTTCCTGAAGTTCGGCAGATCCGGCTGCTCCTGGGCGAGGGCGATCTGCAGGTGATGGCCGGGGACGGCCTCGTGGAGCACCAGCGCCTCCATCTCCCACTTTGGCCGCGTCTCGACAGCCGAAAGGTTGGCCGAGAAATACCCGGGCCGGCCCGCGGCCAGCGAGCCCGCGTCGTAGGCGCCCGCGCTCCGCGACGCCGCGTTGTGCGCCGGCATCGGCACGACACCATACGGCAGGCGCGGCACCCGGCCGAAGAGCTTGATCACTTCGGGATCGGCGCGCTTGGCGATCTCGCGATAGCCGGCCAGCAGATCCTCGGGCCGCGAGAAAAAGAAGCGCGGATCGGTCCTCAGGAATTCGAAGAAGGCGGCGAGGTCCTGGGCGAAGCCGGTCGCGCGCATCAGCCGTTGCATCTCGGCGCGGATCCGCTTGACCTCTTCGAGGCCGATCTCGTGAATCTGCTTCGGTGTCAAACGCGTGGTCGTCGACTGGGCGACCAGGTAGGCGTACCAGTCCGGTCCGTCGGGCAAGGCCCCGGCCGCCAGCGAATCGCGGCAGTTGGGCACGTACTCGCTCGCGAGGAAATCGCGCAGCCGCCGGAACGCCGGCAGCGACTGGTCCTTCAGGAGCGTCGCCGCTTCGACCCTCACGGCTTCGCGCCGGTCAGCCGGAACCGTCTCGGGAATCTTCTGAAAGGCGGTGAGGAGCGGGCTCGTCGCCGGATCCTCGACGAGGATCGCGTCGGCCTGCGCGACGACGTTGCGCAGCGTGATCTTGGGCGGCGTGACGCCGCGACGCAACCCCTCCTTCATCGCGGCGATCGTCTGGTCTACGAGCGCGGCCGTCCCGCGCAGACGACTCAGCATGGCTTCGTAGTCCGTCGCGGTCCGCGCGGGCATCTGCTCGCCGAGGATCTGCGGGACGCTGTGCTGGATGCCGTATAGCTGATTCAGCGGCATCAGCTCCCACGGAAAACGTCGCCCCTCGAGCTGAGCCTCGGCCTGGCGCTTGAAGAGGTCGTAGTTGAGCGCGTCTTCGGGCGCGAGCTTCGTTCGATCGATCGTCGCGAGCGCCTTGACCGGCAACTCGAGATCGGCCTTGCGGCGGGCGATCGCGGTCGCCGACCGGTCGGTCCATCGATCGTTCTGCCCCAAGACGCCGACTTCCGTGGCGAACTCCGGGAACTCTTGAAGGAGATAGTCCCAGTGGAGCTCGAAGAGCCGCTGCAGGCGCGTGCGCTCCGGAGTCTTGCCGGCTTCGGCGATCACGCGCTCGATCCCGGCGCGGAAGGAGTCCGAGGGAGCGCCGGACGAGGAACCGGAAGCCCAGAGAAGGGCGAGGAGTCCGAGGCCGAGCAGCGCCGGAACACGCACGGTCAGAACCACGGGCTACCGCGGCGCGCCGGCGCCGGCGATCACACCCTGCGCTGTAGGAAGTCGGTCACGATCGGCCAGGCCAGATCGGCGTAGTGCGGCTGGAAGCCGTCGTTGTCGGGGTGACGGAAGCCGTGGTTGGCATCCGAGAAGAAGTGCCACTCGACGGGCTGACCATTGGCGATGAAGCTCTCCCAGAGCGGACCCTGGATCGCCGGTGTCGCGATGAAGTCCTTGCCGCCGCAGAACACCAGCGAGGCGCACTTGAGCGTTCGCGCCAGATGGAACGCGTGACGAGGCCGATGGGACGTTTCCGGCTCGTCCCGGACGGACGGATAGTAGAGGATGATCGCCTTCAGCTGCGGATTGTCGGCCGCGAAGGGAATGAGCAGGCGACCGCCCATGCAATGGCCGATCGCCGCCGTCCGCGCCGGATCCGAGCCCATCCGCTCGACGAGGTAGTGCCAGGCTTCGGTCATCTTGCCGAGGAACTCGCCGTCGGAGTGCTTCGCCTGCAGATCGGCGCCGTGGCCGATCTGGTTCGTTCCGGGAATGCCGAACATGTTGAAGAGGCTCGGCGCCAGCACGTTGAAGCCGAGCTGGGCGAGGCGATACGCGTCGATCTTGTAGTCGGCCGTGACGCCGTGGGCGTGATGCACCATCAGGATCCCCGGCCGCCGCCCGGGTCCGTCCGGGCGCGCGGTGTAGCCGGGAATGCCGTCCTGCTCGAGGGTGAGCATGCGCGCGTCGATCGTCATCGCCGATCGCCGTTCCCTTCCGCACGCTCCTTGATCGACACGCGCCAGTGGATGCGGTCTTCCTCGGGCGGATAGTCACCCGCAGCCTTGTGATACGAGCAGCGGTTGTCCCAGATCACGATGTCGCCCTTGCGCCACGTGTGGCGGTACTGACCCTCGGGCTGGATCATGTAGCCGGCGAGCTCGTCGATGAGCGCGTCACTCTCCGACGCCTCGAGGCCCTCGATCCGCAAGATCTTGCCCGGATCGAAATAGAGCGCCTTGCGTCCGGTCTCGGGATGGGTGCGGACGATCGGATGGAAGACCGGCTTCCAGTCGCGGTCCTCGGCGTTGAGCAGCGTGGTCGCCTTGCGACGTCCTCCGTAGGTGAAGGCGCCGACTCGGCCCTCGAGCTGCTGCTTGAGCCGCTGCGGCAGCGCATCGTAGGCCGCGTACATGCTCGCGAACAGGGTGTCGCCGCCCCGGCTCGGAACGGCCAGCGCGTAGAGCTGCGTGGCCTTGAACGGCTCCTGATCGTACGCGCCGTCGGTGTGCCATCCCTCGGCGCCGCGCCGATAGATTGCCATGTCGAGCGCCCCGTCGGTGCCGAACTTGTTGACGCCGAGCAACGTGATCTCCGGATAGTCTGGATGGCGCGTCGTCTTCGACGGGTGCGGGCTCACGAAGCCGAAGCGCCGGCTGTAGGTCAGGAAGTCGTCGATCTCGAGCTCCTGACCCGGCACCACGACCACGTTGTTGTCGAGCCACGCCCGATAGATCTCGGCGAAGCTCGCGTCGTCGAGCTTCCTGACGTCGACTCCGTGGATCTCCGCGCCGATCTGCGACCCGAGGCGTCGAACCTGGACCATCGTCCTTCCTCCCGACCGGAAAGGCTATCACACCCCTCGGGCGAAGGCGCCCGCGGTGCCGGTCGCGGATCGGCGCGTGAGCCTCACCGAGTGACGCCCGAGTCTTCGAGCGGCGGCAGGATATCGCCGTGCGCACCCATCTGCTCGAGCAGATCGGCTAGAAGAACCCGGACACCTGGGAGGATTGGCTGAGGATCGGCAAGAAAGGCATTCCCGATATGTTCGCGCAGCACGCAACGGGCAAGATGACGCTCGATCAGGCGATCGTCTGGGGCGAAAAGGAGATGCAGGAGATCTACGCCGGTCGCAAGCGGAGGCCCCGAGCTCCCTTAGAACCAGTTGGCCTTGTCCACCACGTTGCGAAGCGGCAGGTCGGCGAGGAAGCGGCGTGAGTTGTCGAGCAGGATCTCGAAGCGCCGCTCGTCCAGGTGCGGGCCGTGGCCGGCGGTGTGGGGCGTGATGAGGACGCCGGGCATCGTCCACAGCGGGTGATCGGCCGGTAACGGCTCCTGCTCGAAGACGTCAAGCCCCGCGCCGGCGATCTCGCCCGCCCGGAGCGCGGCGACCAGGTCGTCGAGCCGCGTCGTCATGCCGCGCCCGATGTTGATGAAGAACGCGGTGCGCTTCATGAGCTGAAAGCGGGCCCGGTGCATGAAGTGCTCGGTCGCCGGCGTGTGCGGAACGGTGAGGATGACGAAATCCGCCAGCGGCAGGAGCGAGTCGAGCGCGTCAGGTCCGTCGAGCTTCACGACACCGGGCGGGGCTTCGCGGCGCCGCGCGTCGATCCCCATCACGTGCATCCCGAACGCCGCCGCGAGCCGCGCCGCCTCGCTGCCGATCCCGCCGACCCCGATGATCAGCGCTGTGGCCTCCGGCAGGTGGATCACGCCGCCATCCATGGGCTCGCGACGCCACTCGCGCCTGAGCTGCCGAGGCAGGTAGTGGTGGAACCCGCGGGCGAACGCCAGGACGAACGCCATGATGTGGGCGCCGATGTGGTCGTTGTAGATCTCGCGGAAGTTGGTCACGGTCGCTGCGTGCGTGATCAGCGCGGGCGAGTAATAGCCGGCCGGCGGCGCCGCCTGCGGCGCCTGGAGCCAGCGCAGGCGCCGGGCATCGCGGATCAACGCGTCCGGCATCGTCCCGAACGCCGCTTCGGCATCGCCGACGGCGCGCGCAGCCTCCGCCTCGGTCTCGGCCACCACGACGGAGAGCCGCGGCAGCGCGGACGCGAGCCGTGAGGCCCAGCCGCGCGTCGTCGGAGTCTGCGGAGGCAGCATCAAGAACGTCGTCATGGATCAGTCATAAGCGCGCCTCGGCCGGCGGAGCACTGCGTCTCGCTCGCCTCGGGCCTGGGGGCCCCAGCCCCCGGCCGGCCCCGCGGCTCGCACAGCGGTCCCGCGACGGCCTGCAGCGCGCACCACCGCCGCGCAGCTTAGTGGCCGCGGCGCGCGCGGTCAAGCGGCCAGACCAAGCGTGTAGGGAGCACATGATCTGTCCGCTCCCGAGAACAAGTGAAATGTCCGCTTTGCGCGCGGCGCGCAGTACAGCCATAGGCATCCAAGGAGGTGCCGATGGTGTTGGCCGCGGCCGCGGTGGAGCGGGCCATGAAACGGCAGGAAGTCATCATGCGGGCATTGAGTGGCACCCTGACGTGGCTGCAGGCAGCGGACATGCTGGGCGTTGAGCCCCGCAGTGTGCGGCGCTGGCGGGCGCGGTTTGAAGCCGGCGGCGCCGTGGCGCTGTACGATCGGCGGCAGTTGCCGTCGCCGCGCAAGGCGCCGGCGCTCGAGGTGCAGCATATCGTGCGGCTGTACCGAGAGCGCTTTACCGGCTGGAACGTGCGCCACTTCTACCGCTTCGCTCGGCGCGATCATGGGGTGACGCTGTCCTATAGCTTCGTGAAGCTGGCGCTGCAGGAGGCCGGCTTGGTGCGTAAGGGCCGCGCCCGTGGGCGGCATCGCCGACGGCGCGAGCCCCGGCCGTGCGTCGGCGAGCTGCGGCACCTCGACGGCAGTCGACATGCCTGGCTGCGCCACGGCCCCGACGCGCAGCAGACCCTCATCGCCGTGCTCGACGATGCGACCAAGCGCCTGCTGTACGCGCAGCTCTGGCCCGCGGAAACCACCCACGCGGTGATGACGGCCCGGCGCACGGTGTTCGGCGAGCACGGCTTGCCGGTGGCGCTCTACACCGACCGCGCCGGCTGGGCGTTTCACACGCCCCAGGCGGGGGGCCGCGTCGACCGCACGCGGCTGACGCAGGTCGGGCGCGCGCGGGCGCAGCTCGGCATCGAGCACATTGCCTCCTACTCGCCCCAGGGACGCGGGCGCAGCGAGCGGTTGAACCGCACGGTGCAAGGCCGGCTCATCAACGAGCTGGCGCTGGCCGGTATCCGGACGGTGGCGGCGGCCAACGCGTATCTCCTCGAACGCTTCATCGCCGACTACAACGAGGAGTTCGCGCACGCGCCGGCCGACCCCACCTCGGCCTTTGTCCCGCTCCATGGCGCCGATCTCGACGCGATCCTCTGCCACGTCGAAGCGCGCACCGTCGGCCGAGACCACGTCGTGGTGCTCGATGACGTCGTGCTACAAATCCCCCAGCAGCCCGGGCGCCGGAGTTGTGCGGGGCTCGGGGTGACCGTCCGCCGCACTCTCCACGGCGGACACTCGGTCTGGCACGGCACGCAGTGTTGGGGGCATTTCGATGCCGCGGGCCGTCCGCTGGCCCCGCCGCCGGCTTCGCGCCAACCCCGACCGAAAAACGCGCGCGCGCATTTGGCTCAGGCGCCACGATCGCCTCGTCGTCCGAGGGTTGCTAACCCCCCGGCGCGCCCCCCAATCAAACGGCGGCGCGGTCCACGGCTCCCGGTCGGGCCGGCGGCCTGAGCGGACAGATCACGTGTCAAAACCGAGCGGACAGATCACTTGTCAACAACAGACGCGCCAGGATCGGTTGCGCCGGCGAAGCCGCCGCACTAGACTCCGCAGCAACCAGGAGGACCGACCGATGCCGACCGCGCGCCTCCCCGGCGATCTGCTCTCCCCGATGGCCCCCCACCGGGATCGCTCGCGGTCGGGATCTCTGATTCGGAGCGCCGGCGAAGCCGGCGCTCGAACGGAGACCGCCGTCGGCTCCCTCGGTCGCTCGGCCTACCGGTCGAGCCAGGCGGCCACGAGGCGGCCGCCGTAGTCATAGCCGAGATTCGGCCCGAAGTTCTTCAGCGCGCCGTCCCAGACGGCGACGTAGATCCCCGACGGCAGCTGGACGTAGTACTGCTGCCTCGCCAGATAGCGCTGCAGGTCGTGGATGACCTCGCGCCGCTTCGCCACGTCGAAGATCCGCCGCTGGCGGATCAACATGTCGGTGACGATCGGGTCGTCGACATGGCTCTGGTTCTTCGCCTCGCCTG
>QHSP01000098.1 GCA_003220495.1 Candidatus Rokuibacteriota bacterium | reverse complement strand
ACGCCCTGGTGGACGTGTCCGACGTCGCCGAGGCGGTGGGCAAGGAGCAAGGCGGCTGGTACGACGAGATCAAGGCCCTGTCCGTCGACAACGGCAAATGGAAGTCCGTGCCCCAGGCGAACATCGGCCAGTGCATGGTCTACCGGAAGGACTGGTTCGACGAAGCCGGGTTCAAGCATTTCCCCGAGACCTGGGACGAGTTCCTCGAGGCCGGCATCAAGCTCAAGGCCAAGGGGCATCCGTTCGGCATGTCGATGGGGCACGGCTTCGCCGACAATTACTCCTGGCTCTACCCGCTACTGTGGTCCTACGGCGTGACGGTCATGGACAAGGCCGGCAAGAAAGTCGCGCTCGACACCAACGAGACCGCGAAGGCCGTGGACTACGTCCGCCGGCTCTACAAGGAAGCCTGCATCGACGACTGCGTGGGCTGGCTCGATCCACACAACAACAAGGCCTTCCTGACCAGCCAGATCTCGTGCACGAACAACGCCTACAGCATCATGGTCTCGGCCAAGCGAGACCTGCCAGAGATGGGCAAGGTGATCGACCACGCCCTGAATCCCAAGGGGCCCAACGGCCAGCGCTACCATTCGCTGGTGCCCGTGACGCACGGCGTGTTCGCCTACGGTCCCGACCCGCAGGCGGCGAAGGACTTCCTGCGCTGGACCATGGACCCCAAACAGTTCCGCCCGTGGATCGCCTCGGGCGACATGTATTTCGCGCCGTACCTGCACGCGTTCGACAAAGCTCCCGAATGGGACATCGAGCCACGCGTGAAGCCGTACCTTAAAGTGCTCGAGACCGGGAAGCTCACGTCGTGGCCGGCGCCGGCCAGCCGCGCCCACGGCACGGTCATCAATCGCTGGGTCGTGATCGACATGTTCTCCAAGGCCTGCCTGGGCGCGCCGACCAAGACCGTCGTCGCGGAGGCCGTGGCGCAGCTCAAATCAATCTACGGGTAGCGCATGAGCCCAGTCGTCGAGGCGTCGCGGGCGGCCGCGCTGGAGTCGCGGGCGTATCGGCCGGTGGCCGTGCGCCGGCTTCGTGAATTCATCGAGCGCGAGTCGGTGTTCAGCTGGCTCATCCTCACGCCGCCCGTGCTGTTCCTGCTGGCGTTCCTGGGCTACCCGTTCTTCTACGGCGTCTATCTGAGCTTCTTCCGCCGGGAGGTGGCCGGCCCTCCCACCTTCGTGGGCCTCGGCAATTTCGTCACGCTCATGAATGACCCGATCTTCTGGCAGTCCGTTGGAAACACGGTCAAGTTCACGGGGGCCGCCACCATCCTCAAGGCGTTCGGCGGGCTCGGCATGGCCCTGGTGATGAACCAGAACTTCAAGTTCAAGGCCATCACCCGGGCGGCGCTCCTGCTCCCGTTCATCGTTCCCACGGTCCTCAGCACGGTCGCGTGGCAGTGGATCTTCGATCCGGGCCTGGGTCTCTTCAACCGCTTGCTGGTGGAGAGCGGGCTGGCCAAGACCGGACCGTCCTGGCTCGGCACGCCGACCATGGCCATGATCTCCGTCATCATGGTCAACACGTGGCGCGGCCTGCCGTTCTTCGGCATCTCGATCCTCGCGGGCCTGCAGACCATTCCGGTCGAGCAGCACGAGTCGGCGACCATCGATGGGGCGGGGACCTGGGATCGCTTCCGCCACGTCACCTTGCCCTCGCTGCTGCCGGTGATCTTCATCGTCACGACATTCTCGATCATCCTCACCTTCTTCGACTTTCAGCTCGTCTACGTGCTCACCGGCGGCGGGCCCGCCAATTCCACGCACCTCATGGCCACCTACGCCTACAGCCTGAGCATGGGCGCGGGCCAGATGGGACTCGGATCCGCGGTGGCCCTCAGCATGGTGCCGGTGCTCGGGTTGCTGCTGGTGCTGCTCACGTTTTACGTGCGGAAGGAATGACATGGTCGGCGAGCTGACGTGGCGCAAGCGGCTTCTTGGCCTATGGATGCCGCTCGCCGTCTTTGGCGTCGTGGCGCTGTTTCCGTTCACGTGGATGGCGGCCACTTCGCTCAAGACCAACGCCGAGCTCTATGACCCCAAGGCCATGCCGCTGACCATCCGGCACCCGTCGCTGGTCCACTACATCGATCTGCTCCGGGAGACGAACTTCCTGACCTGGATCGCCAACACGATGCTGGTGGCCGTCGTCGCGACCGGCATCTCCCTCTTGCTGGGGACCATGCTGGCCTACCCGCTGGCGCGCATGCGGTTTCGCGGCGCGCCGCTGCTTGCGATCACTGTGGCCGTGACGTATCTGGTTCCGCAGTCACTCCTGTTCGTGCCGATGGCCGATCTCATCGGTCGGCTGAAGCTCGGCAACACGCTCAGCGCTGTGATGCTGACCTATCCCACCTTGCTCGTGCCGTTCATCGCGTGGCTATTGATGGGCTACTTCAAGACGGTACCGAAGGAGCTCGAGGAGCAGGCGCTGATCGACGGCGCCAGCCGCTGGCGGGCGATGACCCGCGTGATCCTTCCGCTGTGCATGCCCGGCTTCATCTCAGCCGGCATCTTCGCCTTTACCCTCGCGCAGAACGAGTTTCTCTACGCGTTGCTCTTTCTCAGCCGTTCCGACGTGCGCACCGTGCCGATCGGGGTCGTCGGCGAGCTGATCCGCGGCGACGCCTTCTACTGGGGCCAGCTGATGGCCGGGGCGCTGCTGGGCTCCGTGCCCGTCGCCCTCATCTATTCGTTCTTCGTGAAGTACTACGTCGCCGGCCTCACCGCCGGCGCCGTCAAGGGCTAGCGCCGCAGCGCGAGTGGATCCTCCGGGTGGAGACTCATCGTCCACCTGAGCCCGATGCGCGACAGGTCGCGCGCGAGCACGTCCTCGCCGACCGGGCGCACGCCGCGCTCGATCCACGCGACGAGATCGTCGAACGCCTGCTCGCGCGTCTCGCCGTCGAACCCGCAGTGACTGGGGGCGCGCATCACGCGCTGGACCAGCAGGTGGTCGGTCCCGGCGGCGATCGTGCGGCGCCGGTACGACTGCTCGAGGCTCAGCGGTACCCACGCGTCGCCGGTCTCGTGCAGGGTGATGAGCGGCGCCCTGAGGCGTCCAGTCCGTTCCGCGTACACCGGGTTCGCGATCGGTGAGCGGGCGTCCTTCGCCGGCTGCAGCCGCCGCACGCGCGCGTTGAGCTCGTCCTCGGTGAGACCGAGAGCCGGATCGATCCGATACCGGATGTGAACCGTGCTGGCCGCGCGCATGCCGGGACTGGGGTCGTTCTCGACATCGCGGGGCCGGTGCATCATGTTCATGAGATAGCGACGCTGGAGACCCTGAAGGCGCAGCGGCAGATCGTTGCCGGCCTGATCGGCGCCCATTAGATACTTCACGACGCTGTCGAACTGCCGCCCGCGCGCCGTGTACGCGCCCGGCAAGCCGAGGGCCGGTACCACGCGCTCGTTGAGGACCCGCGCGAAGGCTTCCCGGTCGGGCGCGTCGAGCATCGGCACGCCCGAGATCAGCTCGGCGGCGGCGGTGTACGCCATCAGGTAGTCGGCGATGCTGATGCCGTCGACGAGACCACATTCCGCCAGACCGCCCTGATAGAGAGCCGGGTGCAGCTCCAGTGACGCCACGACGATGTGACCGCCCATCGACTGGCCATAGATGATCGTCCAGCGCGGCTGGCCGATCTCCTTCAGGAAGAGCTCACGGAGCGCGTTGGTGTCCTCGATGAACAGGTGCGGCTGATACTCGCGAGCCCGATAGCCGGAGGCGATCCATGCGTGACCTCCGGCGAGAATGTGGCCGGCGATCGGGGGCGCGGCGACGGCGCCCGGCCCCGGACCCCGCTGGATCCCGTGCGCGAACACGACGAGACCACCGTCCCATTTCGCCGGCGCCTCGATGAGGTAGCTGGCGCCTCCGAGCACGCCGCTGCGGCTGATCGCCGCGCGGTCCGACTCGGCTCGCGGCGCGCTGGACCACGGTGCGCGCGTCACGACGAGCGCCAGGCTCAGCGCGATGAGAGCGACGAGGGCGCGGCGTGGCGACACGCGGAGGCTCTGGCGGTACGCGGTCAGCATCGCGGCTTCCTCCAGTGAGCGGTTGATCTCGGGGCTAGATCGTCTATGCTCCGTCACGTTCCGTGTGATCCAACGCCGCGTAGCCAAGGGGGCTTCTTATGGACGAGGTTTTCCCCGTTCTCGCCGGCATCGCGCTCGGGCTCGTCACTTCCACACTGCGAACGAGATGGCTCGGAGCCGCCGCAATCGGAATACTTGGCGTGGCCCTCGGCGTCGTGGCCAGCTGGATCAGCGGTGAGCTGGCCGTCAGCTGGCTCTACATTCTCGTCGACACGGCGCAGGTCGGCGTGGCGGCCCTCCTGTCCCGAGTCCTCGTCCGGCTGTGGCTGCGCCGTCGCGCGCAGTCGATCGCTCACTAAGCGAGAGCTTGCCGGCGCCCACGTCCTACGGCACCGCCATCACCCACGCGCCTCGATTGCGCGTCGCGCACACGAGCATGCGATCTTGCTTGTGGAAAAGGAGATCGGCGGCCATGGCATTGGGCAGACCGTTGGAGAATGGCGCCCAAGCGCCGCCCATGTTCAGTGTCTGATAGACGCCGACGTCGGCGGCGACCCATACCCGCTTGTAGCTGGCCGGGTCGACCACCACGGCGTTCATGGGGATGCTGGGCAGCCCTGTCGTGGAGGCGACCCATGAGGTCCCCGCGTTGTCCGAGCGATAGACCATGGCCCCACCGACTTGCGAGAGCGTCACCCAGAATCGCTGCGGATTGCTCGGGTCGACGGCGATGCAGCTGATATAGCGAGGAGCGGGTGACGTCAGCACGACCTTGCTCCACGTGGTCCCCGTCCAACTCACTCTGAGCATGCGGCCCACGTTGGTCCCGATCAGGATGGTATTGGCATCAATCTCGCGCATCGCCGTGGACACTTCTCCAGAGGACAGCCCAAGGGAAACAGTCGTCCACGGCGGCCCGCCGGTCCTGGTCACCACCAGGGAGGTCGCTCCGATGGCGACCGTCGAGCCGAAGATCTCCACCGGCGGGTAGAACAATGATGGGACGCTGGGGGGCGAGAGGATCGTCCAGGTGTTGCCCTTGTTGTTCGAGCGCTCGAGCGACACATAGTAGTACGAGTGATACACGGTATTGGGATTGAGCTGGTTGACTCCGCAATCGCCCCCGTCGCCATCAGCGATATGATCCCACACCGTGGAGCCGGTGAAGCGAATCGTGCCATTGTCCTGGGTGCCCGTCATCAGCCACTTCCAGGTATTGGGATCGCTCGCAAGGTACTCCATCTCGGTAATGCCCAGACCCTTGTTGAGCGCGGTCCAGCTGGCGCCACTGTTCGCGGACCGGTAGATCCCGCCGTCGTTGCCCGCGTAGATGATCTTCGAGTTGCTCGGGGAAAAGGTCAGGCAGTGCTGGTCGGGGTGAATGCTGTTGCTCCCTTGCGTCGTGACGTCCTTCCAGGTCCACGCCGAGCCGCGGAGGGAGCCGCGGTAGGCATCGATGGCTCCCAGATACACGAGCCCCTTGTTGTCCGGCGCGGCCGCGACATACCAGTCGTACCAGGCCTGATTCACGCTCAGCGTCGGCAAGGATGCGATCTTCGTCCATGTCGTCCCGGATCGCCGCCACAGGTACGCGATCGTCCCCGCCGCCCCGAAAACATAGCTGACGTCCGGCGCCACCATCACCCGATCCACGGCCAGCCGTGCCCAGGCGGTTGACGGCCCCGCGGGAAGCGCGACGGCGGTGAAGGACGTGCCGGTATTGGTCGAGACGAAGAGGCCGTCGGCGAAGGTCGTGAGGAGTTCGGCACTTCCTCCGCGCGGGTGGACGCTGATGTCCCAGCATTTCACGGGGCGCCGCAGGCTCCACGACACGCCACTGTTCGTCGACCGGTAGAATCCGTTGGTCGTGGCCGCGTAGAGGACCTTGGGATTCTGCGGATCCACCACCAGATCGTAGAACCCCACGCCGATGAAGGGGGCGGATGCCACGACCGCCCACGTGGTGCCGCCGTCGCCGGAGCGATAGACACCGGCGCCTAAATTGGAATAGAAATTTCCTTCGCCGCTGCCTGCATAGACTCGCTTGGGGGCAGTAGGGTCGAAGGTGATGGCTCCGATGGCGAGCGACGGCATGAAATCCGTGCGAGGTTGCCAGGTCATCCCGGTATCGAAGCTCTCCCAGATCCCCCCGCCCGCTCCGCCGACGAGCAGATGCTTGGGGTCCTGGGGGTCGACGACGATGCTCGAGACGCGGCCGATTACATCGACGCGATTCGTTCCGTAGGTCTGACCCTTCGGAACAAGCGAGGGCCCGATCGATTGCCAGATCGAAACGGCCGGTGCAGGAGGGGCTCCGAAGGCTCTCGCCCTGCCTCTCCGGACACGGGTCTTCGGGCGATGTCGGGTGAGCGTTGCCGCCGCCTTGATGATGGCCGTGGCAAGGGGTCTTGCCGCGCCCCGGGTCTGCCTCAAGCGCCTGTTTCCGCGGGCGCCGAGCTCCCGAGCCTGCATGGCGGCCCTGGTAAGTCCGAACCTCGGCTTGGCAGCTCTAGGAACTGCGACGGTCGCTACAACTTCGTTGTTGAGAGCAGGATCGCGCTCACCGAGATACGCGAACAGCCGTTGGAGCGCTTTTCCCCCGGGGAACGGCGTGATCTTCCTTCGCCGCGCGCCGCGGTCAATCTTTGCGTCGATCTTGCTTCGCATGCCGCCCCCCCTTCTTCATGCGGACATCCCTTTGACGTGCCCCTTTCTTCGGCTTGCCAGACGCTTCCTTCGGGCGGCGTGCATCTTCGAACATTCGAAGCCGCTCGGCGGCCCGGCCGCCTGGAGGTTCCGGACTCTTGTCGCCAGGGCGTTTCATCGTGTGTGTGCTCCTTCCGCCAGCTAGCTCGTGCGGTCCGTGCCGGCAGTCTCGCCCGCTAGCGTTCCCTTTGCGGTTTCGGAATGATGACGCCGAGGACTCTACCACCCGCTACCTTCCGGCGAACGCGCGATTCTCCAGCCGGCTCAGGAGCCGCACCACGGGCCACAGCATCACGAAGTAGATGATCGCCGCCACCACGATGGGCGTGGGGTTGTAGGTGAGGCTCTGCGCCTGACGCGCCTGGTAGAGGAGCTCCGGGACCGCGACCACGCTGCCGAGGGCGGTGAGCTTCACCACCTCGAGCGTGTTGGAGAGCAGGTCGGGCAGCACGTTGCGCACGGCCTGCGGGAGCACGACGTAGGTCATGGCCTGCAGGCGCGAGAGGCCGGTGGAGCGCGCGGCCTCGATCTGGCCGGCCGGGACGGAATCGATTCCCGCTCTGAGGATCTCGCCGTAGTAGGCGCCGGTGTTGAGGAAGAAGGCGATCGCCACGCAGACGAAGCCGCCCAGCTCGAGCCCGGCGAACGGCAGTCCGGCGAACAACAAGATGAGCAACACCAGCGGCGGAAAGGCGCGAAAGAAATCGACCCAGGCCATCAGTGGCCAGCGGATCATCGGACGCTTCGCGCTCGCCAGCAGCGCCAGCATCAGCCCGCCGAGCAGGCCGAGCGGCACCACGAGCAGCGACAGCAGCACGGTGTTCCAGAGCCCGGCGCGCACGATCGGCCAGGACGCCGCGATGATCTCCAGATTGAAGAAGCTCTGGACTATCGCTTCCACGCGAACCTGGTCTCGACCCAGCGGGCCGCCACCACGACCGGGAAGAACAGCACGAGGTAGGCGGCGGCGCCCATCATCAGCGGCGAGGGATTGTAGGAGTTGGACATCGCCGAGCTCGCCTGCCCGAGGATCTCGGTGACGGCGACGACGGTCCCGAGCGCGGTGCCCTTGGTGATGGCGATGGTGCGGTTGGTGAGCGGCGGGATGGTCAGCCGGAAGGCCTGCGGCAGCACCACGTTCATCAGGGTCTGGCCGAACGAGAGACCGGTCGAGCGCGCGGCCTCCCACTGGCCCTTGGCGACCGAGGTGATGCCGGCCCAGAAGATCTCCTCGGAGAAGGCCATCAGCACGAAGGCCAGCGACAGCCACGTCGAGACGAAGCCGGAGGCCGAGATGTTGACGCTGGGCAGGCCGAAGTAGATCAGCACGATGACCACGAGCGGCGGCAGCGAGCGGAACAGGTCGACGATGACGATGATCAGCCAGTTGAGCGGCCGGACGCCGAGGCTTCGCAGCAGCGCGAGCGTCAGGCCGGCGCCGATGCCCGTGACGACGATGAGCAGGGCCAGCTCGATCGTGACCACGACGCCGGACAGGATGTCCGGCAAGTATTTGAGCATGACCTTCGTGTTGAGGAACGTCTCGGCGAAGCGGCCCCAGCTCGACATGGGATTGGTTTCTGGCGGGAGCCGCCGTTCAGTGGCGCTGAATCTGGCTGATGAAGGCGCGCGTGCGCTCGTGGGCCGGCGTTTCGAAGATCGCCGCGGGCGGCCCCTCCTCGACGATGGCGCCCTCGTCCATGAACACCACGCGGTCGGCGGCGTTGCGAGCAAAGCCCATCTCGTGGCTGACGACGAGCATGGTCATGCCGCTTTCGCGCAGCGAGCGCATGACCTCGAGCACCGAGCCCACGAGCTCCGGATCGAGCGCGCTGGTCGGCTCGTCGAACAGCATGACGCGGGGCTCGAGCGCAATCGAGCGGGCGATGGCGACCCGCTGCTGCTGGCCGCCCGAGAGCTGGCCCGGCGTGTGTTCGGCGCGGTCGGCGAGGCCGACACGCTCCAGCGCGGCCCGGCCCAACGCCTCGGCCTGGGCGCGTGACTTGCCGGCGACCTTGCGCAGCGCCAAGGTCACGTTGCCGAGCGCCGTCATGTGCGGATAGAGGTTGAAGGACTGGAACACCATCCCGATGCGCTGGCGGGCATGGTTGATGTCGGTGCGCGGGTCGAGCATGTCGATGCCGTCCACCACGACGCTGCCGGACGACGGCTCCTCCAGCCGATTCAGGCAGCGCAGCAGCGTCGACTTGCCCGAGCCCGACGGCCCGATCACGAACACCAGCTCGCGCTCGGCCACCCTGAGATCGACGCCCTTCAGCACGTGCAGGGCGCCGAAATGCTTGTGCAGACCGCGCGCGTCGACGATCGGGCCGTTCATTCCCTCAGATCAGTTGCAATGGAGCTCGTGCGGCGTCGGATCGTAGCCCGGCATGCCCGGCGGGCCGTAGCCCGGCGTGATCACCACCTCGAGGCCGTCGGGCGCCGGCTTGCGACCGAACCACTTCTCGGAAAGCTTGGCGATCGTGCCGTCCTTCTTCATGCAGTCGAGCGCATCCTGCAGCTGGGCGCGGAGCTTCGGATTGTTCTTGGGCACCGGCGCCGCCCAGTGGGCGCGCGTCTCCTTGAGCTCGAGGTCGGCCACGAATTGTGGATTTTTCGACGCGGCGTAGACGATGGTGGTGTTGCCGCCGAGCGTCGCGTAGGCGCGACCCGAGAGAACGGCCTGGGTGGCATCCGGCTGCGTGTCGTAGACCTGCACCGTGAAGCCGTGCTCGGCGCCCTTGGCCTTGGAGAGTGTCTCGTAGGGCGTGCCCTTGTTGACGGAGACCGACTTGCCCTTGAGGTCGGCCCAGTCCTTGATCGGCTCCGAGCCCTTCTTGATCCCGAACTGGTACGCGGTCCAGAGATAGCCTGCGGTGAACAGCATGTTCTCCGCCCGTTCCTTCGTCACCGTCGTCGGCGCCGCGATGAAGTCGTAGCGGCCGGACTGCATGCCGGGGATCAGAGTCGAGAAGCTCACCGCGTCGATCGTGATCTCGCGCTTCATGCGGCGCGCGGCCTCGGTGAAGAGATCGATCTGAAAGCCCTCGATGCCGCCGCCCAGCTTGGGCATGGCGTGCGGGGCGAAGGTGCCGTCGACGCCGGTCCTCAGGGGCGGAAGCTTGTCCTGGGCGAGCGCGGGACCCGCGCAGAGAAGCGCGGCTCCCGCAATAGCGGCAAAGCGACGTCGCATCATGATGAGCCTCCCCGGACCTTCTGTCGGTATTCACAATAACCCGGCAGATTCCTGGAGAGGAAGCGTTCGTCGTCGAGCGGTCGCCAGATCAGAGCCAGCGGCTGCCGAGAAAGTACAGGAACGCACTCGCGTACACGGATGGCGGATGATTGCGTACGGGCCGGTCGAAAATCACCCGTTGATTCTCGGCGGTCTCGACGGTGGCCCGAGGACGAGCCAGGCCCTCGCGTCTTGCGAGCTTCACTGTCTTGCGAGCTTCACTATAGTAGGATCGGGCTCCAATCTCCCGTCGGAGGACTGCCGATGCGCCTGGCCGGAAAGATCGGGATCGTGACCGCCGCTGCTTCGGGCATGGGACGCGCGGGCGCCCTGCGGTTCGCGCGCGAGGGTGCGCAGGTCGCCGTGGTGGACGTGGACGCTGCCGGGGTCAAGCGCGTGGTGGCCGAGATCACCGCGGCGGGCGGTGTCGCTCACGGCATCACGGCGGACCTGACAAAGGACGACGATTCGCGCCGGATCGTGTGGGACGCGGTGAGTCGATTCAAGGGCCTGGATTTCGTCTGGAACCACGTCGGCCATCCCGGGCCGGCCGCGGTCGAGGGCATCGACATGAGCGCCTTCAATCTGGCGGTCGACCTCAACCTCCGCACGGTGCTGCTCACGACCGAGTCCGCCATTCCCGAGATCCGCGCCCGGGGTGGTGGGAGCCTCCTCTTTACCGCGTCGACCTCCGGGCTCGTGGGCTCCGGCTTCAGCCCGGTCTACTCGATGTGCAAGTTCGGGGTGGTGGGCTTCGTGAAGAGCCTGGCGCTGCGGCTGGCGCCCGAAAAGATTCGCGTGAACGCCGTCTGTCCCGGTCCGATCGACACGCCGATGCTACGGGTGTTCGTCTCCCGGCCCGATCAGAAGTCGACGGCTGGAATGGATCCGGAGGAGCTGGTGCGCAAGCGAGCCCACGGCTCCGTACCGCTGGGCCGCACAGGCCGGCCCGACGAGATCGCCAACGCGGCGCTGTTCCTTCTCTCGGACGAAGCGTCGTTCGTCACGGGCGTCGCGCTGCCCGTCGACGGTGGCGTGACGGCGGCCTGACCCAAGGGAGAACCCGCGCAGATCGCCGAGTCCTCAGCTTTCTTCTCTGTCGCGCCCGCCCGCTTTGTGGTTTCATTACGCCGGCTCGGACATATCGATGCCGGCGGGTCACCGGTCGAGGCGGCCGGGCGTCCCGGGTGTGGCTCCGACAACGAGAGGAGGGCGTGATGGTCTCACTCGACATCAACGGCAAGCGCCAGAACGTCGACGTGCCTGGCGAGACCCCGCTGCTGTGGGCCTTGCGGGACGAGCTCGGGCTCACCGGCAGCAAGTTCGGCTGCGGCATGGCGCTCTGCGGCGCGTGCACCGTGCACGTCGACGGCAACGCGGTCCGCTCCTGCATCACCCCCATCTCGGCGGTGGCAAGCAGTAAGATCGTCACGATCGAGGCCGTCGGCGGCGAGCCCGTCGGTAAGGCCCTGCAGGCGGCGTGGGTCGAGAACGGCGTTCCGCAGTGCGGCTACTGCCAGGCCGGTCAGATCATGTCCGCCGCGGCGCTGCTGCGACGCACGCCGAATCCCACCGATGCCCAGATCGACGAGGCCATGGACGGCAACATTTGCCGCTGCGGGACCTATACGCGTATCCGCGCCGCCATCAAGCAGGCCGCGACCAAGCAGGGAGGTGCGCGATGAGCGCGCGAGCGGATCGCGAATCGCGTAGGGACGCGTCGTCCGAGAGCTCCGTGGTGCTGGCGAACGTGAGCCGGCGCCGGTTCTTGCAAGGGATGTCGCTCGGCGGCCTCGTGCTGGCCGTCGGCTTCCAGTCGACCGCGGGTGCCCAGGAGCCCCAGAAGTACGGCGCCGACGGGATGCCCAACGGATGGGTCGACAATCCGCTGGCCTTCGTCTCCATCGTCGAGGACGGCACGGTCACGATCGTCTGCCACCGTTCGGAGATGGGGCAGGGGATCAGGACCGGCATGCCGATGATCGTCGCCGACGAGCTCGAGGCAGACTGGAAGCGTGTGCGCGTCGCCCAGGCGACCGGTGACGAGAAGAAGTTCGGCAACCAGGATACGGACGGCTCGCGCAGCACGCGTCACTTCTTCGAGCCCATGCGCCGCTGCGGCGCCGCCGCGCGCGCGATGCTGGAGGCCGCGGCCGCCGATCGCTGGAAAGTGCCGGTGAGCGAGGTGGCCGCCAAGAATCACGAGGTCGTCCATGGTCCGAGCGGCCGTCGCCTGGGATACGGCGCGCTCGCGAAGGCCGCGGCCACCCAGCCGGTTCCGGCGCGGGCGGCGCTGCGTTTGAAGGACCCGAAGGACTTTCGCTACATCGGCAAGGGCGAGCTGAAGCTGGTCGATGCGCTCGACATCGCGACGGGCAAGGCCAAGTACGGCATCGATACCCGGTTGCCCGGCATGCTCTACGCGGTCGTGGCGCGTCCTCCGGTCCTGGGTGGCAAGGCGACCAAGGTCGACGACGCCGAGGCCCTCAAGGTGCCGGGGGTCGTGAAGGTCGTGCAGATCGAGAGCAGTGCGCCACCCGCGCACTTCAATCCCCTCGGCGGTGTCGCCGTGCTCGCGCGCAACACGTTTGCCGCCATGCAGGGCCGCCGGGCGCTGAAGATCGTCTGGGACGACGGACCCAACGGCAGCTACGACTCGACGGCCTACAAGGCCAAGCTGGAGGAGTCCGCGCGCAAGCCCGCCCGGGTCGTGCGCAACGACGGCGACTTCGACAAGGCCTCGGCCGCCGCCGCGAAGCGCCTGGAGGCCGAGTACTACATTCCACACCTCGCCCACGCGACCATGGAGCCACCGGCCGCCGCCGCGCGCATCACCAACGGCAAGTGCGAGGTCTGGGGATGCTTCCAGTCGCCCCAGGCCGCGCGCGATCTGGTGGCGAAGCGGCTCGGCATGTCGGCCGACGACGTCACCGTGTACGTCACCTTGCTGGGAGGCGGCTTCGGACGGAAGTCAAAGCCAGACTTCGGCATCGAGGCGGCCGTGCTGTCGAAGGCCGTCGGCGGCAAGCCGGTCAAAGTGACGTGGACGCGTGACGACGATCTGCACAACTCCTACTACCACACGGTGTCGGTCGAGCATCTCGAGGCCGGCGTCAACGAGTGGGGCACGCCGGTGGCGTGGCTGCACCGCACCGTGGCGCCCACGATCATCTCCACCTTCAACGTCGACGCGAAGAACGAGGCGCCCCTCGAGCTCGGCATGGGCGTCATCAACGTGCCATTCGCGATCCCCAACGTACGCATCGAGAATCCGGAGGCCATCGCCCACACGCGGATCGGCTGGTTCCGATCGGTCTCGAATATTCCCCATGCGTTCGCGGTGCAGTCGTTCGTGGCCGAGCTGGCCGCGGCGGCGGGGCGCGACCCGAAGGATTTCCTGCTGGAGGTCATCGGCCCGCCGCGGGTCGTCAGCCCCGAGA
This sequence comes from Candidatus Rokuibacteriota bacterium, assembly GCA_003220495.1. Taxonomy (GTDB): domain Bacteria; phylum Methylomirabilota; class Methylomirabilia; order Rokubacteriales; family CSP1-6; genus AR31. The sequence continues at coordinate 912 of QHSP01000098.1, read as the reverse complement.
TGCTGGGCGACACCTGGAACCACGGCGAGTCGCCCGAGCGCTATCCGGTCGACACCGGCCGCTTGCGCCGCGTCGTGGAGGTGGCGGCTCATGCGGCGGGCTGGGGCAAGCAGCTGCCCAAGGGGCAGGGGATGGGGATCGCCGGCCACTACAGCTTCGTGAGCTACATCGCGGCGGTCGTGCAGGTCGCCGTCGACCCCAAGGGCGGGCTGACGATTCCGCGGGTCGACGTCGCGGTGGACTGCGGCCCGACCGTCAATCCGGATCGTGTCCGAGCGCAGATGGAAGGCGCGACCGTCATGGGCGTCGGCGTCGCGACGCTCGGTGAGATCAGCTACAAGAACGGGCGCGTCGAGCAGAACAACTTCGACTCCTACCAGGTGACCCGCATCACGGGGGCGCCGAAAGAGATCCGTGTCCACATCATCCCCGGCGAGGACTACAGTAAGCCAATGGGCGGTGTGGGCGAGCCGGGGGTGCCGCCGATCCCGCCGGCGCTGTGCAACGCGATCTTCGCCGCGACCGGGAAGCGAATCCGTCGCCTGCCGATCCGCGATCAGCTGACCGTCTAGCCTCACCGAGCACGGGGCGCCGCCCGCGCGGCGCTCCGTGCTCGGCCTCCACGCCGGCACCGATCTGGCCGGTCTTCGTCGTTGACCCTCGCGGACCGCGACGCTACAGTGCGCCAGGAATGCGAGCCCGCGTAGCTGGCATGTCGACTGGCCGGGCGATGCGGATGCTTCGGTGAGCGCACCCGATCGCGTCGCGGTCGTCGTGGTCCACGGCATCGCCGATCAGCGCGCGGGACAGACGGTGCGCGAGATCGCGCGGCTCTTGTGCCACGGCGGGACCGGCGAGCCGCGCTACGCGCAGGGCGAAATACACGAAGTCCTGGTGCCGGTGGCCAAGCTC
>QHSP01000135.1 GCA_003220495.1 Candidatus Rokuibacteriota bacterium | reverse complement strand
GTGGCGGCCGCTATTGGCACGCCCACCACGACCTCTGGGAGTCGTACTACATCGCTCACGAGATTCTCAAGCAGCACCGGCGCTAACGAGCGCTGACGATCCCTCGGGGTCGGCGTGTGCTAGCCTTCAGGCATGGCACCCGCCGACCCCGATCCGTTTCGTGAAAGGTCTGCCGCGACAGACAGCCGGCGCCGGCCCACGAAGCTTCTGTCGCTGATCGCGGGAACCGGCCTGACGTTTGCCGCTCTGCTCACGAATACCGCCGCCCAGCCCGACTGCAAAACGATCGATGACTTCTCGAAGGCCAAGGTCGGCGAGCTGCCCGCCGACTGGAAGCTCCGGAAAGACTCGGGCAAGGACGCCTATCGGGTCGCGGAGGAATCGGGCCTCCGGTTCCTGCGCGCCACGGCCAAGGGGCTCGGCGTTCAGGCCGCGAAGGAGTACGAGTGGGATCTGGGCGCCTATCCGATGCTCGTATGGTCCTGGCGGCCCCTCGAGTTTCCGAAGGGCGGCGACGAGCGCAACTCGAAGACCAACGACAGCGTGCTGGCGGTCTACGTGCTCGTGCCCTACTCGCGCGTCAGGGGTCCGAAGGCGGTCAAGTACGTCTGGAGCGAGAAGGTCCCGGTCGGCACGCGGCTCGATTCGAACATGGGCTTGACGCAGGTCCGGGTACTGCGGAGCGGCGCGCCCGAGAAGAAGGGTGAGTGGGTCGAGGAGCGCGTGAACACGCGCGAAGACTACCAGAAGTACTTCGACGTGAAAGAGACACCCAAGCCCGCCGGGATCGCCGTGCTGACCGACTCCGACGACACGAATTCTTCGGCGCAAGGAGACTACGCGAGCTTCAAGGTCTGTCGCCAGTAGGCGATGGCCCGCGAGGTTCTCGTCGTCGAGGATGAGCCGGACATCCGCCGGCTCATCGTCCTGCATCTCGAGCGGGACGGCTTTCGCTGCCGGACGGCTGCGAGCGGGTCCGACGCGCTTCGCGAGGTGAAAGCGGCGGTGCCCGATCTGGTGGTGCTGGACCTCATGCTCCCCGAGCTCGACGGGCTCGAGGTGTGCCGCCGCCTGCGCCGCGACGCGAGCACGGCATCCGTGCCGATCATCATGCTCACCGCCAAGTCCGACGAGGTCGACCGCATCGTCGGGCTCGAGATCGGCGCCGACGACTACGTGGGGAAGCCGTTTTCCCCGAAGGAGCTCGTGGCGCGCGTGCGGGCCGTGCTGAGGCGCGCGCATCCGGACCATCCGACCCCCCTGCTCTCGGCGGGGCCGATCGCGCTCGACCCGGCGCGCCACGCGGTGACCCTGCACGGCCAGGCGATCGTGCTCACGCCGAAGGAGTTCGACCTCCTGCAGGCGCTCCTCGAATCGGCCGGGCGCGTGCTCTCGCGCGAGTTCCTCCTGAACCGCGTGTGGGGCTACGCCCGCGCCGACGTGATCGAGTCGCGCACCGTGGACGTACACGTCCGGCGCCTGCGGGCGAAGCTCGGCGACGCGGGGAGCCGGATCGCGACGGTGAAATCCGTCGGATATCGGTTCGAGACGGATCAGCTATGACCCAGGCGTTCGTCCACTTTCTCCGCCGCAGCATCGCGCGCAAGCTCACGTTGACGCTCGTCGGCTTCGTCGCCGTCACGATGATCGCGGCCGGCCTCTACTTGAACCGGGCGCTCGAGGCGTTCGCGGTCGACACGCTCGAGGTCCGCCTGGCCACCATCGGACGGCTCATGCACGACGAGGCCCGCGCGCTGGTCTCGCGAGGCGCCTCCCCGGCCGAGGTCCGCGCCTTCGCGTCGCGAGGCTCGCGGCCGACGGGCTCGCGCATCACCGTGATCGCAGCCGACGGGCGCGTGCTGGGCGACTCCGAGGTGGCCGTCGACGATCTGCCGCGCGTCGAGAACCACGGCTCTCGGCCCGAGGTCCTCGCGGCGCGCGCCGGCGGCGTCGGGCGCGACCGGCGAACGAGCGCGACGATCGGCGCCTCGCTCCTCTACGTCGCCCTCCCGATCGTCGACGGCGCGCGCGTGATCGGCGTCATCCGGGTGGCCCTGCCGGTGGCGGCGGTGACGTCGTCGTACGCCGCGATCCACCGGGTGATGCTCGCCGGCGGCCTCGTCGCGCTCGTGGTCGCCTTCGGGATCGGCCTCTTCGTGGCCCGGCGCGTCACCAAGCCGGTGGTGCAGATGCAGGCGATCGCCCACCAGATGAGCGAGGGCGACTTCACGGTGCGGGCGCCGATCCGCTCGCCGGACGAGATCGGCGCGCTCGGCCGGGCGCTCAACGGGCTCGCGGCCCGGCTGCGCGAGAAGGTCCACGATCTCGGCCACGAGCAGGCGAAGGCGACCGCGATCCTCGACGGGATGATCGAGGGCGTCATCGCCGTCGACGGGCGCGACGTCATTCTTCTCCTGAACGAGCGGGCGCGATCCATGTTCGGGCTCGACGCGACGCGCGGCGAGGGCAAACCCTTCCTCGAGGTCATCCGCAACACGGAGCTGCACGAGGCGTTCCGCGAGGGCCGCGCCGCCGGCGAGAGCAGCGTCTCGAATCGCGAGCTCAGGCTCGCCAGCCCGGTCGAGCGGCGCGTTCAGGTGAACGCGGTGCCGCTCCGCCTGGGCGAGAGCGAGGTCGGCGTCGTCATGGTCCTGCACGACGTCACCGAGCTCCGGCGGCTCGAGCAGGTGCGCACGGAGTTCGTCGCCAACGTGTCGCACGAGCTGCGCACGCCGCTGACCGCGATCCAGGGCTATCTCGAGACGCTCCTGACCGGCGCCCTCGAGGAGCAGGAGAACGCGCGGCGGTTCCTGGAGATCGTCTTCCGGCACACCGAGCGGCTCGGCCGGCTGCTCAACGACCTGACGGACCTCTCGAACATCGAGCTCGGCCGCGTATCGTTGAAGCTCGCGCCGACCCGGCTCGACGAGGCCGTCGACGCGGTGCTGGCGATCATGGCCGCCAAGGCGAAGAGCGGGCAGGTCGCGCTGCGCAGCCAGCTGCCGCGCGACCTGCCGCCAGTGCTCGCCGACCGTGACCGGCTCGTCCAGATCCTGATCAACCTGGTCGACAACGCCGTCAAGTACACGCCCGAGGGGGGACGGGTGACGGTCCGTGTCCAGGAGCCGGCCGGCGGCTGGATCGAGGTCGACGTGGTCGACACCGGCATCGGGATCCCGCCGGCCGATCTGCCGAGGATCACCGAGCGCTTCTATCGCGTCGACAAGGCCCGATCGCGCGAGCTCGGCGGGACCGGCCTCGGGCTCGCGATCGTCAAGCACCTCGTGTTCGCCCACGGCGCCCAACTCCGCATCGAGAGCGAGCCCGGGCGGGGCACGACCGTGCGCGTGCGGCTGTCGTGTCAAGATCCCGCGAGCGCGAAGCCCGACGTCGCCTCACCCGCATAACCGCCTCGGGAGTATCGGGGGAGCGCGCCGCTCCCCCGATCTTCAATCGGAGTCACGCGCCTGAGGGTAGCCGACTTGCCGCGCGGGGTCCCCGCGGATCCCACCCGAAGAAGTCGCGCGCCCAGACGAACGTGCCCACATCCGCGGCCGCCGCCGCGTCGCGGTCTTTCTCGGAATCGCCGACGTGAGTGGAGCGCCCCGAGACGATCGGGGAAGCGGCTCGGGGACGGGTCGAGGTCGTGGCCATCACCGATCATGACGAGATTCGCGGCGCGCTCCGGGCGCGTGACTGGGCGCACGAGCACCCCGAGCTCGGCGTCGACGTGGTCGTGGGCGAAGAGAGCGCTCGCCGCGCTGAACACCGACTACCGCACCAAGCGGACCGACGACGTCGGCATGGTGGCGCCCCGGCTCGTCGAGATGCCGCCGGGCTCGTTCCATCGCGATGGATGCGCGAGGTCACTCGCGTCCTGCGGGCCGCTCTCGTCTCTCTCAGCTGTTTCCTCGAAGGCCCGGCCCGCCGCTCCGCCACCGGTTCGTGGCGCGTAACGATAGGCGGCCCGCGTTGAGGGAACAGGCAAGCCGTGCTATCGTGCGGGCTCCAGTGGCCGGTACGCGGCCACCACACGGAGCAGGCTGGAACCCTCGGATTCCCGGGGGTTTTCGCCGAGAGGAACGTGACGAGCTTGTCCACGCCG
>QHSP01000097.1:16008-26551 GCA_003220495.1 Candidatus Rokuibacteriota bacterium | reverse complement strand
CGGCCATCCACGCGGTGGACAGCGGAAGCAGTGACACGGAAAACAGATGCGCGAAATTGAACCACATCAGGCGGGGCGTCGCCGTTGTCGCGTAGCGCATGAGATGATGGTGATTAGCCCAGACAATCGCGATGAAAACGTAGCTGACTGCGTAGCTCAGCCAGGTAGGCCAGAGCACCAGGAGCGCCTTGAAGGTGGGTAGCTCTGGCGGCCGGAGATCTAAAACCAAGACGGTGATCAGAACGGCGAAGACGCCGTCTGAGAACGCGCTCAACCGCTCGGGTGTCGCTGCGCGGAGCACGGCCGTCTCCTTTACGCTGTGCTACCGCCGATTCGGTGGCCGTGAGTTCACGGTAGCTACCACAAGCGTCAGGACAACTGGATTACCTGCTTGGACGAATCCGGCCGAATACGCCGTCGACGGCCACGGTGTGAAAGTGACGGATGACCGTGGCGAGGACGCGGCGCGATTCAGCTCGGGAGACCGCGTCGATCACGAGAATGCTTCAGCTCCTGGACCGGCCGGATCTCGATCACGCCGACGCGCGCCGGTGGGAACCTCGCGGCGACCGCGCAGGCCTCATCCATGTCCTTGGCCTCGATGACGAAGAATCCACCTAGCTGCTCCTTTGTCTCGACAAATGGGCCGACGGTGGCGGAGACGTTGCCGGCGCGGATGCGGATGGTGCGGGCCGTCCCGGTCCGCTGGAGAGCGTCCGAGACGATGTAGTGGCCGCTCCGTCGGATCTCCTCGGCGTACTCGATCGCGGAGTCGACAAGAGCCTGCATCTCCTTCTCGGGCATCGCGTCCAACACGTTCTGGTCGTGGTAGATCATGAACATGAACTTCATCGCATTCTCCTCACAGGTGAAGCTCCTTGAATCGTCCGCAGCTCGATCCAGCCGCGCCGGGCCATCGGCCCCTCGACGGGGGCGTCCGCCTCCTTCTTGGACATGGCATTCATTCGTTCTGGACAGGATATACCAGGCAGATGGACTTCATACTCCCTCCGCTGGGGCGAATGGCTGCGGACACCAGCTTGTCGCTCAGACGGGGCAGACTCAAGATCGATTGCAGGGTTACGTGGCGAGGCGTGCGCGCTCGAGCGCAGCGATGCGCCGATAAGGATCGGAGCCCAGCTCGGCCGTGAGGGCGTCCAGGGACTCGAGCGCGCTCTCGATCGCGGCGCGGTCGGCGGCGGGCTCCGCAGTCAAGAGGCGAACCCACGCCAGCGCGATATCGAAGGCGCCAAGCCGCCAGCCTCGTCCCCGATCGACGAGCTCGCGCGCCTCAGAGAGGAGCGTGCGGGCTCCCGAGCGGTCACCGGCGGCCAGCTTCGCGTCCGCCAGCGTCGCGAGGAGCCGCGGCTCGTACCACAGCGCGGTGCGTCGATTGCGAGCTAGCGCGAGCGCCCCCGCGAGCACACTCGTGGCCGCGGTAAGGTCGCCGTCCGCAAGCTCGGCAGCGCCGAGAAACGCCGCGGCCTCCACCCGCGAGAACACGCTTCCGCACTCTTCCGCGAGCTCGACCGCACGGCGGCCGTGGGCGAGCGCGCCGCGCAGATCACCCCGGAGGCGCAGCACCTCGCACAGGAATGCGTGCGTTCCGTAGAGGGCCTGGAGTGCGCGCTCGCTCTCCTCGGCGAGGAGTGCTTCCAGGGCGGCTTCAGCCTCGGCCGCGCGCCCGAGGTGTGCGCTCGCCAGCGCCCACCACACGCGGCACAAGCCAGGTGCGGTGGAATGCCCGACCGCCTCCCGCAGTCCGGCAACCCGCGCGACCTCGGTCAGAGCACGCTCGGCGGTCGCACGGGCTGGCGCGAGGCGGCCGACCGCAAGCTGGGCATGGGCCAGCACCGAGCGCATCTCGAACTCGAACACTGCGTCTGATCCTTCGGCGAACTCCATAGCGCGCTCCGCGCATGCGAGGTACTGCCCCACGTCGCCCGCGAGCCCGCACAGGCGTCCGTAGGACGTGAGCAAGAACGCGTGGCCTGCCTTGTCTTGAAGTCGCTCGGCGACCGCGTGCGCCTCCTCGAAGAGGCTCCGTGCCTCACGCTCCTCGATTCCGGCGATGCGGCCGATCTCGAGCAGCGCGATGCGCGAGGTGAGCTCGAGCATCAGGGTCTCACGGGACTCCGGAACGGCGGCGAGGAGCGTGGTGACCCGACGGCAGTGTCTCACTCCATCCGCCGGGTCACTGCGTGCGACGCGTCGGCCGGCCTGCTCGTGCCAGCGTGCCGCCTCGAGACGCTCACCGGCCTCGTCGAAGTGGTGGGCGAGGAGCGCGGCGTGCGTAGCACCTTCGGGTGAGTGGATCGTGAGCAAGGCTCGCGCGATGGCGGCGTGGGTTCCGCGCCGGCGATCCAGAAGCTGCGTGCGGTAGGCGACCTCCTGCGCGAGGGGGTGCCGGAAGGCGTGCTCACCCGGAGACTCGGCGGGACCGAGAAGCTCGGCTGTCGAAAGGCGCTCGAGCGACGCGGCCAGCTCGGGCTCGGGCAGATCCACCACGGCGCGCAGCAACTCGATTGGCACGTCTCGCCCGACCACGGCCGCGGCCTGGAGCACGTCCTTGTCGCGGTCCGCGAGCCGATCGATGCGCGACGCGAGGACGGCCTGAACGGTCTCGGGCAGCGTGATCTCCTCGATCGAGGCGGCCAGCCCGTAGGCGCCGCGTTCACCACGCAGCACGCCACGCTCGACGAGCGAGCGAATCATCTCCTCGACGAAGAGTGGGTTGCCGCGAGCCCGGGCCTCGATCCGGGCGCGCAGGGGCGCGAGCGTGTCGTCGGATCCGAGCCAGTCGTCGAGCAACGTCCGGCATTCCTGAAGACCGAGGGGCGCAAGCGAGAGAACCTCGACCGCTGAGGACCACCGGGGCCGATACTCTGGCCGCGTGGTCGCGACTATCAAGATTCTGCTACCGGCTGACTCCGGGGCCAGGAGCCGCTCGGTGAGCATCTCCAGCGCCACTTCGCTCGTCGGGTCGAGCGATTGTAAATCCTCGACCCAGAGCAACGTGAGCTCGCGCCGAGCGCGAGCCAGGATCAGATCGAGAAGTGACCGGAAGAGACGTGTGCGGCGCGCTTGAGGATCGAGTCCTGAAGGCGCAGGGACGTAATCGGACACCCCGAGAAGGTCGAGCCAGAAATCCAGGGCGATCGGGTCGGGCTGCGCGTTCCCGAGACCGCGTCTCACGGCGCCCCGGACGTCCGAGGGTGACGCATCTTCGCCGACACCGAAGAGACTGCGCGCAAGCGCGACGATCACGTGAAAGGGAAGCATGCGTCCGTGGGAGAGCGCGCGGGCGTAGTGAAGCGCCACGCCGCGGGCGCGCTCGACGAACTCGTGACAGAGGCGGCTCTTTCCCGCGCCCGGCTCCGCGGTAACCAGGACGACTTTCGGTCGACCTGACTGTGTCTCGCGCAGAGCCCTCTCGAGCAGCCCAAGCTCGCGCTCGCGGCCGACGAAGCGCGAGAAGCCGCGCGCCCGCGAGCTCTCGAGGCGGCTCCGGATCTGGCCCGGACCCCGCAGCTCGAACACGCGCACGGGAACGCTTGCGCCCTTGAGACTCTGTTCGCCACGGTCGAGGAAGTCGAAGAAGCCGGCCGCGAGGCGCGCGGTCTGCTCGGTCATAGTGATGCCGCCTGGTGGCGCCAGTTGCTGCACCCGGGCGGCGAGCCCGACGACGTGCCCCTGCGCGGTGTAGTCCATGCGCAGGTCGTCGCCGATCCGCCCCACGACAACCTCGCCGGAGTTCAGGCCCATCCGCATCGCGAACTCGAGCCCACTCTCGCGCCGCACCTCTTCGGCGAGCGCGCCGAGCTCGCGCGCCAGATCCAGGGCGGCCGCACAGGCGCGCTGGGCGTGGTCCTCGTGGGCGATCGGGGCGCCGAAGAGCGCCATGATGCCGTCGCCGGTGTACTGGTTGATGGTCCCCTCGTATCGGTGAATGCCGCCCGCAAGGATCCGGAACAGGCGATCGAGCAGGCGATGCCATTCCTCAGGATCGACGCGCTCCGCGAGCTCCATCGAGCGCACGACGTCGGCGAACAGGACGGTGACCAGCTTGCGCTCGCCCCTGAGCGCGCTCTGGGACGCAAGAATCTTCTCGACGAGATGCCGCGGCGTGTAGGAGCGCGGCTCGCGGGTGATTGTCGGCGCCGCGAGCGGCGCGCCACAATCGTTGCAGAACCTCGCGCCGGCGGGGTTCTCGTGGCCACAAGATTGGCAGCTCACCCCGAGCGCCGCCGCGCTACCGCCGCGGCAGGCGCGCGAGCGCGTCGTAGAGGTGGATGGTCGAGCGCATCGCCTTCACCCAGTCGCCCAGGTGGAGGCTCTCGTTCTCCGAGTGGGCCTGGGTGTTGGGATCGGCCACGCCCATCAGGATGCAGGGCGCGCCCTTGAGGAGATCGGCGAACGGCTGCACGAAGCCGATGGTGCCGCCCGAGCCGACCATGGCCGTCTCCTTGCCGAAGCCCGCCTTGAGGGCACCGCGCGCGGCCTCGAAGGCCGGCCCCTCGGGGTCGGTGGTCCACCACGGCGTGGTGCCTTTGACGTTCACGGTGACCTTCACGCCGTAGGGCGGCTTGGTGGTGAGCTTCTTCGCGATGAGGCGGCCGGCCTCGCGCGCGTCCATGCCGGGGACGGTGCGGAGCGAGAGCCGCGCCCGAGCCGCCTCGATGATCTGATTGGACGAGCCGAGGAACGGGCGCGCCTCCAGCGCGATCACGGTGAGCGCCGGCCGCGTCCACATGCGCTCGAGCAGCGAGAACTGGCTTTCGCCCCACAGCCGCACGCCGGGAAGCATGCCGGCGTCCTTCTTGAACTTGGCCTCCGACAGCGGCAGCTTCCGGATGCGCGCGAGCTGCTTCGCGCTGGGGCGCGCCACCTTGGCGTAGAGGCCGGGCACGTTCAGGGCGCCGTTCGGCTTGCGGAGGTCGGCGATCATGGCGCAGAGGATCTGCACGGGATCGGGCACGGGCCCGCTGTTGCCGCTGTGCAGCGGCTGGTGGAGGCCCTGCACCTCCACGTCCACCTGGCAGATGCCGCGGAGCTGATAGGTGAGCGCGGGGTGGCCGACGTCGTAGTTGCGGGTGTCGGTGAGCACGATGAAGTCCGCGGCCATCTTCGCCCGGTACTGCTCGAGGAAGCGGCCCAGGTTCCTCGAGCCGATCTCCTCCTCGCCCTCGATGATGAACTTCACGTTGAGCGGGAGCGTCTTGGCCGGCCTCAGGTAGGAGCCGACGGCGGCCACGTGGGCCATGACCCCGCCCTTGTCGTCGGCGGTGCCCCGGCCGTAGAGACGGCCGTCGCGCTCGGTGGGCTCGAAGGCGGGCGAGAGCCACTTCTCCGCGCGGCCGGGGGGCATCACGTCGTGATGCCCGTAGAGGAGCACGGTGGGCGCGCCCGGCCGGTGCAGCCAGTCCCCGTACACGTAGGGATGCACACCGGCGATCTCCACCACCTCGACGTGCTCCATGCCCGCGTCGCGGACCGCCTGCGCCACCGACTGCGCGGAGCGGCGCACCTCCTCAGGGGGAAAACTGGCGGCGGAGATGCTGGGGATGCGGCAGAGGTCCACCAGCATCCGCTTCCAGTGGTCGAGCCGCGCGTCCAGGTCGCCCAGCGCTTCCCGCACGATGCCGTTCGCCGCCATGCTCACGCTCCCATCATGGCGCGGAGCTTCGCGCCGTTTCCCTTGAACCAGTCGAAGAGGATGCGCCGGCACATGCTGCTCGACCGCGTCCTTAATAACCGCGTCCTTAATAGAGGATGGGCCCCGAAGGGAGGTAGAGCTCAGGCCGGCCGAACAGCCGCGAGGCCATGAACAGCGTCGGGTCGCCGATGCGGAAGCCGCAGCTCACCAGCGCCTCGAGCAGAGAAGCGCAGGCGCCGGGAACGCGCATCGTCACGCTTCCCCCGCCGCCCGCACCTGCCACCGCTGCGGCCGCCACCGCCTGGAGGAGAGCCGTCTCGTCGCGCCCTGCCGCGGGCCCGATCCGCTGCCCCCGCCGGTAGGCGAAGGCGGCGAGCTCGCCCCCGCGCTCGATCGCCACCGCCGCGGCGCCGTCGCTCCGCCAGTGGGCTAGGTCGTCGGCGCGGCCGTGGCCGAAGACCTCGGCCGTCAGCTTCTCCGCGGCGCCGGGATCGCACGGTAGCTCCCGCTCCCGCGGGTCGAGCCCGGCCCGCGCCTTGAGTCGCGTCACCGCCGCGGCATCCCCATCCAGGCGGTAGATAGGCCAGCGCGGCGCCATGCCGGCCATCACGTAGCGGGCCTGGGCGCGCGGGTCGAGCGTCGCCCAGGTGCAGCGAATCTCCGCCCCGCGCGCCTCGCCGTAGGCCAGCGCCCGCTCGAGCAGCGCCCGCCCCAGGCTCCGCCCTTGGTCGCCGGGGAGCACGAAGAACATGGACAGGTACCACACCCGGCCGCGGACCAGAGCCGAGACCATGCCACGGATCTGCCCTTCCTCGACGGCGCAGAAGTAGCCGTCGGGGTCACTGGCCAGCCCCGCTCGGGCATCGCTCGCCACCGGAGCGTCGGTCGGCCTCGCCGCCGGCCGACCTCTGCGCACCAGGAGGTCGTTGCTCGAGGCGACGTGCACCCGCCAGACCTCCTCGAGCTCGTCCGGCCGGACCTTGCGGATGTGCGGCTCGCTCACGGGCGCATCATACAATGCACGCTCGCGGCGCTGGCCTACTCCACGACTTCAACCGCGCGCAACAGTATCAACTGTGGAAGTGCGAGACCGAGCGCATTCGCGGTCCTGCCATTGATGACGAGGTCGAGCTTCATGGGGTTGGTCGACCGGCAACTCGGCGGGCTGGGCTCGCATTGTAGAGCCCTTCGCGGAGTCGGGATCGGAGCAGCGACTGCGCACCAGTCATCAAGGGGTTACCGCCGATCGTTTGACAAGGGCGGGCCGGCTGCTATATTCAACCCAAAGGTTGAATATATGACAACCCCTGTTCTCGACCTCGCTTTCGCGGCGCTCTCGGACCCGACGCGCCGAGAGATCGTCCAACGGCTGGCGAAGGGCGCCGCGCGCGTAACCGATCTCGTCCAGCCCTTCGACATGTCGTTCAACGCCGTCTCGAAGCATGTGAAGGTGCTCGAGCGCGCCGGGCTGGTGCGGCGCACGCGGGCAGGCCGCGAGCACCATATCGCCCTCGATCCAGAGCCGATCCGACGCATCGCGGGCTGGGCCTCCCGCTACGAGCGGTTTTGGAGCGACCGCCTCGACAAGCTCGAGGCATTCCTCAAAACGAACAGAAAGAGAGACTGACAATGCCTACTGCCGGAACGAGAATCGCCCCTGCCCTCCGGATCACGGTCCCCCGCCGGATAGAAGCTTCGCCCGAAGAGGTCTTCGACGCGTGGGCCGAACCCGACCTGTTCAGGCGCTGGTTCGAGCCGCGCCGGGCCATTCTCCGCAAGGCCGCGGTCGACGAGCTTTGGTATTGGGAAGCGGACCATGCCGGCCGTCTGTGGGCGCACTACTGCCGCTACCTGCGCGTGGAGCGCCCGCGGCTGTTGGAGTTCGCGTGGATGTCGGAAGCGACGCGCGGGCTCGAGTCCCGGGTGACCCTTGAGCTGACGCCGTCCCGCGGCGCCACCGACCTGGTGTTGACGCACGACGGGCTCCCCGACGACGAGATGGGCCGCGGCCACGAGGAGGGCTGGAAGCACTTCACCGGCATCCTGGCCGAGAAGATCAAAGGGCTGCGGTGAGGAAGCAAGGAGAGAAGAGCGATGACGAAGCACAGGACCGGGACACGTAAGGAGTGGCTCGCAGCGCGGCTCGAGCTGCTCGAGGCGGAGAAGGAGCTCACGCGGCGCAGTGACGAGCTGGCGCGGCGGCGGCAGGAGCTGCCGTGGGTTCGGATCGACAAGAAATATCGATTCGAGGCCGACGAGGGGAGCGTTTCGTTCGCAGACCTCTTCCGAGGGCGCTCGCAGCTCCTCGTCTACCACTTCATGTTCGGGCCCGACTACCACACCTATTCGCCTATGCGCGCGGACTGGACGGCCTCTGGGGCATCTACCAATGGCTCGACCGCGCACCCAAGGGGCGCAACGAGACGGGCGTCTGGATGCGCCGCCACGACGAGTACGACAAGCGCTGAGCGAAGTCGTGGTTGTCGTGGCGCAACTGCGGGACTGGAGATCTCGCGACGCATGAACACGTTCCGCTCCAACGCCTGCTTTCCGACCCTACGCGTGCCAGAGACCGGCAAACTGGGTCGCGACCAGTTCGCCGTACCGGACCTCCCCTTCCAGGGCGCCGATCTCGCGGGCGAATCGGCTGATATGGGCGACCATTTCCTCGCTTATGGTCGGGTTGTAGAAGGGAGCATCTCGTGCCACCTCGTAGGCGATGAGACTCGCCTCCTCGGCCGGAAACAGGCGTTGCGCGGCCTTCGCGGCCAACTGCGGGTCGGCCCGGAGCGCCTGCTGGGTTTTCACGATGGCCCGCACGGCCCCTGCGGCGATGTCCGGATGCTCCTTGACCAGCCGCTCCGTGGTCGCGAGCGCCGGGAAGGTCCAATGGCGGGCCGCGGGCGGCCCGTCGCCTCGCCGCACGTCGAGCAGGATCTTGGCGATGCCCCGCTTCACCCCCAGGTCCGCCCGCAGTCCGTTGCCCCAGTAGCCGTCTGAGACGCCCTGCTCGATGGCATCGACTCCATCCCATGCCCAATTGGGGCTGGTACGCCGGGGACTGGGAACGATCCGGACGTTATCTCTCTGGAGGTCGATGCCCGCTTCCTCCAGCAACCGTTTCATTGTGAGGCCGGGGTCGGCCGACGCGCTCAGGCGCAACCCTTTCACCGCACTGACGTCGCCCCGTTCGCATTTGATGTCGGAGCGGACGGCCAGGAACCAGTAGTTGTATTGGGAAAGAGCGCACAGGAGAACGCCGCCCCGCCAGCCGGGGAAGGTCCGTAACCCGGTGTAGGGCGAGCCTCCGAAGAAGTCGATCCCCCCGTCCTTCAAGGCCTGCGATGGATTCGGCGGCGCGAAGACGAACTCCATGTCGACGCCTTCCTGTTGGAAGAACCCGAGCTGCACGGCAGCGATAGCCACGAAGTAGGAAGGAGAGATCGCGTCAGCAACGGTAATCCGCATCGTATCCTCTTCGGCCCGCCCGCCGTTACACGTCACCACAACCGGAGGACCGGGGGGTTCGGGACGGTCCTCCGACAGAACGAGATGTCGGCAGGGCTGATCGGGAGCGCGAGCGCGTCGAAGACCACTCCGCCGGCTCCGGCGTGAGGACGGTCTTTACCGCCTCCAGCCGAGCCAGTCGCAAACGGCGCGGCCCATGATGAGCTCGAGATCACGCCCGCGGAGCCACGGCAGCTCTTCGGTGAACAGCGTCACGCACTGGCGCCACGGGCAGGGCATGCGCGTGATGTCGGTGCCCCAGAACCAGCGCGCGGGGCCAAAGGCGTCATAAAGCTGGCGCAGCTTGTCGTGGATGTCGCGGTACGGGTACGGCTGGTCGGAGTAGCTCGGCGCGCCCGTGGCCTTCATCGCGACGTTGGGGTACTTCGCGAGCGCAAGAACTTCCTGGAGATTTGCCCAGCGCTCATTCGGGCTCGTCACGCCGGAGGGTCGGCCGAGATGATCGAGAATCAACTTGAGGTTCGGATGCCGCTGCGCGACCTCGCCGACCTTCGGAAGGAAGTTCGCCGCCATCAGCGCGATGGGCAGGCCGGCGCGCTCCGCCGCCGGCCACAGCCAGTCAATGGTCCCGTCCGTCGGCCACTTACTCTGGTGTGGGGGCGAGAACGTGAAGCGGCAGCCGAGCATCCCCGGGCGTTGCTTCCACGTCTCCACCAGGGCACGACTCTCGGGCTTGTCGAGCGGGAAGTTGCCGAGGATTGCGAACCGATCGGGGTGCTGGCGCGCGGCCTCGATGGCCAGCTCGTTTGCGTTCGGATCCCACGGTGTGTGTGGGGTGAGCAGGGCGGCATCGACCCCGCCGGCGTCCATTTCCTTGAGCGCGTCGTCCTTCAGGTAGGCGGGCACCTGCCGGTGAGTGGCGCTGGTTGGGTTCCCCGCATTCCAGAGGTGGATCTGCGCGTCGACGATCAGCATGTCCTCTCCTTCACCGCCTCCAGCCGAGCCAGTCATAGACGGCCCGTGACGAGTTCGAGATCACACGGGCGGGGCATGCGCGTGATGTCGAGAGCCAGCCCGGCTGAGCGGCATGCTATGCGGGCACACCGCCTCCGTCAACCGGCGACTGGACCGGCCGGATCAGCGCGGATAACGCCTTGCCGCGCAGGTGCGACGGCGTCCGCCTCGCCCTCGAGAATCAGATCAGGGCGCGGCGGCGCCGAGCTCGGATGGGGCGGAGACAAATCCCACGCTTTGGCCTCCGGATCTTTAAGTGCAGTCCATGGCTGCAGGACTGCTATTTGTAAGAAGGGGGCGAAAGAAATCCGAGATGATCGCGAAGCTTGGCTGGCGATCGCGGCTCGCCGCCGCCCTTGGCGTGCTCGTCATCGGCTTGCTCGTTCGCCACTATCTGGCAGGCAT
>QHSP01000097.1:14449-15972 GCA_003220495.1 Candidatus Rokuibacteriota bacterium | reverse complement strand
CACGGGGCTGAGGGTCTCGTCCGCTACACCGTCGGCGACTACGCTGGGGCGGCGCGTGCCTATCGCGCGCACTACGCGACCGGATACGAACCGCTGCCTGGCCTTCCGTCGGTTCGATCCCTCACAGGCACGACATCCAGCGCGGAGTCAAAAGACGTCCAGCAGTTGCTGACCGAAGGCGAGGCCGCACTTACCCGCAACGACCTCGACGAGGCAGAGAAAATCTACGCGCGAGTCATCACCCTCGAGACCGACCAGTACGATGCGGTCTTGCTGACCGCGGTCCTCAATAGTAAGCGAGGACGGTACGCGGAGGCCATTCAAGCTCTCAATCGGGCGCTCCGTCACTCGCGCCTGGAGACGCGCGAGACCACGTTCTTGGCGGCGTTGGAGACGACAGGGGAGTTGAGCCAGCTGCCGGCGGGTACCCGGCCGCTTTGCCTCCTCGCGCATTACCATCGCTATCTTCGGAACTCCGACCACGCGCAGGCAGCGAGCGCCATCCGCTATGCGAAGGCGGCGATCGCGGTCGGGGATCATGCCGACGATTGCTGGTTCACCATCGGCGTGGTGCATCGCGCTCAGAACAAGCCGCATGCCTCCCTGGAAGCGTTGCTCCGCGCCATCGCGCTCAATCCTCGCCACGCGGGGGCCCTCCATGCCGCCGGCAACATCCATCAAGAGCGCGGCGATCTTCTGAACGAACGACGCATGCGCGCCGCGGCTCTCGCGGCCGCCCCAGACGACGTTTTCTATGCGGAACCGCTGCTCGATCTCCTGATTCTCAGGGCCGGCGACTATCGCGAGGCGGTGACCGTCGGCGAGACGATCCGCACCCGCCAGCCACAGAATGCTGTTGCGAACGGGCGGCTCGGCGAGGCCTACGCGCTGCTCGGCGAGTATGCAGTAGCGGAGCGATATCTCCGGAAGGCGCTGGACAACGACGCGGGGATGGTGAGGGCGCACTACGGCCTCGCATGGACGCTGCTGCAACAGCGTAAATACGATGACGCGATCAAGGAATGCGAGGCCTCTATCGCCCTAGCGCTCCGAGGCGAACGCGCGGCGTTCGCGCGCGAGCTCTATTGGCTTCTCGCCGGACTCTATCAGCGCCAGCGGCGGTATCAGGAAGTCGTTGAGGTGTCGACCCAAGCGATTCGCATTGGGCTCCAGAACGGCGACATCTACGCGCTTCTCTGCTCCGCATACTACGAGCTCAACGCCGTTCGAGAGTATGATGCGTGCGTCCCCGAACTGCTTTCCCGATACACGGGCGGGGTCATCGCCCTGCCCTCGGTTCCGGAGGCAATGCGAACCCTGGGCTTGCCCCTGCCGATTCGATGACCACGCGGATAAGCCCTTGGGCCCGAGGAGTGGTCAGGCACATCGTGGCTATGGCTGCGTGCCTCCTGGCCGTCTTCACGCAGGCACAGTTCCGCGTTCCCAGCCGCTTCGTGTTCATTCTCATACCGTATGTGAGCGCGGCCCTGGTGTTTCTCAGCGTGGTGGTGCTGATAAACCAC
>QHSP01000097.1:0-14410 GCA_003220495.1 Candidatus Rokuibacteriota bacterium | reverse complement strand
TCTACGTCCTCTACAGCCTCCTGCTTTTCGCTAACGCCGCCCTCGATCGGACGGCCGCCGAGCCCCGCGAGGCGGACGTGGTCGAGATCGCGGGCGACAGCCTCGACCTCGGTCACATTCCGTTTAGATGGATCGCTCTCCGGTCGGTCGGGAATGCCGGCCGGGTGGAGCGCGTGCTTCTGTCGCCCGTCGATCCGCCGTTGTGGGCCGGTCAGCCCGTCCTCCTGGACGTGCGTCCCGGCTTCTTCCGCCTGCCCTGGATCGCCCGGATCTCGCTCGACGACGTCAGATATGGTCGGGCCATTCTGGAGCGCAATCCGACCTCGGCCGAGGGCTGGAAGCTCCTCATCAGAGGCTATGGGCTGCGACACAAGGTCGCGGAAACCACGAACGCCACGGTGGAGTACGCCCGCCTTTATCCTGCCGACCACGATTGGTCGCAGAGGATCGCCATAGGGCTTGGCATGACTGGGTATTGCGGGGAGATGTACAGGGTCCTCGAGCCGTTCATCCCTCGACGTACGGACTACGAATTCTACGTGTACGTCGGCCACGCGCTGGCGTGCATGAAGCGCACACCGGAGGCCCTGGTCTTCCTGGAGAAGGCGAAGGCGCTCGAGCCCAAGAACTGGTGGGCCGACTATGAGATTGGCTACCTCTACTTCGACGCGCAGAAGTTCGAGCTCGCCCGGCCGTTTCTCGTGCGGGTCCAGGAGACACGCCAGATCGCCTCCGTGGGACGCGACCTCGATACGATCGAGAAGATCCTTTCGCTCAAACGCGCCAGGGAAGGGGCGAGGAAATAGTCATGCCCATCTCGCCGCACATCGCCCTCGCGGTAGTCATCTGCTCCTGGGCCTGCTCGCCGTCAACCGTGCGCCGCTAGAGGCTGGTAAAGCCGAGGTGGCAGGAGTCGGGGAAGGTCCCGCCTTCAACCGGCGGACCGTGAACACGGGTTCGAGGTCCGTCCATAGCAAAGGCGCAGCTAGTGACCGAACGTGGGCGTGCCGAGCCAGCCAGTCTTCGACACATCGAGCATGATGCCGTCCGGTCCGGTCCACTTCACCTCGACGTTGCCCTCTGTACCCGACCCGACGCCGAGCGCCTGCTCGACGTCGTGACGGCGGCGCGACCCTGCTGCGGTGAGCCGCTCCGCGATCGCCTCGAGGCTCTCTACTTGAAAGCCGATGTGGTGGATGCCGGAGAAGTTCTTGCCGCGCTCGCTGCCGGCCGCCGCATCGTTCTTGAAATTGAGGATAGCGAGGTTGATGTCGCCGTCGGTGAGGAAGACGCCGCGCGTCCCAGGATCGTCGACCTTGCCGACTTCCTTCATGCCGAACGTCTCGACGTAGAACTTCGCGGTCTTCTCGACGTCCTGGGTCGACAGCGCGATGTGCTTGATCTTCGGCATCGGTATCCTCCACGCGCTCGGTTTCGGTAGCCGCCGGAGCCTCAGAACGCTTGGACAGTCTAACCCAAACGCGAGGCGGTCTGGAGGAGCGCGAAGACCTTCGGGGCGGTGAGCGGGTAGGCGGCGACAGCGGCGACGTCGACGCCGGCGCCGGCCAGCGCGTCGGCGACGGCGTTCGCGATCGTCGCGGGCGCGCCGATCGTGCCGCCCTCGGCCATGCCCTTCATCCCGCCCGGCGTGTGCGGCGACGGCGTTTCCACGTGACCGATCGTGATCGGCGGCATCGTATCCGCCGTCGGGATCGCGTAGTCCATGAAGGTGCGCGACAGGAGCTGGCCCGCATCGTCGTAGCGGAGCTCCTCGCTCAGCGCGCCGCCGATGCCCTGGGCGAGGCCGCCGTGGATCTGCCCGTCCACCAGCATCGGGTTCAGCATCGTGCCGCAGTCGTGCGCGACCCAGTAGCCGAGCACACGGACCACGCCGGTCTCGCGCGCGACCTCGACCGCAGCGACGTTCACCCCGTAGGGGAATGTCCAGTTCTCCGGGTTGTAGGTGAACCGCGCCTCGAGCTCGGGCGCCATCCCGTCGGGCAGGTTCTGTCCGCGTAGCGACTCCTGGGCGAGCGTCGCGAAGGAGAGGCCGCGTCCGGGCGCGCCGCGCACGCGACACTGACCGTCTACGACCTCGAGGTCCGCCTCGTCGACCTCGAGCAGGTGCGCCGCGACACGCACGAGCTTCTGCCTGAGCGCGCGCGTAGCCTGGAGCACCGCGGCGCCGCCGGTGACCGATCCGCGGCTGTCGGCGCTGCCGTAGCACGAATACGGCGTGCGCGCGGTGTCGCCGAGCACGACGCCGACGCGATCGTACGGGAGCGACAGCACGTCGGCGGCGACCTGCGCGAGCGCCGAGCGTATGCCCTGGCCGAGCTCGATGATGCCGGTCGCGACGGTGACGCGCCCCGACGGCTCGATGCGGACGGTCGCGCTCTCGTAGCCGCCCTGCCGATTGCCCATCGCGGCCATCAGCTTCGACGGCCCCATGCCGGTGACCTCGACGTAGTTCGCGACGCCGATGCCGACGAGACGGCCATTTGCTCGCGCGCGCGCCTGCATCGCGCGCAGCCCGCCGTAGTCGGCGATGCGTAGCGCCTCGTCGAGCGCGCAGGCGTAGCTGCCGCTGTCGTACACGAGGTTGGCGGCGCTCCGATAGGGGAACGCCGCCGGCGGCACGTAGTTGCGGCGCCGGATCTCGACGGGGTCGATCCCGAGCCGCGCGGCCGCGATATCCATCAATCGCTCGGTGACGAACGCCGCCTGCTGCATGCCGAAGGCGCGGTACGCGCCGAACGGCACCTTGTTGGTCACGACGGCCTCCAGCTTCGCCTTGAAATGACGGACGGCGTAGAGGTTCGGCAGCACGACGCCGCCGAGGAAGATCGGCCCGGCGCCCTTGGTGTGGAGGTGCGCGCCGACGTCGCCCTGCACGTGCACCCGGAGCGCCCGCAGCGTCCCCTGCGCGTCGAACGCAGCCCGCGCATGCACGTGCTGCTCGCGCGCGTGCACGGTGGCCGCGAAGTGCTCGGTGCGCGTCTCTACCCACTTCACCGGCCGACCCAGCCGCATCGCGGCTACCGCCACCAGCACGTCTTCCGGGTAGTAGTGGAGCTTCACGCCGAATCCGCCGCCCACGTCGGGGACGATCACCCGGATGCGCTCCTCGTCGAGGCGCAGCACCGCGGCGAGCACTGTGCGGAAGAGGTGCGGCGCCTGGCTCGACGCCCACACGGTCAGCTCGCGGATGTCGCCATCGAAGCGGGCGCAGGTCGCGCGCCCTTCCATCGGCGCCGCCGTCTGCCGTGGCATCGTGAAGCGCGCCTCCACGACCGTCGCCGCCGTCGCGAGCACGGCGTCGGGATCGCCGCTGCCGACCTCCCGCGAGACGACCACGTTGTCCGGCCAGTCGTCGTAGAGCTTCGGCGCGCCGGGCGCGGTGGCCTGCGCGACGTCCGCGACGACCGGCAGCGGATCGTACGTCACGTCGAGGGCGTCGACGCCGTCCTGGGCGGCGTACCGAGTCTCGGCAACGACGGCGGCGAGCGGCTGGCCGACGTAGCGCACCCGATCGGCGGGCAGCACGGGGAAGTCGGTCTGGCGCTGGCCCGGTGGGTGCGCGAGCACCGGGAGCGGCCCGACGTCGCGAATGTGGCCGGCGGTGAAGACGCCGACGACGCCCGGCACCCGACGCGCGCGGTCGACATCCACGTGCGCGATGAGCGCATGAGCGTGGGGGCTGCGCAGCAGCGCCATGTGCAGCATACCGGGCAGCGCCAGGTCCGTCACGTACGCGCCCCTGCCCGTGAGGAGCCTGGGATCTTCCTGCCGCAGGAGCCGCCGGCCGATCAGGCGCTCGCTCGCAGCGCCCGCCGTCATGCCTGTGACTCCGGACGCACGGTCGCGCGGGCGAGAAGATCGGCGAGCCCGTCGGGAAGGACGACGACGGCCAGGAGCGCGACGTGCGCGAAGATCACGGTGAAGATTATGCGATAGAATCTCGACCACCGTCGAGGTGACAAACCCCTCGCGCATCGGCACCACTATGGAGGACAACCATGCGGCGTCGGACGTTTCTCAAGGGATTCGCGGCCACTGCAACGGCGGCGTCCGCCGGACCGCTGATCGTCACCGACCGCACGATCGCACAAACGCGCACGATCTACGTCAACACGTGGGGCGGCAGCTGGACGGCCGCGGAGGAAGCCGCCTTCTTCAAGCCGTTCACCGACCAGACGGGCATCCGCGTGCGCACGGTCGC
This sequence comes from Candidatus Rokuibacteriota bacterium, assembly GCA_003220495.1. Classification (GTDB taxonomy): domain Bacteria; phylum Methylomirabilota; class Methylomirabilia; order Rokubacteriales; family CSP1-6; genus AR31. The sequence continues at coordinate 10,188 of QHSP01000097.1, read as the reverse complement.
TCCGGTGTCCTACGCGAAGCTGAAGGCCCAGGTGCAGAGCGGCAGCTACGAGTGGGACGTGACGGCCATAACGCAGGCCGACCTCCTCCGAGCCGATCGCGAGGGGCTGGTGGAGCCGATCGACTGGTCGATCGTGAAGAAGGACAAGCTCTTCCCGAACGCCGTGTACGCCAACGGCCTCGCCTACTGCGCTCTCGGGACCAACCTGGCCTACCGCAAGGACAAGTTTCCGCAAGGCGGGCCGAAGACCTGGGCTGATTTCTGGGACGTGAAGAACTTCCCGGGCAATCGATCGATGCTCAACAACGCGGTGCGTACGGTGCAGTTCGCGCTCGTCGCGGACGGCGTGCCCGTCGACAAGGTGTTCCCGCTGGACGTCGACCGCGCCTTCCGCAAGCTCGACCAGATCAAGCCGCACGTCAAGGTCTGGTGGACGCAGGGCAACCAGTCGCAGCAGCTTCTCCGCGACGGTGAAGTGGACATGATCGTGATGTGGAACGCGCGCGCCAGCGAGCTGCAGCAGCAGGGCCTTCCGGTTGAGCTTGTGTGGCCCGGCGCCACGATCACGACGACGATGTGGGGCGTGGCGAAGGGCGCGCCGAACCGGAAGCCAGCGTGGGAATTTCTCCAATTCGCCGTCCAGCCGAAGCCGCAGGCCGACTTCGCGAACAAGCTCTACTACGGCCCGACGAACCCCGAAGCGTTCAAGCACATCTCACCCGAGGTGTCGCGACAGCTTCCGACATATCCCGAGAACGTCAAGGTCGCGATCAAACCGGACACCGTCGCCGAGGCGGACCAGACCGCCAAGATCCAGGAACGCTTCACACAGTGGCTGGCGAGCTGAGCGGCGCCGCGCTCCGCCGGGAAACCGCCGTTCGCGGCGCGAGCCGGCACGCGACCGCGTGGCTCCTGCTCGCCCCGTCGTGCCTCGCGCTCGTGCTCCTCTTCGTGGTGCCGATCGCCTACGTGCTGCTGCTGAGCGTGACCGATCCCCGACTCTCGGTGGCGCACTACCAGCGCATCTTCACGGTGCCCGTCTACACACGCGTGATGGTGAATACCTTCGTGACCTCGCTGATCGTCACCGCGCTGTGCCTCGTCATCGGCTATCCGCTCGCGTACGTGATGGCGCGGCGGGCCGGCTGGGTGTCGACGCTGCTGCTCACGGTCGTCGCGATGAGCTTCTGGACGGGCTTCCTTGTCCGCACCTACGCGTGGCTCGTGATCCTCGGCAGCAAAGGGCCCGTGGCGGCGGCATACGGCGCGCTCGGGCTCGGCCCGGCGCCGCAACTGCTCTTCAGCACGTTTAGCTCGACGCTGGGGATGACACACATCCTGCTGCCGTACATGGTCCTGGCCCTCTACGCGGCGATGAAGAAGATCGATGCGAACCACCTGAAGGCCGCGGCGAGTCTTGGCGCGCGTCCCGCGGCGGCGTTCCGCGAGGTGTTCCTGCCGTTGAGCCTGCCCGGCGTCGTCAACGGCAGCCTGCTCGTGTTCGTCACGTGCCTCGGCTTTTTCGTGACGCCCGTGCTGTTGGGCACGCCGCGTGACATGATGATCTCGCAGCTCATCAACCAGCAGATCGAGGAGCTGCTCGCGTTTGGCTTCGCCTCGGCCGTCGCCGTGGTGCTCCTCATCGCGACCTGCGCCGTCCTCGCGATCTACAACCACTACGCCGGCCTCGACCGGCTGTGGGGCTGAGCGCGCGATGCTGCCGGTCATCCTCGCGGTCCTCGGCGCTCTCTTCCTGCTGGCGCCGATCCTCGTCGTCGTGCCGATGTCTTTCAGCACGGCGATCTCGTTCGCGTTCCCACCGCCGGGATACTGGCTCGGCTATTACGCAAAATATTTCACCAGCGAGGAGTGGCTCGAGCCCACCCTGAACAGCCTCGTCATCGCGTTCGGCGCGATGACGCTCACGATGCTGCTCGTCGTGCCCGCGGCCTTCGGCTACGTCCGCTACCGGTTCCGCGGTAAGACGCTGGTGAATCTGCTGATCATGGCGCCGCTCATCGTGCCGCACGTCGTCAGCGCGCTCGCCTACTACGGGTTCCTCGGACGGGCGAAGCTCACCGGCACGCTTCTCGGCGTGATGGTCGCGCACGGGATGCTCGCGGTGCCCGTCGCCTTCCTGGTCATTTCTGCCACGCTGAAGGGCTTCGATCAGAACTTGGAGCGGGCGGCCATGAGCTCGGGCGCCGGTCCCTTCCGGACGTTTGTGCACGTCACCCTGCCGGTGCTGCGCCCGGGCATGCTCGTCGGCGCGCTGTTCGCGTTTCTCTCGTCGTTCAACGAGGCGGTCGTGTCGATCTTCATCGGCGGCCGCGGCGCCGTCACGCTTCCCAAGAAGATGTACGAATCGATCCGTCTCGAATCCGATCCCGTCATCGCCGTGGTGTCGACACTGCTCGTGAGCGCTGTCGTCCTCGGTGTGCTGATCGCGATGTCCCTGCGCAGAAGGAGCACCCATGCCGCTTGACCGGCTGCTGCGTCCCCGTTCGATCGCGATCGTCGGCGCCTCCGAGCGCCCGTCGGTCGGCCGAACCCTCGTCGAAGCGCTCGACGGCATCGGCTTTCGCGGCGATGTCTATCCGATCAATCCGAAGTACGAGAGCCTGCTCGGCCGCCGCTGCTACCCCTCGGTGGCCGAGCTGCCACGGGGCGTCGACGTGCTGGCGTTCTGCGTGAATCACGCCCGTGTGCTCGAGCAGATGCAACCCGCGGCCGATCGCGGCGTCGGCGCGGCCGTGGTCTTCGACGGCGGGTTCGCGGAAGCGGACGCCGAGGGCCGCGCGCGGCAGGATGCGATCGCGGCGATCTGCCGCGAGGCGTCGATCGCGCTGTGCGGGCCGAACTGCATGGGCGTGATCAGCCCCCACGTGCCGAGCCTCGTGTACATCCAGGCGCTACACGATCCGACTCGGCTCGCCGGCAACGTGGGGCTGATTTCACAGAGTGGATCGATCTGCATCGGCCTCCTGACGGATTGCCGGCGCTTCGGCTGGAGTCAGGTGATCTCGTCCGGCAACGAGGCAGTCGTCGCGGCCGTCGACTTCCTCGAGTATCTCGTCGACGACCCTGCGACACGCGTGATCGCGATGTTCCTCGAAACAGTACGTGAGCCAGAAAGATTCGTCGCCGCGCTGGATCGTGCGGCCGACCGAGGCAAGCCCGTCGTCGTCCTCAAGGTCGGGCGCAGCGACCGGACCCGGCGCGCGATCAGCAGTCACACGGGCGGTCTGGCCGGCGAAGCGCGCGTGTTCTCGGCGGTGCTGCGCGCGCATCGCGCCATCGAGGTCGCCGACATGGACGAGCTGACGGAAGTGATCGCGGCCTGCCAGGCCGAGCGCTGGCCGCGCGGCCGGCGCCTCGCGGTCATGACGGCGTCGGGCGGGCAGGCGGAGCTGATCCTCGACCTCGCCGGCGCGGCGAATCTTCAGCTGCCGCCGCTGGCACCCGCCTCGCGCGCGGAGGTCGAGCGCGTCATCGGGCGCATCACCGGCGACGGCAACCCGCTGGATGCGTGGGGCAACGGCGACTTCGCGACGAACTTCCCGCACGGCCTTCGTGTGCTCGGAAGCGATCCCGGCTACGACGCGATCGCGTTCTGCACCGACGGCTTCGACGACCAGCCGATGGGCTCGCCGGCGCGGGCGTTGGACTACGGCAAAACCCTCGTGGAGGGCGCGCAGCTGTCGGCCAAGCCGTTCTATTTGATGACGACGCGCTCAGGCGTCTTCCGCCGCGACGTCGCGGCGTTCGTGCGCGAGCACGGGATCGCTGTCATCGGCGGCACGCGCGCCGGCCTCGGGGCGGTGGATCGGCTTGCGCGCTGGAGCGAGCCGCTCGCGGCGCCGCGCCCTTCGCCCGGCGGGGGAGGCGCGATCCAGGCGATGCACACGGGGCGCGTGCGGCCGACCATCCACGAGCACGACGCCAAGCGCCTGCTCGCGGCGGTCGGCGTGTCGGTCGTCCGCGAGCAGGTTGTCTCCTCGCTCGATGACGCGCGCGTCGCCGCGAAGACCATCGGCTACCCGGTCGCGCTGAAGGTGGTGTCCGATGCCGTCCCGCACCGGTCGGATGTCGGTCTCGTCGCGGTCGGGCTCCGCGACAAGAGCGAGCTGGGCGCCGCGTGGGATCGGCTCTCCCGCCGCGTGGACGATCTGGGCCGTCGGAACGACGTCGCCGGGTTCCTGATTCAGGAGATGGCGCACGGGATCCTCGAGGTCTTCGCCGGTGTCAGCCGCGACCCCGACTTCGGCCTGGTGCTCGCGTTCGGCGCCGGGGGCGTGCTGATCGAGGCGCTGGACGACGTGGCGCTGCGCCTGTTGCCCCTGCGCGCCGGCGACGCGGAGGGGATGATCGCCGAGACCCGGGTCGCGACCCTGCTCGGCGGCTTCCGCGGTCGGCCGCCCGGCGACGTCGGCGCGCTCGCCCGCGCACTCGAGGCGATCGGCGACCTCGCGTGGGCGGAGCGCGAGAGCCTGGGAGAGCTCGACGTGAACCCGATCGTGGTGAGGGAGACGGGCGCGGGCTTCGTCGTCGTGGACGCGCTCATCGTGCCGCGCGCCAGAGCCTGACACTGGCATACCTGAGGCTCGACCGTCTCGTGAAGTCCTACGACGGCCGCGTCAACGCTGTCGATGGGATCAGCCTCGACATCGCGAAGGGCGAGTTCGTCACGCTCCTCGGCCCGAGCGGCTCCGGGAAGACGACGACGCTGATGATGATCGCCGGCTTCGAGGAGCCCACCCGCGGCGTCATCGAGCTCGACGGCGAGGATCTGACGCGCCGCAAGCCGTACGAGCGCAACATCGGCGTCGTTTTCCAGAACTACGCGCTGTTTCCGCACATGACCGTCGAGCGCAACGTCGCCTTTCCGCTGCGCATGCGCGCGTTTCCGCGCGCGCAGCAGGCGGAGCGCGTGCGCGAAATCCTCGACCTTGTCGGGCTGCGCCGGTTCGCCGGCAAGCAACCGCGCGAGCTCTCCGGCGGCCAGCAGCAGCGCGTCGCGCTCGCGCGGGGCCTTGTCTTCAACCCGGACGTGCTCCTGCTGGACGAGCCGCTCGGCGCGCTGGACAAGAATCTGCGCGAGCAGATGCAGGTCGAGCTCAAGCGCATCCACCGCGAGGTCGGCATCACGATGGTGTACGTGACACACGACCAGACCGAGGCGATGACGATGTCCGACCGCATCGCGGTCTTCAGCCACGGCACGCTCGAGCAGGCGGCGCCGCCGCTCGAGGTGTATCACCGCCCGCGCACCCGATTCGTGGGCGAGTTCATCGGCGACAGCAACTTCTTCACCGGTCGCGTCGACTCTGCCGCACCGGGGCGCGTCGAGCTCGACGGCCTCGGGACGATCCAGGCGGATGCCGACGCGTGCCAGCACCTCGCGGGCGCGCCCGCCGACGTGCTCTTGCGCCCCGAGCGTCTTCAATTGGTCCGCGACGGCGCGACGCTTCCGAACCGCCTGGCGGTCAAGATTGGCGTGATCGTCAACTACGGCGACAGTGTGCTCATCATCGGCGACTCCGGAGGTCACAGCGTCCGCATCCGTATCGCGGGCGCGCAGCCCGATGCGGTCCGCGAGGGCGCGACCGTCACCGTCGGCTGGAAGGTGGGCGACGAGCATCTGATTGCGCGGTCATGATCGGGGCGCTCGTCTTTCTCTAGAACACCCCCCGAAGACCGACGGTGCCCGCTGCCCGCGCCCCGAATCCAATCGCGTTGTTCGTATTGCCCGTCGCGTACGTGTGGCTGCCCTCGCCGCCGCCCCACGCGATCGAAAATTCCGCCACCGCTCTGCCGCCGAGTCGTAGCGCGAGGGCAATACCGATGCTGTGCTTCAATCGGTCGAAATCGAGATCGCCGGGGTTCAGTCCTGTTTTTCCCCATTGCGCGAATATGGAGAACCCGAGCGGATCGATCAGTCGCCTTTCATAGCTCACGCCATACGCGACCGTGTTCGGCGCCGTGAACCGGTAGTTCGTGTAACTCCTCAGCCAATTTTCGTTGTGGATGTCGCCGCCGCCCAATGTCGGCTGGAGATAGAACGGCACGGCGTTGTGTGCCCGGGGATCGCTGATGACCAGATTCGCGTCGATATTGAAGCGGCTCGAGCCGAGCACACTTCGCAAGTAGGGGAATGTCGCCTGGGAGAAGGGTTGATCCTCGATGCCGTAGTGCACTGCCATCCGCGCTTCGGCTCGATCGAACGTGAACTTCCCACCCGCCAGCGCTTCGTAGTATTCGTAACTCACGCGGGCATCGCCGGACAGGCCGTACAGCACGTCCGGAGAGCGATAGCTCGCGATCAGTCCGGGGACGATGTACGTCGTCCGCGACCGGAGGCCCGGCGCCGACGACTCGGAGAACCGGGTGAGGAAAAGCGTGGACGGATCCGACGTCGCATAGAGCGCGGTCACCTGCCCGGACAACGTCAGTCCGTGCGCCAGGGGGAAATCCACGAGGATGGGCAGCTCGGTCTCGGTCAGCTTGTACAACGACCGATTGCTGAGCGAGGTCTGGTTCCCCAGGCCGAAGAACGGCATGTCGGGAAGATCGAAATGTTTGACGGCGACCGTGATCTGGGGCATCCGGAACGAGCCGACATCGTGCGCGCGGTACCAGTCGAACTGCATGTGGGACAGCGCGCCGGCCGCCCAGAATCCGCTCGCCGACGCGCGCGCCTCGACGCTGGTCGTGAACCGGATGTGTGGCGTCTCGGTGATGTGCCACTCGTCGTTCAGTGCGGCGCCGAGCGCGGTCCCGCCTTCGGGGACGATGAGGCCGATCGTTGGGTGCAACCCACGGCCGGTGAAGAGGTCGACGATCACGTCCTGGACCGTCCCGAGTTGTCGTTCGAGCATGCCGCTGAAGCCGTCCTCCTTGTAGTCCTCTTTCACGCGACAGAAGTCGAAGACCAGGTCCCGGAACTCCGTCCGGAGATCACGCGCGATCGGGTTGCTGCTCTGCGCTACGGACGGTTTCGAGCACAGGGAGAGATCGAACGACTCGGGCGGCGCCTCGTTGACCACCTGCGCCTGGAGCGCGTGCGGCGCAGCGAGCGCGATCAGCGCCCAGACGACGACGGCGACGGTCAGTGGCCTAAGGGCCAGCGGCCTAAGAATCACGACCCTCCAGCTCGGAGTGGAGGGCTGCCAGCGCCGTGCGCATGAATTGCCCGACTTCCCGCTGTGTTGTGATACGACCGGGATCGAACGCGGACGCGAGCTTCGGCATTCGGGACGCCAGGAGTTGATGCACGTCGCGGACGTGCTGGATCTGCAGCGACGACGCCGGTCGCGTCGGTCCGAACTTTGCGCGCTCCGGTGTACGAGACTCGGACAGCGAAGCCAGGATCACGCGGTCGTCCCACGACTCACCCCGCCGTGGAGGCGGGCTGAAATCGGGCCGCTCCATGCGCGGCGCCATGTCGATCAGGAGCTGCTGCAAGGTCGGCGCGCGCTGCTCGCGCCGGTGCGGCGCGTGTGCGTCGGGCGGGCCGATGAACTGTTGCGTCACGGTGGCTGGGATCGACGCGTGCTCGAACAGCGCGTGCGAGACGCCCGGCGTTACGTAGGGCGACACCACGATCGCCCCGACGCGGACGCCGAGCCGGTCGAAATTGAAGCCGGCCAGCGGCGACCGGAAGCTGTCGCCGTACGGCAACGTCGGCGGCGACACGTGGTCGAAGATCCCGCCGTGCTCGTCCCAGACGATGAGGAGTAGCGTCGAGCGCCACACCTCGTCGGAGGAGCGGATCGCCTCGTACACGTTGCGGATGAACTGATCGCCCGCGAGGACGAAGTTGTCGGGATGATGGTCGGCGGCCAGCGTGCCGTCGTCCTGATCCACGTACGGCGGCTCGACGAACGCGTAGTCCGGCAGCGCGTTTTTCCGGCAGTCCTTCTCGAAATCGCGATAGAGCCCGAAGTAGGACGACCCCAGAAATGTCATGCCGATGGTCCCGCTCTCCAGGCTGTAGTAGTAGATCTTTGCGGACCTGCCGCGATCGCGCAGTCGACCGTAGATACCCTTGTCGTGGCGCCGAGCGACCGTCGTCAACCACACGGGGCCGTTGTCGACGCGGCCGAAAGACGTGCCGAAGTGCGCGAAGGCGCGGTTGGGATTCGTCGGGCCCGGAACCGATGCGAACCAGTTGTCGCACACGAGGTAGTTCCGGGCAAGCGCGCGGATGGTCGGCACTCGCTCCGGGGTGAAGCATCGCATGATGTGGGCCGGGTTGCCGCCGGCTCGCTCATACGTTGCGGCGAATCCCTGCATGGCCGGCTGCCGCTGCAGCGTCGGCTGCCCCGGGCGCCCGTAGATCTGGTGGTGTACGCTCCAGAAATCGTGCGGCGGGTCGACGCGGAACTGCCCCTGGTACGCCGCGTCAGCGGTCAGCGAATGCACGTTGCCTTTATCGTCGACGTTGGTCCACTCGCCGGGGTGGACGCCGCGCAGGTCGGGGATCTCGTTCATCAACAGCCCCAACATGTGATCGAACGAGCGGTTCTCCATCATCAGCACGACGATGTGCTTGATGCGCGGATCACCGCCGTTCTCGTCCGACCGCACCGCGTGTGGTTGCCCGAGGCCAGCAACCGTCGCCGCGGCGGCCCCCCGCGCGACCATCGACAACCACTCCCGCCGTCCGGTTGTCTTCGCCAATGCTCAATGACTCCGTGGGCACGAGGCCCGAGGTTCGCGAGCGTGCAGGTCGTCGCTGGATGATAGGGGACCCGTCGGGTGTTCCGCACCATTATTAGTCGGCCGTGAACGGGACCCAACCTCAGGGCCGGCCCTGGATAAGTGGCTCATGCGCCGTTACAGTCACCCGTGAGAAGTCCGGCTGACCAGGAGGCGACGGCTCATGAGCGACCGTGACGAGATTCCGCGATACCTCGAGAACTGGCAGGACGAGGTCGACAGCGCGGCTGAGTATCGCGCGATGGCGGCGGCCGAAGCCGATCCCCGGCTCGCCAAGGTGTATTCCAACCTGGCCGCAATGGAGGAGTCTCACATCGCGTTCTGGGAGGATCGATTGCGGAAAGCCGGTGCGTCGGTCCCGGGCCGGCGGCCGTCCTGGCGAAGCCGGGTGCTCCGAGCGATTGCGCGGCGATTCGGGCCGGAGCTCGTCCTCCCTACCATCGCTGCGAAGGAGGCGGTGGACCAGAACGCCTACCTGAAGCAGCCCGAGACCGTCGGTACCCGAATGCCGGCTCACGAGCGATGGCATGCGAAAGTGCTCGCGCAGCTCGTGACGAGCCAGCCGCGCGGCCTCCAGGGTACTTTCCTTGGGCGACTCGAGGGTCGGCATCGCTCGGTCGGCGGGAATGCACTGCGGGCGGCGGTGCTTGGTGCCAACGATGGGTTGTGCTCGAACCTCAGCCTCGTCATGGGCGTGGCCGGCGCCTCGGTCGACAGCCACGGTATTCTCGTCACAGGCTTGGCCGGTCTCCTGGCGGGCGCTTGCTCGATGGCCCTGGGCGAATGGGTGTCGGTGACGAGCGCCGGCGAGTTGGCGGAGCGCGAGATCCGGGTCGAGTCGAGCGAGCTCCGCGAGGATCCCGAGGGCGAAGGCGAGGAGCTGAAGCTGATCTACGAGGCCAAGGGGTTGAGTCCGAGCGAGGCCGACACCATGGTCAGGCGCCTGCTCGCCGACCGAGCGGCCGCGATCGACGCACTGGCCCGTGAGGAGCTGGGCATCGATCCGAAAGACCTCGGCGGCTCGCCGTGGGAAGCGGCGGTCGCGTCATTCGTCCTGTTCGCGATCGGCGCCGTGGTGCCGATCCTTCCGTTCGTGGTCATGCGTGGAACCCTCGCGGTGGCGTCGAGCGTCGTCATCAGCGGGCTAGCACTCTTCGGGATCGGAGGCGCGATCACGATCTTCACGGGCAAGCCGGCGTGGCAGTCAGGAGCCCGTCAGCTTCTGCTGGGGCTCACGGCGGCGGGGATGACGTTCGCCGTCGGCAAGCTCATCGGTGTAGCGATTACCGGCTGACGAGCCGAGGCCGGGCACGAAGGACCTCACGGGCAGCCCCATGACCCGCTACGAGAGCCGCGATGGGCGGCTACGTCTGTTCTGCGGGGACAGCCACCGACTCCATCCCATCACGTCCGGGAGCGTCGGAGTGATCCTGACCTCGCCGCCGTACTGGCTGAGAGGGCGAGGGC
>QHSP01000134.1 GCA_003220495.1 Candidatus Rokuibacteriota bacterium | reverse complement strand
AACCAGGCCGGCGTCGAAGTATTGAAGACCCGAATGGGCGAGGAACCGCTGTCCAAGGCATTCGACGAGGTGGACTTCCACCTCGCCCGGATGAACCGTAAGGGCGTCAGCACCAGCGTGCTGTCGCTGCTCGGCTCCTTCTGCTGGATCGAGGCGCAACCGCTCGAGGTATCCCTCTCGCTCTGCCGACTCTTCAACGACAGCGTATCCCGGCTCTGCCAAGAGCACGAAGGGCGCTTCGCCGCCTATGCGGCGCTGCCGCTGGTGGACATTTCGGCGGCTGCGGCGGAGTTCGAACGAGCGCTGGGGCTGGCGGGCATCGTCGGGACGCAGGTGCCGGGCAATGCGTTCCTGACGCGCAGAGATGCCGAGGCCATGCGTCCTGTGCTCGAGGTCGCGAACCGGCATCGCGCGCTCGTCTTCATCCACCACGGCCCGCGGCCGGGTGACACCTTCCCTAAAGTCGCCGGGGACACCGACAATGCACGCCGCCGCAACGGGACCCTCGACATGCAAGCGAGCCTTTCATCGGTGATGGTGACGCTGTGCCTCACCGACTACCTCGCGCCCTACCCCGATGCCTTGATCCACGTCCACAACCTCGGAGGCAACATTCCGTACGAGGTCGAGCGCATGGACCACCGCAGTCTGCTCGACACGCCAAAAGAGGAGCTGCCGTCGGCACGCATCCGCCGCTCGCAGGTGTATGTGGATTGCAACTCGTTCGGCGCGCGCGCGATCGAGGCCGCGGTGCGCCTGTATGGCGCCGATCGCATCGTGTGCGGCACGGACGGCACTGAATTCGGCTGCGAGTGGACCAGCAAGGCGCTCGCGGAAGCGGAAATCGGCGAGGAAGCGCGCGACAAGATCCTGCATCGCAACGCCGCCGCGATGCTCTCGCCGCTCGCCACGATCGCGCCGCTCGAACGGGCGGCGGCGTGATGATGAGGGCGACGCTCGTCAGTTAGGTCCCTTCGTCGGTATCTCGATCACGGCCACACTCCGTAGTGATCTGACGGCCAGAACGTGGTGCCGTCGGCTCGGCGGCGGGGAGTATCGAGCACCACGCGGCTCTCCAGCACCCGTGGATCGCCAGTGGCGCCGGGAACCACGAACACGAAGTCGATCCGCCGGGATGCGGTCGACCGGGCGGCGTAGACCTGCTGTCGGGACGTGGGACCCGTGGCGCCGGGATTGACGGCGCGGAAGGCGTCCACGAATCCTGCGCTCAGGAGGTCGGTGTACGCGTCGGCGCTCTCCTGTGTGTTGAAGTCCCCGGCGACGATGGCCGGCAGGGGGCCGCGCCGAGCGCCCACCAGCTCCGCCACGCGACGCAGTTGGCAGTCGTCGCGGGAGGTGTGCGTGGAATGGAAATCGAGCGGCCCGTGAGGGGTCTGGACCTCGACGCGTAGAAGCACACGCGGGAAAAGGCGATCGACGCAGCGAGGGAGTTCGACGACTTCCGAGCTCACGATGGGAAAGCGGCTCAAGACGGCGGGCCCCTCGTTGAACCGGATCGCGGAGGTGATCGTCCGGTCGAGCCAGCCGATGCCGAAGACCTGCGAGGTCGTCGGCGCGTGGATCCACTCGATGCCGAGAGCCCGGCCCAGACGCTCGGCGACGTTGCCGCGCTTGCCGCCGACCGAGGCTTCCTGCAAGGCCACGACATCGGGACGGAGCGCGGCGAGCTGCTCGACGACGATCTCGAGCCGCTCGTTCAGGTCGGCGCCGTTGCCGATGAGCCCGGACCACGGACCTCCGTGCAGGAGGTTGAAGGTGACCACGCGTACCGTCTCCGCCTGGCTCTGGCCCACGGTCATCGCCAGCAGGAGACTCGCGACCACGACCGATCGCCAAAGGATCGCGCGGCTAACGGGCAGGACTGGTTCCTGCACCACCCGTGAAGCGCGGCGGCCGCTTCTCGCGGAAGGCGGCCACGCCTTCTGTGCGGTCGGGGGTGCGGGCGGCGATCGCCTGGTTGCGCGCCTCCATGTTCAGGACGTCCTCGAGCGACATGCCGAGTCCCTGGTAGAGCCCCGTCTTGGCCAGCCCGTACGCCACGGTCGGCCCCTGGGCCAGCCGCTCGGCGAGCTTCACCGTCTCGTGCTCGAGTTGCTCCGCGGGGACCACGCGGCTCACGAGGCCGATTCGTAACGCCTCCTGCGCGTCGATGATGTCGGCGAGCAGGATCATCTCCATGGCCTTGGCCGTGCCGACGAGGCGCGGGAGGAAGTACGTCCCCCCGCCGTCCGGCACGAGCCCCACGCGCGCGAAGACCTCGCCGAAACGCGCCGTGTCGGCCGCGATGCGCAGATCGGTGGCCAGCGCGATGTTCAAGCCGGCGCCCGCGGCCACGCCGTTGATGCTGCCAACGATGGGTTTCTGAAGCCGCTGCATGCGAAGGATGCAGCGGTTCAGGCGCTCGATGAGCGCTCCCCCGAGATCGCCCTCGAAGAACGACGGCGGGCTCTCTCCACTTCGCTTCTGATCGCCGCCGGACGAGAACGCCCGTCCGGCGCCGGTGAGGACCACCGCTCTCACCGCGGTGTCGGCCTCGAGCTCGATGAGGACGCGCTCCATCTCGCCCATCATCGCCTCGTTCATGGCGTTCAGGGTCTCGGGCCGGTTGAGGGTGAGGGTCACGATGCCGTCGTGCCGGTGGTACAAGACGGATCCGTTCGTCATTCGCGAGCTCCCTAATTTCAAGCGCGCCTCGGCCGGCGGGGCCCCAGCCCCTCGACGGCCTGCAGCGCGCACAGCGGCGACTGCGCCCTCAGTTCGGGTACACGATCGTGCGCAGCATGATCCGGCGCTCGTCCGGCCGGTAGTCGCCAGCGCCCCGGTGCATCGTCGCGCGCTCGTCCCAGATCAGGACATCGCCGACGCGCCAGCGGTGGTAGTAGACGAAGCGCTCCTGCGTCGCGTGAGCGGCGAGCTCATCGATCAGCGGCCACGCCTCCACCCGCTTCATTCCGACGAAGCCATGCGTGTGCATGGGATTGACGAAGAGGATCGCCCGTCCGGTCACCGGATGCCGCGTGACCGCGGGCCACTGCACTTCCTCATACTGCTTGTCGGTCACGCCCTTGTCGTCGCCATACAGGCGCTCGCCGGCGGGCCCAGAGGTGCGGCCGTGCAGGCCGGTGAGGCCGGACAGCAGCTGTTTCCGTGCCTCGGGCAAGGCGTCGTAGGCCGCGCGCATGTCGGCGAACATGGTGCCGCCTTTCTCCGAGGGCACCTCCTTCGCGTGCAACATGGCCAGCAGCGGCAGCGCGTCCTCGAACGTCGAATCGGTGTGCCACGCGGTGGCGCGCTTGACGCCGTACCAGTCGATCTCGCCCGTCTCCTCCACGTTGGTCAGCCAGGAGACTTCCGGACAATCGACGTGGCGATACTTGGTCAGCGCGTGGGGACGCGGCGCGCCGAAGCGGCGGCCGAAGGCGGCGAGCTCAGGCGCACCCAGGTCCTGATCCCGGAACACCAGCACCGGATGCTCGGCAAAGGCCGCCTGGATCCAGGCGAAGACGCCGGCATCGAGCGGCTTCGACAGATCGATCCCGAAAGCCTCGGTTCCTAGCGCTGCGCCGAGCGGGCGAAGTTGTGGTTCCGGTATCATGGCCGATCCTCCATGGTTCGCTCCACCTCGACGTGGTCCGGGATGACCCGATGCCACGTCGAGGCTGTTCGACACAAGACCCTTAGAAGCGATCGAGGTTCATCACCTTGGTCCAGGCCCCGACGAAGTCCTGGACGAACTTCGCCTGCGCATCCGAGCTTCCGTAGACCTCGGCCAGGGCCCGGAGCTGGGAGTTCGAACCGAAGACGAGATCGACGCGCGTGCCGGTCCACTTGACTTGGCCCGTCTTGCGATCGCGCCCTTCGAACACGTCCTCGGCGTTCGAGGCCCCCTTCCACTCCGTGCCCATGTCGAGCAGGTTCACGAAGAAGTCGTTGGTCAGCGCTTCCGGCCGCTTGGTGAAGACGCCGTGTTTCGTCTGTCCGAAGTTGGTGTTCAAGACGCGCATGCCG
>QHSP01000062.1 GCA_003220495.1 Candidatus Rokuibacteriota bacterium | reverse complement strand
GCTGGTTCGCGGCGCGGTCGCGGACGTCGCCCGACGGCAGACCGAGGCCGGCGTCGACGTCGTCACCGACGGCGAGCAAAGCAAGACGACCTTCTTCGCTTATATCGTCGAGCGCTTCAACGGCTTCGCGCGCAAGCCGGCGCCCGCCGGGCAGGAAGGCAATCCCCGAGGCACCAGCCGCGAGTATCGGGCGTTTCCCGACTACTACGCCTGGTCCGAGCGCATCGCGGAATGGGCGGGTGGGCGCGGCGGCGATCGGAACCGGTACGGCGTCGACGTCTGCACGGGCCCCGTCAGCTACAAGGGGCACGCGGCGGTCCGAGCGGACATCGAGAATCTCGAGACGGCGCTGAAGGGCCTCCGCCACGAGGAAGTCTTCGTGCCGGCGATCGCGCCCTCCTACATCTTCGCCACGCTCGCGAACGAGTTCTATCGTACCGAGGAGGAGTACGAGCAGGCGCTCGCCGACGCGCTGCGCGAGGAGTACCGGGCGATCGTCGACGCGGGCTTCGTGCTCCAGATCGACGACCCCCGTCTGATCACCCAGTACATGATGACTCCCGATCTGAGCGTAGCGGATTGCCGGACGTGGGCCGAGAAGCGCGTCGAGGCGATCAACTACTCGCTGCGCGGCATCCCGCGAGACCGTGTGCGCTTCCACACCTGCTACAGCATCGACGTCGGGCCGCGCGTCCACGACATGGAATTGAAGGACATCGTCGACATCCTCTTGAAGATCAACGCGGGCGCCTACTCCTTCGAGGCGGCGAATCCGCGGCACGAGCACGAGTACCACGTCTTCGAGCAGGTCCGCCCGCCGGACGGCACGATCCTCATCCCGGGGGTCATCAGCCACACGACGAATCTCGTGGAGCACCCGGAGCTGATCGCCGAGCGGATCGTGCGCTACGCGAAGATCGTCGGCCGCGAGAACGTCATCGCCGGCGCTGATTGTGGCTTCGCTGCTTCGGGCATCCGGTTCAACGACGTCCATCCAAGCGTCGTGTGGCTGAAGTTCGCGGCCATGGCGGAGGGGGCCCGCCTCGCCACGCGGCAGCTCTGGGGACGGGCCTGAGACGATCCGGACGCGCCTGATTCGGTCGAGCTAGTGCGCGGCCGGAGATTTCCCGGCGCGCCAGGCGATCATGCCCTGGATGTTCAGCGCCAGGAATTCGTCGAAGCGTCGCCACGCGCCGTACTTCGGGTGCAGGATGCTGCGCACCCGGGTCGTCATCTCGGCTGAGCCGTCGGCGAGCCCGGCTGCCCGCGCCGTCGCGATCGCGTCGGTGAGGTCGCGATAGTACACGCGCTGCTCGACCACGTCCTGCTTGGTGCCGCTCATCTGCGGCGTCGCGTGGCCGGACACGATCACGTCGAAGTCCAGCTTGGCCTCGAGCCACTGCAGCCGCTCGACGATCCGCTCGGGGTGACCGAGGAGCGTGCGGAATGGAACGTTTCGCGGCTGGACGAGATCCACGAACATGGCGACCCGGCCGGCCGGGTCGTGGACGACGATATAGTCGTCGGTCGGTGAGAGGTCGGCTGGATAGAGATCCAGCTTGCGCCCGCCCAGCTCCAGGGTCGTGTGCTTGTCGAAAACGATGTCGGGCACCGGCGTCGTCGGATCCTTGGCGGCTCTGATGCGTTCCACGCTGTTCGTGTGGCCGACGAAGCGGGCGGTGTCGGCGAAGACGGCGCCGCCGGTGCTGTGATCGAAGGCGGAGTGGCTGTAGACGAAGTACTTCACGGGTTGCGCTGTCACGGAGCGGATCGCCTCTTTGATGAGCGCCGGTGTGCGCGGGTTCACCTGGCCGTTGGCGTCGACGAGGATGACCCCCGCGTCCGTGACGATGAACATCGCGACGTGGTTCGCCCAGCGAAAGCCGTAGACGTCGGGCGCGAAGCGGACCAGCTCGGCGAGCGACTCGGTGGCCATCGTGTCCCTCCCGTGGGGTGTCTACTCGCGTACCGCCTGCGCGGCGAAGCTCGAGAGCGCCCGCGCCAGACCGGTCGGATTCTCCATCTGGAGCGCATAGTCGCCCTCGACGTCGATGACGACCGCGTTCTTCCAGCAGCCGGCGATCTCCTTGGCCTGCGCGAGCGTCAGCTCGGAGCTCGCGCTGCCGCGCAGGATCGCGACCGGGCAGGTGGCGCGCGCCGCGTACTTGCGCAGATCGTCCGCCATGTGGGCGAGGCCGAGCGCCACCCGCACCTTGTCGTACTTGGCCGCGACGCCGCCGGTGGTCGCGATGAAGTTGTGCTCCAGGCGGTGGCGAAGCGCGGACTCCTTGTCGCGCGGCCGGAGGGCGCGGAGATAGGCGAACGCCGCCTCGCGCGACGCGAATTCTGTCTGCGACTCGAGCATCCGATGCGAGGCATTCAGCACCTTGGTCGCTTCCTCGCGGGTCGGGAAGAAGTTGCTGGTGTGCGGCCCACCGACCAGCCCGAGCCCCTGGATCTCGGCGTGATAGACCGCGGCGAAGACCTGCCCGACCCGGCCGCCGAGCGACTGGCCGGCGACGATCGCCTTGTCGATCCCGACCTGCCGGAAGAACAGATGGAGGTCGTCCGCGTACTCTTCCGCCGAGTATTCGCCGTCGGGCCGGCCGCTATCGCCGTGGCCCCGCTGGTCGAGCGCCCACACGTGAAACGCCGAGCCGAGCGCGCGCGCCGTTTCCTCCCACATCCGCCCGTAGCCGGAGGACGGGTGGAGCAGCACCAGGTTCGGTCTGGGCCCTGGCCACTCGTAGTAGTGGAGCTTCAGGCCGTTCGGCAGGGTGACGGTCTTTTCCTGGAAGTCACGCGAAGCTGCGCTCATGGCCCTTTCCCTCCCAACGGGGATTCTACGCTCGGAGGACTTCGCCGAACACCCAGACGGCCAGCCCGAGCGGGACGAGCAGGACGGGTGCGGTCACTCCGAGCGCTGCCACGACGAAGATGATCCCCGCGGCGATCTTGCTCAAGCGTCCGATCGGCATGTCGTTCCTCCGCGTCGCGCGTCCTCAGTCGAGAACGGCGATGCCTTCGATCTCGACCAGAAAGTGCGGCTCGGCGAGCCCGGCCACGACGAGCAAGGTGTTCGCGGGATAGGGAGGCGCCCCGAACAGCTCGTCGCGCGCGGCGGCCACCAGCGGCCGAAAGCCCCAGTGCGTGATGTACGTGGTGGTCTTGATCAGGTGGCGAAGGCTTCCGCCGTAGTGCGCGAGGATCGTCGCGAGATTGTCGTAGCACTGCCGCGCCTGCGCCCGCGCGTCGCCGATCCCGACGACGGCGCCCGAGCGATCCATCGCGAGCTGACCGGAGATGTAGAGGGTCTTGCCCGCGCGGGCGACGTGTGAGTAGTGGGCCTGGGGCGGATGAACGCCGGGCGGGTTCTGGAGCTCGCGATCCATGGCTAGCGGAGCAGGTCGTCCAGCTCGCGGTAGTCGGGCAGCCGGCGATCGATCGCCCGGCCGTTCCGGAGCACGACGCGATTGGCCTGCGGTCGCGACAGGAGCTCGCTCCACGTCCGCCCCTCGAAGAGCACGAGGTCCGCCGGCAGCCCCGGGCCGATGCGGCCACTGCCGGCGATGCCCATCAGGTCGGCGGATGTCGTCGTCACCGCGCGGGGCCAGTCGCCGTAGGGCCGATCGAGATGGCAGACGCGCGCGGCCTCACGAAACACCTCGAGCATGTCGTGGTCGCCGAAGCCGTAGAAGGCGTCGCGCGTGTTGTCGCTGGCCACGGCGACGGGCACGCGCCGCGCCGCGAGCTCGTGGAGGAGTGTCACACCCCGCCAGCGGGGCGTCCGCCCGGGGACGCGATCTTGCAGATAGAGGTTGCACATCGGCAGGCTGACCACGCTGATCCCCGCCTGGGCGACGAGGTCGAGCGTCTCGGTGACGACGTCGGGCGGCTGGATGGCGAGGCTACAGCAGTGACCGCAGACCACGCGGCCCTGGAAGCGCCGACGCAGCGCCGCGCGCGCAATGCGACCGAGCGCCCGCGCGCCGACGTCGCCGCTCTCGTCGCAGTGAAAGTCGACGTCGAGCCCGCGCTCGGCGGCGCGCTCGAACAGACGATCGAGCAAGGGGTCGATCTCCGGCGACATGTAGGCCACCGCGCCGAGGACGCCGCCCGCGGCCGCGACCCGATCCGCCAGCTCGTCGCCCTCCCGCGTGCCGAACGTCTGCAGCGGAGCCAGCGAGACGGCTTGAAGGTCGACTCGGCCGGCCCACTCCTTGCGCAATGTCTCGAACACGGGCCAGGTGATCGCGGCCTGCGTCGCGAAGGAGTCCAGGTGCGTCCGCACCGCCTTCGTACCGTGCGCCCAGCTGCAGCGAATCCCGAACTCCATGCGGCGGCGGACGTCCTCGGCCGACCAGCGCGCGGCGCGGTCTGCCGACACGGCGCGGATCGCGCCGTCGAACGTGCCGTCCTGGTTTTCCGCGCGCTCCCACGTGTGGCCCTTGTCGAGATGGGTGTGGACGTCGATGAGACACGGCCAGAGCTGAGCGCGCGCGAGGTCGACGCTCGCCTCGGGGCCTTCCCGGGTTTCCGGGGGCACCACGGCGGCGATCAGCCCGTCGCGCACGAAGACGTCGACGAGCGCCAGCCCGTCGGGCGAGACCGGCGCGCCGGGCGGGAGCTCGCTCAGGAGCGGGCTCGCCACCGTCGCGTTGCGCAGGCGATAGATGTTCCGCTCGGGTACCGTGACGAAATCCGGTGTCACCTCAACCCTCTCCCGGCAACTTTCTCCCCTCAGCCCTCTCCCCTCAGCCCTCTCCCCTCAGCCCTCTCGCGTGACGGCGCTCTCGTGCCACTTCCGGAGGATCATGTGCGACAGCGCCGTCAGCGCCAGGAAGATGAAGATCCCGGAGCCCGTGATCATCAGGAGCGCGGCGAACATTCTGGGGATCTGCATCGTGTACCCGGACTCGAGGATGCGATAGGCGAGGCCCGACTGGGCCCCGCCCGTGCCGGCGACGAACTCCGCCACGACCGCGCCGATCAGCGCCAGACCGCCGCTGATGCGGAGCCCCCCCAGGAAGTACGGCATCGCGCTCGGCAGGCGCAGGTACCAGAAGATCTGCCGCCGCGAGGCGCCGTAGAGCTGCATCAGGTTCAGGAGATTGTGGTCGGCGCTGTTGAGGCCGAGCGTCGTGTTGGACACGATCGGGAAGAACGCGACGAGCCAGGCGCAGATCAGGAGCGCCAGGGGGATGTTCCTGACCCAGATGATGATGAGCGGCGCGATCGCGACGATCGGCGTCACCTGGAGGATCACCGCATACGGGAACAGGCTCAGCTCGACGAGCTTCGATTGCGTGAACAGGATCGCGATGAGCACGCCGGCCATCGTGGCGACGAGCAGGGCCGCTCCGGTGATCGCCAGGGTCACGAGGAGCGAGGGATAGAGCGTGCCCCAGTCCTGGACGAGCGTTTTCAAGACGAGCAGCGGGCCCGGGAGGATGTAGTAGGGAATCTGGTTCAAACGGACCACCAGCTCCCACGCAACGAGGCCCGCCGCGCCGATGGCGACCGGCGGCAGCGCGCGGCGCACCGCCCAGCCGAGGTCGAGCCGCCACAGCTTCCGCGCCGTAGGCACCGTGTCCACGTCACGGAGGCCCGCGCTGTTCGCGGCGCGCTCCGGCTCGACCGAGCGAATGCTCGACATGGCCGGCGAGCCGCGGCTCACGAGCGGATCGCCTCGGCGAGACGGGCCGAGACCAGCCGACAGTAGTCGTTGTAGAGCGTCGAGGTGCGGAACGCTTCGTCGCGGGGCGCCGGCGCCTCGATCGCGACGTCGCTGGCCGTGCGTCCGGGCCGCGCGGTCATCACCGCGATGCGCGTCGAGAGGTAGACCGACTCGTACACGCTGTGGGTCACGAACACGACGGTCCAGCGCTGCCTGGCCCAGAGCGCCAGCAGGTCGTTGTCGAGCTTGAAGCGCGTGATCTCGTCGAGCGACGCAAAGGGCTCGTCCAGCAGGAGGAGCCGTGGATGCGTGACCAGCGCGCGGGCGATCGACACGCGCATCTTCATGCCGCCCGAGAGCTCGCGCGGATAGGCGCGCTCGAAGCCGTCGAGCCCCACCATGGCGATGGCCTCGCGCACCCGCCCGGCCGCCTCGTCGGGCGCCACGCCCCGCAGCTTCAGCGGAAGCAGGACGTTCTTGAACACGGTGGCCCACGGCATGAGCGTCGGCTCCTGGAACACGAAGCCGATGTCGCCTTGCGGCAGGCCGGCCCGGCCGTTGCCGCCGGGCCATTCGATGCGGCCGCCCGAGACCTCGCCGAGCCCGGCGACCAGCCGCAGCACCGTGCTCTTGCCGCATCCGGACGGACCGAGCAGGCTCAGGAACTCTCCCTCGCCGACATTCAGATCGAGGTGACGGAGGGCGACGACGCCGTTGCCGTAGACCTTGTCGACGTTCTGCAGCTGGACGACGGCGCGGCTCACGACTTCCCGGTCTTGAGGCTCATCCCGTGCTTCTTGTTGACGAACTGCAAGGTGTACGCGCGCCTGAGGTCGAGGTCGGCGGTGTAGAGCCCGGCCTCCACCATCGTGGCGTGGAAGTCCTTCCAGCGCGCGTCGACCATCGCGCCGATCCCGAGCTTCTCGGCGTCCCCGGAGTCGACGATGCCGTACTTTTTCAAGGTCGCGAGGCTGTGCGCGATCTGGTCGTCGGTCATCTCCGGGTTGTCCTTCTTGATGAGCGCGTTGGCCGGGGAGCCGTCGCCGTACATGTAGGAGTACCAGCCTTCGATCGTGCCGTTCACGAAGCGCTGGACCAGATCGGGCTTCTCGTTGACGAGCTTCCACGACGTCTCGATCGTGGTCGCGTACGACGAGTAGCCGCCGTCGGCCAGGAGATGGACGACGAGCCTGGCGCCGGCCTTCTCGAGCTTGAACGGCTCGCTCGTCACGAACCCTTGCTGGATCGCCGACTTGTCGGCGAGGAACGGCGCCATATTGAAGGTGTACGTCCGGATCTGATCGTCGCTGTAGCCGTACTTCACGCGCAGGAACTGCCAGTAGCCCGCCCGCGCCACCGGCGAGATCATGATCGGCTTGCCCTTCATCGCCGCGAGCGAGTCGTTGCCCTGGCCCGCGTGGGCGATGAGCACCTGAGGGTCCTTCTGGAAGACGGTGCCGACGCACACCATCGGGATGGTGTTCTTCACGTAGTTCAGGGCGCTGAAGCAGTTGCTGCCCATGTTGAAGTCGATGACGCCCGAGGCGAGGAGCTGCGGATGGTTGATCTGCGGCCCGCCCATCCGGATCGTCACGTCGAGGCCGAGCTTCTTGTAGATGCCCGTCGCGACGGCCTGGTAATAGCCGCCGTGCTCGGCCTGCGCCTTCCAGTTGGTGCCGAACGAGAGCTTGTCGACCGACTGCGCTCGCGCCGGCCGGCGGTGAGCGAGCGAGCCGGCGGTGGCGAGGACCGCGGTCGCGAGGAGCGAGCGGCGCGTGACGGTGGCCATGACGGGGCTCTCCTAGGCGTCCTTCGGTGCCAGGTGGATTTCCCGCTTCGGGCTTCGATAGATCGCCTGGAGCAGGTCGGCCAGGCGCGACGCCTTCGCCTCGAACATCTGACGGCCCTTGTCGGCGGACGAGCGGTGCGGGTTGCCGATCGCGCCGGTCTTCGAGAGATCCGAGGCCACCCACGCCTCGATCACGTCGTGGCCCTTGAACGAGTAGCCGATCTCCGGCGTGGGCTCGAAGACGTAGCCCTCGGCGCGATCCATGTGCACGAGCTCGGGGGCCAGGTGGCGCACCAGGGAGGTCTCGGAGTCGCCGGAATGCATCGCGATGGCGGCTTCTTCGGGCGCGACCAGACCCGGCACGTTACCGATCCCACCGAGGAAGATCTTGAACACTCGCAGATCGGTCTCCATCCGGAGGTCGCGGAAGTAGTCGTCGGTCGTGCCGACGTTCCCGCCGTGGCTGCCGAGCAGGACGAGCTTCGTGAACCCGCTGCGCGCCACCGACGCGGCCAGATCTCTCAGCACCATGCGCAGGGTGTCGCCACTGAAGGTCAGCGTGCCCGGGAACGTGATGTGCTCGACGCTCTTGCCGAACGTGGTCGGCGGCAGCGCCAGCACCGTGACGTCGTCCGGGAGCCTCGCCAGCGCCGCGCCGAGCACCTCCATGCCGAGGAGCGTGTCGGTGATCAGCGGAAGATGCGGGCCGTGCTGCTCGACCGCGCCGACGTTCAACACGGCCGTCGCGTTCGGGTCGCGCTTGGCGATGGCGTCGATCTCCTGCCAGGTGTAGTACGCCCAGTAGCGGTGGGGCGGGATCGATCCGTGCAGACCCGTCGCGATCGTCGCGGGCAGCTTCTTCAGCATTCTGTCCTCCGTCATACGCCGGCCGTCACCGGCTGGCCCGGCACGCGCGCGGCGAGCGCCGGCCGCACGTCGGCCCAGAATCGTCCGAGCTGCTCGAGCGTCTCGGCGCGCCGCATCCCCGGCAGGTGCGGGAAGATCACGAGCGACTCGAAGCCGAGCTCGGCCTGCATCTCGAGCAAGGTGTCGCGCACCTGCTCGGGCGTGCCCACGATCCAGGACTTGCCCGCCATACGCTCCTCGAGCGTGAAGGGCGGCCGGCTCGCGAGCGCCGCGTTGCGGCGGATGATGTTCGGCCAGAGCAGCTTGGTGAGCTCGTCGTGCCCGCGCCGCGCGGTGCGGATCGCCGCCTCCGCCGAGTCGGCGATGTGGAGCTGCACCTGGAGCATGCGGTCCTCGCCGGGACGCAGCCTGACGCCGTGGGCTTCCTCGACGAGCGCGCCGTAGCGCCGCCACCACGGCACCATCCGCTCCCAGGGATGATTCGCGAGCACGCCGATGTGGCGCTGCCGGGCGGCGTAGACCAGCGTGTCCTCGCTGCTGATCGGCTGATAGATGCGGACGGGAGTATTGATCGGCCGCGGGACCAGCGGGAACTCGGTGACGGGCTCGCCGCGAAACGTCAACCCCTCGGGCGGGATCGTGTAGTGCTTGCCGCGATAGGCGAAGCGCTCGCGGGACGTCGCAGCCTTGAAGATCTCGACCTGCTCCTCGAAGACGTCGCGGTTCCGGACGTCGTCGGCGTTGTTGCCGTAGCCAACGTTGACCCCGAACACGTTCGACTCGCGCTCCTCCGTGCCGCGCCCGAGGCCGCAGAGCAGCCGGCCGCCCGAGAGCACGTCGGCGAAGGCGTAATCCTCGGCGAAGTGGATCGGGTGCCAGGCGGTCAGGACGTGGATCAGCGCCCCCAGGCGGATGCGCCGCGTGCGCTGGGCCAGGACCGCGTTCAGGAGAACGACGTTCGGGACGACCTCGAACCCGTGGTTGTGGAAGTGGTGCTCGGCGGTCCACATCGAGTCGTACCCGAGCGCGTCACAGGCTTCCGCGTAGGCGAGGAGATCGGCGTAGGCGCGGCGGTAGCTCTCCTGACCGTAGCTCCGCGTGTGCGCCGGCGGCCCGTCGACGCCGGCGTCGGGCATGTCCACGGTCCCATAGAAGAACGCGCCGAAATGCATCTCAACCTCCCCGCGCCCGCACGATCCCCGAACGCGACGTCTGCCTGCCGCGCGAGCACGCCAACCTTGCAAGCCGTCCTCCGGGAATACACCATCCTGGCGGACCAATGCAACACGCGCCCGGCTGGACGGCGGACTATATACTGAGCACTCACGACCTCTCCAGACGAGGCACACGTGCCAAGCTCGGGAGGGCTCGGATCGCCTGATCTCCCAAGGACTAATCCGATTCTCGACCTGATGAAGCGACTGGCGCGGTGGGCGGCGGCGATCACGCTGATCGTGCTCGGGCTCGTGCTCTCCATTCCCGGCATTCCGGGGCCCGGCATCCTTGTCATCCTGATCGGCGTGTTCGTGCTGCTGCCCGAGAGTCGGTGGCTCCGCAAGAAGTACACAACGCTCAAGTGGCGCTTCCCGAGGCTCTTTCGCCCGATCGAGACGCGGCGAGCGCGCGCTCGGCACGCGCGCCGCGGCCGCTCGCGCCGCGGGTCCTGACCATTCCGCGGACGCCGAAGCCGCGCTATCATCCGCGGCGCGGGCGGACGCGGCAGCCATCCGCCAATCGACGTGATCGTGCGCGCCGCCGGCCGTCGCGGGGCTAGGGCTCCGCCGGCCGAGGCGCGCCTTCTGAGTCAGGAGGCGAGACATGGCACTGCAGGTGCGGCGGGTGATCACGGGCCACGATGCGAACGGTCGCGCGATCGTGAAGATCGACGAGGTCTCGAAGAACGTCACGTCGGGCCGGCCCGGCGCGACGGTGTGCAACGTCTGGACGACCGAGGGGTTCCCGGTCAACAACGACGGCGCCGCCGACGAGGGCCTGCGCAAGGTCGGCACGACGCTCGCGAAGGGGACGATCTTCCGCATCATCGAGTTCGCGCCTGGGCTCGCGGCGCGCAACCATCGGACCGACTCGATCGACTACATCGTGATCATCTCCGGCGAGATCGACATGGAGCTGGACGACACGCGCGTCCATCTCAAGGCCGGTGACGTGATGGTGCAGCGGGGCACGATCCACAACTGGGTCAACAACGGAACGGCGCCGTGCGTGCTCGCAGTGATCCTGATCGACGCCAAGTCGGTCGAGGCCGGCGGGAAGATTCTGCACGCGGCGGGGTAGATGTGCCAATCAAACAAGGAGCAACCATGGCCCACCGTATAGTCGGCAAGCCCATCGGCCGCGTCGACGGCGTCGAGAAGGTGAGCGGTGAGGCGCGCTACTCCGGAGACGTGTCGGCCCCCGGCCTGATCTGGGGCAAAGCTCTGCGCAGTCCGTTGCCTCACGCGCGCATCGTGCGGATCGACACGTCGCGGGCGAAGGCCCTCTCCGGAGTGCTCGCGGTTCTGACCGCCAAAGATCTCCCGAACATCCTGGTGGGACGACGGATGTTCGACATGCCGGTCCTGGCGCGCGACCGCGTGCGATTCATCGGCGAGAAGGTCGCGGTGGTCGCCGCCGCCGATCCGGACATCGCGGAAGAGGCGACGACGCTCATCGACGTCGAATACGACGATTTGCCGGCCGTTTTCGATCCCGAAGCCGCGATCGTGGCCGGCGCGCCCGTCGTGCACGAGAATCCCGAAGCCTACGAAGGCGCGCCGGCCGAGCGGCCCCACGCCAACGTCCAGTCGGTGCTCCGCTTCAAGCTCGGCGACGTGGAGGCCGGGTTTCGCGAAGCCGACCGGACCTTCGAGCACACCTTACGGACGCAGCTCGCTCACCAGGGCTATCTCGAGCCGCACGCAGGTGTCGTGGCCATCGACGAGGACGGCAGGGTGCAGGTGTGGGCGTCGAACAAGATGCCCTTTCGCCTCAAGGAGCTCCTCTCCCACGCGCTCCAGCTGCCCCAGGAGAAGATCCGCGTCAACCTGACGCCGATCGGTGGCGACTTCGGCGGCAAGGGCTCGCTGATGGATCTCCCGCTCGCCTACCATCTGGCGCGCGTGACCGGCCGCCCCGTCAAGATGGTCATGCGCTACGCCGAGGAGCTGATGGCGGGCAATCCGCGCCATCCGGCCGTCATCACGCTTCGCACCGGCGTGAGCCGCGACGGCAGGATCGTGGCCCGGAGCGTGCGAGCGCTGTTCAACAGCGGGGCCTACGCGGCCTTCAAGCCGGCGCCGAGCGTGAGCCTCGGCGGCGCCAGCATGGGCGCCGGGGTCTACCGGATCCCCAATCTCTGGATCGAATCGTTCTGCGTGTACACGAACAACATCCCCTGCGGTCATGCCCGGTCGCCCGGCGAGCCCCAGATGGTCTTCGCCGAGGAATCGCACATGGACATGATCGCCAAAGAGCTCGCGCTCGACCCGGCGGAGTTCCGTCGGCGGAACCTGCTCAAGGACGGCGATCACCTCGCCAACGGCCACCATCTCGAGCACGTCCGGGCCAGCGACACGCTCGAGGCCGCGCTGAAGGCCAGCGAGTATTCCCAACCCAAGCCGGGCCCTTGGATCGGGCGCGGCATGGCGATGACGCACCGGCACATCGGCGTCGGATTCACCAACGCGGTCGTGCGGCTCGGGGTTGACGGGCGCGTGACCTTGCGGATCGCGTTACCCGATACCGGCACCGGTGCCCACCTCGTGCTTCGTCAGGTCGTGGCCGAAGTCCTCGGCCTGGCGGTGGACGACGTGGAGATCGAGATGGCCACCACCGACGATTTCGCGACCGACTCCGGCGTGGGCGGTAGCCGCGTCACCCACACGGGCGGCCGCGCGGCCTATCACGCCGCGGAAAAGCTCAAGGCGCAGATCCAGGCCGAGGCCTCGAAGCTGGGCGTGCCCGGCGACTCACTCGCCGCGGTCGCGCGGGCCGCGGCGCGCGAGGGCCGAACCCTGGAGGCCTCGCATTTCTACGACGCGAAGGCGCACGGCGCGGTCACGTCCTTTACCGCTCAGGTGGCCGAGGTCGCGGTCGACGCGCAAACGGGGCAGGTGACCGTGCGACGCTTCACGACCGCGCACGACGTCGGTACCGTCATCAATCCGCTCGGCCACCAGGGACAGATCGAGGGCGGGCTCATCCAGGGGCTCGGCTTCGCGCTGATGGAGGAGATCAAGACCGAGGAGGGCCGCATCTCGACCTTGAGCCTCGGTGACGTGAAGCTCCCGACGATCCAGGACATCCCGCCGCTCACCACCGTGATCCTCGAGGACCCGGTGGGGCCAGGACCGTTCAACGCCAAGGCCATCGGCGAGGGCAGCATCAGCTCCGTCGCGCCTGCCATCGCCAACGCCGTCGCCGACGCATGCGGGGTGCGCATCCTCAGCCTTCCCATCACGGCCGAAAAGGTCTACTTCGCCCTCAAGGAGGCTGTGCGCGAGGCGCGGCTCCCAACAGAGGAGGGGCGCCCGTGAACCGCAAGATTCATCTCACCGTCAACGGCACGGCGCGCTCTGTGGAGATTCCGACGTACCGCACCCTGCTCGACTGCCTCCGGAACGATCTGGGGCTCACCGGCTCCAAGGAAGGATGCGGCGTCGGCGTCTGCGGGGCGTGCACGGTGCTGCTCGACGGAAAGATGATCAGCTCCTGCATTGCCCTGGCGGTCAGCGCCGACGGCCACGCGGTGACGACCGTCGAGGGCCTCGCCGGCGACGAGCGGCTCCACCCCGTGCAGCAGGCGTTCATCGACGCGGGCGGCTTTCAGTGCGGCATCTGCACCCCGGGCCAGGTCGTGTCGGCCAAGGCGCTGCTCGACGCGATCCCGAATCCGACCGACGCCGAGATCCGCGAGTGGATGCTCGGCAATCTCTGTCGGTGCACCGGCTACTACAAGATCATCGAATCGATCCGGACGGCGGCTCAGCGGAGTCGGGCATGAACGCCTTCGAGTACGCGGCACCGCGCACGCTCGACGAAGCGCTCACCGTGTTGCGCGAGCATGGCGAAGAGGCCAGGGTGATCGCGGGCGGCACCGCCCTGGTGACCATGATGCGGCAGCGACTGGTGAGCCCTGGCTACCTGATCAGCCTGCACGACATCCCGGGGCTCAACCGGATCGAGGTCGCGAACAGCGGCCTCCGCATCGGCGCGCTCGTCACGCACCGGGAGGTGGAGACTTCACCCATCGTTCGAGAGCGGATTCCGGTCCTGGCCGAAACGTTCCGCCGCGTTGCGAGCGTCCGGATCCGCAACATGGCGACTGTCGGCGGGGCGCTTGCCCACGCCGACCCGAACCAGGATCCGCCCGTGACGCTGATCGCGCTCGGGGCCCGCGTGGAGATCCGCGGCGCCGTCGGACGGCGCGAGCTGCCGGTTGAAGAGTTCTTCCGCGATTACTACGAGAGCTCGCTCGCGCCCGGCGAGGTCGTCACCGCCGTCGTCGCGCCGCAGCTTCCCCCGGCGAGCGGCGCCGCCTACGTGAAGTTCCTTCCGCGCACCGCGGACGACTACGCGACCGTCGCGGTCGCCGCCGTCGTGAGCCTGGAGCCGGACGGCGAGCGCTGTCGCCAGGCGCGGATCGCGCTCGGCTCTGTGGGCGTGACGCCGATCCGAGCGCGTGCGGCCGAGGCGCTCCTGGCGGGCCAGCGGTTCAGCGCAGAGCTGCTCCAGGCTGCGGGCGAGTCGATCAAGGGCGCCGTGGACCCCCTCAGCGACCACCGAGGGTCCGCGGCGTACAAGCGTGAGATGGCCGCGGTCATCGTCGCCCGCGCGCTCACGCAGGCGCGGGACGCGGCGCGGGCGACGGCGCGCGGGACGCGGTGACCTTCACACAAGAGTGCCTGATCCCCGTCGAGCGGGAGCGGTTGTGGGACTTCTTGATGGAGGTTCCGAAGGTCGCGAGCTGCGTCCCCGGGCTCGAGACCGTCGAGGCCGTGAACGCGAGCGCCTACAAGGGGAGCCTGCGGCTCCAGGTGGGCCCCATCCGCCTGTCGCTCCAGGGCACCATGACCATCGAGGAGCAGGATCGAAGCTCGTGGCGAGCTCGCATACGGGCCGAGGCCAACGACCGTCGCGTGGGCGGCGGGATCCGCGCCCGCATGAGCCTCACGCTGGTACCGGGCGAGGGCGGCACGCGCCTGCAAATCGAGACCGACCTCGCCATCCTCGGCCGGATCGGCGAGTTCGGTCAGCCCGTCATCAAGAAGAAAGCCGACGCGCTCCTGGAGGAATTCGCCAGAAATCTCGGTGCCGCGCTCGTGGCCTGATCCAAACCGAACGACCCCAGCTGGGAGGATGAACGATGACAGACACCATCCCGAACCGCGGCTACCACGCGCACATCTACTACGATCCGCAGAAGACGCGTTCGACCGCCGAGCGGGTGTGCGCCGCGATCGGCGAGAAGTTCAAGGTCGAGTTCGGCGGCTTTCGTGATGGGCCGGTCGGGCCGCATCCGGTCGCCAACGCCCAGGTCATCTTCAAGCCCGACCAGTTTCAGCCCGTCGTCGAGTGGCTCGTGTTCCACCGAGACGGTCTCGACGTGCTGATCCACCCGCTGTCCGACGACTCGGTCGACGACCACAGCATCTACGCGATGTGGCTGGGCACGCCGGTGCTGCTGAAGCTCGAGACGCTGAGGCGCAGCTACCGCGCGGAGCTGCTGCCCCGCGGCTGAGCGGCCACCGGCGAGGGGCCGCCCCCGGGCAATGCGCACAAACGCCCCGGCCGGAACGGGCCGGGGCGTCAGGTGCTACGCACAGCTTGGCGCTCGCGCCGGTTTGAGTCGCCGGTCGCGGGCTCTACTTCTGAATCACATCAAACCGTAGAACTTGCCGGCGTTCTCGCAGGTCATCTTCTGCGTGACGTCGTCGGGAAGATGCTTGAACTGCTCGGAGATGTACTTGGCCGACTCCGGCCACACCCCATCGGGATGCGGATAGTCGCTGCCCCACATCAAGGTCTCGAGCCCCATCTCGTCGATCAGCTTGGTGCCGACGCGGTCGTACTGGAAGGTCGCCTTGCACTGGCGGCGCCAGTACTCGCTCGGCTTGAGCTTGAGCGGGAGGTCCTTGTACTGGTCCTCGTACTCGAAGTCCATGCGGTCGAGCACGTAGGGGATCCAGCCGATGCCGCTTTCGCCGAACGCGATGCGAAGATTCGGATAGCGCTCGAAGACCGCGCGCCCCATCAGCGCGGTCAGGATGTTGCCGAGAGTCATCTGGAACAGGCACAGGCCGCTGAACATCAACGCGCGCTGCGTGAGCCCCGTGTACTGCTCGCGGAGCTTCGGCGAGACCGACGGGAACGTGTGGAAGTGCAGCGGAATCGAGACTTCGTTGATCGCCTGCCAGAGCGGCTCCCAGCACGGATGCCACATGGGCTCCATGTCCCACGAGCACGAGAGCTCGATGCCCTTGAAGCCGAGCTTGGCAACCCGATGCACCTCGGCGACCGCAGCGTCGATGTCGCCGTAGGGGAGGCACGCGAGACCGATGTGCCGGTTGGGATAATGGCTGCAGAACTCGTGCATCCACGTGTTGTAGATGCGCAGCATCTCGTTGGACGCCTCGCGGTCGTTCAGCTTCGCGGCCGCGGCGAGGATACCGTAGATGACCTCGGCGTCGACGCCGTCGCGGTCCATCTCCTTGATCCGGAGGTGAGGATCGCCGGGCCGCCGGATGCCCTTCTTGCCGTCGTCGTACAGGCCGGTCGACGCCATCACGTCGACGCGCAGCTGCTTGCCCGGGATGTACTTGGTGCCCGACGCGCCGACGCCACCGGCCAGGCCGAAGACGGCGCCGTTGTTGGCGACCCAGCGCCGGCCGTCCGGCCCGTCGGCCACGTACGGCATGCGCTCCTTCAGCTCGCGGGGCGCTTCCGAGACGAAGAGATCCGGCGGCAGCCAGATCAGATCGAGGTGACAGTCCGCCGAGATCCGGTTGTAGCCCATGGCTCGCCTCCCGTTAGACTTGCACTGCAATGGTAGCGCGCTAGCGGCCGACCAGCGGCAAACCCTCCTGTTGCCGGACCTCGTTGATGACCTCGAGCACGCGCGTGTGCAGGCCCGGGTACTCGATCCCAAACTCCTTGGCCAGACGGCTCCAGTCAACCAGGTAGTTGCCTGATTCTTCGCGGCCGCCTTCCTTGGCGAAGGTGATCTGCGCCTCCGGCAGGAAGCTGCGCACGATGTCCGCCAGCTCGCCGAGGCTCACCGGGATGCCGCCGGAGTTGTAGAGGGAATGGCGAGGCGCGTCGGCCAGCAGGATGCGGGTGAAGACTTCCGCCATGTCCTCGACGTGGATCAGGAGCCGCATGAGCCCCTTGGCCGGCAGGTGCACCGGCCGGCCACGCGCGGCGTCAACCATGATCTGGACGTGGTCGACCGAGCCGCGAACCTTGTCCGGTCCGGTGACGTTGGCCGGACGCACGCCCGTGATCGACATGCCGTAGTTCTTGATGTACTTCTTCGCCTGGAACTCGTTGAAGATCTTGTGCATCGCGTACTGGCTCGTGCCGTACGTCGGATCGTCCTCGGTCGCCAGCCGGTCGCCGAAGTTGCTCTGCTGGCCGCTGACCGCGACCGAGCTCGCATACACCACGCGCTTGACGCCGGCCAGGCGCGCGGCCTCGAAGCAGTTGTCCATCCCGAGGATGTCCAGCCGCATGACCTGATGCGGGTTGCCCTCGCCGGCGCCGAGGCCGTAGGCGAGGTTGATGAGCCGGTCGGGCTTCACGTCGAGCACGGTGCGCATCACGTCCTCGAACTGCGTGACGTCTCCGCGGACCACGGGCGCGCCGGTCGGCACGCCGCCGAAGGTTGCCGCGCCGGGGCTCAGATCCATGCCGACGACCTTTTCGCCGCGCGCCACGAGGCGCCGGATGACCCGAGGGCCGATGAAGCCGGTCGCGCCGATCACGAGCACCGACATGCGAGCCTCCTGCCTAGTCCTGGCGGGTCGACTGCCAGGCGATCATGCGCCAGTCCGCGCCGGCCTTCGCGTACACCGCCAGATAGCGCACGGTGAACCGATTCTCCTTCCCGTCGCGCTCCACGTGCATGTCCGACACGCCGTCGACGATGCCGACACCGCCGACGACACGCACGCGCCGGTCGCGGGGAGCGATCCCGCGGTAGTGCGGCTTGCCACCGCGGAGATTGGCGATGTGCTCGGCCTTCGACTCCTGCCGGGCGGTCGAGTGCACGTAGGTCAGGTCGTCGGACAGGGCGGCGTCGAGCGCGGCCCAGTCCCCCTTCTTCATCGCCTCGAAGCGGCGGTCGTCGGCGCGAAGAACGTCGGCCTCGAGCCCGGTGGTCTGCGTCGTCGTGGTCGCCATGACTCTCTCCTCAGGCCCCCGCGGCCACGGGCGCACGTCTGGCGCCCGTGCGGTACGCCGGGATCACGTGTTTGCCGAACATCTCGATGGATTGCATCGCTCGCTCGTGCGGAATCGTCTCGGTCTGCGTGATCAGGATGACCTGGTCGACCCCGGCCTCCTCGTAGAGCTGAACCCCCTTGATGCAGCTGTCCGGATCGCCGGCGATGATGATGCCGCGGTCGCACAGGGTGTCCGGGTCCATCTGGCCGAAGGCCGCGCGCGCGGCGCCCGGGCCGCTGTCGAGCGAGATCCCGACCTGTGCGGCCTGCTCCTTGTGCGCGGCGTCGGACTGCCGGAGCCACCGGCCGAAATCGGCCTTCAGGTGATCGGGCACGCCGCCCCACGACTCCAGCAGCTGCTCGTAGGCATTGACGCGGTCGCGGATATACGGCTTGTCCGGGCCGAAGAACGTCTTGAGCGAGAGCGCGGCGAGATCACGAGCCTCGCGGTTGTTCGTCCCGCAGAACGCGTGGACGTTGTTACCCCAGTAGTCGTTGACGACCGCGCCGACGGGCGTCGCCTGCTTGACTCTCGCTCGATAGCGCTTGACGTGCTCGGCGAGGATATTCGTGGCGAAGGTGGCCGACGACAGGACGCCGATGCCCTTGTCCGCCGCCACGTCGTAGCTCTCGGTCTGCGTGCACGCGAGATACATGGGCGGGTGCGGTTTCTGATGCGGCTTCGGCAGCACGTGGCGCTTCGGCACCTTCCAGAAGGTTCCCTCCCAGGAGAACTCCTCCGATTGCCAGATTTGCGGGATCATCGTGATCGACTCTTCCCACATCGCGCGCGTGTTCCGAGGATCGATGCCCTGACCGATCTGCTCGTAGGCGTTGGACCGACCCGTGCCGAACTCGAGCCGACCGTCGGTGAGCTGGTCCAGCATGGCGGCGCGCTCGGCGGCGCGGACCGGATGATGGGACGGCAGGATGCAGACGCCGAAGCCGATCCGGATCCGCCGGGTCATCTGGCTGAGCGCGCCGAGCAGGACTTCCGGACACGGCGAGCCCGAGAATCCCGTTAGGAAGTGGTGCTCGACGAACCAGAGGTTGTCGAAGCCGACCCTGTCGGCAAGGACGCACTGCTCCAACGTTTCCTTGTAGAGCTTGTTCCAGTCGATGTCAGTGCCCTTGAACGGTCGCTGCGCCTCGTAGAGCAGACCGAATCGCATCGCGGACTCTCCTGCTGTGCGCGCCGCAGACCGTCGCGGGACTGGGGCCTCGCCGGTCGAGGCGCGCCTCCGATCAATTCGGAGTGAAAAGTGCGGTCATGCTACCACGTCCCGGGGCTGTCTTGACGACGTGGTCGGCTGCGGCTTAGTGTCACGGACACCATGAATGAGCGCCTCGTCGAGATCCCTACGCCGTCGGGCCGCATGGAGACGTTCGTCACCCATCCGGAGCAGGACGGGCCGTTTCCCCCGGTCATCATCTACATGGACATCTGGGGGGTGCGCGAGGAGCTGTTCGAGATCGCCCGGCGGATCGGCACCGTCGGGTACTACTGCATGGTCCCGGATCTCTACTATCGCCAGGGCAAGGTGCGACACGAGTTTCGCGACGCCCAGAACCGGATGATCTCGCTGCACGCGCTCGACGCGGAGCGCCGGCAGCGGGTGATCGCGCCGGGGCGTCGTCTCTCGAACCAGATGGTCGTCGACGACACGGGCGCGATCCTGGATTTCCTCGGACGCGGTGAGCCGGTGCGTCCGGGTGGCGTGGGCGCGATCGGCTACTGCATGGGCGGCCGGCACGTGCTGTGCGTTGCCGGCCACTTTCCCGAGCAGGTCACCGCGTCGGTGAGCCTGCACGGCACGAGCCTGATCAGCGATGCGCCCGACTCGCCGCACCTGCTGGCCAAGCACTTCCGGGGCGAGCTCTATTGCGGCTTCGCCGAGATGGATCCCTACGCGCCACTGTCGATGGTGAAGGAGCTCGAGGCGCTCTTGCGTCCGTGCCCGGTCGACTATCGGTACGCGATCCACGAGGGCGCCCAGCACGGCTACGCGCTGCCCAACCGCGACATCTTCGACCCGCACGGCGCGGCGCGCGACTGGGAGCAGATCTTCGCGATGTTCCACCGGCAAATTCCGCCGTACGCGGTGTAAGCCAGCGCGTGGCGGGGGAGCGCGACCGATGGATTGGATCGAGGCGAACGGGGCGAGTCTTCGATACGACCTTGGCGGCGGCGGTCGTGAGACCGTTGTGGCGATCCACGAGGTCGGGGGCTGCATCGAGAGCTGGGACGACGCGCTGGCAGCCCTTCAGCGCCAGTTCCGCGTCCTGCGCTACGACCAGCGGGGCTTCGGAATGTCGGAGAAAACGCGGGTCATCACGATGGACGGGATCGTGGCCGATCTGGTCGCGCTGCTCGACGCGCTCCGGATCACCGGACCGGTGCACCTGATCGGCTGCGCGATGGGCGCGGCCATCGCGCTCGCGTGTGCGGGACGCCATCCGGCGCGCGTCGGCCGGATCGTCGCCGCCAGCCCGGCGACGTGGGCCAACGCCAATCCCGCGGCCGCGCGCAAGCGCATCGACGAGATCGAGCGCGGCGGAGTCCGCGCGGTCGAGCCGGGGAGCCTCGCCGCCTCGTATCCGGAA
Organism: Candidatus Rokuibacteriota bacterium; assembly: GCA_003220495.1. Lineage (GTDB taxonomy): Bacteria > Methylomirabilota > Methylomirabilia > Rokubacteriales > CSP1-6 > AR31. The sequence goes on along the minus strand of QHSP01000062.1, from coordinate 22,207 downwards.
GTCATGCGCGCGCTCGATCGCTCTCGCTTCGACCGCTTTCGCCGGCGCTGGCTCGCGAACGATCCCGAAGCGATGGCGGCGATCTTGAGGATGTCGACGAATCCCGCGTTCGATTTGAGCGCGGACCTGGCGAGGATCACGGCGCCGACCCTGGTGATCGGCTGCACGCACGACGGGATTCGTACGCCGGCCATGGTGACCAAGGTCGGCTCGCAGATCCCCGGAGCGAAATACATCGAAGCGAGCTCGGGACACTTCATGGCGGTCGAGACGCCGGAGCTGTTCGTCGAGCTCGCGGCGCCGTTCCTGACGGCGGGAGCGACGGGGGCGAGGTGATAGAGTAAACGAGATGTCGTCGCTCTCGCCCGCACCGTCTATCGACTACAAGGCGCTCGTGCAGGACGACCGCATCCACGCCTCGCTCTACACCGATCCGCGCATCTTCGACGACGAGATGGAACGGATCTTCCGCCGCGGCTGGGTCTTCGTCGGCCACGACAGCGAGATCCCCGGCGCCGGCGACTTCGTCACGCGCCGGATAGGCACCGAGCCCGTCATCATGGTGCGCGGCACCGATGGCGCGGTCGCCGTGTTCGTCAACCGCTGCATGCACCGCGGGACGATGGTGTGTCCGGCCGACCGCGGTCACGCGCGAACGTTCACCTGCCCGTATCACGGCTGGACGTACGACGTCTCGGGCGCGCTGCTCGGGGTGCCCTATCCCGGCGGCTATACGGCGTTCGACAAGAGCACCCACGGGCTCGCGCGCGCGCCGCGGGTGTCGAGCTACCGCGGCTTCGTCTTTGCCAGCCTGAGCCCAACGGGCATTCCGCTCTCGGAGCATCTCGGCTCTGCCACGAAGCTGTTCGACCGCTCGTGCGATCTGTCCCCCGCCGGAGCGGTCGAGCTGACCGCCGGATGGGTGAAGCACCACTGCGCCGCCAACTGGAAGGCGCTGCCCGAGAACGACAGCGACGGCTACCATCTCGGCTTCGTCCACCGCGCGCTCTTCAGCACCGTGCGCACGCAGTACCAGCGCGTCGTCGGGGAGGAGAAGGCGATCAAGGCCGTCGTACGCGACTGGGGCAACGGCCACATGGAGATCGACTGGTCGCCCGGCTATCAGGGCCCGTTCGAGTGGCTGGGCGGCGCCTCGGGATCGGCCGTGACCGAGTTCGTGGCCGCGCTCGAGCGCCGCGATGGTACGGATCTGGCGCGTCGGCGCATCCTGGAAGGCCCGGCGCACGCGCTCATCTTTCCAAATCTGTTCCTCGGCGAGACCAACATCGCGATCGTCGAGCCCCTAGGCGTCGAGGAGTGCGTGCACTGGCATACGCCGATGTTCTTGAAGGGCGTTCCGGAGTTCAATAGCCGCTTGCTGCGCATGGCGGAGGCGGGGATGGGGCCCGCGTCGTTTCTCATGCCCGAGGACCTGACGGTCGCGGCTCGCAACCAGCTCGGCCTGCACGCGCGCACCGTCGCGTGGCTCGAGCTCGGCCGCGGCCTGAACCGTGAGCGGGTCGACGCCGAGGGCCGCACCGTCTCCCACGTCACTGACGAGACGACGAATCGCGCGCTCTGGCGCCACTACCGGACGGTGATGACGGAAGCGTAGTCGCTCCAGCGCCCGATGCTCTCCGACACCGAGTACCGAGCCGTAGTCGAGTTCGTCTACCGAGAAGCGCGTCTGGCCGACGAGGCGCGCTACGCCGAATGGCTGGCGCTGTGGACCGACGACGGCGTCTACTGGATGCCGGCGACGACCGATCCCGGCGCCGACCCGGACAAGCACATCTCGCACATCTACGACAACCGCGGCCGCCTCGAGACGCGGATCAAGCTGCTGCAGACCGGCTACCGCTACAGCCAGGAGCCGGCGTCGCTCATGCGCCGGCTCGTGTCGAACATCGAAGCCGCGCCCGCCGACAACGGCGAGCTAGTCGTCGAGTCGAACTTCGCCCTCGCGGAGCTCGCGATCCAGGCCAAGCGCGAGATGCACTGGTGGGTCGGGCGCACGACGCATCGGCTCCGGCGGGTCGGGGGCGAGCTGAAGATGTGCCGCAAGAAGGTTGTGCTCGTGAACGCGGCGGAGCCACTGCCGAATCTGGCGTTCTTGATCTAAATCGGGGGCTCGTCTCGCTGAACTCGAAACCCATCTGGCCCGCTCCTCGCGAGCCGGATGGGCGCCCCCTGAATGGTATGACAGGTGCGACGGATCAGCGCGGCGCGGTTCGCGGGTCCGGCAACGAGCGGAAGCTGCGCCACTCCATCGGCGGGTCCTCCACCGGGCGGTCCTTCTCGATCCGCGCCCGCTCGGTGTGGATCTCCAGCGCGGGCAGCGCGTCCGGCGCATGCACGACGGTCGGCAGCTCGAGCATCGCGGGCGTGACGAACACGGGCGCGCCCGCGTACAGCGCCAGGGTGATCGCATCACTGGGCCGGGCGTCGATCTCGTGGGCCTTGCCGCCGATCTTCAGGGTCAGGGTTGCGTAGAAGATGTTGTCGCGCAGCGCGGTGACCACGACGCGCTCGATCGTGATGTCCGCCTCGCCGAGCACCCGGTACATCAGCGAGAGCGACATCGGCCGCGGCGTCCCAATGCCCGCCAGCGCCAGCGCGATGGCGTCGCCTTCGACGGCGCCGACCCAGATCGGCAGCGCGCGCTGCCCCTCACGCTCCTTGAGGAGAATGACGCGCAGCGGGCCGACGTTGGCCGGCCGCCATTCGGGGACCTGGAGATACCGAATTTCGCCTTCCTTCGGGACACGAAAGATCAAGTCGTCGACCGTGACCGGAATCATCTGCTCCTCCTGACGGCGTCCACCAGCGTGGAGCGGGACGCCCAGCTCCGCGGCCAGCGTCCGCCGGAGTCGGCCGCGCGCCCGATGCAGTCGCGCCTTCACCGTGCCGGCAGGCACGCCGACGAGCGCGGCGATCTCCCACACACGCAATCCATCCACGTAATGCAGCTGTACGGTCTCCTGCTGCTCCTGCGGCAACGCGCCAAGCGCGCTCCAGATGCGGTCGTGCAGCTCATGTGCTTCCTGTCGGGCCTCGGGCGTCGGCTCGGCGTCCATCCACACGAATTCGCGGATCGCCCGCCCACCGGCCCAGTCCTCGACCGGCGTTTCCCGCCGGGCGCGCAGCCGGGTTTTTGCGAGGTTCATGACGATGCCGAGCAGCCAGGCGACGAAGCGGTCGCGCGCCCGGAGCTCTGCGAGCTCGAGGAACGCGTGGAGCCACGCCTCCTGCACCACGTCTTCGGCGTCGGCGCGCCCGCGGAGGATGCGCAACGCGAAGCGTGTCGCGCCCCCGCGATGCCGGTCGATCAGGATCCCGAAGGCATCCCGGTCACCGGCGAGCACTCGGTCGACGATCGCGCCGTCGTCCTGGTCCATGACCCTCGTCGCCCTATAGTCGCCGAAGCCCCGCGGATGGTTGCAAATGAACGAAAAAATCCGCCTGGTGGTCGGCTCCCGTTCGGGGGCGCCGTTCCGTGGGCGTGCTGGCGCCACGCGAGGGCCCCGAGCCAGATGGCCTGCCCCCCACCGGTTCGAATCGCGGATTGCGCGCGCCACCCGCCTAGGCCGAGGTGGTACATTTGCGTCTTAACGATTGCGCTGGTAAGCACGATTCGAGGGGGGCATTCATGGCCGTGGCGACGAACACGCTGAAGAAGTTGACGACGGATGATGTGATCGCAGGGCTTCAGGCGCTCCGGACCCGGCAGCCGGTGAAGTACTGGGCGTTCTACTCCAGCCAGCTCGGCGGGATCGTGACCGACCCCGCGCTCATGGTCGTTCCGTTCGACGACCACATGGTGCACCGCGGGCACGGCATCTTCGACACCGCGGCGATCGAGGCCGGCAAGATCTATGACCTCGAGGCGCATCTGGATCGGTTCGTCCGCTCCGCGCGCAACTCGAGGCTTACGCTCCCGTCACGGGACGAGATGCGCGACATCATCGTGCGCACCACGGCCGCGAGCGGGCGGCGCGAGGGCTCGATCCGCTACTGGGCCTCGGCAGGGCCGGGAAGTCTCGGTCTGGCGCCGGCCGCCGGTGCCGAGCCCGGCTTCTTCGTGATGATCTCGGCGGGGCTCGCCTATCCCGAGACGTGGTACACGCAGGGGCTTCGCGTGATGACCACGACGTACCCGATCAAGCCGCCCCTCTACGCCGTGACCAAGAGCGTGAACTATCTCCCCAACGTCCTCATGCAGATGGAGGCACAGGAGCGCGGCGTCGACAACGGCGTCTTCATCGACGAGGCCGGGAACGTGGGCGAGAGCTCGAACATGAACGTGGCGTTTTTCACGACCGACGGTACCTTGAAGCACCCGAAGTTCGATCACATCCTGTCGGGCTGCACCTCGCTGCGCCTGCTCGAGCTGGCGACCGCGCTGCAGACGCGGAATCTCCTCAAGGGCATCCAGGTGTGCGACATCCCGGTGGCCGAGGCGCGGGCCGCCCGAGAGATGCTGCTGATCGGCAGCTCGGTCAAGGTCGCGCCGATCGTCGAATGGGATCAGAAGCCGATCGGCGACGGGAAGCCCGGCGCTATCGCCCGCGCGCTCCGCGAGCTGCTGCAGGAGGACATGCGCTCGGCGCGCGACCGCCTGATCGAGGTGCCTTACTGACGACGTCCGACGTCCGCGGCCAGGAGGCCGAGGGCGATCGCCACCACAACGACGGCGCTCAAAGTCAGCGAGAGCTCGACGCCGATCACCGCGCCGAGGACGCCGACCGTCACGCCGCTGCCGGCCCGAAGCCCGAGCATCGAGGTGTTGAACAGCCCGACCACGCGGCCCCGCAGATTGGGTGGCGCCAGGATCTGAACGACCGCCTGCGCCATCGACGTGTAGGCGATGTTGAAGACGCCGGCGAGCACCAGGACCGTCACGGCCGCGGCGTAGCCGTGGACGAACGGGAAGATCGCCATGACCGCGCCCCAGATCGCCGCGCACACGATCGCTGCGCGCACGCCGCCTTGCAGGACCGCGACGGTTTCGAGAATAACCGCTCCGATCACGGCGCCGGCGGCGTTGGCGCTGAACAGTACCGTGTACCAGACGTCGGCCTCGTCGGAGCCGTGCTGGTGCGCGTACTCCGGCATCTGGGCCTGGAACGCCGTCCCGACGAAGAATGACGTCGCGCCCGCGAGCACCATCATCCGGATGATCCGCGGGTCCGAGCGCACCTCGCCCAGGAGCTGCCACGCTTCCGCGAGGCTCAAGCGCGGCGCCCGCCGCGATTCGCCGCCCGCGTTTCCGTGTCCCGTGTACGGCAGACGGAACAAGTAGAGGGTGAGCGGCAGGTACAGGAGCACGTTGAGAAGCAGCGTCGCACCTGGTCCGAGGGCGAGCATGAGGGCGCCGCCCACGGCGGGCCCTATCAGCATGGAGACGTAGCGGCTGATGGCGTTGAGTCGGATCGCGCTCGCGAGATGCTCCGGCCCGACGATGTCATGGACGATGAGCTGAATCGGCGGCGACACGATTACGCCGGCCATGCCATGGACCATGAGGAGCGCGGCGGCGTGCCAGCCCCGCAAGGTGCCCGTCAGGAAGAGCAGGCCCCACGCGAGCGACGCGAGCATCAACAGGCCCTGCGCCGCCTGGATGAGCTTGCGGCAATCGAAGCGGTCGGCGAGAGCACCCGCGTAGACGGAGAAGACGAGGAACGGAACCCAGTGGCTGATGACGGCGAAGCCGCCGAGCGTCGGCGAGTGGAACGACTCGAAGATGACCCAGTAGCTGGCGACGTGCTCGATGCTCTCGGCCGTCATGCCGACGAGCGCCAGCAGGAAGTAGTTGCGGTAGTCCCGGTGGTAAAGGGCGCCGAACTTCGTAGTCGCGGAAAGCTCCGCGGCGGCAGGCCGGCTCACGCCGGCGATCCTACCTCATTTCGATACCTCGAGAATCTTCAGCGCCGGCGGAGCCGCTCCGATGCGAGTCGCGCGCCGGCGACCAGCGCCTCGAACTTCGCCCACATCACCGAGGGATGCTGGCGCTGGTACAGGGCGCCCTGCGCGAAGCCACAATCGACGCCGGCGATGACCCGCTCGCGGCCGACCAGCCGGGCGAAGTTCGTGATCCGCTCGGCCACCGTCTCGGGATGCTCCACCACCGCGGTGGTGTGCGCGATGACGCCGGGAATGAGCAGCTTGCCATCCGGGAGCTTCACGTCTTCCCACACGCGCCACTCGTAGGCGTGGCGCGGCGTCGCCGCCTCCACCGAATAGGCCTGGGCCTTGACGCGCAGCACGAGGTCGACGATATCGCGCAGGCCGAGATCATGCACGTGCGGCCCCTGCCAGCTGCCCCAGCAGAGGTGATAGCGCACGCGCTCCTCGGCGATGCCGGCGAGCGCGTGGTTGAGCGCGTCGATGTTTCGAGTCTGAGTCCGCCGGTACTCCTCGAGTGACGGCGCCGGGATCATCATGTCCCACGTCTCGCCGAGCCCGGGGTCGTCGATCTGGAGGATGAATCCCGCGTCCACGATCGCCTTGTATTCGGTCTTCAACGCCTCCGCGAGCGCGAACACGTACTCTTCTTCCGTCTTGTAGTACTGATTTTGCCCTCGGCCGACCATGGCCGGCGCGATCGCGGGCACGAACGCTTCCTCGACCCCGATGCCGCTCAGAGCCTCCTTGAAGGTGTCGAGGTCTCTCCGGAGCAGCGCCTGGCCCTTGTACGAGATCGGCCCCTGACACACCGTGGGGCGGGTCGAGGGGGGCATCGCGCGCGGCAGGTATTCCTCGTAGTAGTCGCGGAACGCGCGCCACTCGCGCCGCGTATCGATCCGGCGCGCCCACGAGCCGCCAGGGTTGGTCGACGGAACGCCCGGATCATCGGTCTTCATCGCGACGAAGCCAGTCAGGCGCTCGTCGGTGTAGGCGAGGAAGCTTGTCTTGGACATCTCGCCGTCCGAGACGACGTCGATGCCGACGTGTGCCTGGCCGCGCACGGCCTCGGCGACGGCCTCTTGCACTCGCGACGACAGCTCGGCGTCGTTCACGGCCTGGCCGGCCAGCCGGGCCCGGAGCAGCGCCTTGACGCTCTCCGGCCGCGGCATGCTGCCGACGTGCGTGGTCAGGATGCGATCGGCGCTGGTCTTCATCGTCCGCGCGCGGCGCTAGCGCCCGCCCTCGTCCACCAGCAGCACGATCTTCCCGGTCTGCGCGTCGCTCAGCATGTATTTGTGCGCGTCGGTGAGCCGCTCGAACGGGAAGGTGCGGTCGAGCACGGGCTTGAGCGCGCCCTTCGCGATGGCGTCGAGCAGGTGAGCGGTGAAGCGCTCGCTGCACGCGAGCGATTCCTCGGGCGTGCGCGTGCGGAAGGTGACGCCGATGATCGAGGCGCGCTTGCGCGCGATCTCGTCCAGATCGCAGTCGCCGACCCGGCCCGCGTTGCGGCCCACGCTCACGAGCCGAGCCTTGAGTGCCAGCACCCGGATGTTGTCGGCCAGCATCGGGCCGCCGACGTGGTCGATGATGACGTCGACGCCGCGGCCGCCCGTCGCGCGCATCACGGCATCGACCCACTTGGTGGCGTCGCGCGCGTCGACGACCTCGTGCGCGCCCAGGGCGCGCAGCGCGTCGGCCTTGGCCGGTGTCCGCGTGGTCGCGATCACCGGGTTCGCGCCGATGTGGCGCGCGATCTGGATGGCCGCCGTGCCGACGCCCGACGGTCCCGCCGTCACCATCACCGCCTCGCCGGGCCGGGCGGCGGCGTTGGTCACCAGCGCGTCGTGCGCGGTGACGAACACGTTGGGAATCGCCGCGGCCTCGGCCCACGACATGCCGCCCGGGATTTTCATGAGCGCTCGCTGATGGGCGATAACGGACTTCGCATAGCTACCGACCGCGCGGCCCATGACGCGATCGCCCGGCTGCCAGGCGCTTACCCCATCGCCGACGGCCGCGATCTCACCCGCGAACTCCGTACCCGCTCGCGCGGGGCTGGCCGGCGCGCTCCCCGCCTTCAGCGCCGCGCCGCGAATCAGCTCGCCGCGATTGGTGCCGGCCGCTCGCACGGCGACCGCCACCTGGCCCGGGCCCGGCGCGGACACCGGAGTCTCGCGCAGCTCGAAGACCGCGCCCTCGGGCCCGGGAACCGCGAACCATGCCTTCATCGTCTGTGCCATGAACGAAACCTCCTCGGTTTGCGGCGCGCAACCTCCATTGGTCAGCGCGCCTTGAGCTTCAGGTCTTCGTACGGCGACAGGTACGGGTGGCCGGTGATCGTCGGCAGCTCGGCCAACCGGGCGCCGACGCCGATCATCAGCGCCGGCTCGACGATCGGCGCGAACATCGCCCGTTCGTGCATCAGCTGCTGGATCTTGTGCAGCATCGCCTCGCGGCGCTTTTTGTCCATCTCAGCCGCCTGATCGCGGAAGAGCGCGTCGATGTCCGGGTAGCCGCCGTACGAGCGAATACCCGTGGAGATCACGAACGCCTCGATGCGGGTCGACGCGTTGCCGGCGGCCGCGCTGCCGACGCGGACGAGACGCTTGAACGTCTTCTCCTGATCCGCCTTGTAGAACCCCGCGCGCTCCATCGGCCTGAGGCGCGACCGGATCCCGACGGCCTGAAAGCCGTTGATCACGGCCTCGGCCTCCGGTGCGTAGACGGCGTCGGTCGCCATCTCGACCGCGTCGAAGCCCCTCGGATAGCCGGCTTCGGCGAGGAGCTGCTTGGCCTTCGCGGGGTCGAACGGGTACGCCGGCGGCGCCCAGTGGAACTCGAAGTCCCGGGGGATCATCGAGAACGCCAGCTTGCCGTACCCGAGGTACTCGGCCTCGTTGATCGTCTTGCGATCGATCGCGAGGTTCGCGGCCAGCCGCACGCGCTGGTCCGCCCACGGCGACTTCGGGTCGAACTGCTCGGTGAACACGATCCATTCCGTGAAAGTCGGGGACGTCGGCTTGAGCGTGAGGCCCGCCGTCCGCTTCACCTCTTCGGCGTTCGGGCCGCGGATCGAGTACGCGACGTCGGCTTCGGCGCGCTTGAGCATGGCCAGGCGCGTCGCTTCGTCGGGCACCGATTTGAGGACGAGGCGCTTGACCGCGGGCGTCTTGCGCCAGAAGTCCTCGTTCGCCTCGACCACGAGCTCGACGCCGGGATTGAACGACACGAAGCGGTATGGCCCGGCGCCGATCGGCGCCTTCTTGAAACCCTCGTCGCCCACGCGCTCGGCATATTTCTTCGGGACGATCCAGGCCGCGCCGGTGGCGGGCGTGGCGTAGAACGTCATGAAGTCGGGCCACGGCTGCTTGAACCGAAATCGTACGCGGAGTGGGTCGACGATCTCGACCGATGCCACCCGGGCCTTCAAGGTTGAGGCCCCCGCGCCCTTGTAGCGCTCGAACGAGAACTTCACGTCCTCGGCGGTGACCGGGTCGCCGTTGTGGAACTTGACGTTCTTGCGCAGGAGAAACTCATACGTGAGGCCGTCCTTCGAGGCCGTCCACGATTCGGCAAGGCTCGGCGCAAAGGCGTTGCCGGGCATCGGTTTCACGAGCGCGTCATGGAGCGCGTACAGCGTCAGAAAGGGGGTGATGACACCCGGCGTTTCGGCGGGATCGAACCAGGCCGGCGCCAGAGACACGTGGACAGCAATCGTGAGCTGCCCTTCCGGCCCGGCCGCGGCCGAGGCGGACATCGGCGCGAGCACCGCGACGGCCAGGGCGAGCAAGAGCGCGAGCGTCCGGGACGAGCGACGAGCCCTCACAGCTTCCTCCGTTCCATCGATCGAAAGCGTTGCTTGTTGGCGTGATCCAGGCACTACGACGCCGAAGCATACACCGTCGAGGCGTTTATAATCTGCTCCATGAACACCGCCGCGATCCTCGCCGACGCCAAGAGCATCCTGGACGACACCATCCAGCTTCGCCGTCGCATCCACCGGCATCCGGAGCTGGGGCTGACCCTGCCGCGGACGCAGGCGACCGTGCTCGAGGCGCTCGAGGGCCTGGGGCTCGACGTCCGGACGGGGCGGCGCACGACGTCGGTCGTCGCGAAGCTCACCGGTGCCCGGCCCGGCCCCACGATCTTGCTGCGGGCCGACATGGACGCGCTGCCGATGCCGGAGGAGACGGGGCTGCCGTTCGCGTCAGAGGTGGACGGCCGGATGCACGCGTGCGGCCACGACGCTCACACGGCGATGCTCGTCGGCGCCGCGCGCTTGCTCTCCCGCCGTCGTGACTCGCTGGCCGGCTCGGTGCTGTTCATGCTGCAGCCCGGCGAGGAGGGCTATCACGGCGCGCGCGTCATGATCGAGGAGGGATTGCTCGACGGGGCGGCCGCGCCGAGCGGCGCCTTCGCGCTGCACGTGACCCACCGGATGACCGCCGGCTCGATTTCGGCCCGCCCGGGCGCGGCCATGGCCTCCGGCGACACCTTGCAGATCGTCGTGCGCGGCAAGGGAGGCCACGCCTCGGCGCCGCACGACTGTCTGGATCCGATCCCGATCGCGTGCGAGATCGTGCAGGCGTTTCAGACCCTGGTGACGCGGCGGGTCCACGTGTTCGATCCGGCGGTCGTGACCGTCGCGAAGATCGAAGCCGGGACGACGCGGAACGTGATTCCCGATACGGCGAGCCTGCTCGGCACGATCCGTACGGTGTCGGAGCCGACGCGCGAGCGCGTGCTCGACGGCGTGCGGCGGGTGGCCGAGGGCGTCGCGTCAGCCCACGGGGCGGAGGCCGACGTGCAGCTGATCCGCGGTTACCCCGTCACCGTGAACGACGAGGGCTTCGCCGGCTTCGTGCTCGATACCGCGCGCGAGCTGCTCGGGCCGGAGGCGGTCCACGCGGCGAGCCATCCGATCATGGCGAGCGAGGATTTCTCGTATGTGCTCCAGCGCGTGCCCGGCACGATCGCGAACCTGAGCACGCGGCCGGAGACCGACCCGGCGTTCCCGAACCACTCGCCGCGGATGCAGGTGAACGAGTCGGCGCTGGCCAACGGCATCGCGATGCACGTCGCGGTGGCGCTACGCTTCCTCGAGAAAGGGCCGGCCGCGACGGCGCGCGCCTGAAGCGCGCTATTTCTCGGCGGTGCGGCCACGCTGGTGTCCGGACCGCTCGGGTTGCGCGCGCGTCCAAGCGTCGGGGGGGTGTGGGGGGCCATTTCGGGGCCCCCCCACGTTCAATTCATCAGCCCGTAGAACTTCCCGGCGTTCTCGCAGGTGATCTTGCGCACGACGTCGGCCGGCAGGTGGCCGAACTGCTCCTCGATGTACTTCGACGACTCGGGCCACACGCCGTCGGTGTGCGGATAGTCCGAGGCCCACATGATCGTTTCCTCACCCATGTCCTCGATGAGCTTGGTGCCGATCCGGTCGAACTGGAACGTGGCCTTGCACTGGCGGCGCCAGTAGTCGCTCGGCTTCATGGTGAGGCCGAGGTCGCGGAAGCGATCCTCCCACTCGAAGTCCATGCGATCGAGCGCGTAGGGGATCCAGCCGATGCCACTCTCGCCGAACGAGATCCGGAGGCGCGGATGGCGCTCGAGGACCGCGGCGCCGACGATGGCGGCCAGGATGTTGACGAGGTTCATCTGGAAGGCGGACACGCCGGTGAACATCGCGGCGCGGCGCGTGAGCCCGGTCGCCTTCTCACGCACGCCCGGCGGCATCGAGGGGAACGTGTGGAAGTGCAGCGGCAGGTTCACCTCCTCGACGGCCTGCCAGAGCGGCTCCCAGACGGGATGCCACATCGGCTCCATGTCCCAGGAGCAGGAGAGCTCGAGCCCGCGCAGCCCCATCTTGGCGACGCGATGGATCTCCTTCACCGCGGCGTCGATGTCGCCGTACGGCAAACAGGCCAAGCCGATGTGACGGTCCGGGTACGGACGGCAGAAGCCGACGAGCCAGTCGTTATAGATGCGGAACATCTCTTTGGCCGCGTCGTGATCGTTGAGCCGCGTGGCCGCGCCGAGGATGCCGAAGATGACCTCGGCGTCGACGCCGTCGAGCTCGGCGTCCTTCACCCGGAGGTGTGGATCGATCACGCGCCGGATGCCGCGCTTGGCGTCGTCATAGAGGCCGGTCGCCGCCATCTTGTCGACGCGATAGTTCTGGCCCGGGACCAGCTTCGCGCCGCCCGGGCCGACACCGCAGACCAGGCCGAACGACGTGCCGTTCTTGCAGGTCCAGTGCGGTCCGTCCGGCCCGTCCGCCACGTACGGCATCCGCTCCTTGAGGGCGGCGGAGGCGTTCGACGTGAAGAGGTCCGGGGGCATCCACGGCATGTCGATGTGGCAGTCGGCCGAGATCCGCGTGTAACGCATTCGAGCCCTCCCTCTCGAGGATGGCCCGATGTTACGCTCTTGTCTTGCCGCGGTAAAGTTCGACCGCCGTCGCGCCCGCCGGTCGCGCCCCCGAGCCTACGCGGGCGGGGTCGACGCCGGGGTCAGCTGATAGAGCTGCATCCGCGCCTTGATCTGCTCGTCCCAGCCCCGGGCACGCACGTCGATCATCACCCCGTCCGGGCCCTTGAATTTCCGGTTGACCTTGCTGCTGCCCGGGCACTCCATGCAGCTGGCCTCTTCCAGAGACGTGGACGTCCCCTCGAGGTCGTCGACGTAAAAGCCGATGTGGTGGATGCCCTTGACGGTGGACGGGCCTTCGCCCAGGTTGGGCGTGTCCTCGTGGCCGAACTTGAGGATGGCGAAGTAGATGTAGCCGTCGCTCAGCCAGACTCCGCGGGCGCCGGTGTCGGCGGGCTCCCGGCGCAGCTCCTTCAACCCGAAGATGTTCTTGTAGAACTCGGCGGTCTTCACGGGATCGTCGGTCGACAACGCGATGTGTTTGATGCGTGCCATGACCCATTCCTTTCCTTCGCGCGCATGTCCGCTGCGCGCCTGGCGACCATGCCGGAGCATTCGCGTCTCTAGACCACCACCTGAGCTCAGCTTCTCGCACGCGCCACGCGGATCGTCAAGCTCGTGTCCTGATGACCGCGCGGACCATTTACTCCTGCCGGCCTCGGGACCGGCGTGGAGAAACGTCTTCAGCCGATGGCACGACCGCCTGAGACTCCTTTGGTTGGTGTAGCAGAACTTCGATGGGCCCGTCTGCTCGCATGATCACCACTCGATCCGGCTCGATCCGCTCTACCTGTCCGCCCGCCAGTTTGTCCCCGGTCTTGTAGCCCAGGATTTGCTTCGTGACGAGATCCTGAACGAACGCAACTCGAGTGTCGTCGCTGATTGCCACGCCATAGAGCGCCAACGTTGGCGCTGGTGGCAGAATCGGAGCCATCGCTTCCAAGGATCTCGGCTCGGAACGATTCGGATGGAAGAGGGTCCTGGTCGCGATCACGTCGTAGACTCCGCTGGACCGCGAACTCCGCACGGCGCCGTGATCGCTTGGGACCGCTACTGCGAGGGGCCGGGCGACGCGAGATGGTGATTGGAGGTCGGGAGCGAAGACGGCGTGGACGATGCGGATGGAAGAGAAGGCCGAGAGGCCGGCCAGGAGGAGGTTGAGCCCGAGGAGGGGCCGAGCGAGGACCTTCCCGACCGTCTCGGCAGAGACGAGCGGCGCGACCTCGCGATCGCGCCGCTCGCTCACCTCAGCCATATCGGATGGCTAGTCGTCTCCTTCGTCCTCCGACGGCCTCGCAAACACCGCGATACAGCCCTTCAGGCAGTCGGGGAAGGCGTTGTTCGCCGCCAGGGGTACGAACACGTGGTTGTTCCGGGCGTTGGCGGCCACCGAATGCGCGGTCCCCGCGGGATGCGGGTTGGGCTGGGAAGCCGGGACGGCGGGAACGTTGAGCGTCGGCACGAGTTGGAGCAGCTTCTGTCGGTCCGCGTCGATCACGCCGAGAACCGCGGCGCCTTGGGCCGTGAGCGTCGGCGCGGTCGTCGCCGTTCCGAGTGGGGACCGCGCCGGAGTAATGGCGTTCGGGGCCAGAGGGCTACCTGAAGATGCGGTGTAGTAGTTCCCGTCACCCTTGTTGAACCAGACTTCGTCTCCGGGTCCGACGTCGAAGATGATCTTGTCGATGCTGCCCGTTTTGGCGTCCAGGATCACATACCTGGGCTTCGCGGAATTCGCGTCCCGGTCCGCATTCCCGGTCCATACGCCGCCCGCCGTATCGAACACCGTGTTGCAGCCGACGAGCAGATCTTGCTTGGGACCGAGGGCGAGGCCGGCCGGGGAGCAGAACTCGACCGGATAGGTCGCCTCCACCGTGCCGGTCGTCGAGATGCGTAAGACCCCTCCGTGCGAGAGCGTCGACCCGATTTGGGGGATTGAGAGATAGAACTTGCCGGTGCCGGGATCCCACACTGGCTGCTCGGCGCCGTTCTGGGCATCGACGCCATGGGCCGCATCGAAGTCGATGTTCTTCACGACGGTGAGGACGCCAGTCGCCTTGTTGACTTGGATCAACGTGCCGAACGGCGGATCTGAAGCATTGTTGATCACCAGGAGCAGCCCATCCCTCGGATCGTACGCAAGCTCATCTGCGCGGGTCCTTTCGCCGGCCTTCGTGAAGACCTCGCTGACAGTCGTGGGGGGACTGGTCCGCAGGTCGAACGAAAGCACGCGGCTGGGAGCATCGGTCACGAAGAGCCAGGGAAACGCACCGACGACGCCGTTGGGGCCGGCGCAATCGTTGGCACCGGCGGGGGGAGAGCACGGCACGAACCCGGCGAACGCGCCGTGGCCGTTGTTCGGGAAAATCTGCGGAGCGATCGTGTCCGTGTTGGCGTTGACGACGTCGACGGCCTTGTTGGAGCGATCGGCGAGATAGTAGGTTCCAGTCGCCGGATCGACAAAGCTGATATCGAAGGAGTACATGGCGCCGGACGTGCCATTTATGGTGCTGACGGGAACTGGAATCGTCTTGAGAAGCTTGACAGATCCTTTGGCCCTTTCCCGGTCTCGGTCGTCGCGGTCGTCAGCGCGGCCGGATCCGGTGCTGAGTAGCAAGAAGGGAACGGAAACGACGAGAAGCAGGAGCAGCCCGAGCGACCACTTTCGCATCATTGCGAGTCCTCCCGTTGTGAGCGCGAACAGTCAAGCTCCGGGCGTGAGGTCTGAACTGGCTGTGCCTCACCGCCACGGCGGTGACACCCGTGCCCTCGCGGGCGCGGGCGAGAAGACGGCGTTACGAGAACAGGTGGGGAGGAGCCCGCGTGGAGAGGGATTCGAGTGGGCGGGCGGAGACTAGCTGTCGTCGGGTCGGGAGGATCAGGCCGAGACAGACGGCGACGAACCCGCTGGCGTCCACGATATGGGAGTCGACGGCGGTGACCGCGCCGGTGATGAACAGGATGACGTCGTCGTAGTCGTAGTCATCGTAGAGACCGGGAATCCATGTCGGGTCCGTCGGGCTGGCATAGGCGCACGGCGGAAGCGTGAGCAGGATACCCAGAAGGAGGACGACGAGCGACGCCCTTCGTCTCATGGTCCCGCGACCATACGCCGGTGAAACGTTGGACGCAAGTGGCCCCAGTCAGGAGACTCCTTCGACGATGCGGATGTCGCGCTCCGCGGCGTTGCCGAGCTCCTTCAGGGCGGCCTGGTAGCCCGCGCTGTCGTGCGCCGCGGTCGCCTGCGCGACGCTGTCGAACTCGATCACGACCACGCGCTGAGTGAGCCCGGCCTCGTACGTCTTCGCCGGCATGCCGCGAACGAGAAAGCGCCCGCCCGCGGCCTGGATGGCGGGCGCCGCAAGCTTCGCGTACGCAGCCAGCGCGTCGGGGTTCTTGATGGCGTGATAGCACGCGATCCAGTACGCCTTTGCCATGACGGCCTCCATTCATCGTCGCGCCTCGGCCGGCGCGAACCACCCAGTTACTTTTTGAACACGCCCTCGTGATCGAGCTGCATCAGCGCCTGCACGCCCGTGCTCAACGTCGGACCGCCGCCCGGCACCGCCGCCGACTCGATCGCTTCGAGCAGCTCGCGCTTGGTCGCGCCGTGCTGAATGGCCCGGCGCATGTGCGTGACCACGCCGTCCTCGCGGCCGCGGTAGGCGAGGATCCCGATGATGACCATCTCGCGATGCTTGATCGAGAGCTCCTTGCCTTCGCCGACCGATACCGCGCTCAGCGGCCCGCGGGCCCGAACGTAGTCGGGATCTTCTTTCGCCATCCAGTCCCAGAACGGATAGCCGTAGGGGCTCGCGGTCTTTCCATCGACCTTGTCGCTCATCGTGCCCTCCGCATTGATTGGCGATCGCGCAAAAGGTATCACATTGCCCGCGCGCCGATTCCTGCCTACCCTGTCAGTGATGGCTTCAGCGCCGCCCACCTCCGCGCGGGGGATCCCCGGCCTCGCTCGGTCCTGGATCGATCGAAACTTCCTGGCGCTCGGACGCGAGATGCGGCTCTCGTACCTGCCGCCGCTCATGGTCTACGTCGCGGCGGGTATCGCGGGGCTCACGTCGATCGTCGCGGTCTTCTACATCAAGGAGCGGCTGGGGCTCTCGGCGGAGTTTCTCGCCGGGCTCGGCTTCTGGGCCGGCTTGCCGTGGGCGCTGAAGGTGCCGCTCGGCCATCTCGTCGATCTGATCTGGCGCTGGAAGGGCGCGCTCGTGTTCGTGGGCGCGGGCATGATCGCCGCGAGCCTCGGCATCATGATCGGCCTGCTGGGCGACACGGATTCGATGCGCGCGCTGTGGAGCATCGAGGCGTGGTTCGTGTTTTCCACGTTGCTCGCGCCGATCGGCTACGTCGTTCAGGACGTCGTCGCCGACGCGATGACCGTCGAGGCGGTGCCGCGCTTCGACGCCGAAGGCCGGCCGACCAGCATGGCCGAGCGCAAGTCGATGAACACGACGGTACAGACGCTCGGTCGAGTCGCGATCATCGGGGGCAGCGTCCTCGTCTCGCTCGCCAACGTGTACCTGTTGCGCGGGGTGGGGGACATGCCCGAGGCCGAGAAGGCGCTCGCGTATCTGCGGGTCTATCACCTGGCGCTCGTCATTCCGCTGGTGTCGGTACTGGGCGTCGTCCTGGGGTTGGCCTTCAAGTGGCGCGACGCCCGGCGGCTCGCGGCGAAGGGCTTCGCGAAGAGCGAAGTGCGCCGGATGCTGAATCCGCACGGCGAGCGGCCTCCCGTCAACTGGTGGATCATCGGTGGCGGCCTGGCCTTCGCGGTCGTCTCGCTGGGGATCGGCATCGGTGACGTCACGGGCGGGCAGGAGATCGTGTTCGGCGTCTCGATGGCGATCGTTCTCTTCCTGATGTGGCGGATCACGAGCGAGCTGGAGCCGGACGCGCGCCACGTACTGGTCGGAACCGCGGTCCTGGTCTTCGTCTTCCGCGCGATGCCCGGGCCGGGCGCCGGCTCCACGTGGTGGATGATCGATCAGCTCGGCTTCGACCAGCAATTCCTGGCCGAGCTGTCGCTGATCGGCAGCGTCCTCACCCTGGCGGGGCTGTTCATTTTTCGCCGCTTCATGGCCGAGCGCTCGATCGCGTACATCGTCGGGTCCCTCACGGTCGCCACCACGGTCATCGGCGCACCGGTCGTCGGCATGTACTACGGCCTGCACCACTGGACCGCGGCGCACACCGCCGGCATCGTGGACGCGCGCATGATCGTTCTCATCGACACGGCGCTCGAGTCACCGCTCGGACAGATCGCGATGGTGCCGATGCTGGCGTGGATCGCGAACTCGGCGCCCGACCGGTTGAAGGCGACGTTTTTCGCGGTCATGGCGTCGTTCACGAATCTCGCGCTGGCCGCCGCGCAGCTCGGGACGAAGTATCTCAACCAGGCGCTCGTCGTGACGCGCGAGGTGCGGGACGCGTCGGGCGCGATCACGACGCCGGCCGACTACAGCCAGCTCGGCACCTTGCTGGTGCTGACGACCGTGATCTCACTCATGGTGCCGATGCTGGCGATCGTGTTCGTGAGGGTGACGCGCTTCCGCAGCGCCTGAGGCCTAGCGCGGCGGCAGCAGGATCTCGGCGGGACTCGTTTCGGCCACCTTGATGTTCAGCCGCCAGGGCGCCGGGCCGATCTGGTCGAGCACGAAGTAGAGCACCGTGTTGCCCGCCACACGCGTGTCGCCGCCAATGGGGATGTTGACGCCGACGCCGGTGCCGACGCCCACGCCGCCACCGCGGCCACCGCTGAAGCTCCCGCCGCCGAATCCGAACCCGACGCTGGATCCGCTGCTGTACGCCGTGGGCGGCTGCTCGATCGTCTGCGGGCGGACGACGGCGTTGTCGGACCTCACGATCTGCGTGTCCTCCAACCGATAGCCGCCCGTGTCGACCTCCACGCGAAGTCGGTCGGCGAGGAGCACGTAGTCGGCCGAGAGGTAGACGCCGGCCGGCTGCGATACCGGCTTGAAGGGAAGGGTCGTCGTCGAGCATCCGGTCAGCGCGATCGTCAGCGCGAACAGGCATGTCGTCAGCTTCATCGGAACCCTCCTATCCGGAGTGTAGTGGACCCCCGGCCTGCTTGGCTACTATCTGGAGGATCCCCGCTCCGTACTTCGCCACCTTGTATGGCCCCACGCCGTGGGCGCGCTCGAGCTCCGCGAGGTCGCGAGGACGGAGCGCCGCGATGTCGCGCAGCGTGCGGTCGCTCGCGATGATGAACGGGGCCACCCCTTCCGCTCGCGCCACGGTGAGCCGATAACGGCGGAGCGCTTCGAACAGATCCAGCGCCGCCGCGTCGAGCTCGGCGGGCTCGCGGATGCCCGCGCGCGCCGGCGGCCGCTCGGGCGACGGCGTGTCGCGCCGCGCGCCGACGGGCTCCGCGCTCTTCCGACGGCCTTGGGAGGGAAGCAGGAGGCGCGCCGGGCGCTCGCCCCGCATCACGGCCCGGCCGTCGTCGGTGAGGATGACGACCGGGCGGTCGACGCCCGCGAAGCTCACCCAGCCGGCCGACACACAGCGCCGGAGCAGCCCGACCAGCCATGGCGCCGCGTGCTCCTTGAGATTGCCGAAGGTCTTCACGGCCGTGAGCCCAGCGCGCTCGAGCCGCTCGTCCGGCTCGCCGCGGATCAGCTTGACGGCCAGCTGGAGCCCGAACCGCCCGTGCACGCGGGCCACACCCGACAGCGCCTTGCGGACGATCAGGGTCACTCGCTCGGGATCACCCGCCTCGGGATCCTCGCCGAGCGCCAGACACACGTCGCAGCGGCCGCAGCCCGCGAGCGTCTCCGCCTCGTCGCCGAAGTAGCGGAGAATGGCGTCGTGACGGCAGCTGCCGCCCTCGGCCCAGCGAATCAGCTCGAGGAACATGCTCCACTTGTGCTCGATCACCGCCGGGTCCGGCGTGGTGTCCCCGACGCCCCGCTCGAGCAGCGCCCGCCGCAGCGGCAGGTCGCGCGTGCTGATGAGGAGAAGCCCGAGCGCGGGTGCCCCGTCGCGTCCGGCCCGGCCCACTTCCTGGTAATACGCCTCGATCGATCCGGGCGGGCCGAGATGGATCACCGCGCGGACGTCCGGACGGTCGATGCCCATGCCGAACGCGTTGGTCGCCACCACGACCTCGAGCCGGCCCTCGGCGAACTCCCGCTGGACGACGTCCCGCCTCTTTCCGTCGAGCCCCGCGTGATACGAGCGCGCGCGCCAGCGGCGCGCGGTGAGACGCGCGCTCTCTTCGTCCGCCTGCTTGCGGGTGGGGGCGTACACGATGGCCGTCCCGCGCGCGCCCCCCGGGCCGGCGAGCGCCTCCGCGAGGGCGGCGTCCACGAGACTCTCTCGCTCGCGGCGCCCGCCGATCTCCGCGGCGCGCAGCGCCAGGTTGGGCCGGGCGAAGCCGCGTACGATTTGCGGCGTGTCCGGCGGCAGGCCGAGCCGCGCCAGGATCTCGTCCCGCACGATGGGCGTCGCCGTCGCCGTGCACGCGAGCACGCGCGCGCGCGGGAGGTCGCCGAGCACGGCGCCGATCTCGAGATATTCCGGCCGGAAGTCGTGGCCCCACTCGCTGATGCAGTGCGCCTCGTCGATCGCCACCAGCGGGCAGTCGATCTCCTGGAGGAGCCCGCGGAAACCCGGGAACACGAGGCGCTCCGGCGCGACGTAGACGAGGGCGAGCTCGCGCCGCGCGATCCGCGTCATGCGGCGACGCATCTCCGCCGCCTCGAGGGTCGCGGCGAGATAGGTGGCCCGGACACCGCGCGCCTCGAGCGCCTGGACCTGATCGGCCATCAGCGCCACGAGCGGCGACACGACCAGGGTCGTGCCGGGCAGGATCGTCGCCGGCAGCTGGTAGCTCAGGCTCTTGCCGCCGCCCGTCGGCGCCACCAGCAGGAGCCGTCCTCGAGCGAACAGCGTCTCCACGGCCTCGCGCTGGCCGGGGCGGAACTCGGTGTAGCCCAGTCGGGCGAGGGCCAGATCGAGGTCGCTCACTCCTCACCCGTCACGCTCTGTGGTATAGCAGACCCGCTCGTGAGCAACAACGCGTCCACGAAATTGGTCGTCAGATTCGGGGGCTACCAGGAGCCCGCGTCGATCCACAACCGCGCCGCGGCGCGCTTCGGCGAGCGACTCCGAGAGCGCCTCGGCGAGCGTGTCGTCTTCGAGCTGATCGGGAGCATCGTCAAGCTCGGCCGCCCGGCCGGCGACCTGGTCCCGATGGTCGAGCGCGGCGAGCTGTCGTTCTGTTACATGTCGACCGTGCGCTTTTCGCGGGCGGCCCCGGAGCTCCAGCTCCTCGAGTTGCCGTTTGTGGTCACCGACCGCTCCGTCGCGCTCAGGGCGCTCGACGGCGAGCTCGGCGAGCTGGCGCGCGGTCAGGTCAACGCCAAGACGGCGTGCCGTCTGCTCGAGTACTGGGATAACGGCTTCCGCCATCTCTCGAACCGGGTGCGGCCGATCCGCACGCCCGACGACTGCCGCGGCATCCGCATCCGCACACAGGCGAGCGAGCTGCACGGCGAAGTGTTCCGGGCGCTCGGCTTCGAGCCGATCGCGTCCGACATCAAGGAATTCGTCGAGCAGATCGGCGGCGACCGGTTCCAGGCGCAGGACAATCCGCTCACCAACATCTTCAACTTCGGCGTCCATCGTCACCATCGCTACATCACGCTGAGCGGACATTTCTGGGGCGCGTCCGCGATCGTGTGCAACGCCGCCCACTACGCGGGCTGGCCGGCGGAGGTGCGAGCCGCGGTCGACGCGGCGGCCCGCGACGCCACCGCGTATCAGCGGCGGCTGGCGGCGGCGGAGGACGCGGAGATCATGGCGAAGCTCGATCCGGCCGAGACCGACGTGATCAGGCTGACCGAGGGCGAGCGCGATGCGTTCGTGCGCGCGGTCCAGCCGGTGCTGGAGACGCATCGCCGGCGACTCGACCCGAAGCTGTTCGCCTACCTCGAGCCGTGAGGGTCAGCGCGCCTACAACGTGGGCTGGTCGCCGTCGGCTCGCACGATGAAGTGCTTCTGAGCCGTCGGCATGTCGACCTCGATCGGTTTGGGATCGATCGACGCGCAACCGAAGAGCAGGAGGACGACGCCAAGCGACGCGTAACGGACAACCACCATGTGTTCCTCCTACCGCGTGAGCAAGTGCGCGGCAGGATACGAGCGGCGCGATTATCTGTCAAGGGCCGTTGGTGGTTCCGGAAAAAAAGCGACGGCGCGGGAGATCCCCGCGCCGTCGGTCAGACTGCTGGCGTGGTAGCGAAGTGCGTTCTAGTTGCCGCCGTCGCCCGGGGACTGGACCTCATTGAGCCGGTCGGCCGAGGGCTTGTAGTTGAGGTTCAGCTCCTGCTTGTTGAAGTACGCGCGGCCATCCTGGAAGGTGACCTGGCTGGCCGGATACTGAGGCTCCGACGCCACACTCTGGCTCTGGATACCCGAGGCTTGTCCGGCGACCTGCGCCCCGGCCTGCGCCATCGGGCACGGGCCGAAGTTGGTGCCCTCGGGCCCGTACGAGCCGCCGCACCAGGCGCCCGGCGCGCCCTGAGCGAAGACCATCGCCGGGATGGCCAACGCCGCTACCGCCACCGCTACGACTCCCGTCCACCGCATGTCGCACTCTCCATCGTGTTGAGATTCACTGCACCAACTGCACCCTGTCCGCGCTGTTGCAAGCGATTCCGGTTTAAGAGCAACGGCAGTGCCAAGGGACCACCGCGCGGCCGACGCTCGGTGCGATGTGGACTTAGGGGTCGCCGCCGGCGCGGCCCAGCGTGCGCGGGCGTCGATGCTGCCGGAAAATGTTCCCTATCGGTGCCGGGCTGACAACCGGTCCTCCCCGAAATTGCTTGACTCGGAC
>QHSP01000061.1 GCA_003220495.1 Candidatus Rokuibacteriota bacterium | reverse complement strand
CGGGTAGCCGAGCACCGCGCAGCCGATCGTGACGAGGAGCGAGAGCCGGAGCGTGCGCAGGAACAGGGTGGCGTAGTACACCTCCCAGAGCTTGGCGTAGTTCGTGCCGGTGAACTCGGCCACCGCGATCTTGGTCGGCGAGTGGAGGTACACGCTGAGGAGCGCCACGTTGACGAAGGGCAGGACGAGGAACAGCAGCAGGTAGGCGCCGTAGGGGCCGACGAACAGCGCCCAGTATGGCGAGGGCCGTCCTCCCTCCATCGCGCGCCCTAGCGTCGCAGGATGTGGATGTCCTCGGGATCGATCGCCAGCTCGATGGCGACGCCCGGGACGATGGCGCGCGTCCCTTTGCTGTTCTTGATGGACACGAGCAAGGGCTGCTTCTCGAGCGCGAGGACGCGCAGGTGGAGGTCCTCTCCCATGTAGGTGACGTCCCGCACGCGCGCCCGGAAGCGATTGGCGACGATCTGGTCGGACTCGCCGATGGCGGCGACCTGGAACCGCTCGGGGCGCAGCAGCAGGGTCACCGTCGCGCCCGACACGTCGGCAACGCGGGGGAGGGTGAGGACGAGGCCGTGCTCGGTCTCCAGGGTGGTATCGCCGCCGTTCTGGCCGCGGACCCAGGCCGTGAGGAGATTGGAGCTGCCGATGAAATCCGCGACGAAGGCGCTCGCCGGGGACTCGTAGATCTCGTTCGGCGTGCCGATCTGCTCGATCCGGCCCTGCGACAGGACGGCGATACGGTCGGACAGGGCGAGCGCCTCGGTCTGGTCGTGGGTGACGTAGACCGCGGTCTTGCCGAGCCGCCGTTGCAGATCGCGTAGCTCGTAGCGCATCTGAATGCGTAGCTTGAGGTCGAGGTTGGACAGGGGCT
Source organism: Candidatus Rokuibacteriota bacterium (assembly GCA_003220495.1). Classification (GTDB taxonomy): domain Bacteria; phylum Methylomirabilota; class Methylomirabilia; order Rokubacteriales; family CSP1-6; genus AR31. The sequence continues at coordinate 44,943 of QHSP01000061.1, read as the reverse complement.
CGTCGAAGAGGAGCAGGCTCGGCTCCAGCACCAGCGAGCGGGCGATGGCGACGCGTTGCTGCTGGCCACCCGACAGCTGGGACGGGTAGCGCTCGGCCAGGTTCGGCAGGTCCACGAGCTCCAGCATCTGCCCCACCCGGCGCGCGATCTCCGGCTTGCCGGCCTTTCGTAGCCGCAGGCCGAACGCGATGTTGTCGAAGACCGTCAGGTGCGGGAACAGGGCGTAGGTCTGGAACACGAGTCCGACGTCACGGCGGTGCGGAGGCCGACCGTCAAGCCTGTGGCCGCCCAGGAGCACCGAACCCTCGGACGGCTCCTCGAACCCGGCGATGCAGCGCAGCGTCGTCGTCTTGCCGCAGCCGCTGGGGCCGAGCAGCGAGAAGAACTCGCCCTCCATCACCTCGAACGACAGGGGACCGACCGTGACCTGAGGCGAAAACCGCTTGGTCAGCCCCCTCACCTCGAGCTGGCCGCGCACGACCCTTAGCCCAGGACCTCTTTGTTCCAGCGGGCGAGATAGGCGGCGCGGTGCTGGTTCATCTTCTGGAAATCGAGCGGCATCATGGCCTTGAGGTCGGCGTCCTTCAGGGCATAGTGTGCGATCTCCGGCGGGAGCTTCGCCTTCTTGTTGGACGGGGGATATCGGAACCGCCGCGTCATCTCGAGCTGGTAGTCCGCATCCAGGGTGATGTTGACGAAGTGCTGCGCCGGGCGCTCGAACTTCGTGCCCTTGAGGATCGGGAAGCCGTTGCCTACCTGGAAGCTGCCTCTGGGGTAGACGATGTCCACCGGTACCCCCTCGGCCTGCAGCGAGAAGCACCGTCCGTTCCAGAACGGCATCATCCAGATCTCCTCGCGCGTGAAGGCCTTGAGCGTCACATCCGTGTTCTCCATGACGATCGCGTCGTTCTTCTTGACGAGCTCCGCGATCGCCTTCATGCCCGGGTCGATCTGGTCGGGGGAGCCGCCCAGGGACTGGTTCAGCGCGTGCAGCCACTGGATGCCGACCCAGCCATAGGCCGGGATGGCGATCTTGCCCTTGTACTTCGCGCTCCCCAGGTCCATGAACGAGGTCGGCTTCGCCGCCACCCGCTTGGTGTTGTAGACGAGGCCCATGATGATCTGGGTGTGCGCTGCCCAGTAGGACTTGAGGCCCGCCCGAGGGGCCTCGAAGGTGCCGGGCAGCAGGTCCTTGTAGTTGGTGACGACGCCGAGATCGTAATCTTGAAGACAGCCGCCCTCCGCCAGCATCACCGCCTCGGCGTTCAGGAGCGCCGGGACCGTGAACGGCGGATTCCCGCACTGCGCGATCGCCTTGGTCGCGATCACCGAGTCGATCATGTGCGCGTAGCTGACCTGGGCGTTGAAGCGCTTCTCGAAGCCGGCGTTCACCACGTAGGCCTGCTTCAAGCCGTCGCCCCAGGACCCTCCCGTCGAGGCGATGGTGAACGCGTCCTCGGCCCAGGCTGGCCGCGCCTCGCCAAGCTCGGCGAGCGCGATCGCGACCGCGCCCAGCCCCATGGCCTGCAGCACGTCTCGACGAGAGATGTCCTCACGCATGGGGGTCCTCCTGCACGTTGGAAGGCTCGCGAATGGCCAGCAGGCTATCAGCCCCGATGAACACCTGTCAAAGCTCGGGACACCCTTGGGCAAGGCGGGGCCAGGCTAGTAGTCCACACAGGACAGGCGGGAGAATCCCCAGACGTCGTTGAGGTGGCTCGTCCCGTACCGGCCGTGAGGGGCCGGCTGCTCGGCATGCCAGTGGTCGCCGATCGGGCCGGCGCCGATCACGCGCTGCACAGGTGGAAAGGGCCCGGGCGCGCTGCCGTCGCCCGTCGAGACGAGCCCGACGCCGTCGGGTGCCGTCACCAGCAGCGGCGGCGCCGAGCCGTCCTCGTCGTCCTCTTCCTCGGTGATGAGCACGGTCTTGACGCCGGCTTCCTCGCACGCCCGGACCACGGCCATCGTGTCCAGCATCCGCTGGCCGCGGAGCGTCGGCGTGACGATGGCGCCGGCCGCGCCGAGCGTCGTGGCCATGAGCGCCGCGCGGTTGGCCATGAGCTCCTTCTGTCGCTGCTCCTCCCACATCGTGCGCACCATGATGCAGCCCAGAAAATTGAAGTCGATCCCGTGACGGCGGCACATGTGAAGGACGATGCTGTTCGTCAGCGGCCAGGTGAACCACCGGTAGAAGTCGCCGCTGAAGAAGCTTCCGCAGACGGCGCCGTCGAGAACCTCGGTCGGGTGCAAGAGCCACGGCTGGGTGAGTCGCGTGATGCCGTAGACCGCGGTGGAGAGCGTCGAGTCCGGATTCAGATAGATGGGCTCGGGCGACACGATGCTGTGGATGTAGACGAAGCCGGGCAGGCCGGGCCGCGGCGTCAGGTCGAGCACCTCGACCTCGGCGGGCGTCTCTGCGAGAGTGGCGCGCGCAAGCTGGTCTTGCACGGCCAAGGTCGCTTGCTGCACGACCCGGTTGGCCGGGTCAGGATCGAGATGGCGCACCGGCTCGACGAGCAGGCAGAGGTTGACGGTGCTCGCCCAGGGGCTGATCGCGCCGGGACCCGACATGTCCAGGAAGTCGCCGTACGCGGTGCCGGGCCGGAACGAGGAGAGCAGGCCGTAACGCTTGACGTCCTGGGGCGGCGTGCACGTCATCAGGGTGAAGCCGGAGAGCCGGTTCGTTCGACCCTCGCCAACGGTCTCCACCGGACGCCCCACGATGCCGGGATATGTGGCGCCCCGCCCCGTCGCTTTCACGCGCGGCTCGATGATGTCCTGAATCGTGACGATGCGGATCGACTCGCCTGGCCGCGCCACCGCGAGCTCGGCTCGCTCGACCAGCGGGTCGCGGCGAACCGGCTCCAGGACTTCGTCGGGATCGATTTCGAGAACGCCGTCGCGCCATCGCGTCGTCGCGCCGAAGCGGACGTCGCGCACCGGAAAGGCGGCCAGCTCAAGACGCATGGACGCGCTCGGCGGCGGTCGTGGAGGGAGGCTCGAAGAGCGTCGGGCCGGTGACCGCCGTCTGCAGCGCCAGCAGCGCCGTCCGGACGATCCGGAGGCTCAGGTCCCGGTCGGCCTCCGCGGGCAGCTTCGGGTCACCGCAGGGATGCTGGACCTGCACACCGCGAACAACGCGGTTGGCGTTGGCGGCAATGGCGATCGCCGGCAGCGCGCCGATCAGCGCTGTGGGAATGCCGACTCGCTCCAGCTCTTTCGTGATCGTTGCGCCGCAACGATGGCAGCTCCCTCACCCGGACACCTGGAGCGCGACGGCGACTCCGGCGTCCCGGAACTCGGCCGCGGCGAGCTGCCCGATCTTGCGCGCCGGCCCGACCGCGGTCTGATTGCCGACGGTGCTGTAGATCCAGGGATAGATGCCGCCGATCGCCCCCTCGGCCTCGAGCGCGCGCAAGGTGGCGAGCGGCAGCGCGTAGTCGGGGTTCTCGGTATTCAGCACCTTCGTGTTGAACCCGCCGTGGGCCGACTCCCAGTCACCCACGTCGAGGCGCGGCAGCCGGTCGATCGAATAGCGGCCCGCGGTGAGAGCCCTGGCCCCGGGCAGATGATCGGGATTACCTCGCGGAACGATGCCCGTGCTGACGACGATTCCGATCGTCGCGCGCGAGAGGTCGGCCACCGGCGGCGCCGGCGTGACGCGCTCGTACTGCTGGACCAGGATCTCGGAGACGAACGGCCGGCCCGCGACCCGCGCCAGGAGCATCTCGACCGCCCGCTCGTACCCGACCCGATCCTTCGTCACCAGCTTCCGGACGCCGTGGGGAATGTAGCCTTCCTCGAGCGCGGGTCCGAGAGGCTCGCCGCGGACCACCTTGAGCCCAAGGACGGTCATGCGCTCGACGATGCTGCGCATGTCGGTCGTGTTGAGCCCGGTGGGCACCGCGAGGAGCTCGCGGCGATGAGTGATGACGGCCGCGTTCTCCGGATACATGCCTGTCACCGCGGGAATGCCGAGCGATCGGGCCACACGGCATGCCAGCGCGCAGCCCAGACCGTAGCGGCCCGAGTCGAAAGCGGGGCCGGCGATCACGAGATCGGGCCGGTAGCGCTGCAGCGCATCCCGCATGCTCGGGCCGGCCACTTCTTCGCGCTCCGCGACGTAGTCGTCGCCGCAGATGAGCGTGGCCACCACCGTGCCCTTGGTCCCCAGCGCCTGCTGGAGCGCGCGTCCCGGGCCCACAGGTCCCTCGCGCACCTCGAGCGGTGTCTGAGCCCGCTCCTCGCCGCCGATGCCGCCGAAGAACTGGTTCAGGTAGTGCACCACGCGGACTGGCTTTTCCACGGCGCCTCCGTCCCTTCTCAGTCTGCGGCAGCGGCGGAGAGGCCACCGCCGAGCTGGCGGGCGACCAGGTGGGCGTAGAGATCGCCCCGCGCCAGGAGCTCGGCGTGGCGGCCAACCTCGACCAGCTTGCCGTCCTCGAGCACGACGATCGCGTCGGCGTCGCGCACCGTGGACAGGCGGTGCGCGATCACGAGCGTGGTCCGGTCGCGCGCGAGCCGCTCGAGCGCGGAGCGCACGGCGGCTTCGCTCACCGCATCGAGATGCGAGGTCGCCTCGTCCAGGATCAGCACGGGCGCGTCCTTGAGAAAGGCCCGGGCGATCGCCACGCGCTGGCGCTGGCCGCCCGAGAGCTGCGCGCCGCGCTCGCCCACGATCGTGTCGAGCCCGTCGGGCAGGCTCGCGACGAGCTCCTGCAGCGCCGCGCGCTCGACGGCGAGGCCGAGCGACGCGTCGTCCGCGTCGGGTCGGGCCAGCATGACGTTGGCGCGAAGCGTGTCGTTGAAGAGGTAGGTGTCCTGCGCGACGAGCGCGATCCGCTTGCGAAGCTCGTCCAGCTGATACTCACGAAGGTCATGGCCGAACAGACGGATCACTCCCGATTGCGGATCCCAGAAGCGCAGGAGAAGGCTGGCGACGGTCGTCTTTCCCGCGCCGGACGGTCCGACCAGCGCGACCGTGCTGCCGTCCTTGATCCGGAGCGAGACGGCGCCGAGCGCCGGGCGAGTACGACCGGGATAGGTGAAACGAACGTCCGCGAGCTCGACCGCGAGCCCTCCGCGCGCGGCCGCCGCCGGGACACCCGGCCCGTCGGTCACCGGAATGGGCTCGGCCTCGACGGCGCTGAGCCGGCGGGCGGCGCCCAAGGTGTCGGCGAGCTGGCGGCCGACCTGGGCGATCTCCCACAAGGGGACGAACGCGGACAGCGCGAGCAGGGTCAGCAAGGGCAGGCTCGCCGCGTCCATCCGTCCTTGATGCGCGAGCCACGCGCCGGCGCCGATCACCGCAAGACCGCCGAGGCCCGTGGCCGTCTCCTGGAAGGCCGTCTGCCGGGCGAGGTCGCGCAGGAACGGCAGGCGCAGCTCGTAGAAACGACGGGCCTTGGCGCCGAGCGCCTCCCCCCAGGCGGCGACGCGGCGATACGCGACGATCTCGGCGAGGCCCTGGACGGTGTCGACCACGTGCGCATTGAGATCACCGGAGGCTTCGCGGGCGCGCGAGCTCAGGCGATCGATGCGAGATCGGCCGAGCACGGGAACGAGCGCCGTGTACAAGAGGAACGGCACGAGCACGAGCACCAGGGCGAGGCCGAACTCGCCGAGCGCCACCAGCACGGCCGCGGGCACGAGCACAGCGACGAAGGCTGGAGTGACGGTGTGGGCGAAGAAGTATTCGATCAGCTCGACGTCGTGCGTGGCCGCGCCCACGAGATCGCCGGACCGGCGCCGCGTGAGATAGGCGGGCGCGAGCGCGTCGAGCTTCTGGAACACCGCGAGGCGCATGTCGGCGAGCAGACGGTACGCGACGTCATGAGCCAGCCACGACTCGCACCAGTGGAGGATGCCGGCGAGCGGCGCCACCACGAGCAAGCTGCCGAGTAGCATCCCGGCCGGCTCACCCCGCTTGACGGCTCGCACCGCGAGCGCGCTGATGACGCCGACGCCGATCAGGGCCGTCACGCGCGCGACGCCGAGAAAGAACGTCAAGGTCAGCCGGGTGCGGTAGCCGCGCGTCTTGTCGACGAGCGTGCGGAGCACCGGGCCCCAGCCGACGTGCTCGGCGCCGACGATGGCTTGCGGCTCATCCGCCGGCATCTCGGCGTCGGCGGCGGCGCCGTCGCCGTTGGCCATCGTCGCGATCTGGCGGGCGCCGACCGCCACGGCTCCCGCGCCGTCACGCGCCTGCCCGGCCATCAGCCGCGTGTAGGCGCCGCCGCGGCCGATCAGCTCGGCGTGGGTCCCCTGCTCCACCAGGCGCCCCTCGTCGAGCACGAGGATCCGGTCGGCGCCGACCACGCTCGAGAGGCGATGCGCGAAGACGAGGGTCGTGCGGCCCCGCATGAGACGGTCGAGCGCGCCCTGGATCAGCGCCTCGCTCTCGGCGTCGACCGATGAGAGCGCCTCGTCCAGCACAAGGATGGGTGCGTCGCGCAGGAGCGCGCGGGCAATCGCGATGCGCTGGCGCTGGCCGCCCGAGAGCCGCACGCCGCGCTCGCCGACGACGGTGTCGTAGCCTTGCGGCAGACGCAGGATGAACTCCTCCGCGTTCGCCGCGCGCGTGGCCACCCGCAGCTCCTCGGCGCTCGCGTCGGGCTTGCCCATGCGGAGGTTGTCCTCGACCGTGCCGTGGAAGAGCCACGTGTCCTGGCTGACGAGCGCGACGCGGCTCCGGATCTGCTCGAGGCTCAGCTCGCGCAGATCGCGCCCGCCGATCGCGACCCGGCCGCGATCGGGATCGTGGAACCGGAGCAGGAGCCGCGCGATCGTCGACTTGCCCGAGCCGCTCGGTCCCACGATCGCGACGCGCTCGCCCGGTCTCACGTGAAAGCTCAGCGCCACGTGCGCCGGGCGCCGCGCACCCGGATAGGCGAACGTGACGCCTTCGAAGGCCACACGGGCGTCGGCAGGCTCCGGACCATCCGGACGATCGGACACCGCCGGGACCGCGTCGAGCAGCGCGAAGATGCCCCGGGCCGCGGAGAGACCCAGCATCCCCTGGTGGAGCAAGATGCGCAGCTCGCGCAGGGGTCGAAAGACTTCGACGCCGAGCATCAGGATGACCAGCAGCGCGGGCACCGACATGGCACCCGTGCTCACCCGCCAGGCGCCGAGCGCCAGCGCCACCGCGGCCCCGAGCGCGATGCCCGTGTCGGTGATGCCGCGCGCCATCGTGTTGCTGCCGAGCACCCACATCGTGCTCCGGAAGAGCTCGTGAGCGCGCTGCTGGAGCGCGCGCGCCCGGGCGCCGCTCTGGCCGAAGGCCTTGAGCGTCGCCAGCCCCTGCACGGCGTCGAGGAAATCGGCCCCGAAGGCGGCGTAGGCGCGATTGCGGGCGAGGCTCGCCTGACGATCGCGGCTATGCCAGAGCGCGGGCGCCAGCAGCACGACGAACGCGGCCGCCAGCAGCACGAGCGCGACCGGCAGATCCACGAACGCCACGAAGGCGAAGATGAGCAGCGGCGTCAGGGCGGACACGAAGAGCTGGGGCAGATACTGGCCGAAATACGTCTCGAGCTGCTGCACGCCCTCCACGAGCGAGAGCATCACGTCGCCGGTTCGGGCGCGCGCGAAGTGGGCCGGACCGAGCGACGCGACCTGGGCGTAGAGGATCTGGCGCAGGCGCTCCTGCACCCGGGCGGCGGTGTGGTGCGCCACCATCGTGCGGGCGTAGTCGAGCGCGCTGCGGGCGGCCAGAGCCAGCGCGGTGAGCGCGATTGCGGGGGCGAGCGCGGCGAGCGACTCGCCGGCCAGCACGCGGCCGAGGAGCAAGCCGAGAAGGGCGAGCCGCGCGATTCCCGCGGCGACGGCAGCGAGACCGACCAGCACGGTGGCGGCGATTCGACCGCGGACGCCCGCCGTGAGCGCCCAGAGCCTCGGGTCCAGGTACACGGCGCTAGCCTAGAGCCTATTCCACATCTTGGGAAGCGTGAGATGAACAACCCACGCGGCTGACGCCCGCCACCAGAGCTCGAGCCTCGTCGGCTGGGCCTCTTCGCGAGTCGCGTCTCGGGCGCGCTGTTCGCGAAGCATCGAGCGCAGCACACCCCGCGCCTCGGCTTCCCGCAGACGCTCCCTGACGATGTAATGAGCGAGGTACTCGTTGTCGCACATCGTGTGTCCCTCCTTGATCTGGTACTCCACCATCGCCGGCGCCCGCGCGGAAGCCGCCAGAGGCGGATCGCCCCGCTCCGCATTCGGAGCGCGTCCGGCCCTTTGAAGTTGCTAATCTGGCGCCGTGCAGTGGGACGATCTCCGGGTGTTTCTCGCCATCGCCCAGGCCGGGAGCCTGCGACGGGCCGCTCGCGTGCTCGGCTTCGGCCAGCCCACGGTGATCCGCCATCTCCGTCAGCTCGAGCAGAGCCTGGGCACACGGTTGTTCGAGCGCACCCCGGATGGTCATCGGCTGACGAAGGGGGGCCAGCACCTCATGCCGATGGCGCAGAGCATGGCCGAAGCGGCCACGGCCATCGATCGCCGGCGGATGGCCTTCGGCGACGACGGCGGTGGCGTCGTGCGGGTCTCCGCGGGCGAATGGCCGGCGCGCTTCCTCGCCCCGCGCCTGGGGAGCCTGAGCGCCAGGCACGCCGACCTCACGGTCGAGCTGGCCGAGACGCACAGCGAGCCGGATCTGGATCGGCGTGAAACCGATCTGTGGATTCGGCACGGGCTCCTGGCGCGCAACCACCTCGTTCGCGTCGGTCTCGGGACGATCGAGGCGGCGGTCTACGGCGCGACGAGCCTGGTCGAGTCGCAGCCGTCGACACGGACCGAGGCGCGCTGGCGCACATGCCCGTGGGTGGCGTACGACGCGCCGCACGAGTATTTCCGCTCGATGGCCTTCCTGATGGGACACCTCGGCGAGCGTCGCCCGCGCGTGCGCGCCTCGCGGTTCTCGTTGCAGCTCGAAGCCATCCGCGCCGGCGCCGGGCTCGGCATCCTGCCGTGCTTCGTCGGCGACTCGGACCCGACGCTCGTGCGGCTCACGGCGCCGCTGGCCGAGCTCAGTGACACCTACTGGCTGCTCGTCCATCCCGACCTCAAGACCGTCCCGCGCGTGCGACTCCTGATCGACTGGATTCGCACCTCGTTCAAGGAAGAAAGGTCGGCGCTCCAGGGATTGCGCAAGGAGGCGAGCCGCCGATGACTCGAGCTGTTCGCCCGAGCGGCCATCCGTCCGCGTCGGACTGGTGAGGCGGCCCCGGGTCAGGCGCCGCCGACGTAGCGCGCGACGTGGTACGGCGTGTGGGCGAGGCCGGGGCAAAACCGGCCGACCACCGCCGCCAGCCGCTCGTAGAGCTCCTTCCCGGGCGCGTTGAGCCGAGCCAGCCGCTCGCGCGCGGCCTCGGCCTCGCGGGCGAGCGCCGCCACGTCGACCGTCGTCAGCCGACGATCCTGCACGACCATCCGGCCGCCGATCATCACGTGCGTCACCGCGCCGCCGTCCTCGGTGTGCACGAGCTGGTTGGTCGGATCGTTCAGCGGGATCCAGTTGACGTGACCCAGGTCGAGAAACACGATGTCGGCCTTGTAGCCCGGCGCCAGCCGCCCGATCGCCGCCTCGAAGCCGAGCGCCCGCGCGCTGCCCTCGGTCGCCGCCCGCACGACCTCGTCCGTCGTCACCCACCGCTCGAGATCCGGGCGCTGCGCCTTCGAGACGAACGAGGCCAGACGCATCGACTCGTACATGTTCAGGTTGTCCGAGCAGTTGGCGCCGTCGGTGCCGAGGCCCACGTTCACGCGGCGATCGAGCATGGCCCGCATGTCAGCGAAGCCGTTGCCAAGGCGCATGTTGCTGCCGGCGTTGTGCGCGACGGAGGCGCCCCGGTCGCCCAGCCGGCGCATGTCGTCGTCGTCGAGCCACACGCCGTGGGCGACCGTGAAGCGCTCGCCGACCACGCCGAGATCGTCGAGGTGCGCGGTCAGTGTCTTGCCGTAGCGCTGCAGCCCGACGATCGCCTGCACCTTGGACTCGGCGACGTGCGTGTGGAGCCCGACGCCGTGCTCGGCGGCGAGCGCCACGCAGGCGCGGATGAGCTCGTCCGAGCAGTGGTGCGGGATCGTCGGCGCGACGGCCAGTCGGACCTGGTCGCGGTCGAGCCTCCACTCGCGCAGCGCGTTCCGCATGTTGTCGATGCTCGTCTTCCACGGCGCCAGGCGGAGCTTCTCGACGTCTTGCTGCAGCGCGGGCGGCAGGACCTCCAGCAGACCGGGAATCGCCTCGTAGAAGGTCCGATCGGCGACCATCGGGGCCACGACCGCGCGCAGGCCGACGGCCGCGTAGGCGCTCCCGACGGCGTGGAGGCCCTCGGGGGTCGGCGCCGGCCATTCGAGCGGCAGATCGTAGCTGGCCGTGCAGCCCTTCAGCACCATCTCGGCGGCGCCGAGCTTGGCGCTCAGGTGCTTGTCCTCGAGCGTGCGGCCGCTGCTGATCCACGAGCCGGCGGTCAGCAGGAGCTCGAGCGTCCACCGGTCGCCCATGCCCTTGGCGAGGTTACCGTGGGCGTGCGTGTGGGCGTTGATCAGGCCGGGGTGAAGCAGCTTGCCGCGCGCGTCCAGGACGGTCGCGTCCGGCGGTGCGGGCATTCCCGGCGCGCCGATCTCGGTGATGGTGTCTCCCGTGACCAGGAGGTCGGCGACCTCGGCGCGATGGGCGCGCGCGTCGAGGACCCGGCCGCCGCGGATGATCGTCGTCACGATGGCGCTCAGCCGGTCAGCGATGCGCCTTCGCGTCCTGGATCGCGCGCCAGACGCGCTCGGACGTCACGGGCATGTCGAGGTGGCGCACGCCGAGCGGCGCCAGGGCATCGTTGACCGCGTTCAGGAGCGCGGGCAGCGCTCCCACCGTGCCCGCCTCGCCGACTCCCTTGGCGCCGAGCGGATTGACCTGAGTCGGCACCTCGTGGGAGTCGACGTCGAAGGCGGGCATGTCGTCGGCGCGCGGCATCGCATAGTCCATGAAGGAGCCTGCGAGCAGCTGACCCGTCGTCGGCTCGTAGGTGAGCTCCTCGTAGAGCCCCTGGCCGAGCCCCTGCACCACGCCCCCGTGGATCTGTCCCTTCACGAGCATCGGGTTCACCATGCGCCCGACGTCGTCGACGACCGTGTGGCGCACGACGCGCACGGCGCCGGTCTCCTCGTCGATCTCGACCTCGCAGATCTGCGAGCCGTTGGGGAACGTGACCGCCGGCGGAGTGAACGACGCCTCCTCGCTGAAGCCCGGCTCCATCCCTTGAGGAAGCTGGCGCGGCACGTAGGCGGCGCGCGCGACGTTGGCGAACGTCACGCCGCGGTCGGTGCCCTTCACGGTGAACTTCCCGTCCTGGTGGACCACGTCCTCGGGAGCCGCCTCGAGCAGGCGCGCGGCGATCCGTCGCCCGCGCTCGATGATCTTCTCGGTCGCGCGCGTCACCGCCGAGCCGCCGACGGTGAGGGCGCCCGAGCCGCCGTTGCCACGGCCGGCGCCGAGCAAGTCGCTGTCGCCCCAGAACACCTGGATGCGCTCGGGCGGGACGCCGAGCTTCTCGCTGACGATCTGCGCAAACGCCGTCTCGTTGCCCTGGCCCATCGACGTCGAGCCCGCGAACAGCGAGACGGAGCCGTCGGCGTTGACCCGCAGCTCCGCCGTGTCCGGATTCATCGCCGTGTAGGGCCCGCCGGCGACCTCGATCGGGTTCGCGATGCCCAGACCGCGCAGCTTGCCCCGTTGACGCGCCTCGGTTCGACGCTTCTCGAACCCGGCGCGGTCGGCCAGACTCAGCGCCATGTCCATCCCGCGCGCGAACTCGCCGCAATCGTACGTGAAGACGAGGCCCGTCTTGAACGGCATCGCCGACGACGGGATGAGGTTGCGCCGGCGCAGCTCGATCGGGTCGATCTTGAGCTCCATCGCCGCCACGTCGATGACGCGCTCGATGGCGTACGTCGCCTCCGGACGCCCGGCGCCGCGGTAGGGCCCGGTCGGTGTCGTGTTCGAGAACACGCCGGTCGTCTGCACGTGGATCACCGGCGTCGTGTAGATCCCGGCGATGCCGCCGACGTTGTTGGTGCCGGGGCCGGCGCTTCGCGGCGTGAAATAGGCGCCGATGTTCAAGTTGATGGCCACGCGCAGCGCCAGGAATTTGCCGTTCGCGTCCAGCGCCAGCTCGGCGGTCGAGACGTTGTCACGCCCGTGCTCGTCGGTGACGAAGCCTTCGCGCCGATCGGACGTCCACTTGACCGGCCGCCCCAGGCGCTTCGCGGCCCAGAGCACCAGCACGGGCTCGGGATAGGCGCCGCTCTTCATCCCGAAGCTGCCGCCAACCTCGCCGGTGATCACCCGCAGGTGGCTCTGCGGGATCTTGAACACCTGATCGGCCAGCAAGGTTCGCAGGCCGTGAGGCGCCTGGATACCGGTGTGGAGGGTGTAGCGGCCCGTGCGCCGGTCCCACTCGCCGACCGCGCCGCGGGGCTCCATGGGCGCGGCGGCCACGCGCGACACCACGTAATCGAGGCGGGTCACGTGGGCCGCACCCGCGATCCCGCGCGCCACCGCCTCCTTGTTGCCGGCCTCCCAGACGAAGGCGATGTTGTCCGGCACCTCCGCCCACACCGCCGGCGCGCCGGCGCGCATGGCGTCGGCGGTCGCGGCGACGGCCGGCAACGGCTCGTAGTCGATCGCGACCAGCTCGGCCGCGTCGACCGCCTGCTCGGTCGTCTGCGCGATGACGAGCGCGACGGGGTCACCGACGTGGCGCGCGCGGTCGCGGACCAGGGCCGGCCGCGGCGTCGCGAACGCCGGCGACCCGTCGCGACGCTTGCGCGACTTGTCGGTCGGCAGGTTGCCGAGCCCGTCGGCCGCCAGATCGGCGCCGGTGAACACGGCGAGAACGCCGCTCGCGTTCCGGGCGGCGGTCGCGTCGATCGAGCGGATGGCGGCGTGCGCGTGGGGAGAACGCACCACGACCGCGTAGGCCTGGTGGGGCAGGTTCACGTCGTCCGCGTAGCGCCCGAACCCCTGGAGCAGGCGAGGATCTTCGATGCGACGCACCGACTGCCCGATGCCGAATTTTTCGACCGTCACCGGATTGGCCATGATGGTGCGGGAGTATACGCGAGGCGACGAGCCGCGTGAAGGGCCGGCCGTGATACAAGAAACACCATGAACGACACACGTCTCCTGGACCAGGCCGCGGCCCAGCAAGAAGAGCGCGTCACGTTCGTCTCCGGCGGTCTCAAGCTCGCGGGGGTGCTCCACGTGCCCGACGCGCGCGGCCCGCGCGAGCGGCGGCCGGCCTTCCTGGTCCTGCACGGGTTCGGCAGCAGCAAGGACAGCGGCGGCAGCGTCGCCAGCGCGAAGCTGTTCGCGGATCTGGGCTACGCGGCGCTCCGCTTCGACATGCGCGGCTGCGGCCAGAGTGAAGGCGTCCGCGGCCGCGTGATCTGCCTCGAGCAGGTCGAGGACACGCAGAGCGCGCTCGCGTTCCTCGCGACCCGGCCCGAGATCGACGCCGATCGCATCGGGGCGATGGGCGCGAGCTTCGGGGCCGCGGTCGCCGTCTACACCGCGGGCGTCGATCAGCGGGTCGCCGCGTGCGTCTCCGCCGGCGGCTGGGGCGACGGCGAGAAGAAGTTCCGCAAGCAGCACGAGTCGCCCGAGGCGTGGGGGCGCTTCACGGCCATGCTCGCGGAGGGCCGGCGACGGCGCGCGCAGACGGGCGAGTCGCTCAAGGTGCCGCGCTACGACATCGTGCCGATCCCGCCCGCTCTTCGCGGCAACGTGGCGCCGGGCTCGATCATGGAGTTCCCGTTCGAGGTCGTCGAGAGCATGTACGCCTTCCGCGCCAACGACGTGGTCGGCAAGATCTCGCCGCGACCGCTCCTGCTGCTCCACCCGGCGAACGACTCGGTGACGCCGACCGAGCAGTCGATCGACCTCTTCCGGCACGCCGGTCAGCCGACCGACCTCCATCTGGTCGCGGGCGTCGATCACTTCGTGCTCTCGGAGGGCAACACGCTCGTCGTCACGCTGCTCCGCAACTGGCTCGACAAGTACTTCCCGTCATCTCCCCGCTCGCGATGAGCGAGCCGCCTCGCGCCGCGGCGCCGGCCACGACCGTCACGGCCGGGGCTCTCCACCGCTTCACGCGCGACGTGTTCGTACGGGCGGGAATGCCGGAGGTCGACGCCGCGGTGGTCGCGGACGTCCTGGTGTGGGCGGATCTCCGCGGCGTGGACACGCACGGCGTGTCGCGGATACCGATGTACCTGCGGCTGATCGACGACGGCGATCTCAACCTGACGCCGTCCATCAAGATCCGCACGGAGACCTCGGCCTCGATCCTCGTCGACGCGGATCGCGCCGCCGGTCCGATCGCGATGACCACCGCGATGAACGCCGCGATGCGCAAGGCCCGCGACGCCGGCGTCGGCCTCGGCCTGGTGCGGGCGACGACCCACACCGCGGCGCTCGGCTACTACACCCTGATGGCGGCGCAGGAAGGCATGGCGGCCGTCGCGCTCGCGGCGTCGATGCCGTTCATGGCGTATCACGGCACTCGCGCGCCCGGCGTGTCGACGAACCCGCTCTCGATCGCGGTGCCGGGCGGCGAGCGGGGGCCGGTCGTCCTCGACATGGCGACGGGCGTCGTCGCCCGCGGCAAGCTGGTGCAGGCGAGAAAAACGGGCCAGCCCATTCCCCCGGGATGGGCGCTGGACCGGGACGGCAATCCGACCACCGACCCTCAGGCCGCGCTGATTCCCCTGCCGCTCGGCGGGCCGAAGGGCTCCGGTCTCTCGCTGATGATCGAGCTGATCACGAGCCTCGTCGTCTCGAACCCGATCATCGCCGGGGCGCTCGAGGGCGAAGCGGACGGCCACCGCCATCGGCAGAACGGTCTGGTGCTCGCGATCGATCTGCGGCGGTTCGGCGATCCGGAGGTGTTTCGCTCGGAGGTCGACCGCGTGATCGCGGCGCTGAAAGCCCTGCCTCGGGCTCCCGGCGTGCTCGAGATCCTCATGCCCGGCGAGCGCGGCGCGCGCGCGCTGGCCGCGCGCACCCGCGACGGCATCCCGCTGCCGCGCCCGATCGTCGACGAGCTCCGCGGCGTGGCCGCCCGCTTCGGCGTCGGGATGCTCCCGTCAGCGCCGTAGCGCTTCGGGGTTCTGGACGTTGATCGGCTTGCCGTTCGCGAACGCCAGGATCTGCTCGAAGATGCCGGCCAGCATGTGCTCGAGCCCGTCCCGCTCGACGTAGCCGAGGTGCGGAGCGCAGATCACGTTGTCCATCGACAGGAGCGGATGCCGGCCGCCGAGCACGGGCTCGTCTTCGTAGACGTCGACGGCGGCCATGCCCGGACGTCCAGCGCGAAGCTCGGCTTCGAGCGCTCCGGGCGCGATCAGCCCGGCGCGGCTCGTGTTGACGATGAGCGCCGTCGGCTTCATGCGCGCCAGGTCGCCGGCGGTGACGATGCCGCGGGTCGCGTCGATCAATCGCAGGTGGAGCGACAGCACGTCGGACTCGGCGAACAACGCGTCCTTGCTCGCGGCGACGGTGAATCCGTCGGCGCGCGCCTGACTCACCGAGTTCTCGCGGCCCCAGGCGAGCACGTTCATGCCGAAGGCCTTGCCGTAGCCGGCGACGACGGCGCCGATCTTGCCGTAGCCGTAGATGCCGAGCGTCTTGCCGCGCAGACCGATCCCGATCGGATAGGCCTGCCACTTGCCGGCCCTGAGCGCGTTCATCTCCTGCGGGATCCGGCGGAACGCCGCGATGACGAGCCCCCACGTGAGCTCGGCCGTCGCGTACGACGGCCGGCCGCGGCCGGTCTGCGAGCACACGAGGACGCCGCGCCGCGTGCACGCCTCGACGTCGATATGGGGAAAGACGCCGGCCTGGCTGATCAGCCGGAGCTTGTCGAGTCGGTCGAGCAGCGGCGCCCGGATCGGGGTGCGCTCGCGGATCAGCACCAGCGCCTCCGTGTCCTTGAGCCTCCCGGCGAGCGTGTCGACGTCCTTGGTGTGATCGTTCCAGATCGTCACCTTGTGGCCGGAGACTTTGGGGTAGCAGGCCAAGGTGCGAATCGTGTCCTGGTAGTCGTCGAGAATCGTGATGTTCATGTCGGATCGCTCCATGCCTGATCGGCCTTCACGGCGAGAAACTCACCATTGCCCACGGGAACGAGGCTCGTGACGAACGAGACGTCGGCGGTGACCAGCGCGACGAACGGCGCCATCTCGGCTCGATGCGAGGTCGCGTTGTCGACGACCAGCAGCCCGCCGGGCCGCAGCACGCGCTTGAGATCCGGCCACCATCCCGGATATTCCGGGCGCTCGGAGTCGAGGAACACGAGGTCGAACGCGCCGTCGGCCGAGCGCCGGAGCACGCGGCCAGCGTCCTCGTGCAGCAGCGAGATGTAGCGGGCGAGGCCGGATCGGGCGAAGTTGGCGGTGGCGAGCCCGATCTTGTACTCGGAGAGCTCTACGGTGGTCACCGCTCCGCCGATCGCGCGCGCGGCGCTCGCGAGCCACAAGGTCGAATAGCCGTTCGACGTGCCGATCTCCAGCACCCGCCGCGCGGCGGTGGCGCGCACCAGCACCGCCAGGAGCTCGCCGGTGTCGCGGGTGATGTTGAGCATCCGGCGCGGCCGCTCGGTGCTCGAGCGATCGTTGGTCTGACCGAACTGCTCGAGCTCGGCCAGGAGCGGATCCAGTGGCTTGGTCAAACCGCCTCCCGCGTGACGACCTGAGAGCCTAACACGGCCGACGGACGCGCGAGGTTGCCATCCCCGCTGGCCGCGTGGGAGAGTAGCGCCCATGGAGGCGGCGATGAAATACGGTGTCATCCTCCCGATCTGGCAATTGTCGGTGCGCGATGCCGAGACACTCTCGCTGAAGGCCGAAGACCTCGGCTTGGACGGCGTGTTCGTACCGGACCACATCCTGGCGCCGCCGGCGACGACGCAGCACTACGGCCCGAACTGGCCCGACCCGTTCTCGCTCCTGGCCTTCATCGCGGGACGGACCCAGCGGATCCACGTCGGCGCGAGCGTCATCGTCCTGCCGTACCGCAACCCGCTCGTGACCGCCAAGGCCGCCGCGACGGTCGACCAGGCCTCGCGGGGGCGCTTCATCTTCGGTATCGGAGTCGGCTGGGACGAGGAGGAGTTCAAGAACCTCGGGCTCCCCTTCCGCCAGCGCGGCGCGCGGGCCGACGAATACCTCCGCGTGATCAAGGCGGCGTGGAGTGCGGACCAGCCGAGCTTCACCGGCAAGTATCTGACCTTCTCCGGCGCCACGTTCGCGCCGCGGCCGGTGCAGACGCCGCACCCGCCGATCTGGGTCGGTGGTTCGCCCGGCACGATCTCGTCGCCGGCGCTCCGGCGTGTCGTGCTGCTCGGCGACGCCTGGCATCCTCTCGCCCTGAGCCTCGCCGACATCGAGAAGGGGATCGCCACGATCCGCGAGCTCGCGGGCAAGGCCGGCCGAACCGTTGGCTTCGCACCGCGAAACATGCTGGCGCTCGCCGACAAGACGAAGGGCGCCGGCCGTGGCGCTTTCGAGGGATCGGTCGACGAGGTGGCCGGCGACATCCGTCGGGTTCGCGCGCTCGGGTGCGAGTGGATGACGTTCGATCTGCCGCGCGGCGACGTCGCGGGCATGACGCACGCGATGGAGCGCTTGACGAAGGAGGTCCGCCCGGCCGTCTAGCCGGCGCACGATCGACCATGCGAGTCGAGAGCGTCGAAGCGATCCCGATCGAGATCCCGCTCAAGAAGAACTTCGGCGGGAGCACCTACACCGTTCTCACCCGCTGCACCGTCGTCACGCGCATGCGCACCACCGACGGCCTCGTCAGCGAGGTCTACAACGGCGACAACCGCGAGCACGGGCGAGAGATCGTGCGCCTGATCCGCGAGACGCTCGCGCCCCTCGCCCGCGGCATGAGCATCTTCGAGGGCGAGCGCGTCTGGGAGCGGCTCTTCGCCACCAGTCACCTGAGCCGCGATCGAAAGGTGCTGCTCGAGGCGATCGCCTGCATCGATTGCGCGCTCTGGGATCTCGTCGGCAAGGCGCTCGGCAAGAGCGTGTGCGCGCTCCTCGGCGGCTATCGCTCGCGGTTGCCGATCATCTCGATCGGCGGATACTACATGGAGGGCAAGACCCTCGCCGACATCGGACGCGAGATGGAAGCCTACCGCCGGGCCGGCATGGCCGGGTGCAAGTTCAAGGTTGGCGGCCTCGCGCCCGAGGAGGACGCCCGGCGTGTGGAAGCCGCGCGCAAGGCCGCCGGCGCCGACTTCATTCTGGCAGTGGACGCGAACCGTGGCTGGTCGGCCGACGACGCGGTCCGCTTCTCGCGGCTCGTCGAGCCGCTCGACATCCGGTGGTTCGAGGAGCCGTGCCACTGGTACGACGACGCGGCGCTGATGGCCCGCGTGCGCCAGGCGACGCGCATCCCGATCACCGCCGGCCAGTCGGAGATCACGAGCCACGGCGTGCGTCGCCTGATCGACGTCGGCGCCGTGGATTTGGTCAACGTCGACGCCTCGGAGTGCGGCGGCGTCACCGAGTGGCGCCGCGCCGCGGCGCTGTGCGGCGTGGCGGGCCTGTCGATGGCGCACCACGAGGAGTCGCAGATCTCGCAGCACCTGCTCTCGGCGGTGCCGCACGGCACCTACGCCGAGTGCTTCGCCGATCCCGAGCGCGATCCGGTGTGGCAGACCATGTGGGCCAACCGACCGTCGATCAAGGACGGCATGATGGAGGTTGCGCAGGGTCCGGGCTTCGGGCTCGTCCTCGACGAGGACCTGGTGCGGCGTTACCGGGTCGACTAAGCTCGAACGCTACACTGGCGCGGCGGCGCGCACGAGCGCCAGGTGGTCCTCAACCGTGTCCTTGGCGGTGATCGCGCGGATGACGACCTCGTCGATCGCGCCCTGCCATTTCGCGAGCCCGCGCTTGACGGCGTCCGGATTCTCGGCGGCGATCGCCGTCTGCACCGGCTTCAGGCCCATGCGCGTGAAGTTGGCGCCGTAAGCCGACACGCTCGCATAGCGCTTCCCCTCTTCCTCCAACCGGTCGCTCGCGCCGGGGCCCAGGGCGACGCGCACGTACGCGCAGAGCCTCGGGGCCGGCCGTTTGGCGGCCGCCGCACCCTCGCGCACACGCTCGGCGGACTCGCGGGCGTACTCCGGCGTCAGCCAGTTGAAGAGCACGCCGTCGGCGACCTCGCCGGCGAGCCGGCACATCTGCGGACCGAGCGCCGCCACAACGAGCCGCGTCGAGAGCTGCCGCCGCAGCTCGGCGATCCCCGCGCGCACGCGCTTGAGCGCCTCCGGGTTCGGGCTGCCGACCCCGAGGAGCAGCCGATCGAGCGGAAGCCCGGTGGTCTTCACGCCCTGGACGATGCTCTCCGGCCCACGTGTGTGCAGCGGGATCACGCCGATGCCGAGCTCGATGCGCTGCGTGTCGCGCGCCGCGAGCGCGAGCGCCGCGAGCCCGTCGGTCGGGCCGGGATGATTGACCCAGAACGAGCTGTAGCCGAGCCGCTCGGCCTCTCGCGCCGAGGCGCGGATGACCTCGGGTGAGGTCCCGGCAAATACCGCGAAACCAAGTCCCATCGAGAATCTCCTCTCGAACTTCGAGCCGTGGCTAACCGACGCCGCGCAGTATACTCCAGCCGATTGCCATGACCGGGCCTCGAGACCTGACGAAGACGCAGGCGGGGACCATCACCGTGATGGTCACCTTCTTCGCCGACCTCCGCCGATTCCTGCCACGCGGCGCCGACGGACCGCAGCGCTACACGGTGCCCGAGCGTGCGACGGTCGACGATCTGCTGGCGATGATCGGCGTCGCCCCTGACACCGATCTGACCATTGCCGTGGATGGCGAGCAGGCTGCGAGAGACACGCCACTCCACAACGGCGCCGACGTCATGCTGCTGACGCCAATGGAAGGGGGAGCCGCAGCCGCAGGCGAGGCGACCACGTCGACAGAGGGGGGAGCCGCAGGCGAGGCGAGCACGTCAACAGAAGGGGGAGACTAGTGGAACGCTACGGCTACTGGAACAAGATCCTGCACGTGAACCTGTCCGACCGCACGACCTGGATCGAGGAGCCGGGCGATCTCTTCTTCCGTCGTTACGCCGGCGGGCGCGGGCTCATCGCTCACTATCTCCTGAAGTACGTGCCGAAGGGCGCGGACCCGCTCGGGCCCGACAACATCCTCGTGATCGCACCCGGCGTGCTCACCGGCGCGCCGGTGCCGGGCGCCGGACGCCACAGCGTAGGGGCCAAGTCGCCGCTCACCGGGGGCTTCGGAGAGTCGGAATCCGGGGGGTACTGGGGCGCCGAGCTCAAGCGCGCCGGCTGGGACGGAATCGTCTTCCACGGGGTCTCCCCGACCCCGGTCTATCTCTGGATCAACGACGGCGCCGTCGAGTTCCGCGACGCCGGGCACCTCTGGGGCAAGATCACCGGCGAGGTCGAGGACGCGATCCTCGCCGAGCTCGGCGACCCACGCATCCGCGTCGCTCAGATCGGGCCGGCGGGTGAAAACCTCGTGCGCTTCGCGTGCATCGCCAACGAGCTCAACGAGGTCGCGGGCCGAACGGGCATGGGCGCCGTGATGGGATCGAAGCGGCTCAAGGCCATCGCGGTCCGGGGCAAGAGCCCGGTGAAGATCGCCGATCAGCCGGGCCTCCTGGCGATCGCCAAGTGGGTCTCGGGCACGATGGACGAGAAGCATCGCGCGTTTCACGAGTTCGGGACCGGGGCGGCGATGCAGGGCAAGAGCCTCGAGGGCGGCATGCCCGTGCTCAACTACCGTCTCGGCGCCGCCGACACCATCGCGAAGGTCGATGCGATCGCGGTGCGCGATCAGGTGCGCGTGAAGATGGGGGCTTGCTACGCGTGCTCCGTGCGATGCAAGAAGGTCGTCCACATCGAGGAGAAGGAAGAAGCGGCGCGCGCGGCCATGGAAACCATCTATAAGGGACGGGCGAAGGTGGCCGTCGATCCACTCGGGCGCTACCGGGTCGACCCGCGCTACGGCGGGCCCGAGTACGAGTCGCTCGCCTCGCTGGGCGTCAACCTGGGCCTCGATGACCTCATCGCCATCTGCAAGTCCAACGAGATGTGTAACTACCTCGCCATGGACACGGTCTCGCTCGGCTGCACCCTCGCGTGGGCGATGGAGTGCTTCGAGAAGGGCATCCTCACGCTCGAGGACACCGGCGGTGTCCCGCTGCGCTTCCGCGACGCCGACGGCGTCATCAAGCTGGTCGAGATGATCGCGTATCGGCAGGGCATCGGCGATCTGCTCGCCGAAGGCTCCCAGCGCGCCGCGCAGCGCCTCGGCCGAGGCTCCGAGGCGTTCCTGACGACCGTGAAGGGCATGGAGATGGCGATGCACGACCCGCGTCACATGCCGGCCATGCGCGCGTCGTATCTGCTGGCGCCGACCGGCGGCGATCACATGCGCCAGACCAGCAACCGCAACGGCTTGCGCAACCAGATCGGGCTCTGCCACTTCCTCGCGTACGAAGATGATCAGTCGCTGCAGATCCTCAAGACGGTCACCGGCTGGGACATCACGCCCGAGGAGATGGTGACGACGGCCCATCGCGGGCTCACGCTCGCCCGCCTGTACAACCTGCGCGAGGGGATGAGCCGCGCCGATGATCGGCTTCCGGCGCGCTTCAGCGACCCCCTGCCCAAGCATGCGGGCCTCACCCGCGAGCAGCAGGACAAGATCGTCACCGACTACTATGTCGAGCAGGGCTGGGACCCAGCTACCGGCGTGCCGACGCGGGAGACCATTCGCGTGCTCGAGCTCGAGGCCGACGCCGTTCACGCCGGCTAGCGGAGTCGATGGGGCCGCCCGAGGAGTTCTGGATCGAGGACGATCCGCGCCGCGAGGACGTGGCGCTCCTCGACGAGCGACTCTACGAATTCAATGCGGCCGCGAGCGGCGTCGACGACGGGCGCTCGCTCGCGATCTTCGTGCGTGAGGGCGACGGCACGATCGTCGCCGGCCTGCACGGATGGACGTGGGGCGGGACCGGGTTCGTGCAGGCGATCTGGGTCCACGAGAAGCTTCGCGGGCGCCGTCTTGGCTCGCGCTTGCTGGCCGCGGCCGAAGCCGAAGCGGCGCGCCGCGGCTGCCACCAGATGCACCTCGACACGCACAAGTATCAGGCGCCGGACTTCTACCGGCGCCATGGCTACGACGTGATCGGCGAGCTGCCCGGGTGGCCCGGCGCCGACGTCCGGATCTTCCTCCGCAAGCGCCTGGGCTGAGCCGCTAGCTCACCATCCCGAACGTACGCTCGATGTTGGCCGCCAGGCCGGCGCGCCACGGTCGATACTCGCCGTACGTGGAGAACGGCTTCTCGTAGCGCGGCGCCAGCTTCTCGGTGACCCGCTGCTTGACCTCGTCGAGCGTCGCGCCGGTGGCGGCCTCCTGGCGCACGGCCTCGACCATGTCGTGGACGTAGCTCCGGAACGTGTTGAGCCACTCTCGCCCCGTCACGTCGCCGTGCCCCATGATGACGTGGGTGAAGTCGAGCTGCGCGAGTCGATCGAGCGTCCCGGCCCAATCTTCTGGATAGCCGTCGCCCATGTAGGGCGTCCAGCCGATCATCGCGTCACCGGTGATCACGACCTTCTCCTTCGGGAGATAGACGAACACGTCACCCTCGGTGTGAGCGCGGCCGAGATGCAGCAGGTGAATCTCGCGGTCGCGCCGGTAGAGCTTCATCGTCTGCTCGAAGGCGATCGTCGGCAGCGCCGGCTTGAGCGCGCGCACCTCGGCGAGGTAGGACTCGGCGAGCTTGAGATCGGCCTCGAGCTTGGCGCGCTGGGCGGGGCTCGCGGCCTGGATGTCGGCCTTGAGCTTGGCGATCTCGGTCGGAACCTGGCGCATGTGATCCTGAATGCGCTTGAGCCCCTTCTTCACCATGGCCTCGCGCGTGATGTTGTTGCTGACGATCTCGGCGTCGGGATACGCCGCCGGGTAGACCTCGTTGCCGTGCCAGTGGTCCCAGTGGAAGTGCGTGTTGACCACGTAGCGGACGGGCTTGTTCGTGATCTCACGCAGTTTCTCCACGATCACCCGGGCCGCCGACGGCTTCGAGTGCGTGTCGACGACCATGACGCCGTCGGAGCTCTCGATGATGGCGGTGTTGCAGTTCACCTTGTACGCCGCAGACGCCACCGCCGCGTACACGCCGTCGGCGACCTTGTGGATGTCGAACCGCGCGTCTCCGCCGCCGGGTCCTTCGTGAGCACAGCAATCCATCACGGCTCTCCTTGTCTGACGCTCCGAGCGTAGTGCCGGCGCTCAGGTGTGCCGGCGCGCTGAGCCTAGCGCGAACAGCCCCCAGCTGGCCAGTACCGCGAACGGCGCGGCGCCGAACGGGATCGTGTACGATCCGGTCAGGTCATACAAGAACCCCGCGGCGGCCGGACCCAGCGCCGCCCCACATCGCCAGCCGAGATTGAGCACGCCCAGGATCGCGCCGAGCGCCCGCGTCCCGAACACGTCGGGTACCGCCTTGGCGAGCATCGTGTCGGCGGCCGCGAAGCCGACCCCGAGCGCGACGAGCGATCCCAAAAGGGCCTCGCGCGACGAGAGACCGAGGAGAGCCAGGAGCGCGACCAGCTGCAGCGCATAGCCCAGGCGGATCGTCGTGAAGGTGCCGATCCGATCGGACACGATGCCTGACACGACCCGCCCGGATACCGCACCGATTCCGTACGCGGTGAGTGCCAGCGATGCGCCGGCGAGGCTGATCCCCTGGTCGTGGGCGAAGGGCACGATGTGAACCGAGACCATCAGCGAGAGGGCGCCGAGCAGGAGCCAGGACACGTTCAGGACCCATTGCCGCATATCGCCCAGCGCCTGGGCCAGCGTCAGGCCGGTCGTAGCCGGCACGCGCGGACCCGGTGCGCGCGGCTCGGGGATCTCGCGAGTGCGCGGCAAGCGGACCGTCAAGGCCGCGAGCATCGTGACGAGCCCGCACGTGCTCCCGAGTAGCGCGTAGGCGGCACGCCAGCCGACTTTCGCGATGAGCCACGCCGACAGGGGGCCGGCCGTGATGTAGCCGAGGTTGAAGCCTACGAGAACGAGCGCCAGGGCCAGGCCGCGATACTCGTCGAACCAGCGCGTGACGGTCGTCGCGGAGAGCAAGTAGAAGCTCGACATGCCGATCCCGCCCAGCACGCCGACGAGCAGATAGAGCTGCCACAAGGTGCTGACGCTCGAGACGAGCGCGAAGGCGGAGCCCGCGAGGATCACCGTGACGACGAGCATCACGCGGGGACCATGACGATCGGCGAGCGCGCCGATGCCGAACCCGGCGACGCCGCCGAGCAGCAAGTTCAGGGATAGCGCGGTCGAGATCGCCCCGCGGCTCCAGGCGAAGGTCTCGGCGAAAACCGGCAGGAACACGCCGTACGCTGCGAGCGGAGTCGAGACTCCGTAGGTGACCGTGAAGAGCGCGGCGACGATCAGCCAGCGACGCGGGACCGGGCGCACGCGGAAACTTCTATCACACCGTTCTCGCCAACCTTAAATTAACTTAAGTTGTAATTTTCCTTGAGCCTGCTATAAGCCGCTCTGTTGACGCCGCGCCGTGGCGAGAAAAACGACTCTCGCCGGCGCCGCCCGTTCCGATCGTCCGGCCCTCAGGGAGACAGGAATGCCCCTGGCTCGATGGCCCCGGACAGTCTTTCCACGCCCACTCACCATTCAAATGGCCGACTGGCCCGTCTGCGCGTCTGTCGAGGGAGGTCCGTGATGAGGAAACGACTTGTCCTCGCACTCTTCGCCTTCCTGACCCTTCTCGCACTGGCGCCGCCTTCGCGCGCGCAGGTGCCCGCGCCGAAAGTGACGATCAGCGGACTCTTCGATCAGGTCACCTCGGCGGGCCGGAACTTCTACGACGGCAACTACGCGCGCGACGGCGATCATGAATGGTACGCCCGGACTCGCTTCCGCCCCGACTTCGAGTTCGCGGTCGGCCGCACGAAGGCCGTGCTCGGGATCGAGCTCGACCTGACCTACGGCCAGACCGGCTCGAATGACGGGGGCTTTCCCGGCAACAATTCCGGTCAAAACTGCGGCTTCGTCGGAGGCTGCCATTTCGCCACCGGAGGCGGCCTTGATATCAACACCGACGTGGCGGGCCTGTTCGAGATCAAGTGGATCTACACGGAG
The DNA here is from genome assembly GCA_003220495.1 of Candidatus Rokuibacteriota bacterium. Classification (GTDB taxonomy): domain Bacteria; phylum Methylomirabilota; class Methylomirabilia; order Rokubacteriales; family CSP1-6; genus AR31. Next base: position 19,722 of record QHSP01000061.1, on the reverse strand, counting down.
TTCGATCTGACCGGCAAGGACAGCCTGCTGCCGTTCATCCCGGTTCAGACCGTGGCCCGCGCCGGTGGCCAGCCGTTCGCGACCATCGCGAACTACAAGGTCTACTACGCCAATGGTGACTTCGCGGGCCTGGACCTCTACACGACGTTCGCTCCGAACATCAAGAACCACCTTGCGTGGGTGGACGTCGAGGACACGCTGGCCGGCGGTAACAGGTACATCAACGCACAGACACGAACGGACCGCGGTAAGGACTTCGCCATCATCGAAAGCCCCGAGTTCACGCCGTTCAAGGGGCTAGACCTGAAGCCGATGTTCTCGTGGTTCCACGCCGATGGCGTGACAACGAACGCCTCGCGCCGGAACGCAACCAACCGTCGTACGGTAGGCGGCTCGATGAACGGCGCGTCCGCGTACGCCGGGATCCCGCTCGCCGGCGCCGCCGCCACCTTCGGGACCACTGCCCCCGGCGACCCGTCAATGCACGAGGAGCGCTACACGGTCGGTTTCGACGCGCGGTGGCGCGTGGGTTCGTTCGGCCTGGACCCGACGATCGCGTATCAGTGGGGCGCCTACGACACGCAGGCCCAGAGAACCAACGGAACGGTGGGGAGGGCCCGGGGTGATGCGTCGGCCTGGCTCGCCGACGTGATCGCCAGCTACCAGCTCGGACCGCTGCTCCTCGAGGCCCGCGCCATCTACAGCACCGGCAACAAGGCCCGCGACAACCTTTCCCTGAGCAAGCGCTACTACGAGCCGCTCGACGAGGATGGCAGCTACAACACCGGCTGGGGGGCGATTCTCGTCGGCACCGGTGTCGACTATTTCAACGGTGGCGGCGGTCCCAGCCAGAGCATGGCGACCAACGTCGGGTACGACCGCTACGGTCGGGCCTCGCTCGGCTTCAGGGCGACGTATAGCCTCACGCCGGCGCTGGCGTTGTACGGGATCGGGAGCCCGACCTGGACGGCGGAGAAGGTCGACACGGACACGACGGTCGTCCTCGCTCCCCAGCAAACCTACACGAACCGCGCGACCGTGGACGATCAGAGCTGGGTGAAGGGCGATTCCCGATACCTCGGCACGGAGCTGGACCTCGGGATAACGTGGCGGTTCGCCCCGAACACCGCCTTCGATCTGCAGGGTGGGTATCTCTTCGCCGGTTCCGCGCTCAACACGGCCGAGGTCCTCAACGGCGTGCACACGCGGCGGGACGCGAACGACGCCTACCTGGTCTCCGCGCGTGTGAGATTGGCCTTCTAGAGGTACGGGCTCTACCGGCTCTGGCGGGCTCGGCCGGTTTGAGTTGCTCGACTGGCTGAGCGAGGACCAGAGGTGATCTCGCCCCCGACGGGGCCGACCGCGCCGCGGTTGAGCCTGATCGTGAGCTGCGTCTGAGCGTCGACAGACGGCGGGAATGTGTCGGTCGCCGAACCCGGCAGCACGCATCCGACAGCCAGCAGCGGGACCACGCCAGCGATGGTCTCGGGTCAGGATCGCGCGGGCGCGTCGGCAGGCTTCACAGGCTCGGCGGGCTTTGCGGGTTCGACCTGCTTGGCCCCGTCGAGCGGTGTGACGAGCTGGAGTGGCTTCGCCGGCTCGACCGGCTTGACGGGTTCGGCCGGCTTCGCTACTGCGACGGGTTTAGCGGGCTCGAGCGGCTTGGCCGCTTCAACCGGCCTGGCCGCGACCCACTTGGGCTTGTCAGGCGGCATGGGCGCTTCGAGCGGCGCGATGGGCTCGAGCGGTCTCATCGGCTGCAGAGGTTTGACGGGCTCGACCGGCTTGCTCGGCTCTCCGGTCTTGATGTACTCGCCGGGCTTGATCAGCTCCACCGGAGCTTGAGGCTTGCGCGGGCGCGCGGGCTTCCGCGTGAGATTCAGAGCGAGCACGATGACGCCTACGCCCGCGATCACGATGCCGGCGAGCAAGCCCGGGATCCACGAGATCACGATCGATTCGGACGTCCTGAGCCGCGTCCACATCTCGACGACGGGGTACGCGAGCGCGGCCGTGAGCACACCGACCTCGATCAAGCAAGCGGCCAGCCCGCGAAGCGGACTCGTGCGGGCGACTCGATACACGCTATAGGCAACGCCCGTGATGATCGCGAGCATCACGAGCGCCACGCCGCCGAAGACCGCGAGCGTCGTGCGCCGCGCCGCTTTGTCGGCCACGCCCACCGCCTCGCGCTTGGCCGCGTCAGCTTCCGCCTCGCGCGCGGAAGCAGCCGAAGCTTCGGTCGCCGCCTTGGCGAGCGTCACCGCCGCTGAATTCTTGTCGTCGTCGCTCGTGGACTGAGCGACCGGATTGGGCTGCGCGGTCGCGGGCACGGCCTGACGGCGCGGCTGCGCCGACGCCTGCGCGACGACCGCGGCGCGCGGCGACTCCTCCCGTCGGATCTCGATGCCACCGCTCGGCGGAAAGATGACCGCTGCGGGGTGAGACTCGGCCATCGGGGCCGAGCGTGGCGCGGACCGAGCGGGATATTCTGTGATTCGCGGCGCCCGCGGCGGGCTCGTACGCCGCGCCTCATCTACTCTCGCGACTTGTCGCTCGATCGACGAGGTCGAGCGCGAGTATTCGGCAGACCGGGGAGTCGGAGCTTGCGCCAGGCTGGGCGCTGGATACTCGGCGCAGCCGACACCGAGCGCCTGCCCGGACCGGTACAGCGCCCGCGCGGCGCGATCGCACTCGCCATTGGATACGTAGGCCCGCTCCAGCGACCAGGCCTTGTTGTCGCGATTCACGTACAGACGCCACTCGGCGGAGGCACCGGGGGCCACTATCGCCGTAATAATCGTCGCCGTAATCAGTCCGACCGCGGTCTTCATGACCGGCCCTCCCCCTTCCGGGGTTCCGCGCGCCGGGACACCGCGCGCAATACGCCACCAGGGGATCGAGCAACGGGTGTGCCACGGCGGCCCTTAGAGAAATCGGGCGGTTACGAGGCAGCGCCGGGCGGGTTTCAGCGTCCGCGTTGCCGTTTCCGTCTTTGGGGTGCCACAGACTGTCGGTCTAGACGTCTGGACATCGGCGGCCGGGGCATCGCTGTCGCGGCCTTCGGCTTTGGTGTATAACAAAGGCCCGTAGTCGAACACCTACACCGTAGTCGAACATCAACAAAGGAGAGACTCGATGGCCCAGCTGAAGATTCCGATCGACGCCCAGCGCTTTTCCAAAGGCCTGTCCTGGAAGGACTACATGGCCCAGATGGGCGACACCAGGGCGCGTACCGAGGAGTACTACTCGAAGTCGGCGCTGACCGACGACGAGCGGAAGTTCTTCGGCGGCGTCAACGGGGTCAAGTACGCCATGATGCTGGCCGAGAACTGGTGTGGTGACGTGCATCGCAACTCGCCGCTGCTCGCGCACATCTGCGAAGCGATCCCGGGCTGCGAGCTTCGGGTCTTCTTCCGCGACAAGGAAACCGATCTCCGTGACACCTATCTCAACAACGGCTATCAGTCCATTCCGGTCGTAGCGTTCTTCGACAAGGACTGGAACGAGATCGGCCGTTGGATCGAGCGCTCTCACGCCGCGACGGGCAAGGCCGCGCAGATCCGCGCCAAGACCGTCGACGTCGCGCCGAAGGAGAAGGCGGACGAGGCGATGAACGAGATGCGCAAGCAGGTCGGTGATCTGTACGCGGCTGCGGGTGGTCCGCTCTGGCGCGCCGCCGCGCAGGAAGTTCGGCTCGTGCTCGAGCAGCGGCTCGGGCTCGCCAAGAAGTAACCCCGCCCGCAGGCGGCGTGGTCCTCGCGGCGTGCCGCGGCGAGACATCTCGCTCGCGGCACGCCGCGATCTCGTTCAGCCTCGCGGCGGCCCGGCCAGCGCGTACGCCTGATCGATCAGGCGTACCGCGCGCAGGCAGTCGTGGACGCTGATGGGCGGTGGCGCGCCTCGCCGCCAGTGATCGAGCGCGTCGCGCAGCGCCGTCAGCGCAATCGGCTCGGCGGGAGCGCCCGATACCGTCTCTTCGCCCTCCGCCGTCGTCAGTCGAAGCGTGTCGTCCTTCAAGGTCAAGAGCGCGTCGCGCCAGGCGATCTTCGACTCCCCGTCGGTACCGATGCGCGGAAACGTGTTGCCGACCTCGATCGTGCCCAGCACGCCACTGGTCGAGCGCAGCAGGACGGACGCGTAGTCCTCGACCGCCCGATCGAGGGCGCGCGCGCTGATCTGGGCCCCGGTCACCTGCGCCTCCTCGCCCGTCAAGAACAGGAACAGGTCGAAGCCGTGCGGGCCCAGGTTACGCAGGCAGCCGCCGCCCGCGTCCTTTGGATCGAGCATCCACGGCGCGTCCCAGGCGACGTAGCGCGCCGAGGTTGGGCGATTCAGGCGGAAGTAGATGTGCGACAGCGGGCCGAAGCGCGCCTCGCCCGCGAGCGCGCGCGCGCGGGCGACGAACGGCTGGTAGCGCTGGCCAAGCGGCACTGCGACGAACGCGCGCTTCGCGGCAGCGCGGTCGGCGATGCGACGCACCTCGTCTGCGTCGACGCCCATCGGCTTTTCCATCAGGAACGGATAGCCCTGATCGAGGAGATAGAGCGCGGTCTCCGCCATGCTACTGTGTCGGCCGAGCGCGATCACGAAGTCGGGCCGGGTCTCCGTGAGCATCCGCCGGTAGTCGGTGTAGACCGATGGACCGCCCAGCGCCGCGGCCCGCTGGGCGGCAATCTCCGCACTCGGATCTTGAAGCGCGACGAGCTGCATGTCCGGCATGCCGGCGAGATGACGCAGATAGGCCGAGTCGTAGAGCGAGTGCCAGTGACCGACCCCGGTCGCTGCGACGCGTATGGGCACAGCGCAAGGATAGCAGGGACAGGAGGAGACGATGCGTAGCATCGACGTGCACGCGCACCTGACTCCGCAGTGCTTCTGGCAGGCCACCGGGAAGGGCGGCGACTGGCACACGCTCCGCCGCGAGAAAGACGAGCGCGGACAGGAGATCGCCATCGTCGGCAGCGGGCGACAGGTGCTCCCGCCGCGCGCGAAGTGGACGCCCGAGGAGCGGCTCGCCGACATGGATTCGCTCGGTGTCGACGTGCACGTCGTCTCGCCGTACGTCGGCTTCTACAACTACCAGCTCGACGCGAAGATCGCCACGGCCACGGCCCGCGCGACCAACGACGAGATCGCGTCGATGACACGCGCGTGGCCCAAACGGTTCGCCGGGCTCGGCACGCTGCCTATGCAGGACGTGAAGGCGTCGATCGTCGAGCTCGAGCGCTGCGTGACCCAGCTCGGCCTCAAGGGCGCGGAGATCAACGACCACGTCAACGGCCGAACGCTCGAGGAGCCGGAGTTCCGGCCGTTCTGGAAGGCCGCGGAGCAGCTCGGCGCCTTGATCTTCTTCCACCAGGCCGGCGAGACGCTCGTGACCCCGCGGACGAAGCGCTATCACCTGCCGAACACCGTGGGCAACCTGGTCGACCGCGCGGTGACTTTCGCGACGCTCGTGTCCGGCGGGGTCATGGACGAGTGCCCCGACCTCAAGATCGTGCTCGGCCACGGCGGCGGCTACACCTGCTACGGGATCGGGCGGATGGATCGCGGCTGGCAGGTCCGCACGGAGGCTCGCGCGAACATCAGCCAGCCTCCGAGCGCCTATCTCCGGCGCTTCTATTACGACTGCATCGTCTACACCGAATCGGCTTTGCGCTTTCTCATCGACACGGTCGGCGCCGATCGCGTGGTCTTCGGCACGGACTGGCCGTACGACATGGCGCTCGACTGGCCTGTTTCCTGGATCCTCGCGATGGAGAGCCTCACGCAGGCGGAGAAGGAAGCGATCCTCTGGCGGAACCTGGAGCGTCTGCTGGGCATCTAGCCCCGCGACGATCTTCGGCGCGCACTACCACTTCCCGGTCGCGCCTTTACTCGAGCTGCCAGAATCGCCCGAGTCATCGCCCCTGGCCAAAGCGATCACTCGCGAGAGCAGGATCGCGCCAAAGAACCCGGCGGCGGCCCATGCGAGCCCTCTTCGTCCGCTTCGAGCGAGCGAGACGGCGCCGCCGACGAGCACGACGAGGCCCGCGATCATCGCCGGCATGAACCACCACGGCTGATCCGCCGGGGCGAGAAACTCCGGGATCAGCCACCCGAACAGGGACTCGCCCGGCAGCCGACGCCCGCGGCCCATGGCGTCGAATCCCTTCACGGCAGCCAGGATCCCCTGGGAGAGCTCGCCGCGGCGGAATGCGGGCAGGATCAGATGGTCCATGATCTCTCGAGCCCGACCGTCGTGGACTCCACGCCACGCGGAGCCGAGCTCGATGCGCGCGAGTCGATCGTCGGCCGAGACCAGGAGCGTGAGCCCGTAGGCCTGCCGGCCCGCGTCGGGGGGCCACCCCTTCAGCATCTCGGACGTGTAACGCTCGATGGTGTAGCCCGCGGCGCCGTGAGCCGAGAGCGACCGGATCGTGACCACGGTCACGGGATAGCCGTGCTCGCGCTTGAGCTCTCCGGCCAGCCCTTCGATATCGACTTGATGGAGCGGGACGATCAGACTCGCTTCGTCCACGACGATCTGGCCCGGGCCGGGAGCGGCCGGGAACGTCACCTGGGCCGGGCCGGTACCCGCGAGCGGCACAGCCCCGAGGAGGCCGACCATCAGGACGACCAATGATGGGATGGTGCTCCAGTGGCGCCCAGAGCGGTGATGGTGTGTGGCCATACCATCACCTTAGACGGCCGCCAACCGGCCCACCAAGCAACCAGTCGGACGCGATAGCTAGCGCGAAGCCGGCAGGTGTCTACCGCCAGTCGTCGACCGAGACGGTCTTCGCGTACGTGGCGCCCATGATCCGCCAGTAGCCGTTGGTCTCCCCGCCCACGACCACCACGTGGATGTCCTCGCGCTTGAACATCTGGATCATCTCGTCGGGCGCGGCCTTGAGCTTCGTCGCCCACGGCTCCTCGCCGAACGTCGCGCGCGGGTAGAGATAGTTCTGAACGAGCTGGTAGTCCCAGAACTCGCCGGCCGGCATCCGGGCGTTCTCGTACACCCAGTCGATCAGCGCGTCCTTCTTCGTGAAGCCACCGCGGTCGATGAACTGGCGCGCGGTGATGGGATCGAGCACAAAGACCGGCGGGATGTGCGGATCCATGCCGCGCAGCATGTTGCGGACATGCTCGCGCCAGTGCTTCTCGCGAATGCCGAGCGTGTAGGCGGTGGCGCGGCAGCCGCTGAAGACGCTCACGGTGCTGTCGGTCGGGCGGAAGCCGTGCTGGACGTGGAACGGCTCCCACGGGCTTCGCTCCTCGTTCTCGGGGAAGGTGATGCTGTTGTAGGCGTAGTTGTTGCCCTGCGAGCCCATGTAGGTGAGCCCGGGCACCGACCCACCCTGGAGATTTTGCGAGAGCAGCCCGTACGCGCGACCGATCGCCGCGTTGGCGTGATTGTAGGGCGCCAGGGCGCCGGTCCCCGCGTTCATCTCGATCTCGTTGCGGATCGGCCCGTTGACCACGGCCATGGCGGCCATCGAGCTGGTCGTGCTGCCGCGCGCGCTCACGCCGGTGGCCGCCAGCGCCAGGATCACCGGGAAGTACTCCGGCCGGGCGCCCGCCATCACCGCGTTCACCGCGACCTTCTCCACCGTGTATTCCCACGCCTCGCGGAAGTGGGTCGGACGCATGCGTCCCACGACCTCGTCCGGCTTGCGGCGCGTCGCGGCCAGCATCGCCGCCACCCGCTCCTCGGTCGGGAGCACGATCGGCAGATAGTCTGTCCAGCGGCTCTCCATGAAGAGCCGCTGGAGATTCTCCTCGGTGTCGGCCTCGACGAGCCGAGGCGTCGACCGATCGTATTCGATCGTCCCGACCCCCTGGCCATCGAACGGCGTCGTGAGCCCTTCGATGACCTCCTGCATGACCGGACGCCCGGTGAGCGGATCTCGGCCGTCGACGTAGGCGCGGAGCTCGGCGGGCGACTTGCCCATGACCGGCTGGGGGACGAACACCTGCCGGAGCTCCGGCATCCCGTTCACCGCCGCCACCGAACGGGCCACGCGGTCGAACTTGTCGGTGTGCATGGCGACGGTGGGGACTCCGTACTGCGCTTCGATCGTCATTGCGTGCGCGGCGACCGCCGGCGCGCAGGTGCTTCAGTGGCCGACGCCGACGATCGCGGCGTGCCCCCTCGCTTTGATCTCTTCCCAGGTCGTGGGATCGTCCTTGAGATAGACGCTCGAGATCGGCTTGAAGACGGTGCGGACGCCCGGCAGATGCTCGCCGAACCACGCCTGCATCTGCTTGAGGAACACGTCGGAGTCGTCGAAGCGGCAGTCGACCAGATAGACGGTCTTGCCCTCGAGCGTGGAGAGACGGGGCGCGAGGGGCTTCTCGACCACCTTCGGCGCGAAGCCCATCGGGTTCAGAACCGAGATCTTCTCAGGGCTACCCATGGACGCTTCCTCCTTCAGTTTTCTCCTAAGGCTCGCACGATCGCCTTCGTGAGCTCGGTCGCGGTGGCGATGTTGCGGACTCCGGCGTACACTCCCTCGCCAAGGCGCCCGAAGTGAAGCGCGGTGGCGAGGCCGATGCCGGCGCTGCTACCCGTAACGAGGACGACGGACATGAGAACCTCCCGGGGCGACGATAGCACGCCCGATCGTCGGGAAACTTTACGATCTGGGCGTCGCGACGCGCCGGCGCGCCCCGGGAGCGCGCGCGGTCGCGTCTCGATCGCCGTGGTCTTTCGCGCGGTTCGTCGATGCGCTCGTCACCGAGCGCGCGACGGGTACGTCGCTTGCAGCCTCACCGCGCACGCCGGGGCCGTGGTCGAAACCGACAACGATCCAGACACCCTGTGGGAGGGTGGCAAACCGTGATGACTATGATTTCGCCCTTGGACCTGTTCCAGCTCGCCCTGGCACTGATCGTCGCGCTGGCCTACCGGCGCTTCCTCACCTGATCGCCCGCGCGGTCAGCGCTCCTTCCTCATCTCGGTGAACACCTCCTTCGCCGTCAGCATCGCTTCGCGGATCAGCGGCACCCCGACATAACCGGAGAGGTGTAGCAACACCTCGATCAGCTCGTCCTCGCTCCAGCCCTGCCGGCGCGCCATGCGCAAATGGATGGCGAGCTCGGGCGTCCGTGCGGTCGCGGCGTCCGAGACGACGCAAATCAACGTCCGGGTCTTCAGATCGAGTCCCGGTCGCGTCCACAGGGCGCCGAATACGGTCTCGGTCGCGACGTCGATGAACTTCTTCATGAGGGGATCGTTGTACGCGGTCTGGTTGACGCGCTCGACGTAGGCGTCGCCGAGCAGCTGGCGACGCATCTCGCGTCCCTTCTCGTAGGTCTCGCTCACGGCCATGGTCGGAGCTCCTTTTCGAGAGATTGGCCGGATTGTATGCCATTCGGCGGCGGCCGAGGCGCGCCCATAGACTGTGATAGCCTCACGGAGATCGAAAGGAGCTTCCCGTGACCGTCAGGCTCGGCATGTTCACGATGCCCTTCCACCACCCCGCGCGCGACTACGCCGACCTGCTCGAAGAAGACCAGGAGGCGATCGTCCTGGCGGATCGGCTCGGCTTTTCCGAGGCCTTCGTGGGCGAGCACTTCAGCTCGTGGAGCGAGCGCATCACGTCGCCCCTGATCTTCCTGGCGACGGTGATCAACCGCACGCGCGACATCCGGCTCGGGACCGGCGTCATCAACATGCCGCACGTCCACCCGGCGACGGTGGCGGCGCAGGCGGCCATGTTCGACCAGCTGGCCCGCGGCCGCTTCATCATGGGCATCGGCCCGGGCGGTCTCGTGAGCGATCTCGAGCTCTTCGATTCGGGCGCCGCCGAGCTACGCCCGCAGATGGTGCTCGAGTCGATCGACATGGTGCTGAGGCTCTGGGCGCAGGATCCGCCCTACCGGATCGACGGCCGCTTCTGGAAGATCTCGCTCGAGCAGGCGATCTGGCCCGAGTTCAAGGTGGGCTACATTCCCCGGCCGTTCCAGCAGCCGCATCCGCCGATCGCGCTGTCGATCCTGACGCCGAACTCGACGAGCGCGCGCACGGCCGGCGAGCGGGGCTGGATCCCCATCTCCGGCCAGTTCTTCCACCGCCGATACCTCCGCGGCCACTGGGAGCGCTACATCGAAGGCTGCGAGAAGGTCGGCCGGCGCGCCGATCCGGGCGTCTGGCGCGTATCGCGCAGCGTGCTCGTCACCGAGACCGACGCCGAAGCTGAAGACTATCTTTCCGACCCGGAGAACGGGCTCTCGTTCTACTACCACTTCTTCATCCATAGCTTCTCCAAGGGTCGCAAGGCGCTGTTCATGCTGAAGCCCGACCTTGACATGCCCGACGAGGCGGTCACCCTCGATGCGGTCAAGCGTGCGCTGGTCATCGCCGGGAGCCCGCGGCGCGTGCTCGACCAGCTCGTCGCGCTGCGCGAGGAGATCGGTCACTTCGGGACCCTCTTGATGTCGGGCCAGGACTGGGATCAGCCCAAGCTCTGGCGCCGCTCGATGGAGCTGCTCGCGACCGAGGTGATGCCCAGATTCTCGCGGCACGCCGAGGCGACACCCGCGAGGTGAGGTGCTGACATGAAGGTCGCGACCTGGCAGGGCGCGGATCGCTTCACCATCGACACCGCACCGGAGCCCGTCGCCGGGCCCGGGCAGGTCGTCGTCGCCGTGCACGCCGCCGGCATCTGCGGCACCGACGTCCACGCGACGCAGGGATTGTTTCCGTGGAAGCCACCGCTGGTGCTCGGCCACGAGTACACCGGCGTCGTGCGCGAGGTCGGCCGCGGCGTCGCCAAGAGCCTCCTCGGACGCACCGTCGGCTGCGAGCCCTCCTACGGTTGCGGGAAATGCGCGGCGTGCGCGGCCGGGCGCGTGAGCCAGTGCGCCCAGTGCGTGCGCGTCGGCGGCTTCGCCGAGCGGGTCGCGCTGCCCGCGCGCAACGTCCACGCGCTGCCGCGCGGCCTGGACCCGATCACCGCTGCGATGACGGAGCCCACCGCCTGCTGCCTGGCGGGTCTCGAGACGTTCCGGATGCCACGCGGCGCCGCGGTCCTCGTCATCGGCGGCGGCATCATGGGGCTCGTGACCATGGTGCTGGCGGGTCGCCTCGGCGCGAAGCGCTTGATCCTGTCGGATCCGATCGAGGAGCGCCGCAAGATGGCGAAGAGCCTGGGCGCCGCCGTCGTGATCGATCCGGTGCGCGAGAGCCTCAGAGATCGCGTGATGGAGCTCACGAGCGGACGCGGCGCCGACGTCGTGTGCGAGGCGGTCGGCAAGCCCGAGCTGGTCAAGGAAGCGATCGCGCTCACCCGCCCCAACGGCTTCTTCCAGCTCGTCGGCGTGAATCCCAAGGGCAGCGTCCTGCCGCTCGACCTCTGGGACGTGCACTTCCGTGAGATCAGGATCGGCGGCGCGTTCGGCCGAGGTACCGCCTACGAGCGCGCGCTCGCGCTGATGCCCAAGCTCGGGTTGAAGCGATTGGTCACCGCGCACTTCCCGCTCGAGCGCATCGGCGACGCGTTCGCTCACGCGGCCGCCGGCCACGGTGTCAAGACCATGATCGTGCCGGCGAGCGCCGCCTGAGGAGTCGCCGAAGTCATGACGACCACCGCCATCCGCCGCCCGCTCGAGGGCATGCTCGTGCTCGATCTCGGCCAGATCTACAACGGCCCCTACTGCGGCCTGCTGCTCGGCTTCATGGGCGCCCGGGTGCTCAAGATCGAAGGCCCCGAGGGCGACATCGTCCGGCGCCGCAAGCGCCAGGTGGAGCCCTACCCGCTCGTGATGCTGAACTCCAACAAGGAATCGGTGGTGCTCGACCTGAAGCACGCCGACGGCAAAGCGATCTTTCTGAGCCTGGCGCGCAAGGCCGACGTCGTCGTCGAGAACTTCGCCGCCGGCGTGATGAACCGTCTCGGTCTCGGCTGGGAGGTGCTCCACCAGGAGAACCCGAGACTCGTGTACGGCAGCGGCACCGGCTTCGGCCTCTCCGGCCCGTACCGCGACCTGCCGGCCATGGATCTGACGATCCAGGCGATGAGCGGCATCATGAACGCGACCGGCTTCCCCGATCGCCCGCCGGTGAAAGCCGGCCCCGCGGTCTGCGACTTCCTCGGCGGTGTTCACCTCTGCGCCGGCATCCTGGGCGCGCTCGTGCAGCGCGAGCGCACCGGTCAGGGCCAGTTCGTCGAGGTCGCGATGCTGGACGCCGCGATCATCGCGCTCGCCAGCGCGCTCGGCGTTTTCATGGACGGCGACACGTCGGTGCCCGCGCGCACCGGCAATCGCCATCCCGCGCTCGCGATGGCGCCCTACAACGTCTACGAGACGCGCGACGGCCACATCGCGATCTTCACCGCGTCGGATCGCCACTGGGAGAGCATCACCAAGGTGCTCGGGCGCGAGGATCTGCTCGTGCACCCGGACTACGCCACGACGCCGGGTCGGGCCGCCAGGGTCGAGCCGATCGACGCGATGGTGACGGCGTGGACGCGCGAGCGCACGAAGAACGAGGTGATGGCGATCCTCACCGAGGCCCACGTGCCCTGCGCGCCCGTGCGCACGGCGGCCGAAGTCGTCGCCGATCCCCACCTGAACGCGCGCGGCGTCTGGAAAGAGATCGAGCACCCGCGGCGTGGGAAGACGAAGGTCCCGATCTCGCCGATCCGCCTGCACGGCGCCGAGCCGGCGGCCGTCGCCCGCCCGGCTCCGCTCCTCGGTCAAGACACGGACCGTGTGCTGGCGGAGATTCTCGGCCTCGGGAAGGACGAGCTGGCCGCGCTGCACACTGCTGGCGTGATCGAGCCCGTCAAGACCTGACGCGCGCGCGTCGGTACCGTCACACGAAGGGAGATCGCTCATGGAGCTTTCAGGACAGATCGCGATCGTCACCGGCGCGGGCCGCGGCATCGGCCGCGCCACGGCGCTGGAGCTGGCTGGAATGGGCGCCGACATCGTGGTCGCCGAGCTGGATCAGGCGGGAGCGGAGCGCACGGCCGCCGAGGTCAAGGGTTTGGGGCGGCGGGTGAGTGTCGTGAGGACCGACGTGACGTCGCGGGCCGACCTCAAGGCTATGGCGGATCGCGCACGCGCCGAGTTCGGGCGGATCGACATTCTCATCAACAACGCCGGGATCTATCGGGCGGCGCTCCCGCTGGACGTGACCGAGGAGCACTGGGACGCGATCATGAACGTCAACGCCAAGGCCGTCTTCTTCGCCAGCCAGGCGGTCCTGCCGGCGATGATCGCGCAGAAGCGCGGCGCGATTGTCAGCCTCGCCTCGATGGCCGGCAAGATCGGCAGCCGCAGCAACCTGCCCTACAACGCGAGCAAGGCCGCGGTCGTCAGCATGACCAAGAGCCTGGCGCTGGCCCACGCCGCCGACGGAATCCGGGTGAACTGCGTCTGCCCGGGGTTCGTCGAGACCGACATGTGGACCGCCGTTGCGCGTGACCAGGGCAAGCTGATGGGGATGACCGCCGAGGAATTCACCCGCCAGCGCGCCGGCACCGTGCCGCTCGGACGGATGGAGCGCCCCGAGGACGTCGCCAACGTGATCGGCTTTCTCGTCTCGGAGAAGTCGGGCTACATGACGGGACAAGCCCTGAGCGTCGACGGCGGCCTCGTCATGCACTGAGCGAAGCCGAGGTAAGACGCCGGCGCCGGCTCGTCTCGCCCATTCTTTCTTACCGTCCACAATCCGGACGGGCCTGTTTGACGTTCTTCTAGATAGGATGACCGGGCGAGCCAGATGAACGACGAGTGTCCCCTACGCGAGAAGGCTCGACCGGCCTGGGGAAGCTCCGACAGTTGCTCGCCGGGACCTTGAAGGGCCTATGAGTGCAGAATCCAGCCAACACGATCAGGGGCACACGGAATCGGTGTTCCTGTACGCACTGCAGGCCCTGCCTTCGAGCGAAGTTCCCGTCGTGGAGGCTCATCTCTCCGCTTGTCCGGATTGCCGCCAGGAGATGGAGACGCTGCGGCCGATCCTCGGCGCCTTCGTCGCCTGGCCAACGGATGTGCTGCGCCCATCAGTCTCCCTGTGGGAGCGCCTTACGCGACGAATCGCATTGGAGACGGGCCAGGAGCCGGTGGTGCCAGCGCCAGAACGGCAGGCTGAACAGGACTGGGAAGAAGCGGCGCCCGGTCTTTCCTACAGACTGCTTGCGGCGGATACAGAGAACGACCGCGTCAGTCTGCTCGTACGGCTTGCCCCGGGCGCCGCGTATCCGCCTCATCGCCATGGCGGAGTCGAAGAGTTGTACCTGCTTCACGACGAGCTGATGATCGACGACAAGTCGCGACGTCCTTCGCTGACGTCTGTCCATGGCCCTGAGCCACGCGCTAGTCCGAGAGGAAACGCACGAGTCGACGGCGAGCCTTCGTCTGCGGATCCGTCAGAAGCTCGAAGCTGGCTGTCTCCTCTATGAAAGCGCACCCAGGCTCTTCGGCGCCCCGGGTACGGGCAAAGAATGCGACGCCTGTGGGCTCGTTCTGGATCCGGCGCAGCTCGTCATGGCCATCCCGCTCCCCCACGACACGACGTTCGTGTTGCTGCATGGCGACTGTTTCGTGCTGTGGGACGATGTGAGACGCAAGCCTACATAGACCGTCCCCTTGCGTCTCAGTTGCCCATCACGAGCCCGCCGTCCACGTTGATCGCCTGGCCGGTCATGTAGTCCGAGTCGGGGCCGGCCAGGAACGCGACGACCTTCGCCACGTCCTCGGGCCGCTCCGGGCGGCCGAGCGGAATGCCGCGAATCCGGCGCTTCCACACCTCGCCGGCGCCCAGGCCCTCGAGCGCGCCCCACTCCTTGTCGATCTGCTCCCACATCGCGGTCTCGACCGCGCCGGGGCAGACGCAATTCGAGGTGATGCGCTCGCGCGCCAGCGCCTGGGCCGCCGAGCGTGTGAGGCTCACCACCCCGGCCTTCGAGGCCGAGTACGGCGTCATCAGGTGATTGCCGCCGCGATACGACGCGATCGACGCGGTCTGGATGAGCTTGCCGCGGAGCTCCGAGCCGGCGATGAGATCCTGGCGCAGCATGCGTCGGCTCACCGCCTGCAGGACGAAGAACACGGCGCGCAGGTTGACCGTCATCACGCGGTCCCATTCGTCCTCCGTCACGTCCAGCATCGGCTGCACGCGAATGACGCCCGCGTTGTTGAAGAGAACGTCGAGCCGACCCCAGCGCCGGTACGGCTCGTCGACCATGCGCTCGATGTCCCCGGGTCGGGTGACGTCCGCCCGGACGGCCACCTGGCCGAGGTCGGCGGCCACTTTGTCCACGCCCGCATCGAGGTCGGCCAGCACGAGCCTGGCGCCGTCCGCCACGAGCCGGCGCGCGCAGGCCGCGCCGATCCCGCGCGCCGCGCCGGTGATGAGCACCGTCCGTCCGTCGAGCTGTCCCATCGTCGCGCCTCCCGAATGGGTGTATATACAGAGTTCCCGGAGCACATTCCAGCAGAACCTTCCAGAGGAGGCCCGTCATGGCGTTCCGCATCAACCACATCCACCTGAAGGCACCCGATCCGCGGAAGACGGCGGAGTGGTACGCGAGGGCCTTCAACTTCAAGATCATGAGCGACGAGACCCGCGTGTTCGGCGACCGCTTCATCCGCTGCCAGAGCGAGGACGGCGGGATGGGTGTGAACATCTCCGGTGCGCGCACCGGCGAGCGCCTCGGCCCGGGTGATGCGAGCGCCCATCACGGGCTCGAGCACTTCGGCTTCGACTCGACGCACCTCGAGACCGACATCAAGCGGCTCGAAGGCCTCGGCGCCCGGCTGCTGGAAGGGCCGATCCAGATCCCGAACGGGCCACGCATCGCTTTCATGTGGGCGCCCGACGACGTCAGGGTCGAGCTGATCGAGCCGCGCAAGGGCGGCGCCGGCGGCGGCTGCTGAGGCGGTCATCGCACGCGCTCGCGTGAAGCGGGATAGCCGAGGCGCCGAGGTGCGGCTGACGCATCTTGGCGCCGCCGGCTGGGAGATCACGGACGGCCGGCGGGTCATCCTGATGGATCCGTATCTCTCACGCCTGCGGTATCGCGCTCGCTTCGGCCTGCTCGACACCCCCGAGCTGCCGGGTGACACGCGGCGCGCCTTCGGCCCCGACGACGAGCTCGCCTCCGACACGGCCGCCGTCGACGCCCGCATCACGCGGGCCGACTTCATCCTGATCTCGCACTCGCACTTCAATCACTGCCTCGACATGCCCCACATCGCGCGCAAGACCGGCGCGACCGTGATCGGCACCGAGAGCACGACCATCCTCGCGCGCGCCGGCGGGGTGCCGGAGGCGCAGCTTCTCGCCGTGCGCGGCGGCGAGGACTACGAGTTCGGCACGCTGTCGATCAAGGTGATCCCGAGCCTGCACTCGGCGCTCAACGGCAAGCACTACCACGACGGCCGCGTCGTGCCGCGCGACTTCAGCGGGCCGCGGCGCATGACCAACGACGTGGAGGGCGGGACCCTTGCGTATCTGATCCGCCTGGCCGGACGCCGGCTCCTCTGGTTCGGCTCGATGAACTACATCGAACGCGAGGTCGAGGGCCTGCGACCGGACGTCGCGCTGATCGCGGCCGCCCGCCAGCGGCTCGAGATCCACGATTACACGGGCCGCCTGATGCGGGCCCTGGGCCGCCCGCGGCTCGTCTTCGCCACGCACTGGGACGAGCAATCGCTCCCATACGGGGCTCCGCAAGACCAGCGGCTGCGCGAGGCCGCGCTGTTCGTGAAGGAGGTCAAGGCGGTCTCGCCACGTACGCGTGTGGTAATTCCCCGCCACTTCGAGACTCACGTCGTGCCGGCCAGGCGGCGATAGAGGCATGGCGGGCGACACCACCTGGTTCTACTGGGCGCTCTGGTCCGCCGCGTTCGCGGCGCTCACCGCCATCTTCGCCAAGCTCGGGCTCGAAGGGGTCGACTCCGACCTGGCGACCCTCGTGCGCACGGCGGTCATCATCGTCGTGCTGGCCGGGTTCGTCTACGCCACCGGCAAGTGGAGCAACCCGCTCGCGCTCGCCCCGAAGACGTGGCTCTTCCTGGTGCTGTCCGGATTGGCCACCGGCGCCTCGTGGGTCTGCTACTTCCGCGCCCTGAAGGCCGGCGACGCTTCGAAGGTCGCGCCGGTCGACAAGCTGAGCCTCGTGCTGGTGGCGGTGTTTGCATTCCTGTTTCTCAGCGAGCGACCGTCAGGACGGGAGTGGATCGGCATCCTCATGGTGGCCGCCGGAGTCCTGATCCTCGGACTGAAGCGATAGCCTCCGGACTGAGTAAAGTTTTCCCCTTCTGTGTGATCTTCCTTACATGACCACCGGGAATGGCGCGCGAGCAACTATTGATTGCAGAAGCCTTCCGACACGCCCAGACGTTGGCACGACTTTCGCCTTCTAGCATTTTCGGAGGGACGAAGATGGACGCCACGGCATCTGTTGCGATCGAGACCGTGTACTGGGCGCTCGACGGCGGCATCCACCACGCGAAGTGCTCTCAGCGGATGGTGCTGACCGCCCGCGATTCGCAGGAGCTGAGCTTCTCCTGCCTGGCCTGCACCGAATCAGTGCGGCTACCGCTCGCCGCGGTGACGCGCGTCGCGGTCGCGACGTAACACCTCGACGCGCCGCCCGGTCGCCTAGTACGCTCGCCCGAAGATCGCCACCTGCTTGGCCGCGCGGCCGGTGCCGATGCAGACCCCTTCTCCGTCCGGCTGCTCGAGCGGGATGCAGCGGATCGTCGCCTTCGTCTCCTCCTTGATCGCCGCCTCCCGCTCACCGTCGCCCGACCACCACACCCGGCAGAACAGCCCGGCCTCGATCGCCTGCTTGAACTCGTCGTAGGTCCGGGGCTCGGCGGTATTGGCGCGCATGAACGACTGGGCGCGCTCGTACATCGATTTCTGGATCGACTCCAGCGCCGCCGTCACCGCGCCGGTGAGCCCTTCCTCGGGCGCGAACGACTTGCCGGCCTTGCCCGGAGTGTCCCGGCGCGCCAGGACCACCGAGCGCTTCTCGACGTCGCGGGGACCGATCTCGATGCGCAACGGCACCCCGCGCATCTCCCAGTCGTTGAACTTGAAGCCCGGCGTCACGCCGTCACGCTCGTCGAGGCGCACCCGCACGCCGCCTGTGACCAGCTGAGTCTTCACGCGCGCAGCCGTTTCGAGCACCGAGGCCCGTTCGGCGTCGCTGCGATAGATCGGCACCACGACCACCTGGTACGGCGCCAGCCGTGGCGGCAGGATCAACCCCTGATCGTCGCCGTGGACCATGATGATGGCGCCGATGAAGCGTGTGGACAGGCCCCACGACGTCGTCCAGCAGTGCTGGAGCTGGTTGTCGCGGTCGAGGTACTGGATGTTGAACGCCTTGGCGAAGTTCTGACCGAGGTTGTGCGAGGTGCCGGCCTGGAGCGCCCGCTTGTCGCCCATCATGGCCTCGATCGTGTAGGAGTGGAGCGCGCCGGCGAACTTCTCCGACGGCGACTTGGCGCCGGGGATGACCGGCACGGCGGCTTCGTTGACGGCGAAGTCCGTGTAGACGTCGAGCATCTGGCGCGTCTCGGCCTCGGC
Organism: Candidatus Rokuibacteriota bacterium; assembly: GCA_003220495.1. Lineage (GTDB taxonomy): Bacteria > Methylomirabilota > Methylomirabilia > Rokubacteriales > CSP1-6 > AR31. The sequence goes on along the minus strand of QHSP01000061.1, from coordinate 1,178 downwards.
CTCGTCGTAGGTCGCGTGCGCGGTGTGGCCTTCCTGCCACCAGAACTCGAGGGTGCGAAGGAAGAGCTTCGTGCGAAGCTCCCAGCGCACGACGCTGTTCCACTGATTGATCAGCACCGGCAGGTCCCGATACGACTTGATCCACTGGGCGTACGCGTGGCCGATGATGGTTTCCGACGTCGGCCGCACCACCAGCGGCTCGGTCAGCTCCTCGCCGCCGCCGATCGTGACCACGGCCAGCTCGGGTGAGAATCCCTCGACGTGCTGCTTCTCTTTCTCGAGGAAGGATTTCGGGATGAACAGGGGGAACGCGGCGTTCACGTGACCGGTGGCCTTGAAGCGCCGGTCGAGCGCGCCCTGGATGTTCTCCCAGAGCGCCCAGCCGTAGGGCTTCACGATCATGCAGCCGCGGACCGGCGCGTAGTCCGCCAAGTCGGCGCGCAGCACGAGCTGGTTGTACCACTCGTTGAAGTCCTGCTGGCGGGTCGGCAGGCTATCAGCCATCACGTGCGCTCGAGAATGTGGACTCCGCGCCCGCGGTCCACGAGATACATCAGCCCGCGGTCGTCCACGCAGACGTCGTTGCTGCAGACGCGCGACGAGCCCTCCGGCACCGGCGGCAGGAAGTGGCCGACCTCGCGCGGCGCGTGCGGGTTGGCGATGTCCACGAGGCGCAGGCCGTGGGCGAACCACGCCACGGGAATCTCGGTGCTCGTGATCGTCTCGCACGGCTGGTGACAGCCCGTGAATTCCGGCTGCGGCGCTCCGTCGGTGTCCACCTGGAAGCTCGCGAACGGCACGGGCTTCTTCTCATCGGAGATGTCCACCAGCCACAGAAACGAGGGCGGCCCCTGCGCGAGCTTGGCGACATCCTCGTCCGCGACCAGCATGACCTTGCGGCCGTGGAGCGGGAACGGCACCGGCAGCGCCGTGTGCGTCGGCGTCAGGAACGGCGGGCTCCAGTCGAGCCCGGAGACAAAGCGCGGTTTGGCCATGTCTTCGATGTCGAGAATCACGAAGCCGCCATGCCAGTAGCTGACGTAGAGTCGGTTGCCCGAGCGGATCGGGTGGTGGCAGCGATGCTGTCGTCCCGACCACGTGGGCGTCTCGCCGCCCGCCGCCCACTGCCCGGGCATCCACCAGCGGCCGACCTCCTGGGGGCGACTCGGATCGGCGAG
>QHSP01000060.1 GCA_003220495.1 Candidatus Rokuibacteriota bacterium | reverse complement strand
GGTCGGTAACGACGGTAAAATTACCTGGCAGGACTATCAGCGACACAATACGCGGCAGGCCGAGAAGGTCGTCGAGTTCCTGCAGCGGATGGAGACCGAAGCCGGCCTGACCCCCGGCTCGGACCGCGTCTTCTTCACGGGCTCCGGCGCCGGGTTCATCTCGCCGCTCGTCGGCGGTAAGCTCATCCAGGAAGTCGTCGCCGTCGCCGCGTGCGTCGAGAAGCAGCATCCGGACGTGCGGTTCGTGTCGGAGATCGGCGGCGAGGACATGAAGACGATCTTCTTCACCGCGACCGGCACCGGCCGCTCGAAGCAGGTCTACATGCAGTCGGCCTGCAGCGGCGGCACCGGCACCTTCATCGAGAAGACCGCGCGCAAGCTGCAGGTGCCCGGCGAGCGGCTGGCCACGATGCCCTACGAGGGGATGAGCCTTCACAAGGTCTCGAGCAAGTGCGGGATCTTCGCCGAGACCGACGCGAACACCCTGGTGAAGACCGGCGTCCCGGTCGAGGAGATCATCGCCAGCCTGTTCGAGGCGGTCGTCTACCAGAATCTGGCGACCCTGACCAAGGGCAACACGCCGTCGCCCGAGGTGCTCCTGCTCGGCGGCCCCAACCTCTTCTTCAAGGGCCTGCAGGAAGCGTGGCGCCATCACCTCGCCAAGCTCTGGACCCAGCGCAAGGTCGACCTGGGCGGCCGCGAGCCCGCCTCGCTGATCCTCGTGCCCGCCGAAGCGCTCTACTACGCGTGCCTGGGCTGCGTCGAGATCGGCCAGGGCGAGAAGCCCGAGGTCGCGATCTATCAAGGCCGCGAGAAGCTCGCGTGGTGGGTCGAGACGGGACAGCACGAGCAGAAGGCCAAGGAAGGCGCCCGCGGTCTGGTCGCCGGCGCCGGCGACCTCGCCACCTTCGTGACCGAGTACGTGAAGCCGGCGGCCACCAGTCACGGAGCCGCGCCGGGCGCGCGGCCCGTCGAGTCCGTGCTGCTCGGCTGCGACTTCGGCTCCACCACCGCCAAGGCGGTCGTGCTGAACGAGGACCGCGAGCTCCTGTTTTCGTGCTACGCGCTCAGCAAGGGCAACCCGATCGAGGACGCCCAGTCGCTGTTCCACCAGGTGCGCGAGGCCGGGTTCACCGACATCGGCGCGCTCGCGCTGACCGGCTACGGCAAAGATCTGCTGAAGGACGTGCTGGGCGCGGACATGGGCGTGGTCGAGACGGTCGCTCACGCGACCGCGGCGCTCCACTTCTATCCCGACGCGGACGTGATCTGCGACGTCGGCGGCACCGACGTCAAGATCATGATCCTGCGGCAGGGCACCGTCGCCGACTTCCGGCTGAACTCGCAGTGCTCGTCGGGCAACGGCGCGTTCCTCCAGGGCGTGGCCGAGCGCTACAACATCCCGCTCGAGGCGTACGCCGACCGCGCGTTCGCGGCCAAGGCCATGCCGAGCCTCACGATGGGCTGCGGCGTCTTCTTGCAGTCCGACATCGTGAACCAGCAACGCAAGGGCTGGTCGGCCGAGGAGATCATGGCCGCGCTGGCGGCGGTCCTGCCCGTCAACGTCTGGATCTACGCGGGTCAGCTCCAGAATCTGCGCGCCGCCGGCCGCAAGTTCATCCTGCAAGGCGGCACCCACCGCAACATGGCGGTGGTGAAGGCGCAGGTCGACTTCATCCGGGGCAAGGTGCCCGACGCCGAGGTCGTCCTGCACCCGTACTCCGGCGAAGCCGGTGCCATCGGCGCCGCGCTCTGCGCCGGCGACTGGATGAAGCGCGGCGAGGCGTCGCACTTCCGCGGCTTCGACACGATCGCCGCGCTGACCTACACCAGCACGACGACCGCGCAGACGGTCTGCAAGTGGTGCCCGATCAACTGCACGCGGACCTTCATCGACGTGCAGCTGCCGGGCGCGAAGGGCCGCGAATGGAGCAAGCTGCCGCTGGCGCCCGGCTGGGAGCGGGTCATCAGCGGCAATTCGTGCCCCAAGGGGCTCGTCGAGGACGTCAACGAGATGCGCGTGGTGAAGGCAAAGCTCGAGGAGGTCAAGCGTGAGTACCCTAACGTTGCCGAGATGGTTCGCAAGGACGCGTTCCGCCGGGTCACCGCCGCCGCCGTCGCGGAGTAAGCTCCGGATCGGTATCCCGCGCGTCCTGAATCTCTGGAACACCCATCAGTTCTGGATGGGGTTCCTCGGCGCGCTCGGGGTGGACCCGCGCAACATCGTCTTCTCGTCGGACACCTCCGAGGAGCAGGGCCGGCAGTTCGGCAAGGGGCGCGGCACCGTCGACTGCTGCTATCCGGTCAAGTGCATCTCCGGCCACTACGGCGAGCTGGTGTTCGGCCAGAAGCAGAAGCTCGACGTCCTGCTGTCGCCGATGATCTACAACCTGCCCTCGTTCCTCTCCGGCCACGTGGCCAAGTCGCTGACGTGCCCGCGCGTGATGGCCGCGCCCGAGAACATCAAGGCCGGCTTCATCAAGGAGCAGGACGCGTTCGCCGAGGCGGGCATCACGTACGCGTCGCCGTTCGTCTCGCTCGACGAGCCCCTGCTGGTGCCCAAGCAGCTCTTCTCCGGGATGCGCGACGCGATCCCCGGGCTCACCTACGAGGAGACGGCGAGGGCGGCCGACGCCGGCTTCCGCGCGCTCCGCGACTTCAGCGATCGGCTCCGGAAGAAATCGCGCGAGGTGCTCGAATGGTGCGCGCGGGAGGACCGAGCGTGCCTGATGGTGATCGCCCGGCCGTATCACATGGATCCGGGCATCGGCCACGAGATCGAGGTGGACCTGCAGGCCTACGGCTACCCCATCCTCTGGATGCAGTACTTCCCGATCGACGCCGACCTGATGGACTGGGCCTTCGGCGAGGACGTCCGCGCCGGCCACATCAAATCGGCATTCGACATCCGCGACGTGTGGCCGTCGTCCTACAGCTCCAATACGAACGAGATCCTCTGGGGTGCCAAGGCCGCCGCGCGCATCCCGTGGATCGCCTGCGTGGTCCGGATGTCGTCCTACGAGTGCGGCATGGACCAGCCGACCTACACGCCCGTCCAGCAGATCGTCGAGCGCTCGGGCACGCTCTTCTTCTCGTTCCAGGACCTCGACTCGACCAAGCCCTCCGGCTCGGTGAAGATCAGGGTCGAGACGATCACGCACTACCTCGAGAAGTACGCGGCCTCGATCATCAACCGCAAGAAGGCTGCAGCGCCGCCAGGTTGCCCCCTTCTGCCGCGCGCGTAGGCCCGGGCAGGTTCTCGAGCCGGATCCGGAACTCGTCGAGGAACTGGCGGGAGGAGATCGGGAAGACCTTCGTCCAGTGCTCGGGCGGCGCGCTGTCGAGCGAGAACCGCCCGAGAAACTCCGTGACCTTCGCGCTGCCGTAGCGCTCGACGAGCCAGTCGACCGCCAGGAACGCCTGACAATACGTCGCCGCGGAGCCCAGCTTGTTCGTGGAGGCGACCCAGGCGTCGTTCCCGCCGAGCTCTCGCAGATCGGGAAACATCTTGATCGGCGTCGGCGATCCGACGATCGTGCGCACGATGTGATCGCGCGATTCGGCGTACGAGCGATAGCCGAGCAGGTCGAGCACACGCACCTTGACCCAGTCGGCGTGGCCCTCGAGGATCCACTGCGCGGCTCGACCCTTGCCGCCCTCGCGAAGCCGGGCCTGGCTCACGTGCGCGAGCTCGTGGGCGAAGAGCCCGGCGCGCCCGACCAGGTGCATGTGCGCCAGGTAGTCGCCCCGCAGGAAGAGACCGGCGCGCGCCGCGACCCCGGCCGCGTACCGTCCGCGGTCCCACGCCTCGTCGCTGCTGTCGCCGGCGAGCTTGACCAGCCCATCGACCAGGGTCGCCTGGTTGACGTAGACGTAGGCCTTGATCACCGGCGGAAACGGCATGTCGAGCTTGTGGCGAATCAACCAGGCCGCGGCGTTGATCAGCTCTTCGGTGCTCGGGCTCGGGCCGAGCGCCGGCTGGGAATCGCCCTCGAACCGGATCTCGTACTCGCGGTACGGCCCGCTCAGGGCGGCACAGCCGGCCAGCCCGACCAGCAGCGAGATCAGAGCCGGTGCGGAGCGCTTCACGGCGCCGACTTTGGCTCGACCTTCGGCCCGGTCACCGCCCGCCCCACACGCCTCAGATGGGCGCGAAAGTCGTCCACGAATTCGCGGTAGGGCATCGAGAAGGTCTCGACCCAACGCTCTCGAGGGTCATGACCTCCGACGGCCGAGCCCATGAACTTCACGAGGGCCGCGCGGCTCGAGCGCTCGATCAAGTACTCGACCGCGAGGAACGCCTGCCCGTACGTCGCCGGGACGCTCCGCACCGATCGACTCCAGGCCGCGTGGTCGGCGAGTGCGTCGAGATCAGGGAAGTGCTCGACCGGCGTCACCGCGCCGGCGACCGCGCGGGCGATGGCGGCCCGCGACTCATCGTACGTTTGCAGTCCGAGCAGGTCGAGCGCCTGGAACGCCACCCAGTCCGCGTGGCCCTCGACCATCCACACCGGCAGCGGGTCCTCTCGGTGTTTCGCCAGATCTTGTTGGCAGAGGTGCGCCAGCTCGTGAGCGACGACCGTCACGCGGCGGCGCAGAGCCGACCGCTCGAGATAGTCGCCCCGGAAAAAGACGCCGACGGGCGTGGCGACGCCGACCGCCGCCGGGACGACGCGCCAGTCGCTGCCGACCGCTCGCACGCCCAGATGCCGCAGCAGCCCCTCGGTGAACGCCGCTTCGCCGCTGCAGACGTATGCCTTGTACGAGGGCGAGAACGGCAGACCGAGCTGGTCGCGGATCACCGATGCGGCGGCGTCAATGATCTCGGCCGCCGGAGCGTCCGGCCCGAGCGCCCTCGGCGCCGCGACCTTGAATCCGATCTCGTGCTCTTGGCAGGGCGGGGCCGCGGAGCTCAGGCCCGCGAGAGCCAGCGCGCCCAGGAGTATCGTCGCCGCGAGGAGCCCGCGCTGCATGTCTGGCCTCGATACCGTGCGCGTACCGGGCAAGTCAAGTATGCTCTCCGCTCGGGCGTTGTCATGAGCACGATCGCGGAGCGTATCGGCCCTCTCGGACTCTCGGTGGGCAGCGCGCGCGGCGGTCCCAGACCGTCACCGCGAAGGACGTCGAGCTCTACGCGGTGATCACCGGCGATAGAAATCAAGTGTGCTGGACGTACATGATGCGCCCGGACTGAGCCGGTCCGGTCAGCGCTTGCCGAGCTCCTGCTCCTTCAGCACGCGGCGGAGAATCTTGCCCGAGGGCGTCTTGGGAATCGCGTCGACGAACTCCACCTCGCCCGGGACCTTGTAGTTCGCCAGCCGCCCCTTCACGAAGGCGACGACGTCAGCGGCCGTGAGGTCCTGGCCCTTCTTCTTGACGACGAAGGCCTTGGGGATCTCGCCCGCTTCGGGGTGGGGCTTGCCGATCACCGCGGCGTCGGCGACGGCGGGATGCTCGACCAGGAGCGCCTCGATCTCGGCCGGCGCGATGCCGAATCCCTTGAACTTGATCATCTCCTTCTTGCGATCGCGGATGTAGAGATACCCGCGCTCGTCCACGTAGCCGATGTCGCCGCTGTAGTACCAGCCGTCGCGCAGCGCCGCCGCGGTCGCCTCGGGCGCGCGCCAGTAGCCCCGCATGATCTGCGGCCCGCGGATGCAGATCTCGCCGAGCTCGCCGGGCCCGAGCTCGCGCTCGCCCGTCTCGATGTCGACGACCCGGTGCGCGGTGTCGTGGGCGAGCAGGCCGGCCGAGTCGACCACGTTCAGGCTCTCGTCGTGGACCGGGTTGACGTGCGTGAGCGGCGAGGCCTCGGTCATGCCGTAGCCCTGCAGCACCGGCACGCCGGTCAGCTGGCGGAAGCGCCGGGCGAGCTCCGGCGCGACCGGGGCGGCGCCCACCATCGTCGTCCGCAAGCTCGAGAGATCGTACTTCGAGAGCTCGGGCCAGTTCGACAGCAGCAGCAGCACCGGCGGCACCACGAAGAACAGGGTGACGCGGTGGCGCTGCACGAGCTCGAGGCACTCGACCGGCTCGAACCGCTCCATCAGCACGCACGTGGCGCCCGTGTAGACCGCGGCGCCCATCAGCATCGTGCCGTAGATGTGATAGAAGGGCAGAAACAGCATCAGCCGGTCGCTCTCGCGCATGCGGATGCACGCGACGAACTGCATGTTGTTGGTGACGAGGTTTTTGTGGCTAATCATCACGCCCTTCGGGAGCCCCGTCGTCCCGCTCGAGTAGGGCAGCGCCACCAGGTCGTCCTCCTGGATCGCCACCGGCGCCGGCGGCGTCGCCGGCTGGCTCGCGATCAGGTCGGTGAAGCTCCGGACGAACGCCCCCGGTGACTGGCCGGGCCCGACTGCGATGACGTGTTTCAGGTGCGGCGTGCGGACGCGCACGGCGTCCACGAGCGGCACCAGATTCGTGTGGACGACGATCGCCACCGCCTCGGTGTCGTTGAGCTGGTACTCGATCTCGCGCTCGCGATAGGATGGGTTCATCGGGCTCGCGACCGCGCCGACGCGGGCGATCGCATAGAACCCGATGATGTACTCCGGGCAGTTCGGCGCCAGCACGCACACGCGGTCGCCTCGCGCCACGCCGAGCGCCGCGAGCGCGCGCGCGAAGCGGTTGGTGAGCGCGTCGAGCTCACGATAGGTCAGGCTCACGTCGCGGAAGACGACCGCGACGTTCTCGGGATAGCGCTCGGCGCCGTGCGACAACATCTGGTCGTACGCGATCCGCGGATAGTCGAGCGGCGGCCGGAAGAATTCGGGGCTCACAGGGTCCTCGCGCGCTCGCGCAAGGTGTACTTCTGGACTTTGCCCGTCGAGGTCGTGGGGAGCGCGCCGAACACGACCGTCCTGGGGACCGCGAAGTGCGGCAGGTTGTCGCGGCAGAAGCCGATCAGCTCCTCGGCGGTGGCCTGGGCGTCGGGACGCAGCTGCACGAACGCGCAGGGCGTCTCGCCCCACTTCTCGTCGGGACGCGACACCACCGCCGACATCAGCACCGCCGGGTGTCGGTTGAGCGCGATCTCGACCTCGATCGAGGAGATGTTCTCGCCGCCGGAGATGATGATGTCCTTGGCGCGGTCCTTGATCTCCATGTAGCCGTCGGGGTGCTGGACCGCGAGATCGCCGGTGTGAAACCAGCCGCCCTCGAACGCCGTGTCCGTCGCCGCCCTGTCTTTTAGATAGCCGAGCATGACGGTGTTGCCTCGCAGGACGACCTCGCCGATCGTGCGCCCGTCGGCGGGCACCGGCCGGAGCGTCTTGGGGTCGGCGACCATCTGGCCGTCGAGCGTCGGATAGCGCACGCCCTGTCGCGCCAGCTTCTCGGCGCGCTCGACCGGCTCGAGCCTCTCCCACGCCTCCTGGGGCGCGCAGAGCGTCGAGGGCCCGTGCACCTCGGTGAGGCCGTAGAGGTGCGTGACGTTGAAGCCCATCTCGCTCATCGCGCGGATGACCTTGGCCGGCGGCGAGGAGCCACCGGTCTCGAGCTCGACGACCTGCTCGAACGTGGTCCGCTGGGCGGGGGGCGTCTGGATCAGCATCGTGAGCACCGTCGGCGCGCCGCACATGTGGGTCACGCGCTCGCGCGCGATCAGCTGGAACACGAGCGGCGGATCGACGCGGCGCAGGCAGACGTGCGTACCGCTCATCGCCGTCACCGCCCACGTGTAGCACCAGCCGTTGCAATGGAACATCGGCAAGGTCCAGAGGTAGACGGCGCGCGGGGGCAACGGCCACATCATGATGTTGCCGACCGATTCGAGGAAGGCGCCGCGGTGATGATAGACAACGCCCTTGGGATTGCCGGTGGTCCCGGAGGTGTAGTTGAGCGTGATCGGCGCGCTCTCGTCGGCCGGCGGTGTCCACGCGTCGTCCTCGGAGCCCGTCGCGAGTAGCGCCTCGTACTCGATCTCGCCGAGCCGATCGCCCGGTCCCTGGTAGAGCACGTCGTCCACGTCGACGACCAGCGGCTTCCGGCGCAGCTTCTCGAGCGCCGGGCCGACCGTGCCCGCGTACTCCCGGTCGGTCAAGAGCACCTTCGCCTCGCCGTGCTCGAGGATGTAGCCGATCGTGCGCGCGTCGAGCCGCGTGTTGATCGTGTTGAGCACGGCGCCGGCCATCGGAACGCCGAAGTGCGCCTCGAGCATCGCCGGCACGTTCGGCAGGACCGCCGCCACGGTGTCGCCGGGCCCGAGACCACGCCGGGTGAGAGCCGAGGCCAGGCGCCTGGCGCGCAGGTCGAAGTCGCGATAGACGATGCGCCGGTCACCGTGGATCACCGCCACACGATCGGGATAGATCGCGGCGGAGCGCGGGAGAAACCCGAGCGGGGACAGCGGCGCAAAGTTCGCGTCGGCGCGGCCGAGCCCCCTCTGGAAGATGTTGCCGTCCGTGCTCCCCATGACGATCCCCCTCCTCCGGGGCCAGACCTTATCGCGGCGGTCGGCGTCGGGCAAGCGGATCGCAGACGAGCGGCGGGGTGGCTCAAGCCCTCGATAGGACGAGGCGACTACAGCCCGAGGATCTCCGTCCGCCGGTGGTTCAACGCCGGCAGGCTCGCGCGGACTCGGTCCTGGTGGTCGAAGTCGAGGTCGGCCACGACCACGCATTCCTCTTCGGGCGCGCGGGCGAGCACGGTTCCCCACGGATCCACGATCATCGCGTTGCCGTAGCACGCCAGCCCGGGCGGGTGCGAGCCGACCTGCGCGGCCGCCAGCATGAACACCTGGTTCTCGACGGCCCGGGCGCGAACGAGCAGGTCCCAGTGGTCCTTGCCCGTCTCGAAGGTGAAGGCGGACGGCGCGGTAATGACCCGAGCGCCGGCCGCGCCCAGACGCCGATAGAGCTCCGGGAAACGCAGGTCGTAGCAGATCGTGAGCCCGATCGGCACGTCGCCGAGCTTCGTCAGCACGACGTCCTCACCGGGCGACATCGTGTCCGACTCGCGGTACCGGCGCCCATCGACGTCCACGTCGAAGAGGTGGAGCTTCCGATAGCGCGCGGCGATCGAGCCGTCGGCGTCGACGGCGAGGCACGTGTTGAAGAGCCGCTCGTAGCCCGGCGCGGTCTCCAGAAAACTCCCGCCGACGATGTGGAGATGGTGCCGGCGCGCGATGCGCGTGAGGAGCTCGGAGGTCGCGCCGGGGATCGCGTCGGCGACCTCGCGATGCTTTCCGCGACGCCCGAGATACGTGAAGAGCTCGGGCAGCACCGCGAGCTCCGCGCCGCGTTCCGCGGCCTCGATCAGCAAGCGCTCGGCCGTTGACAGGTTCTGCGCCTTGTCTTCTCCGCTGTTCATCTGAGCGACAGCGACTCTCATCTCGCGCTCCTTGTCAGGCCCTCGGGGAAAGACCTGCTTGCAGAAACCTTTCGCCAGCACGAGTAGTCATAACACGTGAGAGGGGAGGGATATCGCAATGAAGAAGTTGCTCATGATCGCGCTCGCGCTGATGGCCATCGCCGCCCCCCTGGCGTCAGTTGCCCGCGCTGACTACGCGATCGACAAGACCATCCAGGCTCCGTAGCCTTCGTCCGTAGGCGTCCGCCGCGTGCGGCGAATCGATCGCCGCGCGCGGCGGACGCTGCTCGGCTCGCCTCTCCCTCCTCGTCGCCCCCAGCCTCGCCTCGATCGGGACAACGGTCGGGGCATGACGACGACCGGCGGCCGGGTCCGCGAGGACACCGTACGTCAGCCACAACACGCGCGTGGGCGTCGCCGCCGGCGCGGTGCTGGTGGCCGAGTATCTCGTCGTGAAGGATTATATCGGCGGCTAGAGTCGCGGGGCGATTTGCTCAACCGCTTGAGCCGAAGTGATGACCGGCATCACCTCCATGTCCGCCAGGTCGCTCCAGCGGGTGACCCACTCGTCGAGGAGCCGGCGATCTTCGCATTCCATGAGCTGATAGCACCGGCTCAGGTCCGTCGTCACCCAGCTCGAGATGTATTTCAGAGCCTCGGGAGCCTGCCGTCCCTTGTCTCTGAACCGCCGGTACACGGGGACGGGATCGCGGTTCTTGAAGCTCTCGATGATCATGTAGAGCATCGTGCGCCTCTCTCTCGCAGCACCCTCGAGCTCCCGCCGCGATCTCAGCGAACGAGGCCGGCGCGGCGAGGCAAGAAGAGCGTCAGCTCGGGGAAGAGAATCAGGATCAGCAGCCCGATGAACAGCGAGACCAGATACGGCCAGTACGTCCGAAAGTGGCGGCCGACCGAGACGTCGGCGAATCGCAGGGCCATGAGCAGACCGACGCCGATCGGCGGCAAGAAGAGACCGATGCCGACGGCGGCGGTGAGCACCGTGGCGAAGTGGACGGGATGGATCCCGATCTGCTTGGAGATGGGAAACACGACAGGGATCAGCACGACCGCCGCCGGTAGCCCCTCCAGCACCATACCGAAGAACATGACGAGCACGGACACGGCCACCAGGAAGAGCCACGGCGTGCCGTAGAGAGGTTTCAAGACTTCGCCGAGCAGCACCGGCACGCCGAGCATGCCCATCAGGAACTGATAGACGCTCGCCACCGCGAGGAGAAAGATGACGGCCGCGGTGAGCAGCGCGGTCTCGTGGAGCAACGTCCACATCTCCCGCAGGCTCACGTTGCGGTAGTAGAGGAGGGCGGCGGCCACCGCATACGCGGCCACCAGCGCGCCGGCTTCGGTGGCGGTGAAGACGCCGAAGAAAAACCCGAGCACGATCACCACCGGGACGACCAGGGGCACCAGCGACGCGCGACCCGCCTCGGCCAGGCCCGCCCACGTGGGCCGCGCGTCCTTGGGCCAGCCGAGCCGGTGGGCCTGCAGGAAGATGACGGCCATGAGGCAGGCGGCGGTGACGGCGGCGGGAATGAACCCGCCGAGGAAGATGGCGACGACCGACGTGTCCATGATCTGACCGAGCACGATCATGAAGATGGCCGGTGGCACCAGGATGCCCATCGCCGTCGCCGACGCGACCAGCGAGGCGGCGTGCTCGGGCCGGTAGCCGGCGCGCAGCATCGGCGGCGTCAGCATCGAGCCGATGGCCGAGACGTCGGCGATCGTGGAGCCGGAGATCCCCGAGAAGAAGTACTCGGCGAGGACCACCGACATGCCGAGCCCCCCACGCACCCAGCCCACCAGCCCGCGCGCGAGGTTGACGAGCGCGTACGACATCCCGCAGCGCTCCATGAGCGCGCCCGCGAAGACGAACGTCGGCACGGCCAGGAGCACCCAGCTCTGCGAGCCGGCCACGAGGGCCGACGGCATCTTCTGTAAGGAGAAGTTCCCGAGATAGAGGCCGAGCATGCCCGAGAGCCCGAGGGCGAAGACGATCGGCGTCGAGAGCGCGACCAGGAGCACGAACGCGACAACGACGGCGGTGACCATCGCCTAGCGCGCGTCCTTCACGAGCTGTCCCCACGGCCCACGTCCGCTGAGGACGTCGCCGAGCGTGACGACGCCGTAGACGGTCATGAGCGCGCCGCCGACGACCGACGAGAGATAGAGCCAGCGGAGGTTCAGCACGAGCGCGGGAGAAAACGACTGTCCGTTCAGCTCCGCGACCTGCCAGCCGAAGACGGCGATCAGCGCGCCGAAGGCGACGATCAGCAAACATTGCGCGGCCAGCACGGCGCGCCGCAGCGCCACCGGGAAGCGATCGATGACGAGGTGGACGGCGAAGTGGATCCCGCGACGCACGCCCAGCGCGGCGCCGATGAAGCTCATCCAGGCGAGCGACCACTCGCCGACTTCCTCGACCCAGAAGAACTGGACCGTCGGCAGATCGAAGATCTCCGAGATCTTCGTCACCACGTAGCGGAGGAACACGCCGACGAGCATGTCGACGATGACGACCACCATCAGCACGGTGATCACGACGTGCGGTATCGCTCCGATCCACGACAATCGCCCGCGCATGTGGCCCGCGGATGGTAAAGTTGGCCGACCTCGAAGTCAAGCCAGCGGTGCGCGCTGCAGGCCGTCGCGGGGCTGAGGCCCCGCCGGCCGAGGCGCGATTCTGAATCGGGAGGGCGGCTCATGCGCGGACTCTTCTCTGCGGTGGCGGCAGTCGTGTTGCTGACCGTGGCGCTGGCGGGCGGCCGCAGCCCGGCCGTGGGTCAGGCCAAGCCGGCGGTGAAGAAGCTGGACCTGGCCCACGTCACGCCGCCGCCGGAGTCGAGCGGCGTGGTGTTCAAGTGGATGTGCGAGGAGCTGACCAAGCGCTCGGCCGGCAGCCTCAACGCCGTGTTTCACGGCGGCACGCTCCTCACCAAGGAGCTGGAGATCATGGACGCCGTGAAGTCCGGCAACATCGCGATGGGCAGCCCGGCCGGCGCGGCGTGCACCGTCTTCCCGGAGATGTGCGTGTTCCTCACGCCGTTTCTCGTCCGCGACTACCACCACGCCTACGCGATGTTCAACGGCGAGATCGGCAAGAATCTCGACGAGACCTTTCAGAAGAAGTACAAGCTGAAGGCCGTCTTCTTCTACGACTACGGGTTCCGTCACTTCTGGAACAATCGCCGCGCGATCAACACGCCCGCGGATCTCAAGGGGCTCAAGATGCGCGTCCAGCAGGGCCGCGTCTTCGCGGACACCGTGAACGGTCTGGGCGCGAGCGCGGTGCCGATGCCCTGGGGCGAGGTCATCCCGGCGGCGCAACAAGGCGTCATCGACGGCGCCGACCTGCCGGTGGTCAACATCAACGCGCTCAAGGCGTACGAGGTCGCGAAGTACGCCTCGATGACCTATCACAACTACGGCCCGACGGTGCTGGTGATGAACCTGGACCTCTTTCGTAGCCTCACGCCCGAGCAGCAGAAGCTCGTCCTCGACGTGGGCCGCGAGGCCCAGACGAGGGTCCGCGAGCTGACCGAGTCGGTCGACAACTTCCAGAAGGCAAAGGAGATCCTGGAGCCCAAGGGCATGAAGGTGAACCAGGCCGACGTGGCCTCGTTCCGCAAGGTCGCCGAGGAGAAGATCTGGCCTCAGTACCGGCAGCAGTACGCCGACATGTGGGACAAGATCGTGAACACTCGCTGAGCGGCAGTTCGCGCGGCAGGCCGTCGTGGGGCTGGGGCCCGCCGGTCGAGGCGCGACTCCAATTTTGACAGAGGAGAAAGTCCAATGGCCCTGAGTGTCGGTTTCATCGGTGTCGGAAACATGGGTAACCCGATGGCGGGCAACGTGCTGAAGGCGTTCCCGATGACGGTCTTCGATGCCAACCCCAAGGCGATGGAGAATCTCATCCAGGCCGGCGCCAAGCGCGCCGGCTCAGCGCGCGAGGTCGTCGAGAGCTCCGAGATCGTCTTCACCTCGCTGCCGGCTTCACCGGACGTCGAGGCGATCTACCTCGAATCGGGTGGGCTCGTCGATCGGGCCAAGCCCGGGACGATCCTCATCGACCTCAGCAGCGTGCTGCCGTCCACCCCGCGGAAGATCGAGCCGCGCGCCAAGGCCCGCGGCGTGCACTTCCTGGAGGCGCCGGTCAGCGGCGGCGTCAGCGGCGCGCGCGCGGCGACGCTGGCCATCATGGTCGGCGGCGACGCCGAGCCCCTGCAGCGCGCCACGCCCGTGCTGCGCGCGATCGGCCCGAACATCTTCCACGTGGGGCCGGTCGGCGCCGGCAACACGGTGAAGGCGATCAACAACATGATGGCGTCCGTCAACTCGTGCGCCATGATGGAAGGCCTCGCCCTCGGCGTGAAGGCGGGCCTCGACCCGATGACGATCTACGAAGTAGTCAAGGCCAGCAGCGGCGGCAGCAAGGCGCTCGAGCGCATCCCGAAGGCGCTGATCCCGCGCGACTTCGAGCCTGGCTTCAAGGTCGCGCTCATGAACAAGGACCTGGACACGTTCAACACGATCGCCAAGGAGCTGCACGTCCCTGTCAGCTTCGCGAACGTGGCGCAGCGCTACCAGCAGGCCGCGCTGGCGGCCGGCCTGGGCGAGCAGGACACGAGCGTGATCATGACGGTCATCGAGCGCTTGTCGGCCGTGAAAGTCTCCGGTAAGTAGGGGGCGGAAGGCGGGCGGCTCGGCCTACTCGTAGAAGGCGGGGGCGTAGCGCAGCGTCGCGCTCTGCGGCTTGTCGTGGTTGATCCACAGTTGCGCCTTGCGCTCGTCGAGCAGCGTCTCGATGCGCTTGAGCGAGGTCAGGGTCTGGTCGCGGTTGAAGTTCATCGACGGCACGCGCTTGTGGGTCCAGTTGTCCTGGAAGTGCACGGCGTCGCCCGAGAGCAGGAGCCAGCCGGCCTTCGGCAGCTGCACGAGGAGCGACTGATGCCCGGGTGTGTGCCCCGGCGTCGAGACGATCTTCACGGTGCCGTCGCCGAAGACGTCGCGATCGCCCGCGAGCTTCTCGATCTTTTGCGTCGCGGTGAAGGCGGGCTTGGCCGGCCCGGCCATCGCCCAGTCGTACTCGGCCCCCTGGATCAGCACGGTCGACGCCGGGAAGAGTGCGACGTTCCCGACGTGATCACCGTGCGTGTGCGACACCGCGAGGTAGGTGACGTCGTCCGGCTTGACGCCGATCTGCTCGAGCTGCGACGCCAGGGTCTTGACGCGGCGGTACCTGATGGCGCCGTTGGCGACGACCATGCCGTCCGGCATCGCCGCGACCAAGTCGGGGATTCCGGTGTCCCAGAGCAACAGGCCCTTGTCGTGCCGGATCAGGTAGCAGTTGTCCGAGAACTCGATGGCCTTGCCCTCGTTGACGCCCGGCGACCAGCGCGACTGGTCCTTGCCGATGTTCTGCCCGCAGTCGAGCACGTACAGCTTCTCGACGCCGGCACCCGCCGCGCCGATGCCGATGCCGATCACGGCTGCTGCCGCAGCTACGACGAGCGCTCCCAGTCCTTTGCCGGTCATGAGTGCTCCTCCCTCGGACTGAGACTCTACCGGGCCGATCGTCGTCGTACAATCCCAGGAACGGCGTGGTCCTTCCGTAGTCAGCGTGCGGCGCCGACCGCGCGGACTTTTCGAGGCGCCGCGAGCCAGATGGCGAGCGCCGAGAGGACGGAGCCGCCGATGGCGATCGAGAAGGCCGGGGTGTAGCTGCCCGTGAGGTCGTAGAGGGCGCCCGCCACCCACGGTCCCGCCGCACCGCCGCCGATCGCCGCCAGCATGAGCGTCCCGAAGACGGCGCCGTAGTGACGGCCCTCGAAGATCTCGGCGGGAATGGCGCCGAGCACCGAGGTGAGGCCGTAGCCGAGCATGCCCTGCGAGATCACCATGACGTAGAGCAGCGGCGCCGTCGGCGCGTGCCGGAGCGCCAGTAGCGCCAGGAAGCAGAGCACGAATCCCAGGCTCCCGACCGTCCACACCCACTCGCGCCCGATCCGGTCCGAGAGATGTCCGAGCGCGATCTGGCCTGGCACCGCGACGAGGCTCACGAGCCCGAGCGCCCAGCCGGCGTGCGTCGGGCTGAAGCCGACCTCGACGAGATACTTCGTCTGATGGACCTGCACCGCGTACCAGGCGAAGAGCCCGAAGAAATAACCGACGGCGATCCACCAGAAGCGGCTCGTCCGAATGGCCCGGGCGAGCGTCCAGTCGACTGCCGCCCACCCGGCGTCCACGACGTTCGTGCGTCTGGCAGCGGCCGCGCCGCGCGGGGCGGCGTCGCCATCGGGCAGGAGGCCGACGTCCTCGGGCCTTCGTCTCAGCACGAGATTCAGCGGGACCAGCACGCCCAGCACCAGAAGGCCGAGCGCCCAGCAGGCGGCGCGCCAGCCGGCTCGCGCGATGAGCGCCTGCAGCCACGGCAGGAGGACGATCGAGCCGATGCCGACGCCGGAGAAGGCGATGCTCATCGCCAGACCGCGCCGGCGCACGAACCAGTTCGGCAGATAGAGCGACTGCCCCGTGTACCCCAGGCAGTTGCCGCCGCCGCCGACCAGCACGCCGAGCGTCGCGTAGAGATGCCACGGCCGGCTCACGAACGGCGCGAGCAGCAGGCCGATGGCCATGACGACCGCGCCCATCTCGATCACGAAGCGCGGTCCGCGGCGATCCATCAGGCGGCCCACGAGCGGGCTGAGAAAGGCGGAGACGAGAAAGCCGAACGAAAAGGCGCCGGCGGTCAGCCCGCGCTCCCAGCCGAACTCGGCGAGGATCGGAGGAAACAGCAGGGAGAACGCCGTCCGCGCGTTGACGCCGATCGCCATCGTGACGAATCCGGCGGCCACGACGACCCAGCCGTAGAAGAAGGGCACGGTCACGCGCAGAACGATCCGGTCAGCGAATCAGGTTCAGCGGCGGCTCCCCGCGTGCGGTTCGCTGGATGTTCTCGGCGATGAGCGTGGCTCTCGCCTCCAGCATGCCCTGGGTCCAGCCGGAGACGTGTGGAGTCATCAGGACGTTGTCGAGCTCGTGGAACGGCCGCCGCGCCGGCAAGGTCGGTCCCGGCTCCTTCGGATAGCGATACCACACATCGAGGGCGGCGCCCGCCAGGCGTCCGTCGGCCAGCGCACGATAGAGCGCGTCCTCGTCGATGATCTCGGCGCGCGCCACGTTGATGAGCCGGGCGGTCGGCTTCATCAGCGCGAGCTCGCGCGCCCCGATGAGGCCTCGCGTCTGGTCGTTGAGCGAGAGCGTGACGGCCAGATAGTCGGCTCGTCGCATGACCTCGTCGAGCGCGTCCGGCCCACCGAGGAGCGAAAGGCCATCGGCGCCGGCCCGTGTCACGTCGCGCCGGATCGCGCACACCTCCATGTCGAACACGAGGGCGCGCCGGGCCAGGGCTTGCCCGATTCGACCGTAGCCGAGGATGCCGAGCGTCTTTCCCGCGAGCTCCGGCCACGGCGGCGGCGGCGAGCCGCCGACGCCCCACTGGCTCTCCCAGGCTCCGCGCCGCAGCGACGCGTCGATCCGACAGAAGCTCCGGGTCATCGCGAGCATCGCGCCGATCACGTATTCGGCGATGCCGACCTCGTGGCCGTAGGCGTTCGCGAGCGCCGTGCCCATCGGGAGCGCCGACCGGTCGATGCGATCGAGCCCGGCGCCCGGTACCTGGACGAGCTTCAGTCTCTTAGCGGCCGCCGCCATCTCGCGGGTGAAGGCAAGGGTCACCAGCACGTCGACCTCGGACAGCCGGGCGACGATCCCGACCTCGTCGCCGAGGATGACGTCGCACGGCATCGCCAGACGCGCGCGCACCGAGGGCTCGAGCGTGGCCGAGAAAGTGCCGGCGAAGGCGACGTGCAGCATGCCTCGTCCTCCCGCCTGGCATCGTCCTCCGGAGCGGCTGGAAGATCAATTACCCGGGAGGTAAGTGGATGGGGACCAAATTGTCCGGCACCGAGCGCGTCGACTACTCCGGGGTGCGTATGACGCGGCGCCGGCCTCTTGTGTATCATTCATTCAAATCCATTCAAATCGAGCTTGTCCTGGGGGTGCGGCGATGCCAACCAACGGATCGACGGAGGCCCGAAAGCTCCGCTCTCGCCTGACTCACCCGATCATCGACGCGGACGGCCACTGGCTCGAGTACGGGCCAGTCATGCGCGATGAGTTCCAGCGCATCGGCGGAGATGCGGCCGTCGAAGCCCTCGCCGCGGCGACCGACCGCGTCCCGAGCGCGCTCCGGATGTCCCTGCCCGAGCGGCGCCGGCGCCGGGTCGGCATGGAAGCCTTCTGGTCCTCGCCGTCCGAGAACGTGCTCGACCGCGCCACCGCGATGCTGCCGCGCCTCATGTACGAGCGGCTCGACGACCTCGGCATCGACTTCTGCGTCGTGTATCCCACGGCCGGGCTCGGCTTCCATCGCACGCAGGACACGCGGCTGCGCCGCGCCATCTGCCGCGCCTACAACGTGTTCGCCGCCGACCAGTTCCGCGGGCTCGAGGATCGCGTCATCCCCGCCGCGATCATCCCGATGTACACGCCCGAGGAGGCGATCGAGGAGCTGGAGTTCGCCGCCAAGCAGCTCGGCTACAAGGTGATGATGGTCGGCGGTCTCATGCGGCGGAAGGTGGCGGCGCTCGCCGAGGAGAACCCGGATGCGTCGAAGGTCGTCGATTGGTACGACGTGATCGGCATCGACAGCGACCACGACTACGACCCGGTGTGGGCGAAGTGCCGTGAGCTCCGCGTGGCGCCGAGCTTCCACAACGGCGCGCGCTCGATCCTCCTGCGCAACTCGCCGTCGAACTTCTGCTACAACCACATCGGCCACTTCGCCTCGGCCGGCCACGCGGTGGCGAAGGCGCTCTTCTTCGGCGGCGTGACGCGCCGCTTCCCGGACCTGAACTTCGCCTTCCTCGAGGGCGGCGTGGGCTGGGCGTGCATGCTCTACGCCGACCTCATCGGCCACTGGGACAAGCGCAACCGGAAAGCGATCGAGTCGACGAACCCGGATAAGCTCGACCTCGGCGCGCTGCTCGGCTACGCGCAGAAGTACGGGCGTGAGGCCCTGGTGGAAGCCGTCCGCCGCGGCGAAGGCCTCGAGGGCGACTCCAACTCGAAGCTGACCGGCGGGCTCGAGGATCTCGACGACTACTTCCGGTGCAAGATCGGCGCGAAGAGCGACATCCGCGATCTTTTCGTGCCGCGGTTCTATTTCGGCTGCGAGGCCGATGACCCGGTCAACGCCTGGGCGTTCAATCGCAAGGCCAACCCGATGGGCGCACGCCTCAACGCGCTCTTCAGCTCCGACATCGGCCACTTCGACGTGCCGGACATGACCGAGGTGGTGCCCGAGGCCTACGAGCTGGTCGAGCACGAGCTGATCACCTCGGACGACTTCCGCGACTTCATGTTCACGAACGCGGTCCGGTTCTGGGGCGAGGTGAATCCGGACTTCTTCAAGGGCACCGTCGTCGAGAAGGCCGCCGCGCGGGCGCTCGCCCCGCCGGCGGCGGCCGCGGCCGCCGGGTAGTGCGCGGCTAGATCTCGCGGACGAGGTCCATCAGACGGCCGAGCGTCGACACGCGCGTCTCGAGATCGTCCGCGGCCGGCTCGACCCGTAACGTCGTGATGCCGGCGTCGCGGTACTTGACGAGCCGCTCGCGGATCATCTTCTCGGTGCCGAGGAGGTTCGTCTTCAGCACCAGCTCGTCGGGCACGCGCGCCGCCGCCTCCGGGCGCTTGCCGTCGAGCCAGAGCCGCTGCACCTCGATGGCCGTCTCGGCGTAGCCAGCGCGCTTGTAGGCGTCGTTGTAGAAGTTGTGCTGCCGCGAGCCCATCGCGCCGAGCGAGAAGGCGAGCCCGGGCTTGCGCGCCGCGATGAGGCGCTCGAGATCGTCCCCGAACGCCACCACCCCGCCCGCCTGGAGGTCGAGCGCGGCGAGCGTCCGGCCGGCGCGCGCGGCGCCCGCGGCGATGTGATCGAAGAAGACGCGCGCGTGATCGGGCATGAAGGACGTGCCGAGCCAGCCGTCGGCGATCTCGCCCGTCATCTGCAGACTCTTCGGCGACAAGGTGGCGAGATAGATCGGGATCCCGGGTTGCGCCTTGGCCGCGGATCGGAGCGCTTTGCCCTCGCCGCCCGGTAGCGGCAGCGTGTAGATCGAGCCCGAGTACTCCAGCCGCTCGCCCCGGACCGCGCGGCGGATGATCTCGGCCGTCTCGCGCATGCGCTGGACCGGCCGATCGAACCGGATACCGTGCCAGCCTTCGATCACCTGCGGGCCGCTCACTCCGAGGCCGAGGCGAAATCGGCCGCCGGACATGGAGGCGAGACTCATCGCGGTCATCGCGATCAGCGCCGGCGACCGCGTGCCGGCCTGGATGATCCCCGAGCCCAGCTTGATCCGCGTCGTCTTCGCGGCGAGGAACGCCAGGGGCGTCACCGCATCGTGGCCCCACGCCTCCGCCGACCACACGCAGTCGACGCCGAGCCGTTCGGCCTCGGTGACCCAGGCGCTCGCCCGCGCCCAGTCGTCGTTGGCAAGGCGGAGCGAGATCGCGACCCGCATCAGGCGTGTGCGCTCAGCGCCGCGGCGATCTTCTCGAGCTGGCCCGCGTGATCGAGGTCGTGCACGCGGATGAACAGCAATGTCTCGCGCCAGTTGAGCAGGCCGAAGAAGCCGTGGGAGATCGACTGCTCGAGGCGAGCCGTCGGGTCCGCCCGCAGAGCGCGATCGAACAGCTGCTCACGGTCGCGGTCGAGCATCGCGAGCCACTCCGCGGCGGTGTGGCTCGGCGCCGCTGGCCGCTCTTCGGCGTGGCGCCGCTCGCCCGGTGGCATGCCGGCGAGCGCGCGCACGATCCCCTCCCCGAAATGGCGCCCCGCCTCCACCACGTGCGCCATCACCTCGTTGGCGCTCCACTCCCCCACCGCCGGCGCCTCCGCGAACCGCGCCGGCGGTACCGCCACTGCCGCCGTGCGCAGCCGTCCCATCGCCTCGCGGACTTTCTCGACGATCGCCGATGGGGGGAGCTTGGCGCCCTGCGCCTCGAGATAGCCTCGGATCCGTTTCTGCTCGTCCGTCATGGTCGTCATGACCTCCTTGTACCGCTGCGCGTACCCGGCGCACAAGTCGGGGATACTTCACGCCCGGCGCCTCGGCTTGACCGCTCCCGCCCGACGACGTAGCATCGGGCCGCTTTCTCGACAGTCCGGCTCTCGCGCGGCGGTGTGGGGTGCTCGCGACCTTCGTGATCCTCACTCCGTAGAAGGAGTAGAGAGATGAAAGCGGTCCTGTCGTCCCTCACCTGCCACATCGCTCTGATCGTGCTCGCCTGGCATCCCTCCGCGGCGGCGGCACAGGAGAAAGCCGCGACACAAGGCGACGCGCCAGGGTTCGCCTATGCCGCGCCAGCGTTCATCAAGGAGCTGGACACACGGTTTCCCGCCCAACCTCCCATGCCACCCTCGCCTCCACGCTATGGCGGCGTGTTGCACTTTCCCGCGACGGTCAGGGCCTTCGATCCGACCGCGGGCTATCGTCCGGAGCTCGCGCTGGTCTGGGACACCCTCACGGAGTGGGAAGCCACGTGGTATTTCCCCGAGGTCCAGCGAACTCCGGTGATCCGGAAGACGCTGGCCACGAGCTGGGAGATGGTCACCCCCTCGACGTGGATCTTCAAGCTCCGGCAAGGCGTGAAGTTCCACAACCGACCGCCCGTCAACGGGCGAGAGATGACCGCCGAAGACGTGAAGTACTCGTACGAATTGCTGAAGGACAAGGCGCAATACTCCACCCGCGCCGCGCTCGTCAAAGCGATCCAGGTCGTCGACAAGTACACCGTCAAGTTCGAGCTGTCGATGCCCGACCCGAAGTTCTACCTCAACGTGGTCGATTCGTTGTCGCCGGTGATCGTGCCCCGCGAGGCCGTCGAAGCGCCCGGTGGCCTGGCCGAGAACCCGATCGGGACCGGCGCGTTCATGCTGAAGGAGTTCGCGCCCGGGGAAGGCGCGTTGCTCGTGCGCAATCCCAGCTATTACTTGAAGGACCACGACGGGCGGCAGCTGCCGTACGTCGACGCGGTCCGTCTCTTCTTCACCAAGGATCCCGCCACGGACACCGCGCTGTTTCGCGCCCGGCAGCTGGACGTGATGCGGGTCTCCACCTTGGACGTGCTCTATGCGCTGATGAAAACCGTCCCCGACATGCAGCTCTACCGCGTGCCATCGTTCGGATGGGGCGACTACGGCGTGAGCATGGCGCTCGACAAGACGCCCTACAACGACGTCCGCGTCCGCCAGGCTCTCTCGATGGCCATCAACCGCGAGGTCGTGGCCGAGGTGATCAACCGGGGCGATGCCGCACTCTACGGTCCGTTCCCGTGGGCCCTCGCCGGCTACACCAAGCGCGCGGACTATACGTACGCCAATCTCGGCCCCAACTATGAATACAGCGCGAAAAAAGCCAAGGAGCTCCTGGCCGCGGCGGGCTATCCGAACGGCTTCGACATGGAGCTGGAATGGGCCGAGTTCCAGGGATGGACCTTCAACGAATTCGTTCAGCTCGTCGCGCGCTTCTTCGGCGACGTGGGCGTCCGCGTGAAGCTGAAGCAGTTGGAGACGTCGACCTGGATCGCCAAGGCCGCCGGCGTCCAGCCCTTCCCGCACACGCTGGCCGCCTTCAGCCCCATCGGAGCGGGGCCGAGCTTCATGGACTGGGTGTACTTGCGCTACCACTCGTCGTTCCCCCGGACGATCAACCGGGAAGGGATCAGCGACCCGAAGCTGGACGATCTGCTCACCACGTGGCGCCTGGATCCCGGGGAGAAGCGGCCGGCCCTCCAGCGCGCCATCTGGGATCACCTGCGCAAGAACGTCTACCGCATCACCACGATCGTGCCGCCGCACTACCGCATCGCTCAGGCGTACGTCCACGCGGGCGCGAACCCCTATTGCTGGTTCCCCGGGTACTGTTCATATGAAGCCAAGACCGCCTGGATGACGGAGAAGGCGCCGAGCCGGAAGTTCGAGAAGTTCGCTCAGTAAGCGCACGCGATGCGGACGTACGTCGTGCGCCGCGCCCTGAATGGACTGCTGGTGCTGTGGCTCGTGTCCATCGTGATCTTCTCGCTCGTGCGGATCCTGCCCGGCGACGCCGTCATCATGCAGCTCGACCAGGCCGCCGCCCCCACCCCCGAGATCCTGTCGCGCGCCCGCCAGGAGCTGGGTCTCGAGCGTCCCTTCCTCGCCCAGTACCGCACGTGGATCACGGGCGCCGTGCACGGCGACCTCGGCCGCTCGCTGATCACGCGCCGGCCCGTGACGAACGAGCTCCTGAAGCGCATCAACCTGACGTCCCATCTGGCCGTGATGTCGATCATCGTCGCCCTGCTCATCGCGCTACCGATCGGCGTGCTCTCCGCGGTGAAACAGGACACCGCCAGCGACTACGTGGCCCGCTTCTTCGCCGTCCTGGGCCTGTCGCTCCCGGACTTCTGGCTGGCCACCGTGGTCATCACCTTCCTCGCGATCTGGGTCCAGTGGATCCCGCCCATCGGCTTCGCGCCGCTCTGGGAGGATCCCGCGCGCTGCCTCGGCCAGCTCCTCATTCCGGCGCTCATCATCGGGGCGCGGCTGGCGGCGGTCTCGATGCGGATGACACGCTCCTCGCTGCTCGAGGTGCTGCACCAGGATTACATCCGCACCGCGCGCGCCAAGGGCGCGCGCGAGCGCGCGGTGATCGTGCGGCACGCGCTGAAGAACGCCTTCATCCCGGTCGTGACGGTCATCGGCCAGCAGTTCTCGGTCCTGCTCGGGGGCACGGTGATCGTCGAGTTCATCTTCCTGCAGCCGGGCGTCGGCAGCCTGATGCTCGACGCCGTGCTGCTCCGCGACTACACCCTGATCCAGGGCGCCGTGCTGTTCTTCGCCACGGTGATCGTGGTGACGAACTTGCTCGTCGACCTGAGCTACGCCTGGCTTGATCCGCGAATCCGTTACCGCTGACGCCGCGCCCGCCGTCTCGCGTGGAGGGCCGGGGACGCCCTTCGCCCTGCGGGATACGTGGCCCGCAGTGTGGCGCCTCGTGCGGCGAAAGCCCCTCGGCGCGGTGAGCGCGATGATCATCCTCGGGCTGGTCGTCGTCGCCTTGCTGGCGCCGGTTCTGGCGCCGCGCGACCCCTTTCTGTTCAATCTGAACGAGCGTGGGCTACCAATTCGGATGCAGGCGCCCACCCCCGCGTTTCCGTTGGGGACAGATCCGCTCGGGCGGGACGTGCTGAGTCGGATCATCTACGGGGCGCGGATCTCGCTGATCGTGGGGCTTGCCTCGGTGATCATCGGGACGCTGCTCGGCACCGTGCTCGGGCTGGTGTCCGGATATTGGGAGGGGACGCTCGACCAGATAATTCAGCGAGGCGTCGATACGACCATGGCGATTCCGGGGATCGTGCTGGCTCTGGCGGTCATGTCGGTCCTGGGACAGAGCCTCACCAATATCATTCTCGTCATCGCGCTGGTGATCGCGCCCGGGGCCTCGCGGGTCGTACGGGGCACCGTGCTCACGGTCAAGCAGCACACGTTCATCGATGCGGCACAGGCTCTGGGGGCTTCGCCCGGGCGGATCGTGGCGCGCCACGTGCTGCCGAACGTGTTCGCGCCGATCCTCGTCATCGCCACCGTGTGGCTGGGGAACGCCATCGTCATCGAGGCGGCGTTGAGCTTTTTAGGGCTGGGAACTCCGCCGCCGACGCCGACCTGGGGCGCGATGCTGAGCGGCGAGGGGCGAAGGAACCTCGAGACGGCGCCGTATCTCGCGATCTTTCCGGGTGTGGCGATCAGCCTCGTGGTGCTGGCGTTCAACATGCTGGGCGACGCCTTGCGCGACCTTCTGGATCCTCGGCTGCGGAGCCGCTAGACGACGTCGCCCGGGCGTGTGATTACCTCGAAATGAACCGCGCAATCCCCGGTACTCCAGTGTGGGATGGGTCGGGTCACAAGGCAGATTTGCGTAGTAGGCGGTTAAAGAGGAAGCGTCTTGTTCAGTGCCTCCCGGAGGGCATCCAGCCTCCATTTGAGTGCGGCTTCGGCCTCCAGTATTAGCACGGCCGAGGCCTCACGCAGTTGTTGGCTCTCCTTCACCAAATGCCGCGACGCCTCGCGCAATGCCTGCGCCTTGCTTCGTATTTCGATCGGCAGCATTGAGCAAGAGTTGAGATGTTTTCGAATGGTCAGAGTCAGGTCGACACGGCAGCGCGGGCACAGATTCGTGCGGTGAGTAAAGAGGTCGACGCCAAGCTCCTCGTGCCGAAAGCTCTGGTGACACGGGGCGCACTCGGCGACAGCGTGCGCCGAGCAGTACGAGAAGAGGAGGGCGCGCTCGTCGGGGGTCAGCGTCTGAGGGCTCCGGCAGTCCAGATGCGACAGACGACCGCCAGAAGACACGATGGTGTCACCGAGCGAGATCGCGTGAGAACATGTCGAGCACTGGACCTGCCGCATTGGAGCCTTCCCGCTACGGCGGACCTGCCCAAGCCAGATGCCATTGTTGCTGGACGCCTGCCCGCGTCTACCCGGCGGCTCCAATGGGAGGCGATGGAGATAGTAGCACTTTACCGAGGCTAGGAGGAGGCCTAAACCGACGGGAGCGCCGGGGAGCCTCAGACCCCGTGGTGCGCGCTAAGGTTGCGTCAGGCTTGAGCGTGGCCCTTACCTGGGAGGTAATTGGCCTCCCACCGCGGCCCACGTATATTGGCGGGCGTGAGCGACGGCAAGAGCGCGCGGCGCCATCTCCGCAACGCGAGACCCAATACCGTCGGCCGGCTGATCAAGCAGTGGCGTGAGCGACGGCGCATGAGCCAGCTCGGCCTTGCCCTCGACGCTGAGATCTCCACGCGGCACCTGAGCTTTCTCGAGACCGGCCGCACGCAGCCAAGCCGCGAGATGGTCCTGCTGCTGTCCCGCGTACTCGAGGTGCCCCTGCGTAGCCGCAACGATCTCCTCACCGCGGCCGGCTATGCGCCGGTCTACCGCGAGACCGGGCTGGACGCGCCCGAGATGGCGCAGGTGAAGCAGGCCCTCGGCTTCATGCTTCGCCAGCAGGAGCCGTTTCCCGCGATGGTGCTCGACCGGCACTGGAACATCCTGCTGACCAACGAGGCGATGGGCAAGGTGATGGGGCTCTTCCTGGATCCCGCGGCCACCGCCACGCTGGGCGCGCCGAACGCGATGCGCCTGTCCTATCATCCGCAGGCGCTGCGGCCCTATATCGTCAACTGGGAGGCGACCGCGGCGGCCTTCATCCAGTGGCTTCACCGCGACCTGCTGCGGACGGGCGACGCCGAGACGCGCCGGCTCCTCGACGAGCTCCTGTCCTACCCCGACGTGCCCCAGCAGTGGCAGCTGCTCGATCTCGACGCGTCGACGGCGCCGTTTCTGGCCATCGCGCTCGAGAAAGGCGACGTGCGCTTCAGCTTCTTCACCTTGCTCGCGAGCCTCGGCACGCCCTACGACATCACCTTGCACGAGCTCCGGATCGAATGCTTCTTCGCCGCCGACGCGGCGACCGAACACGCGCTTCGCCGGCTGTAGCACTCCGCGCGGCGGCGATGACGCCGGCTCAGTGCTCCAGGCTCAAGGTCGCGACGGCGTGTAGCGTCTCGCCCGGCGCCAGAGCTCGGGCGCCGGTGTCCGACCGGCCCGCCGCCGCGAGGTTGAACGCATCGGTCGCGTGGCTCACCGGCTCGACGCAGAAGAACGGCCGGCCGGGCGGGGTGTAGACGACGAGGAAGTCGAGCGGTTCCTCCGCCGTCATCACGAGACGCGTGCCGGACTCGGGCCAGCCGATCACGGCACGCCGGCGCCAGCCGACGAAGCAGTTGTCCAGAGCGATCGCGTCGACCCTGATGGTGCGCGAAGGGTCGGTCCCGGGTCGCGGGGGCGCCAACGTTGTCGGCATCACCTCGTCGTCGGTCAGCCAGATCGCCTGAACGTCGGCGGTGATCGTCGCCCGCGCCGTGCGCGGAAAGTACGGATGCCAGCCGAGCCCCGCCGGCATCGGAGTGTCGCTCTCGTTGCGCACGCTCAACACGACTGACAGGCTCGCCGGCGCGAGCGTCACATGCTGCGTGGCGCGGAAGGCCCATGGCCATGGGCCGGCGGCGTGCTCCAATTCCAGGATCGCTTCGTGCTCACGCACGTCGCGCGGCCGCCAGGCCGTCTGCCATCCGAGGCCGTGGATGCTGTGGCGCTCGGGCGGACGATTCAGCGGCAAGACTACGTCACGCCCCTGGAACGAGAAGCGACCCGCGCGGATCCGGTTCGAATACGGCACGAGCGCGAAGGCGGCGGCGGACTCGAACACGTCGTCGTCGAATCGTGGCGCCGACCACGGGCGCAGCACATCCCACGACGCTGCGCCGCGGTCGATCCAGTAGCGCACGACGGAGCCGCCGGCGGCGGGCGCCAGCACGAGACCAGCGCGGCCGGCGCGCAGGGTGATAAGGTCCATGACCGATAAGGAGGATCGCATGATCCGAACCGCCTCGTATCCCAGCCTCGACGCTCGGGTGGCTTTCGTCACCGGCGGCGGCAGCGGCATCGGCGCCTCGATCGTCGAGCACCTCTGTGCGCAGCACGCCCGGGTCGCGTTCGTGGACATCAATCGCTCGGCATCCGAGACTCTGGTCAAGACCGTCGCGGATCGCGGTCTCCCGGCGCCGATATTCATCCCGTGCGATCTGCGGGAGATCCCGGCGCTCCAGTCGGCGATCGCCGAGGTTCGGAGCCGGCTCGGACCGATTCGCGTGCTGGTCAACAACGCGGCCCACGACGAGCGCCACACGATCGAGCGCGTGACCCCCGAGTACTGGGACGATCGCTTCGCGGTGAACCTGCGCCACCAGTTCTTCGCGGCACAGGCGGTGGCTCCCGAGATGGCCACGGCCGGTGGCGGCTCGATCATCAACTTCGGCTCGACGTCGTGGCTCGTCGGCCAGGGCGGGATGCCGGCGTACCTCAGCGCCAAGGCCGCCGTCGCCGGGCTGACCCGCGCGCTGGCCCGCGACCTCGGACCCATGAACATTCGCGTCAACTCGATCGTGCCCGGATGGATCATGACCGAGCGCCAGATCACGCTCTGGCTGACTCCCGAGGGAGAGCAGGAGCTGCTCCGGCGTCAGTGCCTGAAGCGAAAGCTCGTTCCCGAGGACGTCGCTCGAGTCGTGCTCTTCTTCGCCGCCGACGACAGCTCGGCGTGCACGAGCCAGAGCTACATCGTCGACGGCGGCTGGGTGTGAACCGAGCGCCGCATCAGATCTGGAAGCTGACCGGGCTCGCGCCGGCCCGCTCGAGCCGCCGCTCGAGATGCTCGCTCAGCAAGGACAGCGGCCAGCAGAGGATGAAGTAGAGGCCGGCGACCGCGGTATAGACCATCAGCGGGCGAAACGTGGCGTTGTTCACGACGGCCGCGG
This sequence comes from Candidatus Rokuibacteriota bacterium, assembly GCA_003220495.1. Lineage (GTDB taxonomy): Bacteria > Methylomirabilota > Methylomirabilia > Rokubacteriales > CSP1-6 > AR31. The sequence continues at coordinate 15,005 of QHSP01000060.1, read as the reverse complement.
CCCGCGTGAGCTCGGTGAAGCCGATGATGGAAGCGAGCGAGGTCCCCTTCACGAGCTGGACCAGGAAGCCCACCGTCGGCGGCAGCGCGATCCGAGAGGCCTGGGGCAAGATGATGAAGCGGAGCTGCGATGGATAGCCGAGGCCCAGGGCCCGCGCCGCCTCCCACTGAGCACGTGGGACGGCCTGGATGCAGCCCCGCCAGATCTCGCCGAGGAACGCGCTCGCGTAGAGCGCAAGCCCCAGCGCCGCGGCCGTCCACGCGTCGCTGCCCAGCCGTAAGAGTGTGGAGCCGAAATAGACGAGGTAGAGCTGCATGAGCAGGGGCGTGCCCTGGACGACCTTGATGTAGGCGGTCGCCATCCCGGCGAGGACACCGGATCGGGAGACGCGCGACAGTGCGACGACGAGGCCGCCGGCGCCGCCGGCCACGAACGCGATGGCCGACAGCGCGATGGTCCAGCGGACGGCGAGCACGAGAAACCACAGCTCGTGAGCGGTGAACTCGCGAACCATGCGCTCAGCCGCTCCAGCGCGCGAAGAGCGCGCGATGGATGGCGGCGAAGGCGGCCTGAAAGGCCAGGCACATGGCGAGGTAGAGGCCCGTGACGATCAAGTAGACCTCGAACGAGCGGAAATTGCGCGCGACGATCGTGTCGGCGACGGCCGTCAGCTCCTCGGCCGAGATGACCGAGACGACGCTCGACGCGAGCATGACGAGGATGAACTGGCTCCCGAGCGCCGGGAACACGGCGCGGAGGGCCGGTAAGCAGACCACGAAGCGGAAGAGCTGCCACCGCGAGAGCCCGAGCGCGGTGCCGGCCTGGATCTGACCCGGCGGCACGGCCTTGATGCCCGCTCGCACGATCTCGGTCGTGTAGGCGCCGAGGTTGATCACCATCGCCAGCAGTGCCGCCTGATCGGGCTTCAGGCGGATGCCGATCGACGGAAGCCCGAGGTACACCAGGAGCACTTGCACCAGGAACGGCGTGTTGCGAATGGCCTCGACATAGGCTCGGGCCAGCGCGCGCAGCGTCTGATGGCGGGATGCCTTGGCCAGCGCGCCCGCGACGCCGACGACCAGTCCGAACACCATGGCCAGCGCGGACAGCCGCAAGGTCAGCCAGCCGCCGAGCAGGAGCGCGTCGATCTCTCGCCAGACGACGCCGAACTGGAAGACGTAGTCCACGGGTTCTCGGCCCGCGGCTCAGAAGACCGGCAAGACCTCCAGCGGCAACTGGCGCCACTTGCGGCTGATGGCATCGAGCTCGCCGTTGTTCTTGATCGTGTAGACGAACGTGTTCAGCCACTGCAGGAGGTCGATCTGTCCCCGGCGAATGCCGATGCCGAAGTGGAGCGGGCGGAGCACGATCTTGACCTCGTAGTTCTTGCCGGGATCGTTGCGATTCAGCGTGCGATTGACCAGGAGCCCCGTGCCGACGACATCGATCTGGCCGGAGATCATGGCCTGCAGCGCCGTCGCCTCGTCGTCGAACCGCATGAGATTGATCTTCTTCGCCGCCGCCTGCGGCGTCAGGATGAGGTCTTGCATCGCGCCTCGCGGGACGCCGACGCGCAGGCCGGCCAGATCGTCGACGGTCTTGACCGCGCGGCCCGCCGGGGCCACCAGGGTCGCCGCTTCGGTCGCGTACGGCATCGAGAACCAGATCTGCTGCGCGCGCTCGGGCGTGATCCCGAACAGCGCGATCACCATGTCGACGCGATTGGTCAGGAGGAACGGAAGCCGATTCGCGCCCGTGACCGGGACGAACTCCACCTGCACGCCAAGATACTTTCCGACGAGCCGCGCGACGTCCGGATCGTAGCCCTCGGGCTGGCCGTCGGTACCGACGAGCCCGAAGATGGGCGTGGTTGTGTTGACGCCGACGATGACCTTGCCACGCTTGATGATCTCGTCGACGTTCTGCGCCTCCACCGAGGGCGCGAGGGACGACGCCGCGAGCCCGAGGAGACCCAACAACGCGACGAGAACCACCGTCCGTCGGCGTGCACGCATTTGCATGACCTCCCACGCAGCTCGGTGAGCTCTGGTTTGTGACCGGTCACAAGCTAGATGATCCGCGCAAACGTTGTCAATGTCGGGGTAGACTTCCCGGTCATGACGACGCGACGAACGGCAGGACCGGTCGATGGAGCGAAGAGCCCCGCGGCGACCTTGACGACGCTCGACGCGCAGGCGGTGACGATCGCGGACGGCGTGTGGGCCCGCCGTCAGGCGGTCAACCACGACGCGGCGCTGCCGCACGGCTTCCGCATGCTCGAAGCGGCGGGCAATCTCGAGAATCTCCGCATCGCCGCCGGCCGCTCGAGCGCCCGCTACCGCGGGCCGGTGTTCATGGACTCCGACGTGTACAAATGGCTCGAGGCCGCGGCGTGGGAGATGGGTCGCGCGCCGAGCGAGTGGCTCCGATCGACCAGCGAGGCGACGATCGATCTGGTGGCCGCGGCTCAGGGCGCGGACGGCTACATCAACTCGTACTACACGGTCGCCGAGCCGGGTAAGCGCTGGACCGACTTCGCTCACGGACACGAGCTCTATTGCGCCGGCCACCTGATTCAGGCGGCTGTCGCGTTCAGGCGCGCCACCGGCGACGACCGGCTCCTGGCGATCGCCCAGCGCTTCGCGGACTACCTCCACTCACTCTTCGGACCGGGCCGGCGCGTTGCGACGCCGGGCCACCCGGAGATCGAGATGGCGCTCGTCGAGCTCTATCGCGAGACGGGCGAGCGGCGCCACCTCGACCTGGCGGCGTTCTTTCTCGAGCACCGTGGCCGTGGCTGGCTGGGACCGGGTCGCTACAATAGCTCGGCGTCCTTCCAGGATCGTGTGCCCGTGCGCGACGCGACCACCATCGAGGGCCACGCCGTCCGCGCGCTCTACCTGACCGCCGGCGCCACCGACGTCTATCTCGAGACCGGCGAAGCGGCGCTGCTCACCGCGCTGAACCGCCAGTGGCACGACCTCGTCAGCGGCAAGCTCTACATCACCGGCGGCGTCGGCGGCCGCCACCTCAGCGAGGCGTTCGGGCAGCCGTACGAGCTGCCGAACGATCTCGCCTACTGCGAGACGTGCGGCGCGATCGCCAGCGTGATGTGGAGCTGGCGCATGCTGCTGGCGACGGGCGAATCGCGCTTCGGCGATCTCGTCGAGCGCACGCTCTACAACGCCATCCTGGCCGGCGTCTCGCTCACCGGCGACCGCTACTTTTACGTGAACCCCCTCGCCAGCAATGGCGAGGCCGAGCACCTGAGCCGTGGCGGGTGCCTACGCAAAGAATGGCACCTCGTTGCGTGCTGTCCGCCGAACGTCATGCGCCAGCTCGCGACGGTCGGTCACTACGTCGCCACGCGCGACCCGTCGGGCCTGCAGATCCATCAGTACGCGCCCGCGCGCCTCGCCGCCGATCTCGGGTCCGGGCCCGCCCTGGTGCTCCGCATGGAGACGGCCTATCCGTGGGACGGACGGATACGAATCGCCATCGAGCAAGCGCCGACCACGTCGCGGACACTGAGCTTCCGCGTGCCCGGCTGGTGCACGGCCGCGACCGCGCGCGTCAACGGAAAGCCGGCGGCGCCGGGATCCAGGGGCTATCTGCGAATCGATCGAGCCTGGCAGAGCGGCGACGTCGTCGAGCTCGATTTCCCGATGGAGGCGCGGCTCATCGAAGCGCATCCGTGGATCGAGTCGACGCGCGGCTGCGTAGCGATCGAGCGCGGCCCGCTCGTCTACTGCCTCGAGCAAGCCGATCATCCGGACGCGAGCATCGCCGACCTCGAGATCGACACCGAGGCGCCGCTCGAGTCGTCGTGGGTATCCGGTCGTCTCGAAGGGGTGACCGTCGTGCGCGGCTCCGGGTGGACGGTCGACACGGCGCCGTGGAAAGATCGCCTCTATCGTCCCGTGAGACGCGGAGCGTCGGCGGCTCGCCGGCGCACGGCGCTCACGGCCATCCCGTACTATGCGTGGGCGAACCGCGGGCCGGCAGCGATGCGCGTCTGGATCCCGCGAGGCGCCCGGGGCACCGCATAGCAGCACCGGGAGGCGACGTCGCGACGACGCGCGGCTACGCGCGGGCCGGCGACCCCGCCGCCGCGTGGCGCGGCATCACCTCGGTCGCGAAGAGCTCGATCGAGCGCATCGCGTCGGCGTGGGCGATGTCACCCCACTGGAACGAGCAGACGAAGTAGTTGGCGCCGGTCGCGACGTACTCGTCCATGTATTCGAGCACCGCGCGTGGCGTCCCGGCCAGCGCCACGCCGCCGATGCGGTTGGGATGCGAGCCCTGCTTCACCTGGTCGAAGCGCTCGAGCTCGGCGTCGATGTCCCGGCGCATCTCGCGCGTCGGCAACCCCTTGGGGCGCTCGCCGACGAAGCCGAACGAGCCGTCCTTGGTCTGCATGAACTGGGTGAGCCCGCGCTTCTCCGCTTCGAGGCGGCGCGGCGCGGCGAGGTTCCAGCGATACTTCTCCCACGCCGGCGCGGCGATCCGCATCGCGTCGGCGTCCGTCTCGGCCACGACCAGGTGCACCACCAGGCCGATCATCGGCTCGTGGCCCTGCACCGTGAGCGTGCCCGAGCCCTGATGCTCCTCCCACGCCGCCCGGTACCGCGGGACCGCCACGGTGAGCCCGTCGATCGAGCCGACGATGATCGTGTGCATCCCTTCCATCGCCGCCGTCACCGGATTACGCATGTACCAGAGCGGCGGATACGGCTTCTGCAGCGGCCGCAGGTACATCGGAAGATTCTCGAAGCGGTGGAAGTGGCCGGCGTAGGTGAGCTGCTCGTGGCTGAGCCCTTCGCGGATGATCGCGAGGGTCTCCCGATAGCGTGCGTAGTTGGTCTCGGGGTCGGCCTCCTGGCCCCAGAAGAAGGCTTCCATGACGCCGCCGCGCCCGACACCGAGCTCGAGGCGGCCGCCGCTCAGGTTGTCGAGCATGCTGATCTCTTCGATCAGCCGAAGCGGATGATGCAGCGGCAAGACGTAGACGCAGGGGCCGAATCGCATACGCGTCGTGCGCTGGGCCACGCTGCCGAGGAACACGTTCTGCGACGGCGCCAGGCTGTGGACGGCGGGCGTGTGGTGCTCGGCCAGGTGATAGGCGTAGAAGCCCGCGCGGTCGAGCCGCTCGATCTGGACCAGCCGCTCGCGGTAGATCTGATCGAGTCGCTGCCCGGGCACCGGCTCGATGTGGTCGAACACTCCGAATCGCAGTGACATGGCGCCCCCTCCCCGTCACCGTAATCCTACAGGATTTCTGGGCCTCGGCGGCTTGACAGCCTCGAGAGCGTGGCGTAGCGTCGCGCCATTCACGACGGCGGTCGCGTGTGCTCGAGGCTCGGCCTCGCCAGCCCAGGCGCGGCTACAAGGCGCGGCTACAAAAGTGAGGATCGATCAATGAGGATCTCGCGGAACGTCAGATATCTGGCTGTCGCGGTGCTCGTGGTGCTCGCGATCGCGTCAGGCTCCGATGCGCCGGCCTCGGCGCAGGCCAAGACGATCACGCTCTCGATGCTCGCCGGCTACAAGGAAGACGTGCTGCGCGCGAACCTGCCGGAGTTCGAGAAGAAGACGGGCATCAAGGTCGTCGTCGACGCCGCGCCGTTCGGTGACCTGTACAAGAAGCAGCTCCTCTCCCTGAGCACGGGCGGCCGGTACGACGTCCTGTTCATGGACGAGCCGTGGATTCCACCGCTGTCGGAGTTTCTCCTGCCGCTCAACGAGCGCATGAAGACGCTCGACACGGCCGATTTCATTCCCACGACCGTGGCGTCGGGCGCGTTCCAGGGCACGCAGTACGCGGTGCCGGTGGATCCGAACGTTCAGCTCCTCGTCTACCGCAAGGACCTCTTCGAGCAGAAAGGGCTGAAGCCGCCAACAACCTGGGACGAGCTCCTGGCCGACGCCAAGGCTTTGCACGATCCCGCCAAGCAGCAGTACGGGATCGCGATCACGGCCAGCAGCGATATCCAGACCGCGCTCTACATGCTGCTCGCGATGTGGTCGTACGGCGCCGAGCTGGTCGACGGCGGAAAAGGCAGCCTGAACAGCGCGGCCGGAAAGAAGGGCGGCGAGGTTTTTCTGGAGCTCTTGAAGTACACCCCACCCAACGTGAAGAGCTACAACTTCGCCGACGTGAACAAGGCGATCCAGCTCGGCCAGGCCGCCATGGCGATTCAGTGGGCGTCGGGCGCCAAGCCGATGGAGGACAAGCAGCGCTCGAGCGTGGCCGGCAAGCTCGGCTACGCGCAGGTGCCGAAAGCGGTTCGGCAGACACCGATGCGGGGCGTGTGGACGGTCGGCATCGCCAAGAACAGCGCGAACCAGGACGCGGCCTGGCAGTTCGCCACGTGGCTCTCCGGTCGCGAGTTCGGGCAGGCGGCCGTCACGTTCCCGAGCGCAACCTCCGCGATTCACAGCCCGCGCTTCTCCGTGCTCAAGGATCCCGCCACGAAGGCGGCCCTGCCGTACGCCGACGCGCTGCTCGTGAGCCTGCAGATCACGAAGGAGCGGCCGCGGCTCAGGGAGTACGCGGACATCCAGGAGAATCTCCGGGTCACGGCCGGCAAGCTGACCGCTGGCGAGCTGACGCTCGAGGCGGCGCTGAAGGAGATCGACGCGGGGACGAACCGGATCCTCGGAAAGTAGCGGCTCACCAGGTCATGGCGGCCGGCCGGGCAGGACGCTGGTTCCTGCTTCCGGGCCTGGTGTTCCTGTTCGCGATCGATCTCGTTCCCCTCGCCTATTCGTGCTGGGTGAGCTTCTACAACTGGTGGCTCATCCGGCCGCGCGACATCCGATTCGTCGGGCTCGCCAACTACACGCGCTTCGCCGACGATCCCGAGTTCACGCGCGCCGTTGTCGTCACGACCCTGTTCACCGTGGGCGCCGTGCTGGTCGAATTCCTGGCCGGCCTGGCCCTGGCGCTGCTCTTCGCCCAGCCGTTCAAGTTTCTCCGTCCGATCCGCGTCCTGCTGCTCCTGCCGCTCTTCGTCGTCCCGGTCGTCGGCGCCACGATGTGGCGTGTGATCTTCCATCCCGAGCTTGGCGTTCTGAACTACTACCTCGCCGCCACCGGGCTCGGTCCCCTGCCCTGGCTCAGCGATCCTCGGCTGGCCCTGGTGTCGATCACGCTCGTCGACGCCTGGCGCACGATCCCGTTCATGTTTCTGGTGATGTATGCCGGCCTGGAGGTGCTCCCCGCGGAGCTCTTCGAGGCCGCCGCGGTCGATGGCGCCTCGGCGTGGCAGAGCTTCAGGCACATCACGGTGCCGCTGCTCACCTACATCATGCTGCTCGCGGTCCTGATCCGGGGGATGGACGCCTTCCGCGAGTTCGACATCATCTTCGTGCTCACCGGCGGCGGGCCGGGCACCGCGACCCAGACGATCCAGATCTTGAACTACCGCGCGTTCGGCCTGGGTCACATGGGCGAGGCCAACGCGATCGGCATCGTGACCCTGATCATCGTGGCGGTGATGTGCTACGTGCTGATGCGCGCGGTGTTGCGGCCGCAGGCAGCGCCCAGTTGAAGCCGACCCGTCTGCGGGCGACCCTGACCGGCGTGGCGCTCGTGCCCGTCCTGGTGTGGACGCTCTTCCCGATCTACTGGATCACCGCCGCGTCCTTCAAGACCGAGCTCGCGCTCTACGCCAGGCCGCCGCAGTGGCTCTTCACGCCGATCCTCGACAACTACGCGCGCGTGCTGACCAACATTCCGTTCTTCCAGTACTTGAAAAATAGCCTGGTCATCGCGATCGGGACCACGCTCGGCAGTCTCGTGCTCGGCACGCTCGCCGGCTACGGCTTCGCGCGCTTCCACTTCCGCGCCTCGGAGGCCGTGCGGTTCCTGGTGCTCGTGACGCGGATGGCGCCGCGCATGGTGCTCGTGGTGCCGTACTACTTGATGATGCAGCGGCTCGGCCTGCTGGACACCTACACCGGCCTGCTGGTGGCCTACGTCTCGTTCGCGCTGCCGTTCTCGATCTGGCTCCTGATCGGCTTCTTCGTGGAGGTGCCGCTCGACGTGGAAGAGGCGGCGATGATCGACGGCTGCTCGCGCCTGGGCGTGCTGATCCGCATCGTGATCCCGATCGCCGCGCCCGGGCTCGTCGTGGCCGCCATCTTCGCGTTTCTCGTCTCATGGAACGAGTTTCTGTTCGCGCTGATCCTGAGCGGCGTCGAGGCCAAGACCTTGCCGGTGGTCATCGCCGGACTCAACACCGACGCCGGACCGCTCTATGGCGAGATGAGCGCGGCCGCGGTGATGGTGATGCTGCCCAACATCGTCATGACGCTCGCCCTGCAGCGCTACCTGGTCAAGGGTCTGACGCTCGGGGCAGTCAAGGGGTAGATCGACGTGGAGACGCGCAATCTCGGCATCGTCAGGGCGCTCGGCTGGGAACGAACTGCCACGGGCATCGAATTTCAGTGCGTGACCGAAACGCTCGCCGCCGCGCGCGTGGCGCTGAGCGCGGTCGCGCCGCGCGCCGTTCGCGTGCGGACGACGCCGGGGCCGGTGGCGGCCGCCAAGCGCTTCAGCTACGTCGTCGGCCGGCCGGACCCGGGTTCGTGGTCGGTCGACGAGGGCGCGAACCGCGTCACGCTGCGCACCGCCCACGTCGTCGTCGAGGCGAGCCTCGACCCCTGGCAGCTCGTCTTCCGGACGCCGGACGGCCGCCTCTTGACTCATCAAGTCCACGACGACGCCAACTTCGCCGGCCAGCGATTCGGGCCGCGCCCCGGGCTCGAGGTCGAGAGCCTTTCCCACGATCCGGCCCGGCGCGTTCGCGGTGTCGTCGAGACCTTGCTGCTCGATCCCGACGACCATTTCTACGGGAGCGGCGAGCGGTTCGGCCGGCTCGACCTGGTCGGCCGTACGGTTCGGATCTGGAACCGGAACCCGTACGGCGCGCGGTCGGAGCTCGCCTACAAGAACCTGCCGGTCATCGTCGGCAGCCGCGGCTACGGACTCTTCGTGGACGTGCCGACCGCCGTCGGCTTTCACCTGGGCAGCCGATCGAACCGCGCGTACACCGTGGAGGCCGAGGGCGAAGAGCTCGACTACTACCTGATCGCCGGCACGCCGAAAGAGATCGTGACCACCTACACCGAGCTGACGGGTCGCCCCGCGGTGCCTCCGGAGTGGGCGTTCGGTCTGTGGGCGTCGACCTGCTTCGTCCAGTTCACGGAGGCGTCGGTCCTCGAGGTCGCGCGGCGGTTGCGCGCCGAGGGCATCCCCTGCGACGTCTTCCACCTGGATTCGTTCTGGCAGCGCGCCTACATGTGGTGCGACTTCGAGTGGGACTCGGCCCGTATCCCGGATCCGAAGCGGCTCCTGGCCGAGCTTCACAAGGAAGGGTTCCACAACTGCCTGTGGATCAACCCCTACGTGTCGCTCCAGAGCGATCTCTATCGCGAAGGCGCGACCCACGGCTATTTCCTTCGACGGCCGGATGGCAGCGTGTATCACCCGATCGTCTGGAGCCAGCGGACCGAGCGGGGCATGGGGCTCTGCGCGATCATCGACTTCACGAATCCCGCGGCGGCCAGATGGTATCGCGGCAAGCTCACCGAGCAGCTCGACCTCGGCGCCGATTCGTTCAAGCCTGATTTCGCCGAGGAGATTCCCACCGACGCGGTCTTCGCCAACGGGCTCACTGGCGCCGAGCTGCACAATCCCTATCCGCTCCTCTTCCAGAAGGAGGTCTTCGAGGCTACGCGCGCCCGCGCCGATCGCGTGGTGGCCTGGTCGCGGAGCGCCGCCCCGGGTGTCCAGCGTTACCCCGGCCACTGGTCGGGCGACCCGGAGTGCACCTTCATCGATCTCGCGAACACGTTGCGCGGCGGCCTCGCCGCGTCGATGAGCGGTCTCGCGTACTGGAGCCACGATATGGGCGGCTTCTGGGGCGATCCGTCCCCCGAGCTCTTCGTGCGCTGGTCGCAGCTCGGCTTTCTGTCGGCGCTGAGCCGCTTCCATGGCGCGACGCCGCGTGAGCCGTGGCGCTACGGCGACGACGCGCTGCGGATTTTTCGTTTGTACGCGCGGCTGCGCAGCCGCCTCGTGCCCTATCTGGTGAGCTACGGGTGGCAGGCGTCCGGGGACGGCGTGCCGCTCATGCGGCCGATGGTGATGGAGTTTCCCGACGACCCGGCCGGGTACGCGTTCGATCTGCAGTATTGCCTTGGGCGCGAGCTGCTCGTCTCGCCGGTCGTGCGCGAGGATGGCGTGGTCACGACGTACCTGCCGCGCGGGAAGTGGACGGATTGGTGGAACGGCGCGGTTCACGAGGGGCCGACGACGCTCCGGCGCCAGGTGCCGCTGGAGGAGCTACCGCTCTACGTCAGGGACGAGAGCCTCGTCGTTCTCGGGCCCGAGCGGAGCCACGTGGGCGAGCGACCAGCGGATCCATTGACGGTGGAGGTGTTCGTCACCAACGAGGGGGCGTTCACGCTACGCGGCGATGCAGGCACCGTCGCGTTGCGCTGCCGACGTCGGGCCAACGAGGTGACGTTCGAGGCGGGCGCGACGCCGGCGACGTTCGTGCTGAGGCTCCGTCAGGGGCTCACGGTCCGATCCATCTCGGCTGACGGTTTGCCGATTCCCCGGCTCGACGTCGCCGCGCTCGAGCGGAGCGCGGCGGGGTGGACGGTCGACGACCGCGTCGTGGTCGTCAAGGCGCGGGCGCAACGGATCGAGATTCGCTGACCGCGACGCCGGCGCGGCGGTGACGCAGCTATCCTGTCGCCCGACTCTCGACCGCGTTCTCGCCGCCATAGCGTTCGGCCCACGCACTCTGCATTTTTCGAATGACGGCCGGATAGACGACCAGACGGCGGAAGGGCGCGATCGCTCTCATGTAGAGCCTGGTGAACCGATGCACCGGCTGCACGAAGACGCCCAGGTAGGCCAGGTACCCACCCGGTGTTGGCCGAATCGAGAGCGATACGAAGGCGTGTACCGTCGCGTTGCGCAGCTCACTCAACTGCTCGTCCTCGAACCGATAGAGGATGCGGAAGCGTCCGTCCGGGGTCCCCGGAGCGACCAGGGACCGGGCGCGATCCGCCGGGCTGAGACGATCCGCGTAGGATTCAGCGCTCCAAGCCGGACGCTGGTGATCCCATCCGAACAGGGTGCCGATGCGGCCGCGCAGCCGGAAGAGCCCTTGGACCACCGCGGGCGCCGCCTCGAGCCCCGCGACCATCACGGCCCGCAAATCCTGGACAGTGCGACCGGCGCCGCCGCCCGAAAGCGGAATCGCCCACACGTCCTCCAGCGCAACATCATGTAGAAGTGCGTGCACGCGAAGGGGGCGCGCACGATACCGTTGTTGGGCCGCTCGCACTACCTCTTACCGCCTGGCGCCGCCGTCTGTAGCGAAGAGTCCCGTGCGGCCCTCTGTTGTCAGGCTCGTACCGTTAACTTCTTCAACGCCCTTGATGCGCCAGACTGTCGCAAAGAAGCGCCTACTCCTCACGCGGTCACTCCTTCGTCCGGAGGCTCCTCGAAGGCGATCTCGCGCCTGAACAGATCGATCGCAGTGTCGGCCACTTGACCGGTGTCGTAGTACGCATAGGCACCGACGCCGAGGGCGCCTACGATAGGCAGCCACCGAGCGATAGCGCCGCCGGCGAGACGCTGGGTGATTCGAACCCCGATCCGTCGCAGGACTTGCTGAACGATCCGGAGCGCGGGCTGGCGAATTAGAACACGCTCGCCGACGCGGATCACGATGTCCCGCATCGCCTGAGCCGCGGCATGGCGGAACAGGCAGTACAACATCTGCTCTCTGCTGAGAAAGGCCTTTTTGCCGAAGGTGCCTGCCATGTCCGCCACCATCTGCGTCTGAATTTTCCAGATTGCCACCAGGTCCGGAATAATTGTCGCGTACCCGAGCGGTCCCGGCGGCAAGGCCAAGCCGCCCGATAAGAGAGCAGCCTTCACTGCGGCGCTGCGAGCTATCTCGCGTGCCCTCTCTTCGGGACTCTGGCCTTCGGATTCGTCAGTCTCGGGGATTTCGGACAGGAAGTGCTCCAGGGCTTCGAGTAGCCGCCTGAGCGGGCCCTCATCTGGCACGGCAAGTCCTGTCTCGACTGTCATGCGTCTGCGCTCCGGAGGCTAACGGCTAAGTTCTCAGCCGCGGCGCCCGGCGCCGTCGGCTGCCTATTGCTCGGTCTCGGTGCATCGAAAAACGTGCCGCTGGCGCGATACGTCTTCCACCCCAGGGCGGGCACACCTTCGCTCCGGGGAGTGGCCATTGCTCCGCCCGCGCCATCTGCCAGCCCCTGTAGAAGATCCAAGTGCCGACGCCGAACGCGACACTGCCGTTCAGCGCGACCATCACAGCAATGACGTTGAGCAGACTTCGCTGTGCGGCCATCGGATCGTGCCTGGCCAATTCCTCGAGTGCGCTGAAGTAATGGTCGAGCCACGGTCGCACAACACTGTGCAGCAAGACGCCTACCGCAACCACACCGATCCCGCTAAAGATCGCCACCGCCATGACCCGGCGCCTGGTCGCGGGATCTGGATGCGCGTAGCCCCGGTCTTCCATATGCGTGGTCGCTGAAGAGACCTAACGCCCAGGATAACGTGCGGCGTGAATCGCCGTCAGGCTCATCCTGTTGTTCGGCTGGCTCAGTATCACGGCTTGCAGCCCGCGAATTCTTTCGCTTCTTCGCGACCAAGGACACGCCAGGTTGCGCGGCTCCGTACTGGACTGTCAGATGTCTCTAGCACCACTTCGAGGTCGTAAAGGTTAAACTTTCTGGCTTCGGAGTACGGCTTGAAGCCAGCCTTGCGGACTTTACAACCACTCCGCGAGGGCGACAATCCAAAGAGCCGCCGGGACCAGGATCACCTGCGCGAGAACCGTCCCCACCAGCCTGCTTCCGGTCAGCCAGACCACCGACCGGCGAAAGTACGATTCCCCGACCTTCCCAGCCGCAACGTCGTCCGTCATCAGCGACAGGTATGGATCGATGAAGGCGAACATCAGAATCGTCGCAATTCCGTTCACAACCGCCGACATCTGACTGGCGGTCACGCGGAGTTCCGGGCGCAGATAGCCGGCGTACAGCGCCGCAAACACTCCAACGGACCAGACCGCCATAGCGGCGGTATTCAGCGCAACGACGCTCAAGGGGAGGTGGCGGCCTGAACGAAGCGTCGCAATATTGCCCCAGCGTGGCAGTGCCGCCGCCTCACGAACGTGAGCGAGGACGGCCGGAGAGGCCACCCGTCGCAGTACAGCAATGGGGGCTCGACCCGTCCCGACAGACTCGACCCAGCGGGACAAGAGTCGCTGAAATGTCGGGATGAGCAGTGCTCCAATCAGAGTCGCGGCCGTGGCGAAGGCCAGGAGCCAGCGAAAGTCTGCCACTCCACCGGTCACACCGGCCGCGATGTTCTGTTCCACCCGTTTCGCGAGGAGCGGCGCCTGGAACGAGTTCGATGTCCGAGACACCAATATCAGTACGTTGAACAACGACAGCGATAAAGCGATTCGCCGGGTGCGCGTTCCCGCGATCCGAACAGAGTACGCAAGTGTCCCAATCAGATGAATGACAAACGTAAGCGCGCAAATGATCAGAAGGCCCGCGTCCATCGCTTGTCAGTCCTCCCTCGTTGCGGATTCAGCAGCCTAACGATCGCATTCAGCCGCGCGCGAAGCGCGACGGCTGCAATGCGTGGGTAGACGATTTCGCATTCGCCGTGACTGCTATTGCTTTGCGTAGTCGACCGTAAGCCATCGCTCCGGCCGCATACGAACAAGTACGTTCCCAACGAGGTCCCTCGTGCTTTCGATGTACCGGTCGCCCAGCTCGGCGCCGAAATAACGGCGCGCGAGGGAGCGCCGATCGCGCTCAAGATCTGCCGGCTCGATGGCGACGACTGGGCCCTCGACGCTCACGTACTTATACGGCGAGGTCTCCGTCTGCGCGCACAGACTAAATCTGCCAGCACGCTGGAGGAGTTGTGCCTTCCGCGAAGTCCTGGCGGTTACGACTCGTAGCTCGCCGCCCGGCTCGTACGAATACCAGATCGGCACAGTGAGTGGTCCTTGTCCTTCTTCAGGAATACTGATGATCCCCACGTGAAGATCGGCCAGAAACCTCTCCCGTTCCTGCTTCGTCATCGCCAGCGACACAGTCGCCTCCCAGCCGTCACATGCAACTAGTGCCGTCTAACGCGCGCATTCACCCGCGGCCGAAGGCCGGCGGGTGCAATGCTTTGTTGGGCCGCTCAGCTGGTTCAAGGGACGTGCAGGCCCTTCCCCTTGTCGCGAAGCGGCGCGCCACAGCGCGAGCAGAACTCTGCTCGGGAAACGGTATCTCCTGTGACACTGTCTTACCGCACGCGCTACAGAACTGCGTGCCCCGGATGCTGAGATAGGTGATCAAGGCGGCGAAAAGCAGCAAGATACCGAGCATCACAACCGGCACGCCCGCAGACGCGGCGATTCCGACAAACAGCAGGCCAGTGAGACCAGCAAACCACGGAAAATAGCGTCGCTTAAACGCGGCGTTTTTGCCGACATAGAACAGGAAAAAACCACCGATCCCTAGCAGTCCCCAAGAGGCGACGAAGAAGAAGACAACCAAAGGATCGTCGCTCACCTTGCCCTCATAGAGGCGACGATCTCCGCATTCCCCATTCACCAGGCCTTTCGTCGGCCCAACTTCTAGTTACACAGAACTGCATATCACCGCCGCTGCAGCATATCTCGCAGCATAGCGCGGCCGGCGGGCGTCGGGTAACGATGAATTTGCTTCGCCATGATGCGCACTTCGCCGACCACCCGGCGCAACGCAACGGAATATACAGACCGGTATATTCGGTGAGCGAGGAGGCCCTCGAGGCCTCCGCAGTAGCTAGTCGATCGCCCGGTACATCCGCTCGTCGTAGAGGGCGCCCGTCATTGTCGCGAGCTTGTCGCGGAATTCGCGGGTCGGCGCCGCCATCGAGTGCGTCTCAACCGCCT
>QHSP01000075.1 GCA_003220495.1 Candidatus Rokuibacteriota bacterium | reverse complement strand
GATGGCCGCCTATATCAAGTCGATCGACTCCAACCACATGGTGACGACGGGCGAGGAAGGCTTCGACCTCACAACTGCCGGCTACAACTCGGGTGCCTACAACAACCAGAGCTGGCTATTCGATGGCACCAACGGCGTATCGTTCACGCAGAACACGGCGGACCCCAATATCGACTTCGCCCAAATCCACCTCTATCCGGAGTACTGGAACTTCTCGTCGTCGATCGGCAGTACCTGGATCGCCGACCATACCCAGATCGCCCGCCAGCTCCGCAAGCCCCTCGTTGTCGGCGAGTTCGGATACGCGGTCAACTCCGCGGCGGTCTACGACCAGTGGCTCACGACCTTCGACACTGCGAACGCCGGGGGCGCGCTCGTCTGGCAGCTCATGTGTAACGGTTGTTACGCGATGCGCGACCAGTTCGGCGTGCAGTATCCGCCGAGCACCGCCGTGTCGGACGTGTTGAAGCGAGCGGCGACAACCGCCAATGCGAAGAACGGCGCGCCCCCTGCTAACGTCCCCCCGGCCTCACCGACTGGCATCACCGTAGGCAGCGTCTCCGCGAGCCCGTGGACCTGGAAATCTACAATGCGGCCGGCACCAAGGTCGGTGACCGGACTGGAGCGCTGACCGTGCAGTGACGGTTCAGCGAACGAAGCCAACCTTCGGTAACCCCTGCGTGCTTTGTCATCCTGTACGCTTCACCACTCCGGCCCCCCAACGGTCGCCGCGCCTGAGCCGTCGGCGAACGGGTTTCGATAGAGACCGAGCCTCTGCCGGGCGAGGAGGTACACGACGGGGGGCTGGTGTACGAGGTAGCGGTGCCAGCGCTTTCTCGGCTCGCGCAGGAGGCGGTAGAGCCACTCGAAGCCGGCGTCGGTAACCCAGGCTGGGGGGCGCCTCAGGGTACCGGCTTCGTAGTCGATCGTGCCGCCAAGGGGGAGGAAGGCCTTCACATGCGGCAGGCGAGCGCGATGCTTGACAATGAATTTCTCTTGCCGGCCTGCCCCCAGCCCCACGACGAGCGTGCTCGCCTTTGAAGCGTTGATCTTGCCGATCATCCGCTCGAGCTCACCCGGCTTCCTGTCGTAATCGAGCGGCGGCGAGTCGGCCCCGACGACCATCTCGCGTCCTACCGTGGCGTTGATGTTCGTCCGGGCGAGGTCGGCCACGCCCGGGCCGCCCCCGCAGATGAACACGGTGACCGTCGGATCGTTCTTGTGCTTCGCGTAGAATCGCGGGAAGAAGTCCGCGCCCGACACCCGCTCCTTCAGCGGCGTGCCGAGGACCTTGGCCGCGGTAAAGAGGATCTGACTGTCGCAGGTGACCACGTCGAACTCCGGCACGATTTCGTAGAACTCGCGATCCTGCTGGAGCTTCATGATCATGTCGACGTGAAGGGTCAGCAAAGCGCCCTCCCGGAAGGAGTCGACGAGCTCGTCCATCGCGATGTTGTCGACGCCGACGTTGAGGAGTCTCACCCGCTCACGCATGGCGCCGGCCCTCACCTGTTGGCCCGGGCGCCTACACCGCCGCGGCCGGGGCTGGTCCGTGGCCCCAGGCCCGCTCGATCAGCTCCTTGGTGTGCCGGACGTTGCGCGGTGAGGAGGCGCCGAACACGATCGACTCCACCCCCTCCAGGTTGCAGACCCACTCGATCGCCTCCTCGGGAGGGATCGCTCCCGACGCGAAGACCGACATGGCGATGGCGCGACAGCGCTGGGATCGGAGCCGCTTGCGGTAGGCATCGATACCGCCACACATGCGAAATCCGATCTTGTTGATGTTGGCGCAGACGATCGGGTTCTCGATGCCGACCTGCTCGAGCGCGTTCACGAGCATCGGCAGGTTCATGGTGATGAAGCCTGCCTCGGCGTCGTATTTCCGCTGGATGTGCTCGGAGAACGCGGCGAACACGTCGTACACCTTCAACCCAAGCAGGAGGTCGGTCACGACGTTCTGCAGGAAGATGATCGGCGTCCTGACCCCGGCGAAGCGCTTCATCTCCGCATCCACCAGGATCTCCATCAGCTTGTAGACGTTCTGGGTCGCCGCCGAGATCGCGCCCTTGATCAGCGTCTCCATGATGCCGCCGGGCGCGAAGCGCCGGATCGTGTCGATGATCCCGACCTCGCTCACCGAGTCCGCGTACTTGTGAGCGTAGGGCATGCAGGGGTAGAACTGGAAGTCGGGGTATCGCCGCGAGTTCCGGCGAACGGTGTCCGCGATCTCGCCGACGCGATCGTGGGTCGTACACATGAAGACCTTGATGCCGTGATCGTAGGCGCAGTCGAGGACCCGCATGATCGACGGCGTGTCCCGGAACTGCATGGCCTGCGCACGCGCTTTGTCCTCGGACATGTGGTTGACGCCGAAGAACTGGTTGTCGCCGAAGAGTATGCGCTCCATGACGCGCTCCCTCACTGACCGGCCTTCGAGATCAAATCGATGACGCGATCGGTCTCACAGGCGCTCGCGAAGGAGTTCTCGTGCTCGGCGGTGCCACGCTCCACGGCATCGATGAACGCGTCGATCTGCGCCGAGTACTCTTCCCCCCGGAGATAGTAGGCGACCGGCGGCTGGAGGTCGGTGATGTAGCGAATGGTCCAGCCTGCCGGATACTGCTCGAACTCGGCGCCCGAACGCAGGTAGATCTTGCACTCCTGCCGATCGGCGACGATCTTCCCCCGGGTCCCATACACCGCCATCGTCGTGCTCATCTTCCGGTAGCTGTTGTCGCTCCAGTTCGTCTCCAGCTGGCCGCTGGCGCCGCCGGGGTAACGGAAGGTGGCGTACACCGCGTCCTCGACGTCTTTGGAGTAGATCCGGCGCAGGTGCGCGCCGAGGACCCGCTCGGGCGGCCCGACGATGAAGTTCATCAGATCGACCACGTGCGAAGCGTAGTCGTGCAGGCAGCCGCCCCCTTCCGACTTCCTCGCACGCCATGTGCGGCCGCTCTTCGGTCGGACCACCACCGCCCCGAATGCGCTTCCGCTGATGTGGTAGACCTCGCCGATCGCGCCCGCTTGGACGAGCCGCCGGGTTTCCCGGAAGGTCGCGATGAACCGGTGGTGATAGCCGACCTGGTTCGCGCGGCTCCGCCTCTTGGCGAGATCGGCGAGCCTCATGCTGTCGACAGGATCGAGGCAGAGCGGCTTCTCGACGAAGACGTGCAGCCCGCGCTCCAGCGCGCAGGTGGCCGCATCGAAGTGCGTCGACGTCGGCGTCGCCACGAACACGCAATCCAGCCCCGCCGAATCGATCATCTTGCGGTAGTCGTGGAAGGTGTCGGTCCCGGTGTGCTTCCGGAGCGCCGAGGCGATGTACGTGGCGCTGTCGCAGATCCCGGCTATCGCCACGCGAGGGTGGGCGCCGAGGATCGCACAATGGGAGATTCCCATCTTTCCCACGCCGATCAGGCCGACCCGGATCGGGGGACTCGTGGGTCCCCCGCCCCTGGCGGTGTCCGCCGAATCGTCTGGGGTCGATGCTGTCCGCTCGTAGGCGATGCCCATCGTCAATCCCCCGAGCGGGACGGATGCTGTCCCGATCGCGTTCGACCGAGAACGCCGGTTGGCGGGTGCTGCCGTGTCCAACGAGGCTTCATCGCGCTCGAGTCATGGAAGCAACCACGGGGCCCGGCGCCGGGAGAGGACATAGAGGTGATGCAGTTCCGGGTACACCGGGAACAACTGAATCAGAAACCAGCTCAGAGAGTTGGCGGCGACCTCGACGCGGGAGAGGGCGAAGATCGAGTCGTGGAGCTTGACGCCGGCACAGCCTGCCTCGTATCCAGCCGCCTCGACCGCCTCGCGCTCGCGTGGTCCGTGCACGGTGAACGGGTAGGCAAACGTCGGTACCGTGGACCCAAGTCGATCCTCGAGCAACTTGCGGGAGCCCGCCACCTCGTCCTGGAGCTCCACGGCAGAAAGCACAGTCAGATCCCGGTGAGTCCGAGAGTGCGACCCAACCTCCATGCCCGCGGCCAGCCACTCACGGATTTCTGGCCAGCCCATGAGTGGGGCGGGTTCCGTCCAGTCCGAGAGCTGACCGACTCGGTCGGCGACGACGTAGCAGACGGCGGTGAATCCGAACTCCTTGAGGATCGGTAGCGCCGCCGTGAACGTGTCGACATAGCCGTCATCGAAGGTGATCGAGATGGCCCGTGTCGGTAGCGGCGACCCGCCACGGAGCGCGCGGGCGATATCACGTGGAGACACCGTCCGATAGCCGAGCGCGCGCAAGATCTTGAGCTGGCTCCGGAACTGCCCCAGGACCATGCTACAGGGATGCGGATCGGGATGGCTCGTCAGCCTGTGGTACATGAGGCTCGGGATCCGGAGCCGTCGCCCGCCGGGCCACCCGAGCCGACGCGATCCGCCGATC
Source organism: Candidatus Rokuibacteriota bacterium (assembly GCA_003220495.1). Taxonomy (GTDB): domain Bacteria; phylum Methylomirabilota; class Methylomirabilia; order Rokubacteriales; family CSP1-6; genus AR31. The sequence continues at coordinate 9,893 of QHSP01000075.1, read as the reverse complement.
ATCGGACTGCTCTCAGCGCGGCGCGCCACAGCGCCCTCACGGGGCCCCGCACGTCCTCGGGCACGAGGCCGAAGTACAAGATCAGAACCAGGTAAGCCACGGCCCCGGCGATCCCGGCGAGCACCCAGGGAGCGTCCAGGGCAAGCCCCAGGACGATCACCGCCGCGGTGGCCGCGCCAGCCATCAGCAAACGGAGCGTCACTCCAGCGAACGCCCAGCCGAGCGCGCCGCGAGGAACGAGCCGAAGCGCGCAGGTGGCGATGCACATCTCCATGACGAGCGTGGCGAGCGCCGCGCCGATGCCGCCATTGCCGTAGCGCGCCTGGGTGAAACCGATCGCCACCCAGTTGAGCGCGGGATTCAGGACGCACCCCATAACGGCGATGCCAAGCCAGGCGCGCTCACGCCCGATGGCCATGAGGATCCTGGCGAGGAGAAAGTTGAGGTACAGGAGGCCGAGCGTGAAGGCGTGGATGCGGAGTATCGGGACGCTGTTCCGGAAGGCGGACGTGAACAGAATGTCGACGACATACGGGGCGAGCGTCACGAGGGCGACGACGAGCGGCATCGCGATCAGCAGGACGATGGTGAGGACCCGCTGCGCCGTCCGCTCGAACTCCCTGCGAGAGCTCGACCACAAGCGCGCCAGGACCGGATAGCTGGTCAACGACAGGGTTTCAGCCATGAATGTGAGTCCATCCATCATCCGGGCGACGGCCCCGTACCAGCCCAGAACCGCCGGCGGCGTCATGAGCCCCAACAGGACGACGTCAATCCGGAAGTAGAAAACGCCGAGGCTCTGCCAGAGCAGGAACGGCACCCCGGCGGCGAGCAGTGCCCACCAGGAAAGGTCCGCGGGCCGCGCAACGCGCAGCCCATCGAGCCAGCGGAGTCCCGCAGCGTGGATCAGGAGCTGCACCAGGCTGCTCGTCACCAGCACCCCTGCGACCGTGGCGGTGTCGGTAGGGGTGGCCTCCCACAGTCGGGGCAGCAAGAGACCGAACGTCACCAGGTGACCGACGATCCTTGCCAGAGCCGGGATGTGCATCCGCTCGTGGGCCTGGTAAAGGCCGCTCAGAATCTGAGCCATGCCGTCGAGGAGCATGCCGATGCCCAGGATCGCCACGAGCAGATCAGTACGCGCTGGATAACCGACGAGGCGGACCAAGCCCAGACTGCCGACGTAGAGCACCGCACCGAGGCCGAGCGTCACCGTCACGCCACGCCGCGTGTAGACCCGCGCCAGCGCGTGCTCGCGGGCGACCGCCCGCACCAGGACCTGGGTGAGCCCGAGATCGATGGTCACGCCGAACATCAGGACCAGCGAGAGCGCCAGGTGCAGCTGGCCGTAGCCCGCATCCCCCAGGAGCCTCGGGAGGAGAGCCAGGAGGGTCAGGCCCATGGCTGCCGAGACAACCCTCGCCACCATCAGGACGACCGAGTTGCGGATGATGCTCCCGATCGGGTCCGCGAGCGACCGAGCCGTGGCAGGAGCGGAGTCAAGCGGGAGAGCGCCCCCCGCGCCTGTCCGGTGTGTCACGACAGCCGGTCCCACCGAATCACCCGTCCCAGAAGTCCGAGCAAAGTCCCGAGGTAGACCATGTTGCGCGTATACGTCAGCTGCAGCTCGTAGTAGGCGACCAGCAACTGGTTGAACACGGCGATGGCCACGACTGCAGCGAGAACGCGGAAGAGCGGATCCCGCAGAGCTCGGTGTGCCCAAGCCGCCTCTGCGATCACCCGGGCAAAGAAGTACATGACCACGACGAATCCAAGGGTTCCTGACTTCACCCAGATCCAGAGGATCTCGTTGTGCGGGATGTAGTCGTACAGGACCCAGCTTTTCGGCAAGTCGTACAGCATCTCGAACGGCTGGCCGTAACCGATACCCCAGGGGTTCTGGTCGATGGTGTACTTGAGGTTCTCTTCCTCGACCACGCGGTACTGGTTCGAGATATTGCCCGCTTCGAACAGCTGGAGCGCACGCGCGACGGGTCGGCCGAGCGGCGACGACGATCCGTAGAACATGACGACGTAGAGCGCGCCAGCCAGCACTGCCGGAGTCGCCATCTGCGCAAACTTCCATCGCGCGGCCGGCCGGAGGAGGACCACGAGGAACGCTCCGCACAGTACCAGGCTCACGTACGCTATTCGACGTTGGGTCAGAGCCAGGACAACCAGCAGGATCGGAGTGATCACCGCCAGAAACCGGGTAAGGCGGGGTTCGACTCGATAGTGCACGAGCATGACGAAGAGGAAGAAGAGGGGAATGAACATCACTGGATCTTCGTGCGCCATGAACGTGTCGCCGAGAGGCAGTTGCATCCGGAGGACGACGAAGTACCGATACAGCCCCTGGAACGCTTTGATGCCGAGGGCTCCAACGATGACCCACAGCAGGACGACCACGTGGCGCCGGCGGTCAACGAGCTGCGGCACGAGCCAGGCCAAGCCAAAGAGATAGCCGAGGGCCCGCACCTCCCAGAGCGCGATCTTGAAGTCGCCGCCGGACTTGACGCCGATGATGAAGGTCACGAGCACGGTCAGGGCCGCCAGTGAGAGCGCCAGCGGACAGACGGCCGGCCGGACCCGGATCTCGCCCCGGCTAACCCCGCGCAGGAACCATACGCCCGCCAGCAGCACCAGCCAGAGCTCGACCATGTTCACATACATGAACGAGAGCGGCGTGTAGCGCGCGATGTTCTCGAAGATGGGTAGCCCCTGAGGCAGCCACGGCTCGACCCCCTCCGCCAGAACCTCGGGGTATTGCTCGGTCAACAACACCAGGCCGACCAGCGCGGCGTACCCGTAGGCCACCTGCGACCACAGCACGACGAGCGCCGCCGGCACGGCCACGATCAGGAACGGCAACGGGCCCGTGGGATCGAGGGTGATGGCGCCCGCGATGAGCAGCCCGCCCAGCGCCACCAGGACGAGGTCCGGGATACGTCCCGAGGCCGCCAGCGCCACCACTCTCCACGACCTCATGGCAGCCCGATCTCCATGCTCAGTTGATCCGGCGCGCCGCACCGGGGAGGAGATCCCTCATATGAAGATCCATGCCCCCTTTCCACGCAACGAGTTGCACCAGTACGATCGCGGCGACGAGGAGAAATAGCAGCACTTCCAGAGGAGGTGTGATCCGGCGGGCGAACCGGCCCACGAGCAGGCCGGCGACGAGAATCATCAGCAGCGCGGTCATGCCAACCGGAACAGGGAGTCGAGCCGTCGCGCTTCCCGAACGACATCCGTCTCGGAACTGGGCGGCGGGGTGACGTCTGCCCTGCCGTCGCGCGCCAGGAGCGCGTAGCGTCGGATCTTGTTGTAGAGGGTGCGGGGGCTGACCCCAAGCGCCTCTGCGGCCTGGGTCCGGGTCGGAAACCGCGCAAGGGCGACAGCGATGAGCCGCCTTTCCATCTCGTCAATGGTGTGCAGGTAGATCCCATCGGAGCCCCCGGCCGCTCGCCCGGGCTCGCGGACGCCAAGCGGGAGGTCTTCCACGGAGATGGTGTCCCCCGTGGACAAGATCACCGCGTGCTCGATCGCGTTCCGCAACTGCCGAACGTTCCCTGGCCACGGATACCGGAGCAGTCGGTCCATCGCCGCCGGCCCGATCCGACTGACCGGTTTCCCGTTCGCCCGACTGGACTCCGACAGGAAGGCGCGGACCAGAAGGGCGAAATCCTCGCCACGTTCCCGGAGCGGGGGCAGATGGATCTCCACAGTGCTGAGGCGAAAGTAGAGGTCCTGGCGGAGGCGACCCTCCTCGAGGACCCGGTCGATGCCCCGATTCGTGGCGGCGACGACCCGCACGTCGACGGTGATCTCCCGGGTCCCCCCGAGGCGCCGGTAGGGATGGCCCTCGAGCACGCGGAGGAGCTTCGCCTGAGTGGCGAGCGACATGTCCGCCACCTCGTCCAGGAACAACGTGCCCTGATGCGCGAGCTCGAAGCAGCCCTCTTTGCGGATGGCCGCTCCGGTGAAGGCTCCGCGCTCGTGCCCGAAGAGCTCGTTCTCGAGCAGGTCGGGAGGCAGCGCTGCGCTGTTGACCGAGACGAACGCGTGGGCCGACCGCGGCGAAAGCCCGTGCATGGCCCGGGCCACCAACTCCTTCCCGGTGCCGCTCTCACCGGTAATGAGAACGCTGGCCCTCGCCGGCGCAACGCGCTCGATGAGATCGAACACTTCGACCATCCGCGGGCTTCTTCCCACCATCCGGTTGATCCGTGGCTCCGAGTCCGCCGCCGGAATACGGATGGTCTGGAGGGCCGAGCGGATCCGCTGAGCCTCCAGCACCTTCGGGATCAGCTGCAGGAGGCGCTGGGGATCGACCGGCTTGGTGAGGTAGTCGAACGCATCACGCCGTATCGCTTCGACCGCGGTCTCAATCGAGCCCCGGCCGGTTAACACGACAACCGCGCTGGGCAGCCGACGCAGCTCGATCTCGCGCAGCAGCGCCATCCCATCCATCCGGGGCATCTTCAGCTCAGTGATGATGAGGGCAAAGGTCGAGTCGGTGAGCCGCACCAGCGCCTCGAGGCCGTCCTCGGCCGTCGTGGCGGTGTAGCCTTCCATCGTCAGGAGTTCGCAGAGAGACTCACGTGAAGCTGGCTCGTCGTCAACGATGAGGATCTGCTGTCGTGGTTCGGCCATTCCGGTAGTCTCACTGAATATCGCGTCGATCCTTTGATGACTATCATGGAAGTCTTGGAGCCTCGGGGGGGTAAACCCCGCGCTTCGTGCACCGAAACTCCGGAATCGCGGGCGGCGTCTCGGCAATCCCGCGTCGAGCCACCCATAGGGACCTCTTCGCGACCTGCTCGGTCGGATACGCGACCCGCGCCCGAGGGCTCACCGTCGTGACCCCGCCGCTGGTCTCCCTCTCCCCTCGTCCGCAAGAGTCTGGCTGTTCAGATCGGCCTTGCCTCCGCCGACGAGCGGATACGCCACCAGTCCCCTTTCGGATCCGCGACCACGACCTGCTGGCGCGCATCGGCGAGCTGCTCGACGAGTTTGCGCGCGGTGGAGCTCGTGCCGGCGAGCTTGATCGGCAAGATGCTGACGGTTCGGGTCACCAGCTCGAGCGGGAGGGCCAGGTCAGAGCTTCATCGGTGGGATTTGCAGCCCGGCCTGACCGCCCGGGTCGCTCGCTGATTGGTTGGAACGACAAGGGCCCTACGGAGGTTCCCGCAAGGCCCTTGATTTTTGGAGCGGCCGACCGGATTCGAACCGGCGACGTCCAGCCAGGGAATCAGGCGAAGCACTTCACCGGATTCTCCCCTTCTATACTTTTCGCTCAGTTCCTGAAAACACCCTCAAAACTATCTACCGCGATATGTCGACTTCTCCGCGGCTGCGGCAGAACGGACGGCAGAAACTCGGCAGAATCGAGTCCTCGAAAGACACTCGGGCGCTCGAGGCATTCGCGGGGTGGGCTCCGCCCTGGCCGCGGAGACGCCATGAACGCTTCTCGTGGCTCAGTCTCGAAAACTGCCCACATGGGCAAAGCCGCGGCGAAGGATGAGACCCCGGCCCGACCCTCCGCCGACGCCAACAGGGTCGGTCGTTCGAAGCCGCTCCTCACGAGCTCAGCCCGAAGGCTCCGATGAAACAGCACGCCGTAGAGATACGGCGGCCGTCCCGCGCGCGCATCGGCCCGCCCACAAATCTCCCCGCGGTCGAAGGCGTCACGCAGCGACCCGGGCAGCGACAGCACGAGCACGAGCAGCGTGAGGCCCGCGAGGACGACGGTGGAGCGTCGCCCCGTCAGGGTCCGAGCGTGGTCGAATCGCGCATGGGAGTCACTTCTTTGCTCTGGCCTCGCGGCGCCGGCTCCACTTCCGTGATCGCGGCGGCCCTGCCGAGCTCGAGGAATTGCTCGGCCGTGCTGGTGGCGAACACGTGCATGAGCCGAGCGATGATTCCCGTCCATCCGGTCTGGTGGCTCGCTCCGAGACCGGCCCCGTTGTCGCCGTGGAAGTACTCATAGAACAGGAGGTAGTCGCGCCAGTGCGGATCCTCCTGAAACTTTTGCGTCCCGCCGTATACGGGCCGCCGGCCATGGTTGTCGCGCAGGAAGATGCTGGCCAGCCGCCGGGTGATCTCCTCGGCGACCTGGTACAGGTTCATATACCGGCCGGAGCCCGTCGGACATTCGATGGTGAAATCCTTGCCGTAGTAGGTGTGATATTGCAGCAGGGCGCGGATGATCAGGCCGTTGACGGGCATCCAGATCGGCCCGCGCCAATTGGAGTTGCCGCCGAACATGCCGCTGTCGGACTCCCCTGGCAGGTACGAGACCCAGTTCTCCTGACCCCCCACGCGGAACACGTACGGATGCTCGACGTGGTAGCGCGAGAGGGCCCGGATGCCGTAGGGGCTCAGGAACTCGTTCTCGTCGAGCATCTTTGCCAGCACGCGGCGGAGCTTGCTCTCGTTCAAGACGGCGGCCAGCTGCCGGCCTGCATGCCCAGGCTTGGCTGGATCGTGGATGAAAGCTGTCAGCTCTGGGCGCGCCGCGACGAACTTTTGGAAGCGTTCGCGCAACTCCGGATACTTTGCCATGAGCTCCCCTTGGAAGACAGTCACGGCGCACAGGGGGAGCAGGCCCACCATGGAGCGCACCTTCAGACGCTGGGCCCGGCCGTCCGGAAGCCGGAGCACATCGTAGAAAAACCCGTCCTCTTCATCCCACATGCCGACGTCCTCGCCGGCGTGGATCATCGACGAGGCGATCCACAGGAAATGCTCGAGGAACTTGACGCACATATCCTTGTAGGCTGGCCGCTCGAGCGCCAGCTCCACGGCGATCTCGAGCATGTTCTGGCAGAAGAGCGCCATCCAGGCGGTGCCGTCGGCCTGCTCCAGATACCCGCCCGTCGGCAGCGGCGCGCTGCGGTCGAAGACCCCGATATTGTCCAGCCCCAGGAAGCCGCCCTCGAAGACGTTGTTGCCGGAGCGGTCCTTACGGTTCACCCACCAAGTGAAGTTCAGCACCAGCTTGTGGAAGGCGCGCTCGAGCCATTCGAGGTCGCCCTGCCCGCGCCGGGCCTTCTCCAGGCGGTACGTGAAGATCGTGGACCAGGCGTGCACCGGCGGGTTGACGTCGCCGAAGTTCCACTCGTACGCTGGTAGTTGCCCGCTCGGGTGCAGGTACTTCTCCCCGAGCATCAGGTCCAGCTGCGCCTTGCCGAAGTCCTCGTCCACCAAGGTCAGCGCGAGGACGTGGAAGGCCAGGTCCCAGGCCGCGTACCAGGGGTATTCCCACTTGTCCGGCATCGACAGGATCTCGGCGTTGTACATGTGGTGCCAGCGGTCGTTGCGCGACGCGGCCTTGCGGCTCGCCTTGAATGGATCGGCGCCGCGCTCGGTGAGCCACCGGTCGACGTCGTAGTAGTAGAACTGCTTGGACCAGAGCATCCCGGCCAGCGCCTGGCGCATCACCCTGGCCGCGTCGGCGTTCAACGAAGCCGGGATGACCGCGGCATAGAACTCGTCCGCTTCCTGACGACGGGCGCGCATCACGGCATCGAAGTCGCTCCGGAACGGGTCTAGTTTCTTCGGGTCCGTTCCGGCCGGAGCCGTGCCGCCGAGGCGCAGCCGAAGGGTCCGCGATTCCCCGGCCCCCACGGTGAGGGGATAGTGGGCCGACGCCTTCGTCCCCTGCTTCTCGGGATTCACCGCCTCCTGCCGGCCGTGGACGATATAGTTATCGATCCCGTCCTTGACATACGGGGTCCGGTTGGGCGCACCGAAGAGACGCTCGTTGTTGGTCTCGTTCTCGGTGAACAGCAGCGCCGCGGCGCCTTCGGCATGGAGGAGCCGCTCTCCCAGTTCCGGATGCGAGGCCGCGATCACGCCGGCATCGCCGGCGGCCTGCCGGAGCAACGGCCGGGGCGCGTTGCCACTCGATGACGACACGCTGCGGAACCAGAGCGTCGGCAGCACGTGCAGCGTCGCCGGCTCCGGGCCGCGGTTCTCGACGGTGATCTGGATGAGGATGTCCTCAGGGGACGCCTTGGCGTACTCGACGAACACGTCAAAGTACCGCTCCTGATCGAACACCCCCGTGTCGAGCAATTCGTACTCGCACTCCTGACGGTTCCGGCGCCGGTTGGTCTCGATCAGATCGACGTACGGATAGGCTGCCTGGGGGTACTTGTAGAGGTACTTCATGTACGAGTGGGTCGGCGTCGAGTCGAGGTAGAAGTAATATTCTTTCACGTCCTCGCCGTGGTTCGCCTCGCTGTTCGTCAGGCCAAACAACCGCTCCTTGAGGATGGGGTCCTTGCCGTTCCACAGCGCCAGCGCGAAGCAGAGCAGTTGCTGGTCGTCGGAGATTCCCCCGAGCCCGTCCTCGCCCCAGCGATAGGCCCGCGAGCGGGCCTGGTCGTGGGTGAAGTAGTCCCACGCGTTGCCCGAGTCGCTGTAGTCCTCGCGCACCGTCCCCCACTGCCGCTCCGAGAGGTACGGCCCCCACTTCTTCCACGGCGCGGCCTTGCTGCGGGTCTCTTCCAGGCGACGATGTTCGGCGTCCATCTGCGGCCTCCTATGCGCGTCCAAGCGTTGCCGTCGTTGTCTCAGGCGCGGGGGCCGCGATCCATGAGACCAAGGTCCATCATTAGTCCGAAGTCCGAGAAGCCCAAAGGTCATCTTCGATAAGTCCGTGTTTTCAATCATGCCGGCATACACAGATCCGGCGCCTGCTCGAGGAGCAAATCGAGATATCGAGATAGAGATAAGGCGCAGGATCGCGACGACGGTGCAGCAGTGAACCCCGAGCCGCTGCGGCCGACGCGCCGGGCCAGTTCATCAAGGGAGTGGCAACCGGGGGCCCGGTGGCAGTCGGCGCCCTGGCGCAGGCGGGGTGCGGCCCGGCGGTTCCGGCGATCAAAACCCGCGGCGCAACCGATCCGGTGAGAAGAACAACGAGTGCGCTACTCCAGTACGCCTTTGCCGGCGGCAGCAGATTTTGCTAGTGTGCAGCCGTTGCTTGCGCCCAGGGTGCCCACAGAGGGCCCAGGGAAGGCGGTGCGAATCCGCCGCGACCCCGTCACTGTGATCGGGGACGAAACCCGCGAGAGCCACTGGCGAGCGAGCCGGGAAGGCGCGGGGAGTAGGACGATCCGAGAGCCAGGAGACCTGCCCAGGCGCGTACCACCGTCAACCGGTCTTCGCGGGAGGACCAGGGGGAAATGGGTTCATCGACTTCCACATCGCAAGTTGACGTCTCGTGAAGCCCGGCGTGCTCGTCATCGCCGGGGTGGCGAGTGGCGTCGGCAAGACAACCGTCACGGTCAGCCTGCTCGAAGCGTTCCGGCGCCGCGGGCTCACGGTGCAGGCCTTCAAGGTCGGCCCAGACTTCATCGACCCGGGCTTTCACGAGGTGGTGACCGGACGACCGTCCTACAACCTCGACGGGTGGATGTGTGGGCGCGAGCAGGTGCTCGACACTGTCGCCCATCAGGCCGCCGACGCCGACCTTGCGCTGGTCGAGGGCGTGATGGGATGCTTTGACGGGGTCGACGGTACGAGCGACGAGGGCTCGACCGCACAGATCGCCAAGTGGTTGGGATCGCCTGTCGTCCTCGTGATCGACGCTAGCAGCCACTCGCGGAGCGCGGCCGCTGTCGCCCTTGGCTTCGAGCGGTTCGATCCCGGCCTCCGCATCGGAGCCGTGATCGCCAACCGGGTCGGCGGCGAGGTGCACGCTCAGTGGGTTCGCGACTCGATCGCGGCAAGCTGTCGAGCCGTGCCCATCGGCGCGATCGTGCGCGACGAGACCCTGACCTTACCAGAGCGGCACCTCGGCCTCGTCACCGCTGCCGAGGGCCCGCTTACACATGCACTCCGACGCCGGCTTGCGGAGACCATCGAGCGGTCGGTCGATCTTG
>QHSP01000024.1 GCA_003220495.1 Candidatus Rokuibacteriota bacterium | reverse complement strand
TTGCAAACCCGGGTGGCCCGCTTCGTGGATCGCCAGCCCGACTGGGACGCGTTCGCCGACGCGCGCGTCGAGGGCTACCGGCGTGCCCAGCACCGGTACATCGGCGCCGGCGCCTCCGGCAAGACCGACGCGCGCGCGATTCCCGCCGAGCAGTTCACCTTGAGCGTCATGTTCGTGCCGCCGGGCCAGGGCAACGCCGCGCACACGCACGAGGTCGAGGAGGTGTTCTTCATCCTCGACGGCAAGGTGAAGGTGTTCTTCGAGGACGGAGCTGGCCGCCGTGAGGAGACCGTGCTCGGGCGCTGGGATTGCGTGTCGGCGCCCGCCAACGTCATCCACGGCTTCGAGAACGTCGGGCTCGAGCCCGCCTACCTCCAGGTGATGCTCGGCCGCGCGCGGCCCGACCTCATGAGCTACTCGGATCCCGGGCTCCAGGCTCAGCGCGACGCGCACCTCGGTCGGGCCCGCGTGTGATCGCGCCCGCCCGGGCGTGGTCCTAGAGCGCGCCGTGGCCGACGACAGCGTGCTGTCGGAGCACGTGCGACGCAACCGCATCCGCTGGGACGCTGAGGCGCGGAACTACGCCGCGAGCGGCGAGCGGGCATGGGCGCGCCAGGAGCCAACGTGGGGCATCTGGCGCGTGCCCGAGTCGCAGCTCGGCGTCCTGGCGAAAGACCTCGCCGGCAAGGCCGGTGTCGAGCTCGGATGCGGCACGGCCTACGTGTCGGCGTGGCTCGCCCGGCGCGGCGCCAAGGTCGTCGCGATCGATTCGTCGCCGGCTCAGCTCGCGACCGCGCGGCGGCTCCAGCGCAAGCACGGCCTCGCGTTCCCGCTGATCGAAGCCGACGCCGAGCGCGTGCCCTGCCGGGACGCGGCGTTCGATCTGGCGATCTCGGAATACGGCGCCTGCCTCTGGGCGGATCCCGATCGCTGGGTGGCCGAGGCGGCGCGGATCCTGAGACCCGGCGGCGAGCTGATCTTCCTCGTGAACTCCATGCTCTTCGCGCTCTGCGTGCCGGCGGAGGACGGAGTCGCCGGCGAACGGCTCCTCCGTCCAGCGTTCGGGATGCGGCGCATCGAGTGGCCCGGCGACCCTGGGGTCGAGTTCCATCTCTCGCACGGGGACTGGATTCGCGTGCTGCGACGCAATGGGTTCGAGGTCGAAGACTTGATCGAGCTCCGGCCACCGGAGTCGGCGACGACGAGCTACCAATACGTCACGCTCGAGTGGGCGCGTCAATGGCCATGCGAAGAGATCTGGCGGGCTCGCCGCCGGTGACCGCGGCGCGGCTCACCGTCATGCTGGAGGAGCGATGGACGATCTGCTGATCCGAGGCGGTCACGTGATCGACGGCACCGGCGCGCCCGGGATCGACGCGGACGTGAGCGTCAGCTCGGGCCGCATCGTCGCCGTCGAGCACCGCTCATCACGCCCCGCCCACCGCGTGATCGACGCGCGCGGGCAGGTCGTCGCGCCCGGGCTCATCGACATCCACACCCACTCGGACTTCACCTTGCCGCTCAATCCTCGCGCCGAGTCGAAGATCAGGCAGGGCGTCACCCTGGAGGTCGTCGGCAACTGCGGCTTCTCGGCCGCCCCGGCGCTGCCCGACCGCGTGGCGATGCTTCGCGAATATCTGGCTCCGAGCGCCCCGTCGCTCCCGTTCGCGGAGACGACCTTCACCGAGTATGTCGCCGGGTTTCCGGCGAGCTCGGTCAATGTAATCTTGCAAATTGGGCACCACACGCTCCGCCTCATGACCGCCGGGATGGAGAATCGACCGCTCACGAGCGCCGAGACTTCCACGATGGAGATCCTGCTCGCGGAGGCCTTGGCGGCCGGCGCGTGGGGGCTCTCGTCTGGGCTCTTCACCGCGCCCGGGTGCTATGCCGACCCCGCCGAGATCCATGCGCTCGCCCGGGTGCTCCGGCGCCACGGCGCCGCGTACTCGTCGCACATCCGCGACGAGGCCGACCACGTGGGCGACGCCGTTCGCGAAGCGATCGAAGTCGCCGAGGCGACCGGCGTCCACGTGCAGATCGCCCATCTGAAGCTCTCGGGCGTCGACAACTGGGGCGGCGCCCGCCGCCTCCTCGGTGAGATCGCCGCCGCCCGTGCGCGCGGGCTCCCCGTCGATTGCGACGCCTACCCGTACGACACCGCGACCAATCCGCTTCGCAATCTCCTTCCGCGCTGGATCGTCGAGGGCGGGATTCCGGCGATGCTCGACCGGCTCGGCCGGGCCGAGGCGCGCGCGCGAATCCGCGCGGACCTCGCGCGCGAGGGCCTCACCAACTTCGGCCGCATCCCGTCGTGGGACGTCGTCCGCGTCGCGATCGCCCCGAATCAGCCCCAGGACGCGGGCCGCACGCTCGGCGAGATCGCGCGGCGTCGGCGCGTCGATCCGCTGGACGCCGTGTGCGACTTCCTGATCGCCGATCGAGGCGCGACGCGCATCCTGATCACGTCGATGAGCGAGAAGGACGTGCACGAGATCACCGGCACGCCGTGGGTGCTGGTCGGCTCGGACGCCAACGCCCTCGCGACCTCGGGCGTGACCAGCCAGGGCAAGCCGCATCCGCGCTCGTACGGAACGCACGCCCGCCTCCTCGGCACCTTCGTCCGTGACCTCGGCCTGCTGAGCCTACCGACCGCCATTCACAAGACGACGGGCGCGTCGGCCGCGGCGCTCGGGCTCGTCGATCGCGGCCTATTGCGGGCGGGCTGCTGGGCGGACGTGACGGTCTTCGACCCCGCCCGCATCGCCGACCTCGCGACCTACGACGAACCCCACCAGTATTCGGTCGGCGTGTCCACGGTGCTGGTGAACGGCGAGGTGGTTCTGGACGGCGGCGACCATACGGGCACCCTCCCCGGCCGGGTGCTGAGACGTCCTCCCGGGACCCCCCTTGTTGACAGGAGGCGACTGCTGTAAAGTAGCCCGAATTTCGCTTATCGGCTGCCGGTCTGTCCGGTTTCGTCGGGGAGGAAAGACGCCATGCGCACACGTCGGGCTCTGACGGGACTCTGGTTCGCGGTCGCCTGCGTCGCCGGGCTCCCGCTCTTGACCCATGCGCAGGAGCCCAAGCGTGGGGGCACGCTGCGTGTCGCGTACGGCAACGAGATCGCCAACCTCGACTTTTACACCGCCCCCGGGTACGAGTTGAACTGGGTCGCCATGAACATCGGCTGCGGCCTCCTCTCCATCACGCCAGACGGGAAGTTCGTGCCGAGCGCCGCAGAGTCCTGGCAGATCACGCCCGACGGCCTGCTCTACACGTTCAAGCTCCGAAAGGACGTCGTCTTTCACGACGGCACGCCGCTCGACGCGGCCGCGGTGAAGTTCAGCATCGACCGGATCATGGACCCGGCGACCCGCTCGAGCATGCGCACCTTCTACGAGTCGGTGCATTCGGTCGAGACGCTCGATCCCCAGACGGTCCAGATCAGGCTCAAGCAGCCCTACGCGTTCATGCTCCACATGCTCGCGGCCTACCGGATGGGTTTCGTGGTCCTCTCGCCGACCGCGACGCAGAAGTACAGCCAGCAGGATCGCCAGCAGGGCAAGCCGGAGGCGGTCGTGGGATGCGGACCCTTCAGGCTCGTCGAGTGGGTGAAGGGCAGCCATCTGGTGATGGACCGGTTCGACAAATACTTCGAGCCCGGGCTGCCGTACCTGAGTCGCGTCACGATCCGCGTGATCAAGGACCCCGTCACGCAGCTGGCGGCGTTCAAGGCCGGCGAGGTCGACTTCATCCCGGATTTCTCGCCGGACCATCTCGACACCTTGAAGGCGCAGAACCCGCGCGCCCAGATCATGACCGGTAAAGAGACGACCCCGATGGTCGCGATGATGAAGGTCACGGTCGCGAAGGACGGCAAGCCGATGTCCACGGACCGCGCCCCGCATCCGATCTTCGCCGACATTCGCGTGCGCAAGGCGATCGGCTGCTACGGCATCGACCGCAAGGAGATCGTCAAGATCGCGTTCAAGGGGCGCGCCACCCCCTGGCTCGGGATCATCCCGCCGGGCACCACGGACACCGTGGACGTCACACACATGTGTCCCTACGATCCGGCCAGGGCGAAGGCGCTGCTGGCCGAGGCCGGGTACGGGCCGCAGAAGCCGCTCACGTTCGAGCTGATGACCAATACCGAGAAGAGCGTGTTCAGCGTCATCACCACCGTGATCAAGGAGCAGATGGCGCGCATCGGCGTGACGGCGAACATCCGGCTGACCGACAAGGTCAGCTGGATGAACACCGCGACCCAGGACGGCGCCTTCGACATGTACGTCGAAGACCTCGCGTCGCAGCTGACCCTGGACCTCAACGGCTTCCTGTCGATGAGCACCGCCGCCTGGAACAGCGCGCGCCACACGGACACGAAGGTCGACGACTACTACGCGCGCTACGCCCGCGAGATGGACCCGGGGAAGCGCAAGGTGATCGCGAAGGAGTTCCAGGAGTTCAGCGCCGACAAGCTCTACTGGAATACGATCTCGGGCTCGCCGTTCTACAGCGTGGCCCAGCCGTGGATGAAGGGCTACGTCTACAACGCGGAGATCAAGGTCCTCTACGGCCGCGTCTGGCTCGAGCGTTAGCCGCGCGTCCCGCCCTTGTTGACAGGCGAGAACTCGCACAGAAGGAGAAGACGCCAATGACCTCACGACGCCTTCTGCCAGGTCTCCTCATGGTCGTGACCTCACTGGCCTGGCTGGTCACCATTCCGCTCTTAGCCGAAGCCCAGGCGCCGAAACGGGGCGGCACGTTGCGCGTGTCCTACGGCAACGAGGTCGCGGGGCTCGACTTTCACACCTCCCCCGGCTACGAAATGATGTGGGTCGGCATGAACGTGGGATGCGGCCTCATCAACATCACGCCCGACGGCAAATTCGTCGGCGACGCGGCCGAGTCGTGGCAGATGTCGCCGGACGGGCTGCTCTACACGTTCAAGCTCAAGAAGAACGTCCTCTTCCACGACGGCACGCCCGCGGACGCCGCCGCGGTCAAGTTCAGCATCGACCACATCATGGACCCGGCCACCAAGAGCGGCATGCGGCCCTTCTACGACGCCGTGCACAGCGTCGAGGTGCTCGATTCGTCCACCGTGCAGATCCGCCTGAAGCATCCCTACGCGTTCATGCTCCACATGCTCGCGGGGTACCGCACGGGCCTCGTGCTCTACTCGCCCACGGCCACCCAGAAGTACACGGTGGAGGATCGGAAGCAGGGCAAGCCGGAGGCGGTGGTCGGCTGCGGCCCCTTCAAGCTCGTCGAGTGGGTGAAGGGAAGCCATCTCGTGATGGACCGCTTCGATAAGTACTTCGAGCCGGGGCGTCCCCACCTGGACCGCATCATGATCCGCGTCATCAAGGACCCGGTCACCGAGATGGCCGCCTTCAAGGCGGGCGAGATCGACTTCATCGCCTCGTTCTCGCCGGACCACGTCGACTCGCTGAAGGCACAGAACCCGAAGGCCAGCGTCATGACCGGGAAAGAAACGACGCCGATGGTGGCGCAGATGAAGGTGACCGTCCCCAAGGACGGCAAGCCCATGTCCACGGAGCGCGCCCCGCACCCGATCTTCGGCGACGTGAGGGTTCGCAAGGCGGTCGGCTGCTACGGGATCGACCGCCAGGAAATCGTGAAGATCGCGTTCAAGGGCCAGGCCACTCCGTGGGTCGGGATGGCGCCGCCGGGGACGCTGGAATCGGTGAACGTCAACCAGCTGTGCCCCTACGACCAGGCCAAGGCGAAGACGCTCCTGACCGAGGCCGGTTACGGTCCGTCGAAGCCGCTCACCTTGGAGCTGATGACCAACACCGAGAAGAGCGTGTTCAGCGTCATCGCCACGGTCGTCAAGGAGCAGCTAGCGCGCATCGGGGTGACGGCGAATATTCGACTGGTCGACAAGGTCAGCTGGATGAACACGACCCTACAGGACGGACCGTGGGACATGTACGTCGAAGATCTGCTGTCCCTGCTGACCATCGACAGCAACGGCTACCTGTCGACCGCCTTTGTGTCGAAGAACTCGTCGGCGTGGAGCCACCCGCGACACACCGACACCAAGGTCGACGACTACTACGCGCGCTACGCGCGTGAGATGGATGCCGGCAAGCGCAAGGCGATCGGCAAGGAATTGCTGGAGTACATGGCCGACAAGATGTACTGGAACACGATCTCCGGCTCGCCCTTCTACATGGTCGCTCAGCCGTACGTGAAGGGCTACGTGTACAACGCGGAGTTCGAAGTGCACTGGGGCACCGTCTGGCTGGACAAATAAGAGGAGCACGATCCTCATGCGTTCGACTCGTCCGCTGCTCAACCTCGTGCTCGGAACCGGCCTGCTCCTGAGCCTGATCGTCGCGCCGGCGACCAAAGCACAGACGCCGAAGCGTGGCGGGATCCTCAAGGTCTCGTACGGCAACGAGATCGCCCACCTCGACTTCCACACCGCCCCCGGGTACGAAATGATGTGGGTCGCCATGAACGTCGGGTGCGGTCTCGTTGACATCATGCCCGACGGCAAGTTCGTGGGCGACGCCGCCGAGGCGTGGCAGGTCTCGTCCGACGGCCTGCTCTACACCTTCAAGCTCAAGCCGAACGTCCTCTTCCACGACGGCACCAAGGTCGACGCCGCCGCCGTCAAGTTCAGCATCGAGCGGCTGATGGACCCGGCCACCGGATCGGGCATGCGGACGTTCTACGAGTCGGTGCACTCGGTCGAGGCGCTCGATCCCTCGACGGTGCAGATCCGCCTCAAGCACCCGTACGCCTTCATGCTGCACATGCTGGCCGGCTACCGGACCGGGCTCATCATCTACTCGCCGACGGCCACCCAGAAGTTCACGCTCGAGGACAGGAAGCAGGGCAAGCCCGGCGCGGTGGTGGGCTGTGGACCGTTCAAGCTGGTCGAGTGGGTGAAGGGCAGCCATCTGGTCATGGACCGTTTCGACAAGTATTTCCAGCCCGGGCTGCCCTATCTGGACCGCGTCATCATCCGGGTCATCAAGGATCCCATCACCGAGATGGCGGCCTTCAAGGCCGGCGAGGTCGACTTCATCGCCTCGTTCTCGCCCGAGCACGTCGACACGATGAAAGCGCAAAACCCGCGCGCCCTGATGATGACCGGCAAGGAAACCACGCCGATGCTGGCGGCGATGAGAGTGACCATCCCGAAGGACGGCAAGCCGATGTCGAAGGAGCGGGTCCCGCACCCGATCTTCAATGACATTCGCGTGCGCAAGGCCGTCGGCTGCTACGGGATCGACCGCAAGGAGATCGTGAAGATCGCCTTCAAGGGCCAGGCCACGCCGTGGGTGGGGATCATCCCGCCGGGCACCCTGGACACCGTCGACGTCACGAGCATGTGCCCATACGATCAGGCCAAGGCCAAGGCGCTGCTCGCCGAAGCCGGGTACGGCCCGCAAAAGCCGCTGACGTTCGAGCTCATGACCAACACCGAGAAGAGCGTGTTCAACGTCATCGCCACTGTCATCAAGGAGCAGATGGCGCGGATCGGGGTGACCGCGAACATCCGGCTCGTGGACAAGGTCACCTGGATGACCGCGGCCAACCAGGACGGGCCGTGGGACATGTACGTCGAAGACCTCCTGTCCTTGCTGACGCTCGACAGCAACGCGTTCCTGTCGACCACGGGGGCCTCCTGGAACCACACGCGCCACACGGACACGAAGGTCGACGACTACTACGCTCGTTACGCGCGCGAGATGGACCCGGTGAGGCGCAAGGCGATCGCCAAGGAGTTCCAGGAGTTCAGCGCCGACAAGCTCTACTGGAATGCCATCTCCGGCTCGCCCTTCTACATGGTCGCGCAGCCGTGGATCAAGGGTTACACCTACAACGCGGAGTTCGAAGTGCACTACGACAAGGTCTGGCTGGACAAGTAACCGGGGCACGCCGATGCGGGTCTACATCCTGAAGCGGCTGCTGCAGATCATTCCGACGATCCTCGGAATCACGTTCGTGGTGTTCGTCATGATGCGGTCGATCCCGGGCGATCCGGTCGTGTCGCTGCTCGGCGACGCGTACACCGAGGAGAACGCGATCAAGGCCCGGCAGGACTATGGGCTCGACAAGCCGGTCCTGCTTCAGTACGTCATCTGGCTCGGCAAGCTCGTGCAAGGCGACTGGGGCACCTCGATCCTGAGCGGGCGCCCCGTCCTCAAGGACGTCTTGGTGCGTCTGCCGGTGACCCTCGAACTGGTCGTCCTGTCGATGGCGGTGGCGCTCGCGATCGCGATCCCCGCGGCTATCATCGGCGCCTTGCGCCAAAACACGTGGGCCGACTACACCGCGACCTCCGTGGCCATGGTGGGAGTCTCCGTTCCAGAATTCTTCCTCGGCGTCCTGCTCCTGCTGCTCTTCTCCATCGGCATGGGCGGATTTCTGCCGAGCTCGGGCTGGGTGTACCTGCCCGGCACGTGCCAGACCGTGGTCTGTGCCGCAAGTCTGTGGGGCAATACCCAGCACGTCCTGATGCCCGCCTTGGCGCTCGGTGTGGGGCGCGCCGCGCTCCTCACGCGGCTGCTCCGCGCCAGCATGCTCGAGGTCATCCGCACCGAGTACGTCACGACCGCTCGCGCCAAAGGCCTGAGCGAGCGGCCGGTCGTGCTCAAGCACGCGCTGAAGAACGCGCTCATTCCGACCGTGACCGTGATGGGCCTGCAGGTCGGATTCCTCATCGGCGGGGCCATCGTGGTGGAAACGCTCTTCGCGATGCCCGGCCTCGGCACCTTCGGGATCGACGCGATCATCGCGCGCGACTACCAGCAGGTGCAGGGCTTCGCCCTCGTGACGGCGCTCACCTTCGTCTTCATCAACCTGATCGTCGATCTCACCTACACTTTCCTGGATCCACGGATCCGGTACTCCTGAGGGCACGCGATGACCGACGACCGCGAATCGCTCGCCAGACCGCGGCCCATCAGCGGAGGCAGCCTCCAGGAGGCCGAGCTCCCGGCGACCTCGGAAGTCGCGTGGAGGGCGAAAGCCGATCGCGCGGAGTCGCCATTCATGCAGGGCGTACGCCGGCTCCGGCGGAGCACGACGGCCCTCATCGGCGCGGCCATCGTCGCCCTCTTGTTGGCGGTCGCGCTCTTCGCGGACGTGCTGGCGCCCCAGAGCCCGATCGCCAGCGATCAGACCCACACCTTCGAGCGCCCGAGCTGGGACTATCCCCTCGGGACGGACCAGCTCGGCCGGGACATGCTGAGCCGCATCATCCACGGCAGCCGTATCTCGCTCGCGGTCGGGGTCTCTTCGGTCCTGCTCGCCCTCTTCGTCGGCGTCCCGTTCGGGTTGATCGCCGGCTACTACGGCGGCCGGGCCGACTCGCTGATCATGCGCACGATGGATCTGATCCTCGCGTTCCCGATCTACCTGCTCGCGATCATCCTGATGGTCATCTTCGCGCCCACCGCGGGGCTCATCGGGACCATCAAGGTCACCGGCGCCATCGCGATCGTGCGGATCCCGATCTACGCGCGTCTGGTCCGGGGCAGCGTGCTGTCGATCAAGGAGAAGGAATACATCGAGGCGTGCCGCGCCCTCGGCGTGCGCGATCCGTGGATCCTGCTCCGCCACGTCCTGCCGAACTGCCTGGCGCCGATCATCGTGACGACCACGCTCGGCATCGCGACGTCGATCATCGTCGAAGCGACCCTCTCGTTCCTGGGGCTCGGCACGCAGCCGCCGACGCCGAGCTGGGGCTGGGACCTGAAGGCCAACGTGGCGTTCATCCAGTCGAACCCCTGGATCTCGCTCTTCCCCGGCATCGCGATCTTCGTCACCGTGCTCGGGTTCAATCTGTTCGGCGACGGCCTGCGCGACGCGCTCGACCCACGGCTCAAGTAGACTACTGGGCGTGCTCCGATCGCTCGTCGTGGCCGGAATTCTGGGGCTGCTGTTGACAGGTTTGACGAGCGCTGTCGATGCCCAGGCCGCCCAGCGCCCCGAGTCGACTTCGCCCTCGCGGCCTCTTCCGCCTCCTCGACCGGCACCGCCGCCCGTAGCGCCACCCGCGAATATCTGCACGACTCAGTGGGGCTGGTGCCAGCTACCGACCTGGTCGGCGCCTCCGGGGATCGGCTGCGCCTGTCTGACGGCCGACAACCAGGAAGTTCCGGGCACGACGCGCTATTTCCCGTACTCGGGTCCGGCCAGCCCGTATCTGCAGCCGCACTCCGGGCCTCCGTCTACGATTCGCTGAAGTACCGACCATGCTGGATTTTTCCCACTTCGACCGTCGCAACTATCCGACCGTCTCGGTCCGCGAGGGGTACCGCGCATGGCTCCCCTCGTACGCGACGACGGTGGAAGACGAGATGGATCTGGTGCTGCTCGCCGCCCTCGAGTCGGTCACGTGGACCGCCGTCGGACACGCGGCTGATCTCGGGTGTGGAACCGGCAGGACCGGCGCCTGGCTCCGGGCTCGTGGCATCGCCCGACTCGACGGCGTCGATCTCACGCCGGAAATGCTGGCGGTCGCTCGTCGCCGCAATATCTACGATCACCTTCTCGAAGCCGATATCGCCGCGACAGGTCTCGGCGGCGGCGTCTACGATCTCGTCACGACGTGCCTGGTCGACGAGCATCTGCGCGATCTGCGGCCGCTCTATCGGGAAGCGTCGCGGCTGCTCCGGCCGGGCGGCACCTACGTGCTCGTTGGCTATCACCCGCACTTCATCATGACCGCGGGGATACCCACGCACTTCGACCGGGCGCCCGGTGAGTCCGTGGCGATTGAGACGTACGTGCATCTCTTCAGCGACCATGTCGCCGCCGCGCGCGCGGTCGATCTCTCGCTCATCGAGATGCGCGAGCGCCTCGTCGACGACCGCTGGATCGCTCTCAAGCCTCGATGGAAGCCGTACAGGAATCATCCCGTGAGCTTTGCGATGGTGTGGCACAAGGGTACCCAATGAACCTGGCGCCCCTGATGAAGCCGGCGAGCATCGCCGTGGTCGGCGCCTCGCAGCGGATGACCCGCGCGACACGGGTAGTCGCCAACCTCCAGCGCTTCGGTTACGCCGGACGGATCTTCCCGATCAACCCCCGCTATTCCGACATCCTCGGGCTGCCCTGCTATCCCGACCTCGCCTCGACGCCGGAGCGCGCCGACACCGTGGTCGTGGCGATCCCGGCCGAGCAGGTGCCGGGCGTCCTGCGAGCGGCCGTCGCAACCGGGGTGCGCGGAGCCGTCGTGCTCTCGAGCGGATTCGCCGAGGCGGGGCCCGAAGGCGGCAAGCGACAGGCCGAGCTCGAGCGCCTCGCGACGGACCACGGGCTCCTTATCTGCGGCCCGAACTGCTACGGCGTCTTCAATATCCGACTCGGCG
Source organism: Candidatus Rokuibacteriota bacterium (assembly GCA_003220495.1). GTDB lineage: Bacteria > Methylomirabilota > Methylomirabilia > Rokubacteriales > CSP1-6 > AR31. Next base: position 90,947 of record QHSP01000024.1, on the reverse strand, counting down.
CGGCGACCTTCAGCGCCGACATGGCCGAGCCGCTCCGGCCGGGCGCGGTCGGCGTCGTGTCGCAGAGCGGCGGGTTCAGCCACGCGATCGGCGAATATCTGATGCAGCAGCGGTGCGTCGGGCTGAGCTACATCGTGTCGTGCGGCAACCAGGCCGGCCTCACGGTCGAGGATTACCTCGCGTACCTGGTCGAAGATGACGACACGGCGGTGGTCGGCGCGTTCGTCGAGGGGTTCAAGAAGCCGGAGACGTTCCGTCAGGCGGCGGCGCGAGCGCGAGAGCTTCGCAAACCGATCGTGGTGCTCAAGGTCGGCCGCTCGGAGAACGCGCGCCAGGCGATGCTGGCGCACACCGGGTCGCTGGCCGGCACGCCGGAGATCATCGAGGCCGTGCTCAGGCAGAGCGGCGTCATACACGTCTCGAGCCTCAACGAGATGATCGACACGCTCACGCTCCTCTCGTCCGCGCGCCATCACACGCCGCGCGCCTGGCGTGTCGGGGTGCTGAGCGGTCTTGGCGGCGAGTGCGGTCGAGCCGCCGATGCCGCGGACCGCGCCGGCGTGGAGCTCCCGCCGCTGTCGGCGGCCTCGGTCCAGACCATGAAGGGCTTCATGCCCGACTTCGCGAATCCGAGGAATCCGCTCGACGGTACGGGCGCGATGTACGAGGACGCGCGGCTCTTCCCGCAGCTCCTCGACGTCATGCTGTGCGAGGAGGCCGTCGACGTGGTCGCGGTGAACCTGCGCGCCAACGTGCCCCACCCCGGTGGCGGCGCGCCGTCGAGACAGTTCAGCCGCGCGATGATCGACGCGCTGCCGAAGAATCCCGGCCGGCTCGTGCTCGCCTTCAGCTCGTTCGCGGGCGGCGACCTCGATCAGGAGGTCGTCCGCCCCCTCGCCGACGCCGGCGTGCCGTTCCTCGAGAGCACCGAGACGGCGATGCTGGCACTGCGCCACGCGCGCGAGCATCGGCGTTTCCTCGACCGGACCGACCTCGCGCACGGGAGTCTGACGGCGCCGCGCTCGAACCTGGCCGCGCCCCGCGCCAGCGCCGGATTCAGCGGCACGCTCGGCAACACCGAAGCGATGCAGCTCTTGAGAGACTTCGGCATTCCACTGGCCGAGACGATCGCGGCGAAGGACGCGGGGGCCGCGGTGGCGGCCGCCGACCGTCTCGGCTATCCCGTGGCGCTCAAGATCGACTCGCCCCAGATCGCGCACAAGACGGACGTCGGCGGAATTCGAGTCGGCTGCGGCGACGCGGCCGCGGTGCGCGCCGCCTTCGCGGAGATGCTCGACGAGGTCCGGCGCCGGGCGCCCGCCGCGCGCCTGGACGGCGCGCTCGTCCAGCGGATGATCACCGGAGGGCGCGAGATGATCCTCGGCGTCAAGACCGATCCGCTCTTCGGCCCGGCGGTGGTCTGCGGCTTCGGCGGCATCTTCGTCGAGCAGCTTCGCGACGTATCGCTCCGCGTGCCGCCGATCGGTCCCGCCGACGCCGCGGCGATGATCGCCGAGCTCCGTGGGGCCGTCATCCTCGCGGGTGCGCGAGGCCGCGCCCCGGCCGACACGCGCGCGCTGGCCGACGCGATCGTCCGGCTCGGGGCGCTCGCCGAGGCGCACCGGCACTCGCTCCGCGCCCTGGACATCAATCCGCTCCTGGTGCTCGACGACGGGCGCGGTGTGATCGCGGTGGACTGGCTGATCGAGCTCGCATGAAGCCCAAGGAGGCAATGAGATGGCCTACGAGACGATCGTGTACGAGAAGAAGGGTCCGGTGGTCACGCTCACGCTCAACCGGCCCGACACCATCAACGCCATCAATCCACAGATGACGGCGGAGCTGCATGGCGCCTTGGATCAGGCCGACGCCGACGCCGAGGTTCGCGCGATCATCCTGACCGGCGCGGGCCGGGGGTTCTCGGCCGGCTTCGACATCGCGCGCCGGCCTGACGGCAAGTCGTCGCTCGACGCCACCGGGGTGGAGGTCGCCGAGTACATCAAGCGCTGGTGGGCGCGCGACCGCGACTCGGTGACTGAGCTCATGCACCTCTGGCACCTCACGAAGCCGGTGATCGCCGCGGTGCACGGCTGGGTGATGGGCGGCGGCTTCTGGTACGCGCTGGCCTGCGACATCACGATCGCCGCCGACGACAGCGTCTTCGCCCAGCCGGAGGTCCGCCACGTCTCGAACACGACGTTTCTTTTCGCCGCGCTGGCCGGCTGGAAGGCGGCCCACCGCTACGCCCTGACCGGCGACCACTTCGACGCGGCCGAGGCTTTGCGCCTGGGCATCGTCAACGAGGTCGTGCCGGCGGCCGAGCTCCTGCCGCGGGCGCGAGCTCTGGCCGAGCGGATCGCGAAGGTGCCCGAGCCCTCCGTGCGGCTCAACAAGGCCGTCACCTGCTACGGCCTGCTGGCGATGGGGCTCGGCGCCGGGATGCTGATGAACGTCCCGTTCTCGAGCATGGCGCACGCTTCGTACAACGCAGAGCGGGCCGAGCTCATCGCGGCGATGCAGTCGGGGGGCCTCAAGGCATTCCTGGAGGCCCGCGACGGCGGCTTTCGACCCGAACCGTTCGGCCCAAAATCGGCCCCGAAGTCCTGATGTGATAGCCTTCGAAAGAAGGCATGGGGGACATCACGTCCAGGGCGCTCGAAGAGTAGGTCGCGGACCATCTCGTGGCGTCGGCCCTGCGCTGTCCGCGATGTCGCCACGAGAACCCACCCGGGGCGAAGTTCTGCATCGAGTGTGCATCGCCGCTCCATCCGGCCTGCGGACGCTGCGGCACCCGGCTTCCGGCCCTCGCCAATCACCTTGCCGAGCGCATCCTCGACTCGCGCGCCGCCCTGGAGGGTGAGCGCAAGCAGGTCACGAAGGACGTCCGGGAGGCGCGCGCCCTGCTCGACGCCATCGCGTGAGCCAACCCGTGCCCTCGTCCGTCTCGGTCGGCATCCACATCCCAAGCTCCGCGGTCGCGGCGCTCGATTCGGGCGAAGCCTACGCGGAGTTCTTCCAGCAGGTCGAAGCGCTCGGCCTCGACGCAATCTGGACCGAGGATCGGATCTTCCACGACGCCAGCATGCTCGACCCGCTCATGCTCCTCGCCTCGGCGGCGGCGTGCACGCGCCGGATCGAGCTCGGCACCGCCGTCCTCGTCGTCACCTTGCGCGCCGCCGCCGTCGTCGCTCGTCAGGTCTCGACGCTCCACCATCTCGCGGGCGGCCGTCTGGCTCTCGGCGTGTCGCTCGGCGGGCGCCCGGAAGAATACACGGCGGTCGGCGTGCCGATGAACCGCCGCGTGACGGTGTTCCAGGAAAGCGTGGCGGTGATACGACGGCTGCTCGCCGGCGAGCCGGTCGACTATCAGGGCCGTTTCTTCCGGCTCGAGAAGGCGACCGTTCGCCCGCCCGCGCGGGTCCCGCTCTACGTCGGGGGCCATGCCGAGGGAGCGCTGCGCCGCGCCGGCGAGCTGGCCGACGGCTGGATCATGAGCCCATTCGGCACGGTGCGCGATTTCCCCCGCCTCTGGCGCGCCGTCCAGGATGCCGCGCGCGCCGCCGGCCGGAATCCCGACGCGCTGGTCGCCGGCCGACTCGTCTACGTCGCCGTCGACGACGATCGCGACCGGGCACGGAACGCGCTACGACAATTCCTCCACGGCTACTACGGCTCACGCTTCGACGTCGACCAGCACGCCGTGTTCGGGCCCGCGCGCGAAGTCGCCGCCCGGCTCGCCGACCACGTCGACGCTGGCATCACGAAGCTCATGCTGGGCGTGCCGAGCCTCGACCTCGCGCACCTCCGCCGCGTGGCGCACGAGGTCGCGCCGGCCGTGCGCGCCCGATCGGCCGCCGCGCGATGAGCGCACCTCGGCCCCCGCTGGGCCGCGAGAGCGGAGCCCTGCTCGCGCGCTGGGGCCGGCTCGTGCACCGGGCCCGCTGGTTCGTGCTGGGCCTGTCGGCGCTCTCGCTCTGCGCGTCGTTGTGGGTGATCCACGTCGGTGGCCAGCTCGACCCGCCCGACATCCCGGCGGACACCGAGTCGGGACGCGCGCGGGGCCTGCTCGGGAAGGAGCTGCCGGGACAGCCGCCGTCGTTCGGCCTGATCTTCAGCAGCGAGACTCGTCAGGCGCTCGATCCGGCGTTCCGCGACGAGGTCGAGCGCGCGCTGGCGCCGCTCCGACGCGATCCCCGAGTGGCGCGCGTCCGGACCGCCTACGACCAGCCAGGCCCGGTGCCGGCAGCCGTCTCGCTCGTCTCGCGGGACGGGCGGCGCATGCTCGCGACGGTGGAGCTGCGCGGGACCGCCGCGGGCTTTGCCTCGCTCGAGTTCTCCGGGCTTCCACCCGATCTCTATCCCTCGCTGCGCGGGCTGGTCCGCGCCGAGACCCTGGAGGTCGTGTCGGCCGGCAACGTCGCGCTCAACCACGATTTCACCGAGGTCGCCCGTCAGGACCTCGGGCGCGTCGAGGCCCTGATCCTCCCCGCGGTCGCCGTACTGCTGCTGCTCGTCTTCGGCTCGGTCGTCGCCGCCGCGCTGCCGCTGGCGGTGGGCGCCCTGGCCATGACGGGAGCGATGGCCGTCACGCTGGCACTGGCCCGGTGTATCTCGGTCTCGATCTACGCGCCGAACATCGTCAGCATGATCGGGCTCGGCGTGGCCATCGACTATTCGCTCTTCGTCGTGAGCCGCTTCCGCGAAGAGATCCGCGAGCGCTCGCCGGTCGAGGCGCTGGCGCGCACGGTCGCCACCGCGGGCCGCGCGATCCTCTTCTCCGGACTCACCGTGGCGATCGGCTTGCTCGGCATGCTCTTCCTGGGCCTCGGCAATCTCGGCTCGATGGGCTGGGCGGGAACGAGCGTGGTGACCCTGGCCGTCGTCTACGGCCTCACGACCTTGCCGGCGCTGCTCGCGGTCCTGGGCCCGCGCGTGAATTCGCTGCGCGTGCCGTTTCTCCACTCCGAGCGCGCCGGCGCCCGCCTCTGGCACCGCCTGGCCTCGACGGTGATGGCGCATCCCTGGCGCGTGTTCGTGCCGGTCGTCTGCCTCTTGCTGCTCTTCGGGCTGCCCTTCCTGCACCTGCGAGTCGGCTCGGGCGACGCCACCTCGCTCCCGCCGGACGCGGAATCCCGCCGCGGCGACGAGCTGCTCCGCCGCGAGTTTCCCGGCGGCGACGCCAATCGGATCGTGGTGGTGCTCGACGCCGGCGCGGCGTCTCCGCTCGAGCCCGCGCGGGTCGCCCAGACCTACGCGTTCAGTCGCTGGCTGGCCGCTCGCCCGCACGTCCAGCGCGTCGACAGCTTCGTCGATCTCCATCCCTCGCTCGACCTCGCGACGTACCAGCAGATGGCCGCGCTGCCGCCGGCCCAGCGGCCACCGGAGCTCGTCGAGGCGCTCCGGCACACCCTGGGAGAGCACGTGGCCATGCTCGTCGCGACCACGGGGTCGCGGCCGAATAGTGACGAGGCGCGCGCGCTCGTCCGCGAGATTCGACGCGCGCATCCGCCCTACGACGGCGAGGTCCTGATCACGGGACAGACCGCCTTCGATCTCGACTTCATTGGGCTCGTGGTCCGCCACGCTCCGCTCGCGATCGGCCTCGTGGTCGTCGTCACCTATGTCGTGCTGTTCCTGCTCCTCGACTCCGTGCTGCTCCCGCTCAAGGCGATCGTGATGAACCTCCTCTCGATCACCGCCTCCTACGGCGCGCTCGTGTGGATCTTCCAGGACGGTCATCTGGCGAGCTGGCTCGACTTCACGCCCGGCCCCATCCAGACGGCCACGCCGATCATCATGTTCTGTCTCGTCTTCGGCCTGTCGATGGACTACGAGGTCCTGCTGCTGAGCCGCGTGCGCGAGGAGTACGAGCGGAGCGAGGACAACGCCGGTGCCGTCGTGGTGGGCCTGGAGCGAACCGGCCGCCTCATCACGGGCGCGGCGGCGATCATGGCGGCGGTGTTCTTCGGTTTCGGGCTGGCGCGGTCGGTCGTCATCCAGGCCGTCGGCGTCGGCATCGGCGTCGCGGTCGTCGTCGACGCGACGATCGTTCGCGCCCTGCTGGTGCCGGCCACGATGCGCCTGATGGGCCGCTGGAACTGGTGGCGGCCGGCCTGGCTCACGCTGCGCCCCTGGCGGCGCGCGAGCGGTGTCGCCGCGAACCGAAGCTGAGCAGTCGGACGAGCGCGTCGAGCTCGCACTGGAAATTTCACGGGCCGTAGCGGATACTTTGCCCCGCAACGCGGTGGCGCGCTGCCGGGACAGCTCTTGCGCGGACGGCTCGGGCGGCGGCCGTAGGCGTCCGGCTGCGCATCGACGCGGAGCGTGGGACAATCCAGATATGCGCTGGGGGGGCGTGGTGCTCGTCGCGGCCCTGATGATGGTGAGCATGAGCTCGATTCAGGCCGCGCACGGCCAGATGAAATCTCCGCCGGGCGGGACAACCCCTGGCGGCGCGATCTTCGATCGCCTGAATCGGTCTTCGACGCGCCCGCTGCCCCAGACGCCTGCGCCGACCGTTCGCCCGCCCGACTCGACCTGGGTTCCCGATCGATTCGTCCAGGTTCCCGGTGTCGACGGGCAGGTCATCGTGCCCGGGCACTGGGAGCGGAGGCTGTCCGACCACGAGGTCTACTCACCGCCGCTGACCGGCCGCACCCCGCAGGGCGACGCGACGATCCAGTTCCCTGCCGGGGCCCGGCCGCCCGTCAACGAGCGCCAGTTCCCCTGATTCGCGCTCACGCGAGGGCTTTCGGGTGTCGACGGATTCTGGGTTTCGCGGGACGGCGATCGGCGACCTTCTCCAGAGGTTCGAGGGCCACTTGCTGGACCATCGAGAGTGCGCCGGGCTCGCCGGGAGCATCCTCGAGGTGACCTCCGACGGCGCCCGGTGGGGCGTGGCCTGGATGCGATGCCCAGACTGTGGCGTGCGGTGGGAGCGGCGACTGGCGCTGAAAGGAGCCGTGTAGACCCGCCACTCGCACTTCGGGCTTGACTCCGTCGTCACGGGCGCTGTATCCGGTCTCGATGGGGACCATCGGCTTCGTCACGCCGGCCGCGCACCGTCACCTCTCGCGCGATCCGGTGATGCGCCGGCTCATCCGCCTGCACGGTCCCTGCGCGCTCGCCCCCCTTCGGTGGTCGCCCTACGAGGCGCTCACCCGCGCCATCGCCCACCAGCAGCTCAACGGTCGCGCCGCGCAGTCGATCCTCGCCCGCTTCGTCGCCCTCTTCGAGAACGGACGCTTTCCTTCGCCGGCGGACGTCTCGGCGGCCCGCTCCGCGAGACTGCGCCGGGCCGGGTTCTCGCGCGGCAAGGTGCGGGCGATCAAGGACATCGCCCGGCACGCGCTCGCCGGCACGGTGCCCACGCGACGGGCGGCGGCGCGCCTGGACGACGAGGCGATCATCGAGCGTCTCACGCAGATTCATGGGGTCGGGCGATGGACCGTCGAGATGCTCCTGATCTTCACCCTCGGGCGCCCCGACGTGCTGCCCGTGGACGACTTCGGAGTGCGCGAGGGATACCGGCTCGCGTACGGACGCCGGGAACGGCCGACGCCGAAGGCCCTGCGTGCCGTGGGCGAACAGTGGAAGCCGTACCGCTCGGCCGCCGCCTGGTACCTCTGGCGCGCAGCGAGCGCAGCGCGAACGAAAGCCACGTCGTGAGGAGGCTCGATATGAACGGGCTCGGGCGACGAATCCTCCTCGGAGCGCTCATCGTCGTGACGTGGAGCGGAGCGGTCGCGGCCCAGGCGCCGCCCGAAGGTCAGCTGACCGTCGCGTTCGACGCGTCCATCGCGCCGACCTTCCTCGATCCCGCCGAGACGCCCGGCATCGGCACGCCGTTCGTGTTCCTCTACGCCATGCACGATGCCCTGATCAAGCCGCTGCCGGGCAACGACATGGCGCCGTGCCTGGCCGAATCGTGGAAGGAAAGCCCGGACGGGCTCGCGTACGAGTTCAAGCTGCGCCCGGGCCTCAAGTTCCACAACGGCGAGCCGTTCACCGCGGAGGACGTGAAGTTCACGTTCCTGCGCTACAAGGGCGCGTCCGCGAAGCTCCTGCACGATCGGGTGAAGTCCGTCGACGTCCTCGATCCCCTGCGCGTCCGGTTCATTCTGGACAAGCCGTGGCCGGACTTCCTCCTGTTCTACGCGACCCCCGCCACCGGCGCGGCCTGGATCGTGCCCAAGAAGTACATCGAGAAGGTCGGCGAGGAGGGCTTCCGCCGCCAGCCCGTCGGGCTCGGGCCCTATCGCGTCGTGCGCCAGACGCCCGGCGTCGAGCTCGTCCTGGAGGCCAACGAGCAATACTGGCGCAAGAAGCCGTCGATCAAGACCCTCGTCATCAAGGGCGTGCCGGACCGGACGACGCGCCTGGCGATGCTGAAGACCGGAGAAGCGGACATCGGCTATCTGATGGTCGGTGTCGAAGCCTCGACCATCAAAACCGACTCCAAGCTTCGCCTCGCCCGCGTGATTCCGCCGGCGTCGTGGTGGCTCGATTTTCCCGAGCAGTTCAATCCCAAGTCGCCGTGGCACGACCGCCGCGTCCGGTTGGCGGCGACCATGGCGGTCGACAAGCAAGCGCTCAACGAAGCCGAGCGCCTCGGCTTCTCGCGCTTGACGGGCTCGATCATCCCGAGCGTCATGGACTTCGCGCTGCGCCTCGAGCCCTATCCATACGACCCGACGCACGCCAGACGCCTCCTCGTCGAGGCCGGCTATCCGAACGGCTTCGACACCGGCGAGATCACCCCGTTGCCTCCGTTCGTCACCATGGGCGAGAGCGTGGCGAGCTATCTCGGCGCGATCGGCATCCGCGGCCGCGTGCGCAGTATGGAGCGGGCGACCTATATGGAAGCGTGGCGGACGAAGACTCGGACCGGCGTGTTCGTGACCGTCACGGCGGCGCCCGGCAACGCGGCCGCACGCATCGAGAACTTCGTCATCAGCACCGCCCCGTACGCGACCGGCGGGCATCCGGACATCGACGACCTGTTCCGTCAGCAGGCGCAGGAACGCGACCGCAAGAAGCGCGAGGTGCTCTTGCATCAGATCCAGCGCCTGATGTACGACCGCGTCATGTACGGAGGGATCTTCGAGCCGGCTACCTTGCACGGAATCGGCCCCCGGGTCGAGGAAGCGGGCGTCGGCTTGAGCCCGCAGCTCTATTTCACCTCGCCCTGGGAAGACATGCGCCTGAAGAAGCCCTAACGTCCCAACGCTGTCGGAGGTGCGGTCATGACCATCCAGCTCGATCACGTCATCGTGCCCTCGCACCATCGCGTCGCCTCGGCGAAGCTCCTGGCCGACCTGCTCGGCGTGGCCTGGGAGGAGTCGCGGGGCGAGTTCACGCCGGTGTACGTCAACGAGTCGCTGACCGTCGACTTCGCGGATCGCGAGCAGTTCCAGCGCTACCATCTCTGCTTCCGCGTCAGCGACGCCGACTTCGACGCGATCTTCGGGCGCATCCAGTCCGCCGGCCTCGGGTACCGGAGCCGGCCGCGCGGCGAGAACGACATGCTGATCAACCGTCGCCTCGGCGGCAAGAACGTGTACTGGGAAGACGGCGATGGACATCTCTGGGAGATTTTGACGGTCAGCTACGCTCGCGCTGAGTCTCCCGTCGCCGTTTAGATTTCGCGTTGCCCGGAGGCGGAGGCGGCGGGAGGGTGCGGTAGGGGTCGACCGCACCCTCCCGCCGCCTCCGTCTGCCCGTCATGCCAACGTCAACCGCGTCAGGTCAGCGCGTCTTCAGCGTCCGTCTCTCCGTCGAGATCGGCTTAGGCACCTTTCCGTGGTCAGCGGGGGTGGGTGCGGGGGTCCAGGAGATCGCGGAGGGCGTCGCCGACGAGGTTCAAGGCCAGGACGATGACGAAGATCGCGAGGCCCGGGAGCAGGACGACGTGGGGACTCAGGACGACGAACTGGCGGCCGGTCGCGAGCATGCTTCCCCAGTCGGCAGTGGGCGGCTGGGTGCCGAGGCCCAGGAAGGAGAGTCCGGCCGTCGCCAGGATCTTGGCGCCGACGTCGAGGCTGAAGGCCACGATCACCGGCGACAGCAGATGGGGCAGGATGTGGCGGCCGAGAATGAGCGGGTCGGTCGCGCCGAGCGCGCGGGCCGCCTCGACGAACTCGCGCTCGCGCAGCGAGAGGACCACGCCGCGCACGAGGCGCGTGTAGATCGGGAAGCCGACGATCGCGATGGCGATCATCGCGTTGCGCAGGCCCGGCCCGAGGCCCGCGACGATGGCGATGGCCAGGAGGATGTACGGAAACGCCATCAGGATGTCGGTGAGCCGCATCACCACGGTCTCGACCCACCCCGTGTAAAAACCGCCGAGAATCCCGAGCATTACGCCGATCACCATCGCGGCGGCCGCCGTGGCCACACCGGCGAGCAGGGACACGCGCGCGCCCCAGACGAGACGCGCCAGCAGATCGCGCCCGAACTCGTCGGTCCCCAGCCGGTGACCCGGCGTCAACGGCGGCCGCAAGCGGTTCGGCGTGTCCACGGTATCCGGATCGAGCAGCGGGAGCCAGGGCGCGAGCAGGGCGACGAGCACCGCGGCGAGCAAGACGAGCGCGGCCACCAGCGCGAAGCGATCGCGGCGTGCGACCCGGCCGATGCCGCGCCGAAGACGTGACCCCTCCGCGGCGCGCACGAGGGGATCGCCGACCCCGGCGACGCGAACGCTCATCGTCTCCTCATCCCTACTCGTAGCGGATCCGCGGATCGAGCCACGCGTAGAGCAGATCCACGATCAGGTTGATGACGACGAAGCTCAGCGCGACGACCAGCACGCACCCCTGCACCAGCGGAAAGTCGCGCGCGAGGATTCCCTGCACCATCAGGGTGCCCACGCCCGGCCAGGCGAACACCGTCTCGGTGAGCACCGCGCCACCCAGGAGGTAGCCGGCCTGGACTCCGACGACGGTGACGATGGGGATGAGCGCGTTCTTGAGCCCGTGGCGCAGCACGACGGCCCGCTCGACGACGCCCTTCGCCCGCGCCGTCCGGATGTAGTCCTGGCCGAGCGTCTCGAGCATGGTGCTGCGCGTGAGACGCGCGATGATCGTGATGGACGCCGCCGCCAGGGTGAAGGCCGGCAGCGCCAGGTGAGCGAGCAGGTCCATCACGGTCCCTCCGCCGTAGGGCGCAAACATACCCGAGGCGGGCAGCCATCCGAGCCAGAGCGCGAAGATCACCATCAGCACGATCCCGAGCCAGAAGACCGGCATGCTCGCGCCGAAGAGCGAGGCCATGGCGCTGAGTCGGTCGAGCGGCGAGTTCGGTCGGATCGCGGAGACGATGCCGAGCGCCAGGCCGCCCACCGTCGAGAGCACGAGCGCGGCGCCGGTGAGCACGAGGGTCGCCTTGAAGCGGCCGAGGACTTCGGCCAGCACCGGCCGCTTCATCCAGATCGACCGCCCCAGGTCGCCGCGCGCGACCAGGCCGAGCCAGTGGACGTATTGCACGTAGAGCGGCTCGGTCAGGCCGAGCTCGGCGCGCAGGCGCTCGAGGTCCGCCTGGGTCGCCTGGGAGCCGAGCATGATCTCGGCCGGGTCGCCCGGCGCCAGGTGGAGAACCATGAAGATGATGACCGATACGCCGAGCAGGACCGGCACGAGCAGCAGCAGACGGCGGACGACGTATCGTCTCACCGCCCGGAAGGCCTCACTTCAGCGAGATCGTCTCGACGCGGAGGTCGAAGCTCGGGTGGAGCTTGAACCCCTGAACCCGCTTGACGTGGGCGGCGGTCTGGATCTCGTGGTCGATGAAGATCCACGGTGGATCATCGACCAGGATCCGCTGGGCTTCCCGGTAGAGCGCGGCGCGCTTGCCCTGCTCGGTCGTGAGCCGCGCCTGGTGCAGGAGCTCGTCGAAGCGCTCGTTCTTGTAGAGCGCGCGGTTCGGCCCGGCCGGCGTCCACTGGCTCGAGTGGAGGAGCGGGTACATCACCATGTCCGGATCCTCGTTGCCGGCCATCCAGGAGAGCGCGAAGAGCTCCTGCTCCTTCGTCCTGAGCTTGGCGAGATAGGCGCCCCACTCCATCGTCTGCAGGCTCACGGTGATACCGACGGCCTTGAGGTTCGACTGGATCACGGTCGACATCGGAACCGGCGACTGCATCCCCGAGCCTGACTCCGGTACCCAGAGCGCGGTCGAGAATCCACTCGGATAGCCGGCCTCGGCCAGGAGCTTCCGCGCGCGCTCGGGATCGTAGGGATAGGGCTTGAGCCCGGAATCGGCGCCCCACGTGGCCGGGAGCACCGGCCCGCGCGACAGCGAGCCCGTACCCTTGAGGACGTCACGCACGATCGCTTCCTTGTTCACGGCGTAGTTCAGCGCCTGCCGCACGCGCTTGTCGTCGAACGGCTTCTTCTGGTTGTTGATGCCGAGATACCAGACGTGGGCGCCGACCTGCTTGAGCAGGGTCGCCTTCGGGCTCTGCTCGACTTGCGCCACGAAGTCAGGCGGGACGTCCACGACGAGATCGAGCGAGCCCGTCAGGAGCTCGGTGAGCCGCGCCTGACCCTCGACGATCGGCCGATAGACCACGCGGTCCACCTTCACCGGATAGCGCCAGTAGCTCGGGTTCTTTTCCAGCACGACGCGCTGGCCGCGATCCCACGACGCGTACCGGAACGGGCCCGTGCCGACCGGCTGGAGCGCATAGTCCGCGCCGAGCTTCTTCACGGCCGCCGGACTGACGATCGACGCCGCCGCAGCCGTCAGGATCGTCAGGAACGACGCGCGCGGCTCCTTCAGCACGAACTCGACCGTGGACGGATCGACGACCTCGACGGCCTTCACGTTGCCGAAGAAGTAGTTGGCGAACGGATACTTGCCGAGCTTGTTGAAAGGATGCTCGGGATCGAACTGTCGCTCGATGGAGAACTTCACGGCTTCGGCGTTGAAGGGCGTGCCGTCATGGAAAGTGATGCCACGGCGCAGCTTGAACGTGTAGCGCAATCCGTCCTTCGAGATCGTCCACGACTCGGCCAGACCCGGCACGACCTGCGTGCTTTCTTCGGGGAACGTGACGAGCGTCTCGACGACGCGGCGGCCGACGCGGTTGGAGTTGAGGTCGGTCACCTGCGCCGGGTCGAGGTTCACCGGCTCGGCCACGAGGCCGACGACGAGCGTGCCGGCCGGCTGCGCCGAGGCCGAGATCGCCGGACCGAGGAGACCGATGATCGCGACCACGAGCGCCTGCACCAGTGCACCAGCTCTCATCGAGCGCCTCCGTTCGAGCGATTCGTGCGTCGAGCGCGCCGCCAACTTATACGATCGAGCGGGGTCACGCAAGGCGACGAGCCCGGCCCGGGACCTCTGCTAGAATCCGCGCGGGAGTACCCCGTGCCCAGATTCAACGAGTTCTACCTGAATCTCAACCAGAGCTACCTCTTCGCCGAGATCCGGCGCCGGACCAAGGCCTTCACCGACGCCCACCCCGACGTCCGGCTGGTCGATCTGGGGGTCGGCGACGTGACCCAGCCCCTGCCTCCGGCGGTCGTTCGCGCCATCCACGACGCCGCGGACGAGATGGCGCGCCGCGAGACCTTCAAGGGCTACGGGCCCTACGTCGGCTACGAGTTCCTGCGCGCCGAGATCGCGACCCACGATTTCGGCGCGCGCGGCGTGAAGATCGCCGTCGAGGAGGTCTTCGTGAGCGACGGCGGCAAGAGCGACAGCGCGAACCTCCAGGAGATCTTCTCTCAGGACTGCGTGGTCGCGCTCATGGATCCCGTCTACCCGGTCTACGCCGACAGCAACGTGGTCGCCGGACGCAGCGGGCGCGCCGACGAGAGCGGACGCTACGCGGGCATCGTCTACCTTCCGTGCACCGCGGAGAACAACTTCCAGCCGGCGCTCCCCGACCGGCACGTCGACCTGATCTATCTCTGCTATCCGAACAATCCCACCGGCGCCATCGCGACCCGCGAAGCGCTCGTCGGTTGGGTCGCGTACGCGCGCGCCGAGGACGCGGTCATCCTGTACGACGCCGCCTACGAAGCCTACATCGCCGATTCGGACGTCCCCCACTCGATCTACGAGATCGACGGCGCGCGCGAGGTGGCGATCGAGTGCCGGAGCTTCTCGAAGAACGCCGGCTTCACGGGCATGCGTCTGGCCTACACGGTCGTGCCGAAGGGGCTGCGGGGACGCGCCGCGGACGGCACGAGGATGAGCCTCAACACTCTCTGGACACGCCGCACGGCGATGAAGTCCAACGGTCCGCCCTACATCGTCCAGAAGGCCGCCGCCGCGGTGTACACGCCCGAAGGCCAGAAGCAGGTACGGGCGTTGATCGACTTCTACATGGAGAACGCGCGCATCATCGGCGCCGGGCTGGCAGCCATGGGCTTCACCGTGTACGGCGGCAAGAACGCGCCCTACATCTGGGTCCGCACGCCGCGCTCGGTGGGCTCCTGGGATTTCTTCGACCAGGTCCTCGAGAAGGCCAACGTGGTCGGCGCCCCGGGCGCGGGGTTCGGTCCGAGCGGCGAGGGCTACTTCCGACTGACCGCGTTCGGCTCCCGCGCGCAGACCGAAGAGGCGATCGAGCGGATCAAGACGCGGATGTGAGGGGGCTACGCTCCACGACGGCAGCGTCGCGAGGCTGCTGCGAGCTCGCCAGGGTCTGCGCGAGCTGGCGCGCCGTCGCCGGCGCCATCCGGTGCTTCCGCGACAGCTCGAGAACCGCCAGGTAGAGCTGCGAGTAGCGGACGATCGTCGCGGGCGCGTCGCTCGCCTCGACGTGGCAGAGCGGGTGGGTGAAGACGATGACCGACTCCACCCATCGCAGAACCCAGGCGGCCAGGTCCGGGTGACGCTCGCTGAGGAAATACCGGATCGCACACGCCGCAGAGTTGACGTGCAGGCTGATGTCCGCCCGCCGAGATCCGTTGACGGACCAGTTGTTTCCCCAGCAGCGGATGTTCCCCGCGAATTGCTTCGTCTCGATCACGACGACCCCGCAGGGCCCGATCAACACGTGGTCGATCGTGCCGTGCGCCAGCCCCAGCGCGACCTCATTGACGAGCCAGTAGTCGTCCGGCAGGCCGCTGAGCAGATCGGCCACCAGGCGCTCACCGCGACGTCCGTTGCGCACGCGCCGCAGTAGCCGCATCACGGGTCGGCCGAGCCGAAGCGCGATCACGATGGCGGCGAACCCGGCCCCGAGGCGCAGGAGGGTCGGATGACAGAGTCCGCTGCCCGAGTCGCAGACGACGAGGGCGAGCCCGCCGATTCCGAGCCCGATCAACCCGACGAGCGCCGCCCAGAGCCGCTGCTCGCGACTCCCCTCATAGCTTCCGCCGACTCGTACCAGACGCATGTCAGCTCGGTGGCGTCCAGGCGGGGCGCGCCTCCGTGTCGTTCAGTGGAGCGGCGAACTCTGCCGCTGGCTTCGGGCGCGCGCGGGCGGCGCCGAGCACCGAGCCGATCGCGCGGCTCGCCTCGACGGCAAAGAGCCGGACCATGCCCACCGTCGTCCGCTGGTCGAAGATCGCGAGCAAGATCGTCTCGTCGTCCACCGTCGACACGTGGATCGATCGCTTGGTGCCCTCGTGGAAGAGGACGCTGAATTCCGGCTCGCCGAGCAGCTGCGCCATCGCGGCCGTGGAGCTGAAGGCGGCGGCCGCGAGCGCCGAGATGGACACCGCGTCGAGCGCCTGCGCGTCGCCGTCCATCGCCAGGAGCTGCCCGCCGCGGTCGATCACGAGCGCTTCGGCGGCGCCCGAGTCATCGAGGAAGTGCGTCAGGATCTCGTGGATCCGCTCCGCGTCCTGCGGCTGGATGACGGTGTTACGAGACTTCATGGCGCCTCTCCCGCTCGACACCGAACTCGCTCGCGAGCGCCATGCGCGATACGGTGTTGAGCGTGTCGAACACCCCCTTGCCCTCGATGGCCGACGCCTCGAAGAACGGCACCCGTGAGGTCCGCCGGTTGAGGACGAACTCGAGGTAGGTCACCGGCGCCAGATTTGGCAGATCGCGCTTGTTGTACTGCAGCACGTACGGGATCTCGTCGAGCGTCGACTCGTACTCGTGCAGATTCGCCTCCAGATTTCGGAAGCTCTCCACGTTCTCGCGGAGGCGCTCGAACTGCGAGTCGGCGACGAACACGAGGCCGTCGGCGCCGCGCAGCACGAGGCGCCGCGTCGCGTTGTACTGGACCTGCCCGGGCACCGTGTAGAGCTGAAAGCGCGTCTGGAATCCGCGCACCGTGACCGCCGAGACCGGCAGGAAGTCGAAGTAGATGGTTCGGTCGTCACCGGTCGCGAGCGAGATCATGTTTCCCCGATTGGCGTTCGGCAGACAGCGATGGATGTACTGGAGGTTCGCGGTCTTGCCGGCGAGCCCGGGTCCGTAATAGACGATCTTGAAGTCGATGATCCGGTTCGCGTAGTTGATGATGGACACGGCTCAGCTCCTCACCAGAGCGCCGAGCCGCGTCGCGGCCCGGTCGAGCTCGATTCGGGCGAGCCCCGGTCGATCGATTCGGCCGACGCCGACCAGCATCGTCACGTTGCCCGATTCCCCGTCCATCGATCGCAGGATGACGCGACGGCTGCCGAGCTTCAGGATGACGGATGCCACCCGGCCGATCTCCGCGCCCACGAGCGCGGCCTGCAGGTCGCGCGCGAACCGCGCGAGCGGCAGCGCGTCGAGCGAGCTCGGGAGGAACAGACAGGCGCTGAGCGTTCCCGCCCGGTCACGCAGCAGGGTCGGCGCCACCGGCCCGAATGCCGTCAACGAGCCGGCCAGCTCCCGCACGGCGGTCGGCACGGTGGCCGCTCGTAGCTCGATCCCCGCGCCCGAGTCGTTCTCCGGCCCCGAGCGCTTCCCGTTACCGCCCTCGCCCACCGCTTGGCGTGCCGCCGTCCGCGAGAGGCGCTCGAGCCAGGCCAGCGACGCGCGCGAGACCACCGCCGTCACGAGCAGGGCTTCGCCGACGGCCGGCGACCCGAAGGGCGTCAACACGACCGTCGCACCAGCCGCCGTCAAGGTGGCCTGCGTCACCGGCTCGGGCAGGCGGGTGTCGGTCAGAAACGGCACGATGCGCACCACCGTCCGCACGACGGAGTCCTCGCTGAGGGTCGGCGCGACCACCGTCACGAGCGCCACCCCGGCGCCATCGCGCTGGCCGATCTCGAGCCCGTTCAACCAGGGCGCGAGCAGCGCGGCGATGCGTCGCGCTTGCTCGTTCTTGGCGGGCTCGGGCGCCTCGCCGACGTCATCGGCTTCCGCGATGGCGTCCTTGTGAGCCTCGTCGACTTTGGTCAGCGGGGCGGTGGCCCCTCGCTTGGTTTCGGCAACGACGGGCTCGGGCGCTGGGGCGTCCGGCTGGAACGGAGCCGGAAAATCTTCGATCGCGCGCACGTCGGCCGGCAGCGTGGAGAGCGCCAGCAACTCGGGCGGGATCTGCGGCACCACTTCGTCGAGCGGAAGGAGCAGCGAGCCGTTGGGCAAGCGGTCCGCGATCTCCTCGTGAGTCAGCGCGAGCTCGTCGAGCGGGAACTGATCGGCGACCACCTCCCACTTCACTGGCGCCAGCCCTTCGCCCAGATGCGGCAGGAGCAGCTTGCGCGGCACGAGAAGCGAGACGCCAGGACGCAGGGTGTCCTTCAGCCCCTCCTGACCCCGAGCGAACATCTCGACCGGGAGCTGATCGGCGATCCGGACGAATGGAACGCGGATCGTCGGCTCCGCCGAGTCGACCACCCGCTTGGGCCGTGGCGTTGGGGCCTTCGGGAGAGGCTGCGCCACGGCCGCGGGCGACGTTTGCGCGGTAGACCGGCCGGCGACGGGGGCCGACGACGGCGCAATCGTTTGGCCGCTGGACACCCCGGACACGGCGGCTGGCCGGACGGTAGTCAGGGGCGGCGGCGCCGTGGATGCCGGGACGGGAACGACCGGCGGCGGGCTCGGAGGTCGAAGCTGGGCCGGCGGCGCTACTGGTGGCTTTGGAGCCGCCGGCGACGGAGCGATCGTTTGGGCCGCGGGCGTTGGGGTATCCGCCGGCACGGGCAGACGCGGCGTCCCGGTAACCGCGGGCGCTTCGACGCGGCGCTGGATCAGGGGCGCTCGCGCTTCGGTGCGTGGCGCTCGGAGCGGCGACAGGAGCGGGCGCAGGCGGGCGAACACCAGCGGCGCCGCCGTCAACTGGAGCAACGTGACCGCCGGCGAACCCCAGAGGGCGAAGGCGACCGCGGCGCCGTAGTCGAGGAGGTCGGGGATCATGAAGAGCGCGCCGGTCGCCGCGACGAGCAGGCCGTGCAGCCCGCACATCGCGGCTACAGCGCCGATCGCGGGCGCGAGCACGAATGGGCGCACGCTGACCAGCGCGACGAGCACGTAGAAGACCGGCGGGATCACCAGCGCCGGAAGCACCAGCGCCGCTGAGGCTTCGAGCGGCGTCGCCCTGAGGCCGCGCGCGTGGAGCGCCAGGACTGCGCACGCGTACAGCTCGAGCCCGAGCGACAGCTCGAGCGCCCACACCAGCCTCGCTCGCGCGGCGCGCGGCAGCGGCATCAGAGAGCCTTCACGAGCTCCGGCACGGCTTTTCTCACGTAGTAGCGCACCTTGCCGAGCGCGCCCTGGTCGCCGACCAGAACGGCCAGGAGCGCCGAGGAGCCGACCCCTTGCAGCAGGAGCGTTCCAGCCTCGTATTCGAGGATGGTGCCTACCAGCTGGCCCTGACCGAGCTCTCGGCCGATCCCGTCGGACGCCTCCGCGAGACACGACGCGAGCGCGCCAGCCACCTCGTCGGCGTCGGGCGCGAGGTCTCCGGCCGTCTCGATGAGGAACCCCTCGCGATCGGTGAGCACGACGAAGCGAACGCCTGGGGTGCCGGCGAGTCCCTGCAGCCGCTCCTTGAGACTCTGGTCGGACGGCGCGGGCGAGATCGGCTCGGGAGCGGACGTTACGGGCGAAGCCGCCGCAGGTGAAGGCGCCGTCGCAGGTGAGGACACCGCCATCGGTGACGACGGCGCCACCGGCGTAGGGGCCGTCGCGGACGGCGCGGCGTTCGTCGACTGCTTCGCGCCGTTGGAGCGCCCGGCGAGAAGATTGTCGATCTTTCGCACGAGCTCCTCGACGCCGAACGGCTTGAACATGACCGCGTCGGACCGCACCTCGGCCGCCCGCGCCTGGACCGTGCCGTTGTCGATTCCCGAGATGAGCAGGACGGGCGTCGCCCCGAGCGCGGGATGAGTGCGCACGTACTGGCAGATCTGATAGCCATCCTGGTCGGGCAGGATGACGTCGCAGATCACGACGTCGGGCCGGTCGCGATCGATCATCGCGATCGCCTCGGCACCGGATCCGGCGGCGAGCACGTGGAGCCCCTGCCGTTCGAGTGCCTTCTCGACGACCTTCCTCACGCTCAGGCTGTCGTCCACCACGAGGACCTTCCGCATCACGTCCTCCTAGGAGATTGGCGCCACGGCCGTGTCGGCGCGGCCTTCGTCGATTTCAGCGGCGGCGCTCAGCAAGAGCTGCTTCAGGTCCCGGTGGATCGTCTTCACCGCGTTGGCGGCCTCCGCCTCGAGCTGATTGAAGGCGAAGTTCCCGTTTGCCTCGCCGTGCGCCGCCACCAGGAGGGCCGCGAACGCGGTCTCGCCGATGAGCCCAAAGAATTCCGCGTGCACGACCCGCCCGCGATCGAAGAAGACGGAGCCACGACCAGACGACAGCGTGACGACGAGCTGCCCGGTCTTCGCGCCGAGCGCGATGGCCTGCGTGATGTCCGGCAGCTCCATCACCGCGAGCGACCCGCGCAGGCCGTGAGCCCCGTCGGGCTGAGGGCCGGGCGGGGGCGGCGCCGGCGTCGGGACGGGCGCCGCCGTGCCGCGTCCAAGCAGATTCGCGACCTCGGAGACGATGGCGGTCAGCGGCAGGTCGCCCGCGAGAGTCTGGTCCGGCTTGTCCTCGAGCATCGACGCGGCCGCCTCGTCGCCGGGGCTTGCCAGCAGGAGAAAGAGCACGCCCGTCATCAGGGGATCCTTGCGGACGATCGAGCAGAGCTCGTAGCCGTCGATGTCCGGCACGCCCACGCGGCTCACGATGAGATCGGGGCGATTGCGCTCGAGCATCGTCAGCGCGAACGAGCCGCTGGTCACGGCGAGGATGTCGCTGATGCCGGCCTGCCCGAGGGCGGCCTGCATCGCGGTGAGCGCGGCCCGGTCCGGATCGATCAGGATGACGCGTGGCATCGGCGCCTCAGGCTCCCGCCCGCGCCGGCGTCGCGACGGCGAGCGACTCGATCAGCTGGACGAAGCTCGCCTCGTCGACCGGCTTGGCCACGTAGTGCTCCACGCCCAGCTCGCGCGCGAGGTTCACGTGCTTGGCGCCGGCGCGCGTGGTGAGCACGACCACCGGCAGCCCGCACGTCGTCGGCTCCCGATTGAGGTCGCGGATCAGCTCGTAGCCGTTGAGACGCGGCATCTCCAGATCCGTGACGATGACGTCGACCGATTGCTCGGCAAGCTGCTGGAGCGCCTCGGCTCCGTCCCGGGCGGCGACGACGTGGAACCCGGCGCGCTCGAGCATGCCGCCGACGAACTTCCGCACGCTGACCGAGTCGTCGACGAGCAGGACACGGCGCTTGGCTTCGGCGGCCGGCGCGGCCACCGCGTCACGCTCCCGCCGCAGCTCGGCGGGGCGAGGCCCGGGCGCCGCGGCGCTCATCTCGAGGAGCTTCAGCGAGTCGAGGAGCAGGATGACGCGACCCTGCCCCGTGACGGTGGCGCCGGAGAATGGCCCGATGCCCTGCAAGAACGCGCCGAGGTTCTTGATGACGATCTCTTCCTTGGCCAGAAACTCGTCGACGACCACGGCCAGGGTCTTGCGCCCGGTTCGGAGGGCGACGATCGAGAGCGGGCCGTCCGCCTCGTGCGTAGAGATCTGGAGGACACGATCCAGCCGTACGAGGTCGACGTTCTCGCCCTCGATCTCGACCGACTCCACGCCGTCCACGGTTCTGATCTCCTCGGGCCGCACGTTGATCGCGCCCTTCACGGCCGGGACGGGAATCGCCACGGTCTCGGGACCGACGTTCACCATGAGCGCGTCGGAGATGGCGACGGTCAACGGCAGACGAATGCGGAAGCGGGTGCCGCGCCCGGCCTCGGTCTGGACCTCGATCTCGCCGCCGAGGCGGCTGACGTTCACCCGCACGACGTCCATGCCGACGCCGCGGCCCGCGGCGGTCGTCACCGACGTCGCCGTGGTCAGGCCGGGGAGGAAGATCAGATCGAGGATGTCGCGCTCACCGAGCCGCGCGAGCGTCTCCGCCGTGACGAAGCCGCCGCGCCGCGCGGCTTCGCCCACGGCCTCCACGTCGATGCCGCGGCCGTCGTCCGCCACCTCGATGTAGATCGACCCGCCCTTGTGGGCGGCGCCGAGGTGGATCGTGCCCTGGGACGGCTTGCCCTCGCGCCGGCGCACGTCTTCGGGCTCGATGCCGTGCGCGATGGCGTTCCGCACCAGGTGGATCAGCGGATCGGCCATCAGCTCCACGATCGTCGTGTCCATCTCGACGGTTTCACCCCGCACCTCGAGCACGACATTCTTGCCGGCCGCCCGCGAGCCGTCCCGGACCATGCGCACGAACGGCGCGAAGAGTCGGCCGACGGGCACCATGCGGGCGCGGGTGATCTGGCCGCGCAGCTCGCCGCTGAGCCGCTGGACTCCGCCGGCATCCTCGCGGACGACCCGCACCAACCCGGTCAGCTCGTGCTGGATCTCCGTGAGGTCGCTCGAGATCTCGCCCACCCGACGCGCGAGGAGGTTGAAGTCGTCGTAGCGGTCGAACTCGAGCTCGTCGAAGAACTCTCCGATCGGCGACGCGCCCGGCTCGTGCGACCCGCCGCCGTGGGGTCGGGCGGGCGGCGCCGGACGGTCGGCATACTTCGACTCGAACTCGGCGACGGTCTGCGTCATGCGCGACTGCGTGAACGACAGGAGCTCGCCGGCCTGCTCGAGCTGAGCCAGATGGCGCTCGAGCCGGCTTCGCGTGATCACGAGCTCGCCGACGAGGTTCATCAGCGCATCGAGCCGATCGAGGCTCACGCGAATGCTCGGGCGCACCCGGCGCGCCGCGGCGTCGCGCGACGATCGGCTCCGGTCTGCGCCGCGTGCGACGCGTTCGGCGGCGGGCGCCACGCGCTCGGCGGCGGCGACCGACTCGAGACGCCGCGGCGTCTCGGCGCCCGCCGCCTCGCTCGGCACCGCGACGCTCAGCGTCGCGGGCGCCTCGGTGGTCTGCTCGAGGGCGGCGTCGGCACTCGGCGGCGACCCGGCCGCCCCGATCGCCGGCAGCGCGTCCAGCAGCGCCATCGCGCGCTCGTAGGCGAAGGCCCGCGTGTCGGCACGATCCTCGCCGCTGCGCACGAGGAGTCGGAGGGCGTCCAGGCCGGCGAAGACGGTCTCGATCGCGACGCGATCCAGCGGGCGCTGCTGCTCGCGGATCTCGCCGAGCATGTCCTCGGCCCGATGCGCGAGATCGCCGATCATCCCGCAGCCGACGGTGTAGGCGGCTCCCTTGAGCGTGTGGACCGCGCGGAACAGCGCCGCGATCTCGGACTCGGTCGAGCCCTCGCCTTCGAGCGCGACGAGCGATTGCGCCATCGCTTCGAGGTGCTCGACCGCCTCCGGAACGAAGTACTCGAGAACGTCCGCCTGGTCGGAGAAGAAGCGATCCAGCTCGGCCAGCCGCCGCGACGTCTCATCGGCGGGCAGCCGGGGGGTCGACGGGACCAGACCGGCGAGCGACTCCGCGATCGCCTCGGCGTCCTCGATGCCCGTCTCGCCGATGACGTCGAGCGCCGTCTTGAGCCAGAACACCATGTCGCTCAGCGCGCCGAGCGAGCGGCGGTCGGCGCCGGGGGGCATGGCGGCGACTCGCTCGACCGCCTCCTCCATCGCGGCGGCGAGCCCCGCCACCTGCGGAAAGCCGCTGAGCGCCGCGGAGCCCCGGAGACGGTGGGTCACCACCGCCAGATGCTCGATCACCGCCGCGGGGTCCTGGGCGTGCCTGAGCGCGGCGAGGCCGTCCTCGACGGCGGCGAGGGTATCCCACGCCTCCATCAGGAAGACACTCAGGAGAAACTGCCGGTCGCCGTCAGCCACGCACCGCCTCCAGTCGATCGCGAGCCTAGGTGGCCAGCTTGAAGCGCGCGAGGCTCGCGGTGAGCGCCTCGGCCACCCGGACCATCTGGTCCATCGTCTTGCGCGTCTCGAGAACGGCCTTCTCGGTCTCGACCGCCACGCCCGCGATGGACTGGACCGCGACCGTGCCGCCCTCGACGCCGCGCACCTGCTCCTGGGTCGCCTCCGAGATCTCGAGCGCCAGCGCCGCGGACTTCTGCGAGATCTCGCCGATCTGGTGCAGCCGCTCGCCGGCCTCGACGGTGACCCTGAAGCCGGCCTCTACCTCACGCGTGCCTTCCTCCATCGCCACGACCGCCTGCTGCGTCTCGGCCTGCACGGCCTTGATCAGCACCACGATGTCCTTGGCGGCCTTGCCGGAGCGTTCGGCGAGCTTTCGCACCTCTTCGGCCACGACCGCGAAGCGCAAGCCCGACTCGCCGGCGCCCGCGGCCTCGATGGCCGCGTTGAGCGCCAGAAGATTGGTCTGCGACGCGATGTCCTCGATCGTGTTCACGATCTCGGAGATCTCGAGCGACCGGTCCGCCAGGCTCTTGACCTTCTTCGAGATGCCTTGCACCTCACCCCGGATGCGCTGCATCCCGGCGAGACTGGCGCGCACGGCTTGCTCGCCCTTCGTGGCCGAGTCGAGCGTCAGCTTGGCGGCGGCCGCGGAGGCCTCCGCGTTGTCGGCGACCCGCCGCATCGAACGGCTCAGCCCCTCCATCGCGTCGCTCACGCCGACGGCTTCGCGCGACTGCGTCTGGGCGCCGCCGGCCGTCGCCTCCATCGCGCCGATCATCTCGGTGGCGCTCGTCAGGACCTGACGCGCGGTGTCGCGCACGTCGTTGATGATGATCGCCAGCTCGCCGACCATCACGTTGATGGCGTCGACGACGCTGCCGAGGACGTCGGACGTCACCTGACCGCGCTTGGTCAGGTCCCCCTGCGCGATCTCGGTCGCGGTGTCGAGGAAGCGCGTGATGTTGCGCTGGAGCTCCTCGCGCTTGCGCTTCTCTTCGTCGCGCTCCACCTCGGTCTGGACCAGCGACCGCAGACGCACGACGGTGTCGTTGAACGTGTTGGCGAGCTGCCCGATCTCGTCGCGCGACTTCACGGTCACCAGCCTGGACAGGTCGCCCTGCCCCACGCGCTCCGCGATCTTGACGACCTGGATGACCGGCTTGGTGATCTGATGGGCGAAGACCGCGCCGGCGAGGACCGCCAGCAGCGCGACACCGCCGAACACGAGAAGCAGGTTCTGGCCGGACTTGACCGCCGCGGCGGTGATGATCGAGCGGTCCATGCCGACGCGAACCGTTCCGAGCTGGCCCGCCAGGACCGGCACCCCGATGTCGATGATCTGCTGGACCGCGCCCGTGACCGGATCCGTGTACGCGATCTCCCGGACCTGCTGGGCCGCCTCGCCCGGCACCAGGTTGCGGTCGACGATGCCGGCCGGGACCAGCGGCGAGAAGGTGTGCGCGACGAGGGTCTTCTGCGGGTCGTAGACGATCACGTACTTGACGCCGTTGATGGCGGCGAACTGGTCGACGGTCGCCTGCACCGTCGAAGCGTCGCGCGTCAGCAGGAGATCGACGCCCGAGCTGGCCAGGCTCCTGGCAATGGCGGTTCCCTTGGAGGTGAACTCTTCCGTCAGGTTCGTGGTCAGCGCGCGCACGGAGATCCACCAGGTGATCACCGCCAGCGGGATGAGCGTCACCGCCAGGAACAGGATGATCTTGCCGAGGAGACCGAGCCGAACGGCCCGTTGCTTGTTCATGCTTTCACCGCCGCGGCCCAGTCCGTGATGGGGGCCCATCGACCACTCACCACTCTGGTGAAGTACACGTTGTCCAGTCCCTGATGCCGCTCCGGTCCGAACGTGAGCGGCGCGCCGATGCCGAGGTCGAAGTTCTTGAGCGATTCCAGCGCCTGCCGGAGCGCCGCCCGGCTCGGGTTCGGCCCCGTGCGGCGCAATCCCTCGACGATCACGCGGGCGTTGACGTAACCCTCTAGGCTTCGGAAGCTGAGCTGCTCGGGCGGGTGCTTGGAGTCGCGCAGCGCTTCGGGCACCTGCGGGTTGTGCTTCTCCATCAGCGCGCGATACTCGACGACACCGGGTAGGCTCACGTCGTCGTAGCTCGGCACGACCTGCGAGTTGACGAGCGCCTGAGTGTAGTCGCGCGAGGTCGCCTGGCCGTGCTTGACGAGCAGGTTCAGCATCGCTTCAGAGCCGACGAACGACACGTTGGAGATCGGCACGGTCCAGCCGACATCGCGCGCGGTCCGGATGAAGGCGCCGCAGCCCTGGTAGGCGCCGGTGCACAGCACCGCTTCGACACCGGCCTGGCGGAGCGCCTTCACCGCCGGAGTCATGTCGTCCTCGAACCTGGCGCCACGGACGTAAGTGGCTTCGGCGGCGATCCGGCTGCCGTGCTGCGCGAGCCCGCGGGCCACGCCGTCGGTGCCGCTGCGGCCGTAGGCGTCGATCTGGTAGTAGACGCCGAACTTGCGCACGCCCGTCAGCCAGAACCGTTCGACCAGCGCCATCATCTCCTGACGGTACGAGGCGCGAATGTTGAAGACCTGGTCGAGATACGGCTCCTCGCGCTGCGGCTGGGCGCCGGTGAAGTTGCCGACCAGGATCACCTGACGGTCGGCGTAGCGCTTGATCACCGGCAGCGCGCGCGTGAGCGTGGGCGTCCCGACGTAGTTCGAGAGGAAGAAGACCTGCTCGCGCTCGACGAGCTCGATCGTGTTCTTGATGCACGGCGTCGGCTCGTAGCCGTCGTCGAGCGCGACGACCGAGATCGTGCGGCCGTGCACGCCTCCGCGCTGGTTGATCTCGGTGTAGTAGGCCAGCGCCCCGCGGTAGAGCTCGATGCCGAGGCCGGCCGCGGAGCCCTTGAACGCGGCGCTCATCCCGATCCTGACGTCCTTGGTGTTCGGGCCGGATGCGCCGCCGCGCGGATCGGCGACGCTCCGGGGCGGCGCCTGACCCCAGGCCGAACGGTTCCGGCCGAGGACGCCGCCGGCCGCGGCCCCAGAGAGCACCTTGAGCACCGTCCGCCGATTCATCGTCATTCCTCCTCCCGCTGCGCCTCTTTCAGCGCGCGCAGAAGCCGTCCCGGATCGAGCAGCGGAACGAGCCGCTCGCCGTCGGGTAGGAAGCCGAGCGCCCAGCGGGCGTGGGGCTGCGGGCTCGACGCGTCGAGGGTCACGATTCCGCCGAAAGCCTCGAGGCTGACATCGCCGTCGATGACCAGCGCCACCTCGAATCCCTCGGCCTCCACGATCAAGGTCGGCACCTTGCGCGCGCCGCCGCGCGCCGGAAGCCCGAGGACGGCTCGCGCGTCCGCGATCGGCACGACGTCGCCGCGCAGGTTGGCGACGCCCACAAGATGCGGCGGCGCGAGCGGCACCGTCGTCCACTCCTCGAAGATCGCCACCTCTCGAACCTGGGTGACATCGATCGCGAACGGCTGGCCCGCCAGCGCGAAGACGCACGCGCGAACCGCCGCGGAGCTGTCGAGCAGGCTGGTCGTCACCGGAGGAACCGCCGGACGATCGCCAGGAGCTGATCGGCCGTGAAGGGCTTCGCCAGGTACTCGTCCGCGCCTTGCCGCATGCCCCAGATGCGGTCGCTCTCCTGATTCTTCGAGCTCACCACGATGATGCGCGCCTGCTTGATGCGCGCGTCGCGGCGCACGCCGCGAAGCGCCTCGAAGCCGTTGCGCTTCGGCATCACGATGTCGAGCAGCACGACGTCCGGCCGTTCCTTGACGATCTTCTCTTCCAGCTGGTCCCCGTCCAGGTACGTCACTACGTCGTATCCAGCCGACCGGAGGATGGTTTCCATCACCTGGAGCTCGGAGTAGGCGTCGTCGACCACCATGACCTTGGGCATCGAGCGCAGGCCTCCCGTGGCGTTCTGCCGTCGTGTCCGCCATATGTGCCTCGGTGCAACCCATCTGCCAGCACGAGCGTCGGTAGGGCGCGGCTTTACGCTCGAACAAACGCGGCAGTAAGGCGACTCAGGTCGCTCAGGGGCGCGCCTTCGTGACAACTGGTCCGTTCCGATGACAAGTTCTGTCATAACCGTGCCGTGCCAGCGTGACCCCGTAGAGTCAACCGTGCGACAGGTCAGGCGCCGACGGGCCCCGGCGCAACGTGGCGAAGATTTTGAAAGTCTCTGAAGCCGTCATGGCGTTCAGACGCATCTGGCACATGCTCAGGGGCAGGCGGCGGCGGCCGACGAGCGCCCAGATGTTCCGGCAGGCGCAACGTCTCCGGGACGAGGGGCGGTTCGAGGACGCGGCCGGGCTGATCGAGAGCGTGCTCCTCCACGAGCCCGGAAGCGTCGTGGGACATCTGCTCGCCGGCTCGCTCCACATGACGCGCCGCAAGACAGGTCAGGCGCGAACGTCGTACGAGCGCGTCCTGGCGCTCGAGCCGACGCAGCCTCGCGCGTTGTTGGGCCTCGCCCGCATCGCGATCGAGGAGGGCCAGCCGGGGCCCTGCCGCGAGCTGCTCTCGCGAGCGCTGGCGCGCTATCCAGACTTTCCCGAAGCGCGCGCGCTGCTCGAGGTTGCCCGGGGTCTCGCGGCGAGCGCCGACGCGGAGCGCGCGCCGACGCCGAGCGACGCGATCCGCGCCGATCGTGTGGGTCTGCCGGCCGAGAGCCGCGAAGCGTTGTTCGTGCGGCGTGACGCCACCCTGGTCTTCGCGACCCCCCGTGGACCACGGACCGAGGCGGTCGCCGCCAGCGCGGTGAAGCTCGCGCGGATCGCGACCGCGATGCTCGCGCGAGCGGGACTCGGTCCGTTACGCCACGCCGTCATCGAGGGAGCCGCCCAGACGACGTACCTGCGCACCGACGACGCCGCGCTTCTCACGCTGGCGTTCGACAGCGACGTCAAAGCCGCGACCGCTGTGACCCACCTGGAGCGGGTGTGGGGCAGCTGCCGCTCTGAGCTCGCATGAGCGCCGCCGTCGTCGAGCGCCCCGCGCTCGGACGAGACCTCCGGGGCTTGCTCGCAGAGCTTCTCAAGCTCGAGCACGTCACGGGCGGCCTCGTCGTGGCGCCGGACGGCCTCACGATCGCGGCCGATCTCCCGCGCGAGATCGAGGCCGAGCCGCTGTCCGCGCTGGCGGCGACGCTCGGGCGCGAGCTCGAGCTGCGCGGCCCACAGCTCCGGCGCGGAACTTTTCCGATGGCGCAGTTCGCCAGCGTGAGCGGCACCGCATTCCTCGGGAGCACACCGGTGGGCTTCATCGTGCTCCTCGGCGAACCGCGAGCGGACTGGGACACGATTCGCGCCGCGCTCCGTTCGGCGGTCGGTGCCGTCTATCGAGCCTGGGCGCGGTAGTCCCCGACACGCCCCCCCGGCTCCGCGCCGGCGAACTTGCCAAGTCTGCGGATTTACTTCAAAAAATTCCTACTAGTTCTTGATGGTTTCCGAGCCCCTTCGGAGTAAGCTTTGTGCTCACCTAAGGAGAGCAGGCCATGCAAAACGGTGAGCGCTCGATCCTGATCGTGGTCCCGAGGACTGGACAAGATGCGTGTCGGTCGCTGAGCCACACTTTCGCGGATGACTCGGCAGTCGAGGTGATCGTCGACCGGCGGTTCAAGGATCGGCGCGCAGCGGACGGCGCCTACCGCCCCGAGCGACGCCGCAGCGACCGTCGGTTGCGGCTCGACGGTGACGCCGAGCTGAAGGTCGACCGGTGGATCGCGGTTCCGCGCGCGACGGCGAAGATCGACTTCGACGATCCGGATTCAAAGGCCATCCTGTTCTTGTGCTGCAGCCAGCACATCGTGCCCTGCCAGCGATGTCAGAACACGTACCGGCTCGGTTGGATCTCGCGCTCGGAGCCCGGTGTGTTTCCCTGCCCGCTCTGCGGGAGCGATCTCACTCCGGTCGTCGCGGCCCACGCCCAGGTGTGCTCGTACTGGGTCAATCGCGGAAGCATGAAGAAACCGTTGTCGCGAGTGGGCGCCAGCGAGCCGCCCGCCCAGGCAGCGAGGGGCTAGGCGCGAGGCGGCCGCGACAGGAGCCGGCGCGCTCTAGACGTTGCGCGGTCCACGGAGTAGCTGCCCTGGCTCGTAGACCACGCCACGGGCGATCACGCGCTCGATCCGTCCGACGTTGCGGATGTCGGCGAGCGGATCGGCGCCGAGCAGAAGGAGATCGGCCGAGCGCCCCGCCGCGATCGTCCCGAAGACGTCGCGATGCCCCAGCCGCTCGGCGGGTCGCCGCGTCGCCGCCATGATCGCCTCCATCGGCGACAGCCCGGCGCGCACCAGGAGCTCGAGCTCTCGATGCAGCGAGAAGCCGGAGACGATCCCGACATTCGGACAATCGGTTCCGGCCAGCACCACCCCACCGGCGCGATGGAAGCCGCCCACGAGCGCGAGGATGTTGTCCCAAGCGCGCCGCATCCGACGCTTCGCCGCTTCCGAGGCGCCGTGAGCGGCGGCGCGGCGCTCGGCCCATCGGCCGACGAGCTCTTGGCCGACCGGCGCAGGCAAGAGCGGGAGTAGCTTCGTCCGCTCCGGATCGTCCATCGACGTGTCGCCGACATCGTCACCGAGCGCGCCAGGCCGCGCGGCGTAGAGCACCAGGGTGGGATCGAGCGCCGTACCGGCGGCAATCAATCGATCGTAGAGGCGACGCACCGCATCGGCGCGCGGATCGAGATCGTCGAGCCACCGCCAGAGCCAGCCGCCGTACTCGAACGGGTTCAGCTTCGCGGGCTCCGCCAGCCAGAAGCCCTGGGGTGCCAGCTGGCCGAAGACGTTGACGTGCTCCACCGAGTCGACACCGGCCTGCGCGGCCTCCGCACCCCAGGTCGCGTGCTGATGCATGAAGACGGGCAAGCCGCGCGCGTGGGCGCGCGCGCAGGCTCGGCGCGCCGTGTCGGGTCTCACTGTCACGTAGAGTTTGATCCCGTCCACGCCAGCGTCCGCCAGCGCATCCACCTCCGCCTCGGTGCGCGTCGAATCGAAGCGCCGGCAGAAGCCGGCAAAGCCCGCGTACACTTCGCCTTCCTCCAGCATGGGTCCGGTGAAGAGAATTCGGGGACCGGGTCGATCTCCGGAGTCAACCGCGGCGCGATACGCCGTGAGGTCGTGAAGCTGACCGCCGAGGTCCAGCACGGTGGTGACGCCCGCCGCGAGAAAGAACTCCGGATGCCATTTCTCAGGCGTGTAGACGTGGACGTGCATGTCGACGAGGCCGGGGATGAGGAACTTGCCGCGCCCGTCGATCAGTGTGGCGCCGACGGGGGCCCGTGTCGTCCCGGCGGGCCCGATCTCGACGACCCGGTCCCCTTCGATCAGGACGGTGACGCCCTCCTGCGGGGCATGACCAATCCCGTCGATGACTTTGGCTTCGACAACCGCCAGTCTGTGGATTTCGCTCACGGACGAAATATCAATCTTGTTGATATGTTGTTCGATGCGCCCCGACTTTTACCAACAGGGTTATCCACAGCAGTGCATAACTTACATGAGTGACCCCGCCGCCAACCGGGTCGTTCAGTGTTTGACCGAGGCGACCTTCCCGATCACTCGAAGAACCGACTGCGACTCGGTCTGCTTCACCGGCGCGATGCGGGGCAGCCTGACGACGAACTCGCTTCCGTGCCCCGGACCCTCGCTGTACGCCTCCACTTGGCCGCCGTGCAGCTCCACGAGCCGGCGCACCAGCGTGAGGCCGACACCGAGGCCGCCCTGAGCGTGGAGGAGCCGGAGCTCGCCCTGCGGGGGCAAGTCGAACATGTGCGGAAGCAGCTTGGAGGGGATCCCGATGCCGGTGTCGGCGACGCCGATGATCGCGAACCCCTCTTCGCCGACTACTCGAACCCGGATGGTGCCGCCCGGCGACGTGTACTTGATCGCGTTCAACAAGAGATTCGACACGATCTGGTTGAGTCGAGTCGAGTCCGCGTTCGCCCAGACGGGCTCGGCCCGGACGTCGACGACATGACGCTCCAGCCGGCCCGTGCTCGCCAGGTCGCCGACCGATCGCTGAACGCTGGTCGCGAGATTCAGCGGCTCACGCGACAGGACGACCTCGCCGGTGGTGACGTGGACGATGTCGAGAAGATCGTCGACCAGCCTGCCGAGGTGCGTGATCTGATGACGGATCGCCTCGCGCGCACGCACGGCGACGTCGTCATGGCTACCGATCCGATCGAGGACGCTGACCGCGCTGATGATCGCCGCCAGCGGATTGCGAAGCTCGTGCCCCAGCATCGCCAGGAATTCGTCCTTCGCGCGATTGGCCGCCTCTGCTTCGGCGCGGGCGGCCTGCGCCCTGACGAGCAGAAACTCGCGCTCGTGCTCGATGCGTCGCCGCTCCTCGACGACCGCTCCGGCCGAGATGGCCATCACCGACACGGTGCCCATGAAGACCTGCAGCAACAGGAGCGACTCGTTCGTCGGCACATTGGCCAGCGGTCCGAAGCCGTGCAGCGTCTCCCAGATCGCGATGCCGGACAGCACCGCGACGAGCATCGCGGCCTCGCGCTGTCGGAAGCGTACCGCGGCCCAGACGAGCGGAGGCGTGCACAGGAACGTGAGCGGAAGCGTCATGAACCCGAGGTGCGCGAGCCCCTCGCCGAACACGGCCAGCCCGATGAGGGTCGTGGTGAACCAGAGGGCGGCGGCCTCGAGCAGACGCCCACGCGACGGGCCCGACCACCAGTCACGGACGAGCAGGACCAGGAGAGGCGCAACGACCAGCGCGCCCGTCACGTTGCCGAGCCACCACGTGAGCCAGATGCCGTCGAAATCGGCCCATCGAGCGTACCCACCGAGCGAGAGGCTGACGACACCGATCGTCGCGCTCACGAGACTCGACAGGAGTCCGGCCAGCGCGGCGAACTTGAACACGTCCTGGGCATGGTCGAACGCGCGTGCGCCGTTGGCGTAGTGAATCACGAGATACGCGCCGAGCAGTCCCTCGAGCGTGTTGCCCAGCGCGATGGCCAGCGACGTCGCCACCGCTCCCGCGGTGCCGATATTGACCACGAACGCACCCGCGAAGACCGCCGGCCAGACCCGGTAGCCGAGCGTCAGGAATGCGGCGAGGGCGATTCCAGTCGGTGGCCAGACCGGCGAAGCGCTCGCGTGCACGAACGCGAGCGAGAGTCCAAGCTTTCCCGCGAGGACGTAGAGGCCGAAGAGCCCGGCCAGACTGAGCGGATATTTTCGATCGGCGAGCATATGAGAGCGCGCGCCCTCGTTCCGGCTGGGTCGTTCGCACCGGCCCGAACCTGTCGCTAGCGGTCGCTACTCTGGCTCCACTTCGCGGCGAACGCAACCTCAAAGTGAGGGCGAGCGCGTCGCGCGGCCGGGCGGGTCTCGACGACTAGGGAGAATTGGGGGGGCGCCGCGTGACGGTGACCGGAGCCTCGTCACCCGGAGGCTCGGAGCCGGCGTTCATCGGCGTGTTCCCGATCACTTCGTTCTTGACGCGATCGATCAACCCCTTGGCTTTCGAGACCACACGCCCGGTCGCGGCTTCGACTCGCGCCGCGTACGACTCGATCGCACCGTGCGTGCTCGACGGACGCGGCGCCCGGCGCGCGCGCGCGCCGGTGGCCCGCGTCTCGGGGGGATTCGACGCCCGGCGCGACGCGCTCCCCGGTACCACGCTCTGCGTCTGCGCGCCGACCGCCGGCGCGCGCGCCGCTCCGGGCTGCTCGACGTGACCGAGCCGCGGCGCCGCATCCGAAGGCTCCGGCCGCGTCACTTCCGCCGGTGGCGCGGCGCCCGGGATACGATCCGCGAGAATATTCACGGGCGGCATCAAGATGAGCGCGACCATCACCGCGCCAGCGGCGCCGACCACTCGCCCGGGCCGAAGCTCGCGGCGACGCCTGAAGCTGAGGATGTTCTCGAATCGCGCGCGATCCTCGGCGCCGGGCTCCTCGGGAGCGCGCGGCGATGAGGCCGCGCGCGGCACGATGGCGAAGCCCTTCGTGCTCACCTCGAGGTCGACATCGACATTGTGCCGGCGATCGACGGGCAGACGCTCGTGCTCTCGCGGTTCGGTCCCGAATACGTCGCGGGCGCGCCGGCGGTCCATGACGATCTCGACCTCGTCGTCCGGTTCCAGCGATGCCTGCAGGCTCAGCACGAGCTCGCTGCACTGCAACGGATCGCGCGACACGATGCAGAGGCTTCGGCGAGAGGGATTCATGTCGCTACGGCCCGAGAGGAATCTCGACACGTTTGTCGCCCGTGATCACGCGGACCCGGAGATCGAGGGGTGACGAGCGGGTCGGCGGCAACGTGCCCCGGTAGGTTCCGTGATCCGGGAAGAAGTCCATCCGAACGTTCTCGACGGTCCCGTCCGGCATACGGGCGAGGAGCAGGACTTCGGCGTCCCCGAGAGGCTTGCCCGCCGGGTCGACGATTCTCACGGCGTACGTCCCGCTCGGCATGCCCGGCTCGCGGCTGAGCTCGATACGAGGCAGACCTGCGAACCGCGGTGAGACCAACCTCGGCACGGGTTCCGCCGGCGCCGGCACGGCGGCGGTCTGTCTCGGCGCGGGCTCGCTCACGCTCGGCCGCGGAGCTTCAGTCGATCTGGCTCGCTCCCTGGCGGTCGTTCCCGTCGCCGCTCGCGATGGAGCGCTATTCTCGACGGACAGTGCGCGCGTGTCGCGTGGCGCCGCGGACATTGCGGCGTCACGCGAAGGGATCGCGGTGTCACGCGAGGGTGGAGGCGACGGCTCGATCGCGGCAGACGAATTCGGCTCGCGCGTCGATCGCTCGACCGGAGGAGCCTCGCTCGCTGGCGCGCGCGGCGGCGCTTGGGCGACGGCCGGGACCCGCGGCGCGGGCGAAGTCTCGGGGGGCTGTGCCGGCGGCTGGCTCGCCGGGCCGGGCACCCCCGGCGAAGCTCGATACACGGGACCCTGCTTGAACGCCTGACCCGCCGGCGACAGGACGAACGCGGCCACGGCGACGACCGCCAGCGCGGCGACGAGCCAGGGGGCGAGCCCGCGTGCGCGCTCGCGCTTGAAGCTTCGGATCGCCTCGAGCCGCTCCTGGTCGTCGTCATCGACGGCTTCGACGTTTTCGTCGTATTCGGGCTCAAGGCGCGAGCTCGGCGCCGAGGGAAGCAGCAGCGAAAGCGGCGTCCGCTCTCCCCTCATGATCCGCTCGCCTCTCGGGCTCGGCATCATCCCCTCCCCTTTCGGGCTCGGCGCTGGCACGACGGCGAAGCCGTTTACCTTCAACGCTTGATCGACCTGAGGCCTCTGGCGCCGATCCTCGGGCCAATCCCATTTGTCCGAGGCCTCGCCGCTTCGGCGATCCACGATGATCTCGAGCTGGTCGTCCGGGCGGAGCGAGGCCCCGAGGGCCGCGATGAAGTCGCCACCGCGGAGCCGATCGCGAGAGACGATGCACAGGCACTTGGGCTGGTCAGCCACGAGGATATTCTGCCGTAGCAACGCGGATGCCGAGCGGGAATCGGGGCTGACGGCCGTCAGCGCGGTGCGCCGAGCGCTGGAAGCTCGCGTCAGGCCAAACGCTGATCGGCCGCGCAGGCGCTGTACCACTCTGGACGATGCCGAGAACGGGTAGAAGTTACTCGCTACCAGGTACTCACTACCAGGTAACTTCTACATCGCGGCTCCGTCGGGAGCGTCCGCTCCACGGATCGAGTACACTCCGATCACCGAGGCCCCGCAGACTACGGAGGAAGCCTCATGAGGCAAAACCCGGATCAGATCCTGACGAGCCACGCTGGAAGCCTGCCGCGCCCCGAGGACCTGATCGACGCGAATCGTGCCAGGGAATCGGGCATGACGACCGACGAGCGTCGTTTCCAGGACCAGCTGCGCTCGAGCGTCGCCGAAGTCGTGCGCCTGCAGAAGCAGGCCGGCATCGCCATCCCCGGCGACGGCGAGTTCGGGAAGTCGATGGGGCACAAGGTGAACTACCGGGCGTGGTGGAGCTATTCGTTCCAGCGCCTGGGTGGGCTCGAGCTCGGCACCACGGGGCTGTACGACATGCCGGCGCGGCGGTCCCGCCCGGGCGAAGTCGTGCTGACGAGCTTTGCTGATCGTCGGGATCGTCTGAAATTCGCCGCGGCCTATGCCGATCCGGACTCGGGTATCACGACCGGACCCCGCCCCGCACTCTGGCCCGTGTGCGTGAGCACGCTGACCTATACGGGCCACGCGGCTATCCAGTCCGACATCGCCAACTTCAAGGCGGCGCTGCAGGCCGCCGGCGTCGAGGAGGGCTTCATGACCTCGATCGCGCCCGGCAGCGCCTCGCGTATTGCGAATCGGTATTACAAGACCGACGAGGAGTTCCTGTTCGCGTGCGCCGACGCGATGCGCGAGGAATACAAGGCCATCGTCGACGCCGGGCTCGTCCTGCAGCTCGACGATCCCGCGATCGCCGAGAACTGGGACATGGTGAACCCCGAGCCCAAGGTCGCCGACTACAGGAAGTTCTCCATGGCTCGCGTGGAGGCGCTCAACCACGCCATCAAGGGGCTACCGGAAGATCGGATTCGCTTTCACCTCTGCTGGGGCAGCTGGCACGGCCCGCACACGACCGACGTTCCCATGCGCGACATCGTCGACGTCATGCTGGCCGTCAAGTGCCGCGCCTACTCGTTCGAGGCGGCCAACGTGCGCCACGAGCACGAGTGGAAGGTGTGGCAGGACGTGAAGCTCCCCGACGGCAAGCTGATCTTGCCCGGCATCGTGAGCCACGCGACCAACGTGGTCGAGCATCCCGAGCTCGTGGCCGAGCGCATCATCCGCTTCGCGAACCTGGTCGGGAAGGAGCGCGTGATCGCCTCCACCGACTGCGGTCTCGGTGGCCGCGTCCACTCGCAGATCGCCTGGGCGAAGCTGGAAGCGCTCGCGCAGGGAGCCGCGCTGGCGACCCGACAGCTCTGGCGCTGAAGGGACCCTAGCGACCCGGCTGTTGCTGCGGTTGCTGTTGCGGCGGCTGTTTCTGCGGCTGCTGCTGCTGTTGCGGCTGTTGCTGCTGCTCGCGCCCGCCGCCACGTCTATCGAGTTGACCGTTCGGCTGCTGGCGACGCTCCACCCGTTCGGGAGAGATCCGGTTCGCCGGCTCCCCGGGAAGCCGTTGCGGCTGCTGGGGTCCCCGTCCTGGTTCGCCTCGCTCGGGCCGCGGCGACGGCTGTTGGGCTTGTGGCGGCGTCGGTCTGGCGACCTCTCGCGGCCCTGCAGGCGAGGCGCCCGAACGTGGCGCGCCCTCGGGGCGCGGCGCCCCGCTATCGGGACGCCGCGTGCCGCCGTCAGGGCGCTGAGCGTTGTTGTCGGGATGCCGCGCACTCCCGTCGGGGCGCTGCGCATTGTCGTCAGGGCGCCGCGGACGATTGTCGGGACGCTGCCCGTTGCCTTCGGGACGTTGCGCGTCGCCTCGGGGCCGTGGCGTGTTGCCATCGGGACGCTGCGCATTGCTATCGCGCGGCGCGGGTGTCGCCTCCGGGGGCTGCGGGGCTCCGAATTGCCGAGGCTGGGGCGGACGCGGCCGCTCCACCTCGCTGTTACCGAACGCGGGCCTCGCGGGCACCGACCCCGTCGACGCCGGCTTCGGCGCGGGCACGATCCGAGGCGGCGGCGCGCCGACACCGTTCGACCGCGAGCCGTCGCCGCGCTGGGTCTCGCCACGCCCACCCTCGGCTCGAGCCGCGTCGGCTGGGCGCGGGCCCTCCCGACGTGGCGCGCGCGTGGCGACCACGGAGCGCGTGATCGTGTTCTCGGGCGGCCGCGTAGCGTGGCCGGTCGCCGCGACGTAGCTCGATGCGTCAGGTGTTACACGTATTGGGGCGCGCGCCGGCTCGAGTCGTCGGGCGTCGATCTGCGCGACGCGCACCTGCTGGACCGAGCCCCGCCCGAAATGCTCCTCGCGAACCGCCACGACGGCGTGCTGGACGTTGGTGTTCTTGTAGACGTTGATGTTGGTGACGTTCACGACCGTCGTACGATTGACGACGACGTTGTTGACGACGCGCGGCCCACCCCAGCCGGCCCACGTCGGTCGGCCGATGAAGTGAGGTCTCCCCCACCACGGGACCAGCGGCTCGCCCCAGCTCAGCGCGACCCAGCTGACTCCCGGGACGCCGATCGCGACCCGAACGCTCGGTCCTCCGAAGAACGCGACGAGCGCCGGAGCATACACGGGCCTGACGACCACGGGCCCCGGCGCCCACGCCCAGGAGCCGCTCACGAAGACCCAGCGGCCATAGTGATATGGAGCCCAGCCCCACGGCGCCGTGTCGACCCACGTCCAGCCGTAGTACGGATCGAGAACCCATCGGCCCGCGCTGTACGGGGCCCAGCCGGCGGGAACCGACTGAGGCACCCACACAGAGCCGTACGTGGGGACGACTCGCCAATCGCCGTAGTGATCGAGGTCATCGACGCCGTACACGCCGGAGGAAACGTACCGAGAGCTGATCGCATCGATCAGATCGTCGGTGCGCGCGTAGTTCCAGCGGTCCCAGACGTCGAGCTCCGGCGCGACGTAGCTCCGCACGGTGGGCGTGGGTGTGCCCTCGAGAACCACCTCTTCGCTCGCCGCAATGCTCACCGCCTGCCCACCGGCCGGCGTCATCGTCGCTTGCCCGGAGCGTCGTGTGACGAAAGAGCTTCCCGTTTGCGTCACGTCGACGCGGTAGTAGCCGGCGCGCTCGATGGTGAAGGCCGCGTGCGGGGTATCGATCTCCACCGCGCGGCCCGATTCGACGCTGCGCAGGTCGAGCGAGACGTGGCCGCCGGTCACCTTGATCTGGAGAAAATTGGGCTCGTGATTGACGAGCCCCAGCTGCGAGTCGCCCCAGGCCCGCACGAATGCGCGCGCACCCACCTGAAGCTCGAGATTGCCGCGATTGCCCGTGTAGAGCTCGTCTCCCGGCGCCAGCGCCGTGTTGACCTGCGCGGGAGCCCAGTCCTGGGCGCCCGGCCGGTAATACGAGACCTCGCCGTCGGCATAGCTCAACCGGGGCGGGATGGCCTCGATCGCGCCTTCTTCGCTCTCAGCCGCTCGGGCGGCCCCGGCACCGAGAGCCATCTGGAGAACGAGCGTCAGAGCCAGAAAGGCCGAAATTACAACCCTTGCCTCGCGCCAGAACATGTGAGGCCCCCTTCCCTCCGGCAATTCATCTACTTGGACGGACCAGCGGGGTCTAGCATTTCATATTGAACCAGATCGGGACGTTGAACCCGATCACGGCTTGACGTTGCCAGGTACACGCGAGCACACTCGGTGCGTCCATAGAGGGCGAGGAGGAGCGACGGTGAAGAAGGACCCGATCGTCATCGGGGCTGCGCTGGCTCTCGCCACGGGTGTGCTGATCGCGCCGGGCTCAGCTCTGGCCCAGCGCTCGGGAGGGGTCGCCGTCCACGGTGGCGGCCGTGCGATCGCCAGCGGTCGCGTGGTGATCAACGGCAACGGCCGTGCGGTCGTCGCCGGTGGTGGCCGAGCGGTCGTGGCGCAGCAGGGATTCGGCAATCGTCCGGGATTTGGAAACCATCCCGGGTTCGGTCATCACCATCACCCGTTTTTCCGCCCGTTCTTCCCGTTCGGGGTCGTGGCAGCGGCTCCGACCGTCGTTTACGCGACCCCATACTATTACCCGCCTCCCGCCGCGTACTATCCGCCGCCGTACTACGATCCGCCCGTAAGCTATGGCGCTCCGGTGAGCTACAGCCCGTCCGTCAGCTATGCCCCGCCGCCCAATGGCACGGTCTCGGTCGCGCCGGCGCCGAACGTCGTGCAGTTCGCGACTGGACGGTACGAGCTTCGCGGCGATGGGGTATCGACACCGTACACGTGGGTCTGGATCCCGAATCCTCCGACGGCGCCGCCGCCGCCGGCGCCCACCGCCCCGCCCGCCACAGAGCCGAGCCCGAACGGCGGCAGCGGCCGTGCCCCGGCGCGCGTGGGCCAGCTCTATCGCTGGACCGATGCGCAGGGCGTCGTGTACTGGACCGATCGTCTCGACGCCGTGCCGGAGCAATACCGCTCGCGAGTCAAGTCGTCGCTGACCCCTTCCTGAGCACGCCCGGCGGTCGGGCTGGCGCTGCGCCTGATGCTCGTCCGGCGCAAGCCGGCGTAGCGCGCTACTGAGTCAGGAACTCTCGCAGGACGCCGACCACCGCCGTGGTCTGCTCGAGATGTGGCACGTGGCCGGCCGCGTCGACAATCTGGACGCGCGCACCGGGAAGGCGCCGGGTGAATTCATCGGCGTACGCGACCGGCACCAGACGGTCCTCGCGGCCCCACAAGAGCAAGGTCGGCGCCTTGACGCGATGAATGCGCTTCTTCAGGCCCTTGTCGGGGATCGGCCAGATGAACTTGCCGGTCGTGCCCATCGCCCACATGAGTCGGATACGCGCCGCCGTCGCCGCGGCGTCTTGCGCGTCCGACCTGGGGAACATGCGGCGCGCCGCCTCGCCATCGGGATCGCGGAAGATGTGAGCACGGAGCGCCCCGGGCTCGAGCATCATCCAGTTGACGATGTGATCCGGATCGCGCCAGAAGCCGAGCGGCGCGATCATTGCCAGGCGCCGGACCCGATCGGGGTATGCGGCCGCCACCTCGCACGCGATCATTCCGCCGAAGGAGTGACCGACGAAGGCGGCGTTGTGGATGCCCAGGGTCTCGAGCAGCTCGTCGTAGCACAGCACGAGATCCCAGAGCCCGTCGAGGTGATAGATGTCGTCGTGCGCCTCGGGCGTCGTCCCCGGGTGCTCGGGCGCGTAGACGGTGAAGCTCTCGGCCAGCTCGTCGAGGAACGGATCCCACGTGAGTCCCCACGGACCGTGGAAGAACACCAGGGCGGGGCCGCGTCCCTTCGAGACGACGCGCATGCGAACGCGCCCCTGCCAGACGGCGACGGTGCGCTCCTCCGCCCCGGCGACGATGGGCGCCTCGACGCGGACGCTCATGCTCCGCCCGCCGCGATGCCGGCCGCCAAGGCGCCCGCGCGCTGGCGGAGCCGTTCGGGCCACCAGTGGTTCACCCAGCCCTCGTCCTCCCAGACGCCGCGCAGACCCGGCAGCACTTCGCGGCCGAAGAGCTCGATGTTCTCGAGGGCCAGCTCGTGTGGCATCGAGCCGATCTGGAGGAGCACCATCAAGTTCCCGACGCGCAGGCCCTTGATCACTTCCTCCTTCAGCCGATCGCGCACGGTCGCGGGGCTTCCGGCGATGACGAAGCCCTTCTCGACGAAGTCCCGGTAGCGGAGGGTCTTGGGGTTCTCGGCCCGGCGCACCGGATTGCTCATCGTCGCGACGAGGCTCCGGTAGTCCTGGTTACCGGGCGGCGAGAACCACATGGCCGGCACGTGCAGGCACTTGTGGTAGAAGTACTCGACGTGCCGCGCGTACTTCTCCTCGGCGCGCGCATCGTTCTCGGCGACGACCACCAGCTGCAGGAAGCCCGCGCGATAGGGATTGAGGTCGCGCCCCTTCTCGGCCACCACGCGCCAGTAGCCGTCCATCATCGTCTTCGCCGATCGGGCGCCCGAGTAGCTGAGGAAGCAGTAGCAGACGTCGTGCTCCACGGCGAAGTCGAAGGTGCTGATGCTGCCGGACCCCGGGATCCACACCGGGGGATGCGGCTCTTGGATCGGCCGCGGCCAGAGGTTCACCGTCGCGAGCTGGAAGTACCGCCCGTTCCACGAGAAGATCTCGCGCGCCTGCCAGGCCTTCAGGGTGAGCTCGACGGCCTCGCGGTAGCGCTCGCGGTGCTCCATCGGGGTAATGCCGTAGCAGAGGTTCACGTCCATCGGGCTGCCGAGCGGCAGGCCGGCCACCAGCCGACCACCGCTAATGCAGTCGAGCATCGCGTACTCTTCGGCGACGCGGAGCGGCGGGTTGGAGGTCGGCAGGGTCGCGCCCATCTGCACGATGGCGACGTTCATGCCGTTCGTCGCCCGTGCCAGAACGCTCCCCATCAAGTTCGGGCTCGGCATGAAGCCGTAGGCGTTCTGGTGATGTTCGTTCGTGCACACGCCGTCGAATCCGCACTTCGCCGCGTACGAGAGCTCGTCGAGCGTCCAGTTGTAGTACTGACCGACCCGCCGCGCGTCCGCGAGCTCCCACCAGGGCGGCGTCACCCAGACGGACTCGTAGCGCTGCTCGAAGTCGGCGGGCAGCTCCCGGTAGGGCATCAGATGGAAGGCGCTGATCTTCATCGGTCTCTCAATCTCCCTCGTACCGCGGCGGTCGGACAAAGCTGCCGAGCTCGCGCCCGACCAGGGACGCGAACCGGATCGGTGTGCGGTCCTCGAGATACGGCCCGAGCGCCTGCAGCCCGATCGGCAGGCCGCCGCGGCTACGACCGGCCGGAAACGCCGTCGACGGTTGCCCGGCAAGCGTCCCCACCGAGGCGCAGAACAGGCCGATCTCCTCCAGCACCGGCTTGCCGTTCACGTCGAGCGTCTTCTTGATCGACTCGGGGGTGCCCGGAAACGGCTTGTCCCAGTGCGGATACGCCGGGGTGATGAACGCGGGCATCAGGAGCACGTCCCACTCGCGGAAGAACGCGCGCCAGGCCGCGCGATACTGCTCGCGCTGACCGAACCAGGCGACGTAGTCCGGTGCGCCGCTCTCGATCCCGCGCTGGGACGCGCGGCTCCACTCGTCGTCGCGAGTGCGCATGACCTCGAGCCGCGCGCGGCGATCGGCGGCGGCGACGCGCGCCGAGGTGACGGCGGCGAGCAGGGACAGGTAGAGCGCGTAGTGCTGGCGGTGATCGCCGAGCGCATCGGGCTGGACGACCTTCACCTGGCAGCCGAGGCGGCCGAGGCTCGATGCGACGCCCTCGAGCGCGGCCGCCACCTCGGCGTCGACCGGTACCCAGTCGAGCGCCGGCAGCACCGCGACCCGAAAGCCCGCCAGCCGATCGCGGCGCGCGGCGGGAATCGCGATCTTCCACGCCACGTCCTCGCCCACTTCGGGTCCCGCCGCGACGTCGAGCGCCAGCTCGAGATCCTCGCCGGAGCGCGCCATCGGCCCCTGCACGCCCATCACGACCGCGGCGTTCGGCATCGGCGGCATCGGGAACTGCCCGCTTCGCGGCATCGCCGTCTCGCTCGGCCGGTGACCGTAGACGCCGCAGAAGGCAGCCGGCACGCGGATCGAGCCGCCGATGTCGCTACCGAATTCGAGCGGCGTGAGCCCGGCGGCAAGCGCCGCGGCGCCGCCGCCGGTCGAGCCTCCGGGTGTCCGGCCGAGATCCCAGGGGTTGTTGGTTCGGCCGTAGACCGGATTGACCGACTGCCAGTCGGCGAGCATTTGCGGCACGTTCGTCTTTGCCATGACGATCGCGCCCGCGCCCTTCACGCGCGTCGTGACCGGCGCGTCGTGCTCCGCGCGGAAGTCCTTCCACTGGGACATGCCGGCGGTGGTGCGCAACCCGCGCACGTTGATCGACTCCTTCAAGGTCATCGGCAAGCCGAGCAGCGGCGTGTCCTCGCCGCGGGCCCGACGCGCGTCGGCGGCCTCGGCGTCGCGGCGCGCGCGCTCGAAATCGGGCTCGACGATGGCGTTCAACGCGGCATTATGCCGGTCGATCCGTCGACGGTGGAGCTCGAGGAGCTCGACGGCGGACACACGGCGCGCGCGGAGCGCCGCGAGCATGTCGGTCGCGGTCGCGTAGGCGTCGATGTGGTCACTCATGTCAGCACCTCTTTGGGGTCGCGCCTCGGCCGGCGGGGCCCCGCCTCGCGACGGCCTGCGCGCATGACGTCACCCTGAATGCCAGCCGACATTACCGCCCCCACCCGGGCAGGGTCAAGGAGTCGCCCCGCCGCGCGTCCGCTTCACGGCGCTTTCGAGCGCGGTCATGCAATGCATTTGATGAATCCATTGACCGGCGGGAGACTTGGCGTATGCGCGACGTGGCGATCCGCGCGGCCGAGGCGACCGACGGTGACGCGATCGCCGCGATCTACAACCAGGGCATCGAGGACCGCCTGGCGACGCTCGAGACGGAGACGCGCTCGGCCGAGGAGCGGAGGCGCTGGCTCGCCGCGCGTGGGCCCCGCCACCCGGTGATCGTCGGCGAGGTGGGCGGCCGCGTCGTCGGCTGGGGCAGCCTGAACTCGTTCAACCCGCGGCCGGCCTACGACCACGTCGCGGACTTCTCGGTCTACGTCGGCCGCGAGTGGCGCGGGCGCGGCGTCGGCCATCGACTGCTGGAGGCGCTCATCGCGCGCGGCCGCGAGCTCGGCTATCACAAGCTCGTGCTCGCCGCGTTCCCCTTCAACGTGGCCGGCGTCGCCCTCTATCGGCGGCTCGGGTTCGTCGAGGTCGGCGTGTACCGCGAGCAGGGCCGGCTGGACGGCCAGTGGGTCGACGTCGTCGTGATGGAGCGGCTCCTGTGACCCGCGCCGCGGACCGCTCCTCCGAGCGCTACGTCGCTTCCAGCGGACGGGCCACCATGACACCGCTGTGCGTCCGCACGCTCGCCACGTAGGTCGCCAGGTCCTCGTCGAGGACGACCGCGTTCCGTGTGGTCGACGCGTGCAGGAGCCGGGGAATGCCGGCCTCGTCCCGGTAGCAGACGCCGGAGTGCGCGCAGTCGAGGCCCTCGATCGTGGTGGTGACGCCGACGATGTCGCCGGTCATCAGGAGACGCTGGGCGGCCGCGACCTTCTCCTTCGGCAGGTAGTAGGTCGCCCGCGCATTGATCTCGGCTTCGCGCACTGTGATCTTCGCCAGCTGGTCCGGGCTCGCCTTCAGCTGTCGATAGGCGCCGGGATGAGTGCTCATGAAGCTCACGCGCCGGGTGAAGCGCTCGGCGCCGGGGAGGTCTTGCGTGATCAGGCGGACGACGCCCTTGGCCTGGTTGTCGGCGAACCAGTCGCTCAGGTAGTGCAGCCGAGAGGCGTAGTCGGTCAGCTGGCCGCCGCGGTACCGGAGGAGCGTGACATCCGCCAACAGCGCGTCGGCCGTCGGCTCGCCGCGCTTGAGAATTCGCGCGAAGGCGAGTGCCAGCTCGAAGAACGTGACGCAGTCCAGCCCGCGAAAATCGACCGCGCACACTTCGCGATCGTCGTAGAGCTCCAGGGTCGAGGCCACGTAGGGCGTCTGGCGCAGCGCCATCCCGATGGCGCCGATCCGCTCGCCGATCGGCCGCTCGCTCCACCGGCGCTCCCGCGCCTGGGTCACCAGTCGGTCGAAGACTTCGCGCCCCTCGAAGACCTTGGCGTCCTGACTGCCGGCCGACACGCGCCCGGGGCGTGGGACGGCCAGTAGGCCGGCGCTCGCCAGGGCTGTTCCCACGAAGGTGAGGAACGCTCGCCGGTCCGGCCACGGGTGGTTCATCGCTTCCCTCAGGATCGCACGCTCAGCCCCGCTCGGCCGAGCGTCGCGCCACCTCCTCGGCGAGGGCTCGATGCTCCGCGCAGCCGATCACCGAGAGGTCTGGACGAGGCCCGGCGGCGGCGACGAGCTCGCGAATCGCGCGCCGGCGGCGCTGAGCCGCGGCCACGTCGAGTACTCCGCGCTCGATGTCGCGCTCGATCGCGGCGACCGCCGCGTCGCGGGCTTCCGCGTTCCGGCAGATCAGCGCGAGATCTCCTCCCGCCCCGAGGAACCGCCGCGCCGCGTCGGCCACGCCCCAGGTAGCGGCGACCGCCGACATCTCGAGGTCGTCGCTCAGCACGAAGCCGTCGAAGCCGAGACGTCGACGCAGCAAGCCCGAGACGACCGCGTGTGACAGCGAACCGGGCAGCTC
This sequence comes from Candidatus Rokuibacteriota bacterium, assembly GCA_003220495.1. GTDB lineage: Bacteria > Methylomirabilota > Methylomirabilia > Rokubacteriales > CSP1-6 > AR31. The sequence goes on along the minus strand of QHSP01000024.1, from coordinate 46,018 downwards.
CGCGTCGAGCGCGCGGTATCGCACGTGCGCGACCAGGACGGCCGGGCAGCCGGCCGCGAGGACGGCGCGGAACGGGACGAGCTCGCCGCGCTCCAGATCGGCGACGGTCGCCGAGGTGTCGGGCAAGGCGTGGTGCGAGTCGACGGCGGTGAGCCCGTGCCCGGGGAAATGCTTCGCGACCGGCACCAGGCCCGTGGGAAGCATCGCCTCCACGAACGCCACGCCGAACGCGGCGACCGCTTCCGGGGCCGAACCGAACGCGCGGTCGCCGATCACCGTGTTGGCCGGATCGAGCAAGCAGTCGAGCACCGGCGCGAGCCCGGAATCGAATCCGGCGGCGCGCAGCTCGCGCGCCATCGCGCTCGCGACCGCGGCCGCAAGCCGCGGCTCGCCGGACCGCCCGACAGCGGCCGCCGGCGGAAATCGAGTGAAGGGCGGCGGCAGGCGATGAACGCGTCCACCTTCGTGGTCGACCATCACGAGGATGTCGGGGGCGAGTCGCCGCGCCGCGGCGGTGAGCGACAGCACGGCGTCGAGGCTCGGGCAATTTCGAGTGAACAGCACGATGCCACCCAGCCCTGACTGCTCCGCCAGCGCGGCGAGTGCCTCCGGAATCCTCGTCCCGTCGAAGCCGACGGCCAGGAGCTGGCCGGCGCCGTGCCTCACCCGGAGGGCGACCGGCCAACCAGGTTGGCGACGATCACACCGAGCTCGACCGGGTCCACCGGCTTCGACACGTGCACGCTGTAGCCGGCCGACAGCGAGCGCACCCGATCTTCAGGCCTTCCGTAGGCGGTGAGCGCCACCGCCGGGATCTGGCCGCCGTCGGAGCCGGCCAGCTCGCGGATCTTCCGGATGAGCGAGTAGCCGTCCTCACCGGGCATCTCGATGTCCGAGACGAGCACGTGTGGCTTCCAGGACCGGAGCGCTGCGAGCGCTTCCGTCGGCGACGAGCAGAGCATGGGCTCCGCTTCCGCCCGTCTCAGGATCGTTGCGATCAGATCCAGAGCGTCGGGGTCGTCGTCGACGACGAGGACGCGGAGCCCTCGGAGCGAGGGGCCGTGATATGCGGGCGCCGGTTGGCGGGCGGTGGGGTGCACGCGGTCTTCTGCCGTCGCGGCCAGCGCGCCCACGAGCGGCAGCTTCACCCGGAAGGTCGCGCCCTTGCCCTCACCCGCGCTCTCGGCGGTGACGGCCCCCCCGTGCAGCTCGACCAGGTGGCGAACGAGGGCGAGCCCGAGACCAAGGCCACCCTTGTTGCGCGTGCTTCCACTCTCGCCCTGCTGGAAGCGGTCGAAGATGACCGGCAGCAGCTCGCTGCGGATGCCGGCGCCGGTGTCGCTGACCACGATCTCGACATGTGAGTTGACGCGCTGGAGCATGAGCTGGATCCGCCCGTCCCGCGGCGTGAACTTGACCGCGTTCATCAGAAGATTCCAGACGACTTGCTGCAGGCGATCCGGATCGCCGTTGATCGGTCCGGCGCCCGGATCGAGGAGAGAGTGGAGCTTGAGCCCCTTGGCGTCGGCCGCCGGCCGCACCGCGTCGAGCGCCGATTCGAGCACGCGCCGGATGTCGACCGGCCGGATGTCGAGCCGCATCTTGCCGCTGATGATGCGGGACACGTCGAGGAGATCGTCGATCAGCTGGAGCTGGACGTGCGCGTTGCGAACGATCGCGTCGAGCGCGCGCGGCGTCGTACCCGAGTCGATCTGACCCATCTGGAGCATGCGCGCCCACCCGTAGACCGCGTTCATCGGCGTCCGCAGCTCGTGCGACAACACGGCGAGGAACTCGTCCTTCGCGCGATTCGCGCCTTCGGCCTGCGCCCGAGCCTGATCGGCCTCGCCATAGAGCGTCGCGTTGTCGACCGCCAACGCCGCCCGACGCGCGAGCTCCTCCGCCATCGCGACGTCGGCGTCGTCGTACGAACGCCCGGGAGTGGTTCGCACGAGCGTGATCGCGCCGACGATGCGCTGGCGGGTCACCATCGGGACGGCGATCGCCGAGCTCGGCCGCAGACGGCGCATGATCTCCAGGTGCCGCTCGTCCCGCGCGGTCGAGACGAGCGTGTCCTCCGTGACCTCCGGCATCGCAATCGTCTTCCGCGAGCGAAGCACCTCGGCGGCCGGCTGCGGCGAGGTCCAGTCCGGCGCGTAACGCTGGAGCTCCGACAGCAGCGCTTCGGAGTCGGGCCCGGCCGCCGAGACCGCGACGCGCTCCAGCGTGTTCTCGCGCGTGACGAGATCGACGATGCACCAGTCCGCGAATCGGGGCACGATGAGCCGCGACACGGTGCGAAGCGTCGTGGCGTAGTCGAGCGAGCCGCTGAGCGCGGTGCTCGACTCGGACAGGAGGGTCGCGCGACGCTCGGCCGCCTCGGCTCGCGCGCGGGCCGCTTGCTCGGCCGTGAGAAGCCTGGCGCGCTCCGCCTCGGCGCGGAGCCGCTCGCCGATGCCGCGGGCGGTCTTCGAGGCGCCGATGACGCGGCCGTCGGCGTCCCGGATCGACGACACCGTCAACGCGACGTCGATCAGGGTGCCGTCCTTCCGGAGACGCACGGTCTCCATGTGCTCGATCGTCTCCCCGCGGCGCAGGCGGCCCAGGACGTCGTCCTCCTCTCCCTGCCGGTCCGCGGGCACGACGATCCTGATGGACCGGCCGATCGCTTCCTGCGCCGTGAAGCCGAACAGTCGCTCGGCGGCTGGATTCCACGCCGTGATGATCCCGTCGAGATCCTTGCCGACGATCGCCTCCTCGGACGAGCGCACGATCGCCGCGAGCCGCAGCGAGTCTTCCTCGGCCCGCTTTCGCTCCGTGGTGTCCTCGAGCAGGGCGGAGAAGCCGTCCGGCGTCGGAAAGACCCGAGCTCTGAACCGCCGCGCGGACGGCCGGTAGAACGTCTCGAACACGACGGGCTCGTTCGCAGCCGGCGCGCGCCGCAGACGGGCCTCGATCTGGGTGCCGACGATGTCGGGGAACAGGTCCCACATCGCCTTGCCGACCATCGACGCCGCCGGCTGGCCGAGCAATTCCGCGGCTCGATCGTTCACGTAGCGACAGCGCCAGTCCTGGTCGAACACGACGAAGCCTTCGTCGATGCTGTGGAGCAGACTTTCGAGACGGCGGCGGCCGCGGTCCATCGCCTCGCTGAGCGCGCTGATCAGGACGCCGATCGCGACGAAGACCAGAAGGCCGACGAGGTCGCCGACGGTCGACACGCGGAAGGCGTAGAACGGAGGCAGCCAGAAATAGCTGGCGAGCGCCGCGCCGAGGACGGTCGTGACGATCCCCGGCCAGAACCCGCCCACCCAGGCGCTCAGAACCATGGCGGGAATGAACATCAGGAACGGCAAGTCGGCGCCCCAGAATATCGAGAACGCGCCGCGCGCCGCCGCCGCCGCCAGCACGGCGGCCACGGCGACGGAGTAACGGACGGGCGCGGGCCAATCCGGGGCGCGAACGTAGCTGGCTCGAGTGATCACGGTCCGCAACTTGAAAAAATACTACAGGAAACGGCGAGCGCGGTAATTCCGGGAATACCCGCCCCATCGAAGCTCCGTTCTGCGATAGTGTGTGCCTCGCCACAAGGAGGAAGGGATGAACGCGATCGTCTTCGCGCAAACGGGTGGTCCGGAGGTGCTGGCCCTGGCCGACGTCCCCAGGCCGGAGGCGCGCGCCGGCTGGGTGCTGATCAAGAATCACGCGATCGGCGTGAATTTCGCGGACACGCGCTTTCGCCAGGGCACGTACACCGTGAAGCCGAAGCTCCCTGACACGCCCGGGATGGAGGTCGCGGGCGTGATCGAGGCGGTCGGCGACGGCGTGACGAATCTCCGGCCCGGCATGCGCGTGGCCGCGTTCACGAGCCGCGCGTACGCGGAATACTGCGTATCGCCCGCGTTCATGGCCATCCCGCTCCCGGACTCGCTGAGCTTCGTCGACGGCGCGGCGTTCCTGATCCAGGGGCTGACCGCCTATCACGCGCTCCACACGATGGATACGACCGGTCCCGGCAAGAGTGTCCTCGTTCACGCCGCGGCCGGCGGCGTCGGGCTCGCCGCCATCCAGCTCGCCAAGGCGGCCGGCGCTCGCGTGTTCGGCACGGTCTCGAGCGATGCTAAGGCCGGCCTCGCGAAAGAGGCCGGCGCGGACGCGGTGATCAACTACGTGAAGGACAAGTTCGCCGACGAGGTGCTGCGGCTGACCGGCGACCGCGGGGTCGATCTCATTCTCGACGCCGTCGGCAAGCCGACGTTCGAGGAGGGCCTTCGCTGTCTGGCCGCCTTCGGACACATCGTCCTCTACGGACGCGCGGGCGGCGCGCCGGATCCGCTGAACCTCTCGGTCCTCTCCCCGAAATCGCAGAAGGTGAGCGCGCTCTCGCTGCCGACCCTGACGAGGGGCTTTCCAGAGAAGACGCGGGAAAGCGCCGAGCGGTGCTTCGCGCTCATGCGCGAGGGCCGGCTCAAGCTCTACATCAGCAAGACGTTTCCCCTGGCGCAGGCGGCGCAGGCGCATCGCCATCTCGAGTCGCGGGAGTCGACGGGTAAGCTGATCCTGCTTCCCTGACACCAGAGATATGGATCGAACGACCGACACGCTCGCGCGCTACGCGACATCGCTCGGCTACGGCGATCTGTCGCCGAGCGCGGTCAAGGAGGCCAAGCGCCACCTCATCGACTCGCTCGGCTGCGCCATGGGCGGCGCGCCGAGCGAGCCGGCGGTCATCGCGCGGCGTCTCGCGCCGGTCTCGGGCGGCGGGCCGTCGGCGCGGCTCCTGGGCGAGGGGCGCGCGACGACGCCGGAAGCCGCGGCCTTCGCCAACTCCGCGATGATCCGGTTCCTCGACGCCAACGATACGTACATCGCGCGCGGCTCCGGCCATCCGAGCGACATGCTCGGGGCGATCCTGGCCGCGGCCGAGCTCGTGGGCGCATCGGGCAGAGACCTCGTGCTGGCGACGGTCCTCGGTTACGAAGTCTTCGGCGCGCTGGCCGATCAGGTGTCGTTGCGCGACCGCGGCTGGGACCAGGGCGTCTTCGTCGCGCCCGCCTCCGCGGCCGGCGCCGGGCTCCTCCTCGGCCTCTCCGCCCAGGAGATGGCCGACGCGATCGCGATCGGAGTGACGGCGAACGTGGCGACGCGCCAGACGCGGGCCGGTGAGCTCGCGATGTGGAAGGGCTGCGCGACGGCGGTAGCCGCGAAGGCCGGGCTCTTCGCCGCGCAGCTCGCCAAGGCGGGGATGACGGGGCCGACGGCCGCCTTCGAGGGCCGCCACGGTCTTTGCGAGCAAGTGACGGGGCCGTTCGAGCTCGGCGCGCTCGGCGGCGCCGGAAGGCCCTTCGCGATCGAGCGCACGAACTTCAAGTTCTTCGCGGCCGAGTATCACGCGCAGGCGCCGCTCGCCGTCGCGCTCGCCCTCAGGAGCAAGGTGCGCGCCGACGAGATCGAGACGCTCGACGTGCAGATCTACGCGATGGCCCACAGCGAGATCGGGAGCGAGCCGGCGAAGTGGGATCCGCGGACGCGTGAGACGGCCGACCACAGTCTTCCCTACATGCTCGCCGTCGCGCTCGTGGACGGGCGCATCACGCCGGCCAGCTTCGAGCCGAAGCGATACCTCGATCCGAGCCTGCGACCCCTCATGAATCGCATCCGCGTCGCCGAGAACCCGGACCTCACGCGACGCTTTCCCGGCGAGCTAGCCTCGCAGATCGACGTGACCACCCGTTCGGGTCAGCGCTACACCGAGCGGGCCGAGTACCCGAAGGGCCACGCTCGCAACCCGATGACCGACGCCGACGTCGAGACGAAGTTCCGCGATCTCGCGGAGGACGTCCTCGGCCAAGCGCAGGCGGCCGGTGCGCTCGAGGCCCTCTGGCGTCTGGACGAGGTGGTGAGGATCGACGCGATCGTGGACCTGTTCACATTCAAACGTTGAAGAGGTGAGGCGATGGATCTCGGACTGAACGGCAAACGCGCGCTCGTGACCGGCGGCAGTCTCGGCATCGGCAAGGCCATCGCGCTCGAGCTCGCCCGCGAGGGCGTCGACGTCGCGATCGTGGCGCGCACGAAGGACCGGCTGGAGGCGGCCGCGCGCGAGCTCGAGGGCCAGACGGGCCGCACGGTCATCCCGCTGGTCGCCGACGTGAGCAGCAAGGAGCAGGTCGACCGCGCGGTGGCCCAGGCCGCGGACCGGCTCGGGGGCCTGCACATCCTGGTCAACAGCGGGTCGGCGCCGGGAGGCTCGGCGACCGCGACCGGCCCGATCGAGACCGTCGTCGACGAGGATCTGCTGCAGGACTTCAACGTGAAGTACGTCGGCGCGCTGCGCTGCGCCCGCGCCGCCATCCCCTACCTGAAACAACACGGGTGGGGGCGCATCATCAATATCAGCGGCACGAACGCCCGCAACGCCGGGAACCTGAGCGGCGGCGCCCGCAACGGCTCGCTCGTGCACCTCACCAAGACCCTGGCCGTGCAGCTCGGGCGGTACGGCATCACGGTCAACTGCATCCACCCGGGCACGACGCGCACCGAGCGCACGCCGAGGCTCCTGGCCGCGCGCGCCGCCGAGCTCGGCGTCTCGGCCGACGAGGTCGAGAAGCGCGACTTCGCCTACGAATCGCCGCGGGGCAACTCGATCTGCCGCATGGTGGACGCCGGCGAGATCGCCTATCTCACGGTCTTTCTCGCGTCGGACAAAGCGTGGGCGGTCAGCGGCGAGCTGGTCGTGGCGACCGGCGGCGCCGGCCGCTCGGTCTACTACTAGCGTCGTGCGCGCTGCCGACCGTCGCGGGGCTGGGGCCCCGCCGGTCGAGGCGCGCCTCTGATTCGAGAATTTCGGCGAGAGGAGCGATGATGACCGACTGGAAGCCACCCACGCAGGCTCGCGTCGAAGGGTACTTCAAGGAGCTGAACAACTGGGGCCGCTGGGGCCACGACGACCAGCGCGGCACCGCGAATCTGATCACCGCCGCCAAGCGCGCGCAAGCCGCGTCGCTGGTGCGCACGGGTCGGACGGTCTCGCTGGCTCGAGACATCGGCCCGCAGCCGGCGATCATGTACAACGTGACGTTCCCGTCGAACCGCGAGCGCGCCGACGTGGTGCTCGATCGGTTCGATCTCGTCTATCACGGGTTCTCGATCACCCACATCGACGCCCTGTGCCACGTCGCGTGGGACGGCGAGCTCTACAACGGCCGCCCGTTCAAGGACAGCCTGACCGCGGCCGGGGCCACCTGGTGCGCGATCGACGCCTACTTCGACGGCCTGACGACGCGAGGCGTGCTGCTCGACGTCGCCGCCGGCCGCACGGAGGGCTACGTGACGGTCGGTCAGCCCGTCACCCCGAAAGAGCTCGACGCGGTCGCCGCGCGGGCGGGCGTGAAGATCGAGCCGGGCGACGTGGTCGTCGTGCGCAACGGCGACGAAGCCTTCCGCAAGGCGAATCCCGACTGGGTGCCGCGCGTGGCGCCCCACCCCGGGATGCATCTGTCGTGTCTCGAGTGGTTTCGCGAGAAGGACATCGCCGCGATCGCGTGGGACATGATGGACGAGCGCCCGACCAGTTATCCAGGCTTCGCGATGAGCACGCATCTGGCCATCCCGTTCCTGGGGCTGGTGCTCGTGGACAACACGAATCCGGAGCGCCTGGCGCGCGCGTGCGCGGAGGAGGGGCGCTACGAGTTCCTCTTCACGGCGACGCCGATCCGGCTGGTCGGCTCCACGGGCGCGCCGGCGCACCCGCTCGCGGTCTTCTAGAGAAGCCGGCGCAGACGGCGACGCGCGGCGAAGCCACGCGTCAGGCCGAACGCGCGCCGGGCCCGTGGAGCAAGACGCCCGGCGTGCGGCCGGTGGGCTCGCCGTTCTCCAGGGTCACCTGCCCGTTGACGACGGTGGCGGCGATCCCCTCCGCCTTCTGCACCAGGCGGCGGGCGCCACCGGGCAGGTCGGTCTGCACCGTGGGCATCGCCGGCCGCACGCGGCGCTCGTCGAACACGACGAGGTCGGCACGATAGCCCGTGCGCACGAGCCCGCGGTCATGGATCTCCCACGCCGATGCGTTGTCGAAGGTGAGCTTGCGCACCGCCTCTTCGAGCGTGAACGCCTGCCGCTGGCGCACCCAGTAGCTCAGCAAGTGAGTCTGGAGCGACGAGCCCATCTCCTGGCACACGTGCGCGCCCGAATCCGAGAACGTCGCGAGCGTCCGCGCGTGCCGCAGCATGCCGAGCACGTGCTCCGGGTCCTCGTTGACGAGCGGCTGCACGAACACCTGATCGTCGTTCTCGAGCACCAGGTCGATCATGACCTCGACCGGGTGGCGGCGAAGCTGCGCCGACAGCTGGGCGACCGTCGGGTCGTTCCAGTCCACTCCCTTCATGACGAAGAGGTTCGCGTAGTCGGGCTTCCGCGGATCGGTGGTGGCGGCGCCGCCGCCCTGGAAGACATTGTCGCGCGGCTTCATGCCGGCCTCCTCGGCGACCAGCTGCCGGCGCGTCGCCGGGTCGGCGAGACGCCGCTTCTGCTCGGCCAGGGGCAAGCGGCGTATCTGCCGCCACGCCGGGAGCGCGTCGAACGGCAAGTAGGACTTGAGCGAGAAGATGGCGTTGATCGAGCGCGTCGTGGTCTGCCCCCACATCCGCGCCCCGGCGGCCGCGCATTCGTCCAGGTACTCGAGCTGATAGGTCCACGGATTCGGCGTGTCGCCCTGGCGGCTCGAGATGGTGCCGAACATCACCGGCCGTCCGGTCTCGACCGCCACCTGCTTGAGCCGCGCGAGGAATCGGCGCTGGGCCTCGCCGCCGGACGTGTCCGGACCGACCTGGAACACGCCGGCGTTCAGCTCGGCCATGGCGCCGACCAGGCGATCGAGCTCCGACCAGGCGGCGATGCGGCTGGCCACCGGTGTGTCGTCCGGCGTGACGTGCGTCGTCGCGCGGGAGCTCGAGAAGCCCATGGCGCCCACGCGAATCGCCTCCTGCACCGCCGCGGCCATTCGCGCCAGATCGGCCTCGGTCGCGGGCTCGGCCAGCGCACGCTTGCCCATGACGTACATCCGCAGCGCCGAATGGCCGATGTAGGCGCCGTAGTTGATCGCCTTGGGTAAGCGATCCACGGTCGCCAGGTACTCCGGAAACGTCTCCCAGGTCCAGTCGATTCCCGCCATCATCGCCTCGGTCGGAATGTCCTCGACCGCGGTCAGGCAGCGCGCGAACCATTCGCGCTCCGCGGGCGGGCACGGCGCCAGCGCGAACCCACAGTTGCCCATGATCACGGTGGTCACGCCGTGCCAGCAGGAGCAGCTTCCCATCCGGTCCCACGCCACCTGGGCGTCCATGTGGGTGTGACCGTCGATGAAGCCCGGCGCGACGATCAAGCCGTCAGCGTCGATGGTGCGCTCGGCCGCCGATCGAATGCGTCCGAGCTCGACGATCCGGCCATCCCGGATGGCGACGTCGCCGCGATAACGCGCGGCGCCCGAGCCGTCGACGATGCTGCCCCCGCGAATCAAGAGATCGAGTGCCATGAGCCCTCTCTCCTCAGCCCTGCGGATTACGCCAGACTATATCGACGCGTCGTCGCGCTGGCGTGCGGCGTCGCGTGAAATTCCGTAGAGGATCAAGAGGATCGGCAGCAAGTACATGTGCGCGCCGCTCCACATGAGCCCGCCGCCGACCATCTGATCGTCGACGGCGTTGATGCCGAGGGTGGCCGCCACCCGCGCGTAGTGAGGATAGAACGCGCGCTCCGGCACCGCCAGCAGCATGCCGAGCGCGGTGCTCTGCGCGGTCGCGGCGATCAGATAGACGATCTGGAGACCGGGATGGAGCCGTGGAGCGAGTCGCGGCGCCGGGCGGATGATCGGCCACCAGAATAGCAGCGCCGTTCCGAAGAAGATCACGTGCTCGAGGGCGTGCACGAGCTCGTGCTCGGCCGCCGCGTCGTAGAGCCACGGGACGTGCCAGACCCAGATGGCCGCAACGTGAAGGAGGCCGGCCGCCGGCCAGAACGTCATGGCCGACAGCGCTGAGCGCGGCCACGCCGCCCGTCGAAAGGGCGCCGCGAGCCAGCGACGCGGGCCGGGCGGCAGGCCCCAGAGGACGACCGGCAGCGGGTTACCGAGTAGCAGGAGCGGCGCTGCCATCATCGTCAGCAGGAGGTGCTGAGCCATGTGGGCCGAGAACCGCTCCGTCGCAAGCTCGTCGAGGGGCGACAGCAGCGCGGCCGCGACGAAGACGACGCCTAGTGCGTAGGACGCCGGCCGCCAGAACGGCGGCGGGTACCCCGCGGCGCGGAGCCGGCGCCACCCACGCACGTAGGTGGTAGCCGCCGCGGCGAGAACGAGCGACAGGAGAGTTTTGAGGGCCGCCTCAAGCATCGGCCGGCATCACCACGGGAAGTTTCGGCCCGACCTTCCCGCGCTGTCAACAAATCGTGGGGGGGGGCGGCTCCTCACGCGATTGGCCTGGCGTGGGCTACTTCTTCCCGCTTTTCTTGGCGGGCCCCAGACTCATGACGGCATCGACGAGACTGACGCCGTTGCCGACACTCGCGGCCGCGGCCTCGACGGTGCCGTTCGCGCTATCCTTGCCTCGACCGTCCGCGGTTGTCGGTTCATCGTTCTTGCTCTCACGACCCTGCTTATCGCCGCTGGCGATCCCAGCGTCTTTGCGAGCACCGCTCGCTCCGGAGCCGTTGCCAGCGGCACGGTGGGCAGGACCCGCATTCGCCGCATCGTCGACAGCCTGCCGCATCGCCAGCTCGACGGTCGGGGCGACCGTCGCTCGCGGCATCTCGCGCGGGACGATACGAAATTCGGCTGTCAGCCGCCTGGCTGCGTCGGCGGTGATGGCGCTGGGCTGCGGCACGTGATTCGAGCCGGTGACGCTCACCGCCTGAAGGACCCCGACATTCACGGGCGATCCGGTGCGTCGAGCCGCGTCAAGGCCCGTCACGTCGACGAGGCCGCGCAACACACTGATCGTGGAGCGGACAGTGCCGCCGGGGAAGACTTCCGCGACGACGACGGTGCCGCGAACAGCAGCCACCGCGTTCGGCGTTTTGATTTCGATGACCTCGCCTCGCTTCATCAAACCCTTGGAGACTGCGACCGAGATCCGACCGTCGTCGAGGTGGATCGTCGAGACGCCGGACGACTCGGTAATCGTCAAGACCGACCGCTCGCGTGCGGTGACGGTCGCCTTCCCGCCGAGTAGCACGCGGACGATCGACTGATCACCGGTCGTGATGCGGTCACGGACGTACACGTCGTCCTTGAATCGGAGCAGTCGAGCATACGAGCGCTCGACACGCGCGACCGTGGCCGTACCCTCGAGGCTCGTGACCACACCCGCGAGTTCCTGTGCCATGGCCAAAGGTACCGCCGTGAGGACGACCGCACTCGTGAACAGAAATCTCCCGAGAAATCGCTTCCCCATAGTCTCCTCCGTCGCGCGCGAATGCTCTCGACCCCGTCACGGAGGAGCAAGGGCGGGGCCACATCACATTCCGGATTTCCACAAAAATACCTTCGATAGTTCTCACGAGCTTGGGCGACGGTCCACGGCGCTCCACGAGCGTGTCCCAAGCCGTATTGGCAGGCATCGGGTCAGAGGGCGTCGGCTGAGTGACGGTCATTCCGGAATGCCGCGAATCGGCTCAGCACTCGCGTTCCGCGAATTTGACACAATCCAGCCGGCAGCTTACTTTGACGCAAACAGGACAGCGCGACCGTACAGAACACTGAGGAGCGTGCCATGCGGACCTACTACGACATCGATCTGACGAGCCGCAAGATCACCAAGCGCGAGCTGCACGGCGAGGAGATCGTCAGGGCGGGCCGTTACTGGATCGCCAAGACTCTCCTCGAGCTCGGTGCCGCGACGGTCGACCCGCTGTCACCCGCCAACCCGCTCGTCTTCTCCGCCGGGCCCTTCGCCGGCACGAGCTTCTCCAACGCGAACCGCACGAGCGTGGGCTGCAAGAGCCCGCTCACGGGCGGCATCAAAGAGGCCAACGGCGGCGGCAGCTTCAGCTACGGGCTCGGGCAGCTGAAGGTCGCCGGCTTCACCCTGCACGGCGCCTCGCCGGAATGGGTCGTGATCCACTTCAAGAAGGACGGCTCCATCGAGTTCGACGACGCCGCGCCGTATCTGGGCAAGGGCAACTTCGAGGCGCAGGAGATGCTGCACAAGCAGTACGGGCGGAAAGTCACGATCGCGCTCTGCGGACCCGTCGGCGAGTATCAGGGCCTGCTCGGCGGCATCGCCTTCAGCGACAAGGACGGCAGGCCCGCTCGGCTGTCCGCGCGCGGTGGTGTGGGCGCGGTGATGGGCTCCAAGAGGGTGAAGGCCGCCGTGGTCGATCTGGACAAGATTCCGCCGTTCACCGACGCCAAGAAGGTCAACGCGGCCATCAAGGACTACGCCAAGATGCTGCTCGCCGATTCGATGGTGACGAGCTTCTACCAGAAGATCGGCACCATGGGCATGGCCGACCTCCAGAACGCGCTCGGAGGTCTGCCGGTCCGGAACTTCAGCGCCGGCCAGCAGGTCAACGTGGCGGGCGGCGAGAAGTTCAAGATGGGAGGCGATTACATCAGCCAGCTCAACGTCTCGCGCGGCGGAGAGCACACGCACGCGTGCATGCCCGGCTGTGTGATCCAGTGCAGCAACGTCTACGCGGATGCGAGCGGCAAAGAAGTCGTCTCGCCGGTGGAGTACGAGACGCTCGGCCTTCTCGGCACCAACTGCGGCCTGAGCGATCCCGACGAGCTCGCCCAGATGAACTTCCTCGCCAACGACCTCGGCGTGGACACGATCGAGCTCGGCGCCACCCTGGCGGTCTTGATGGAGGCCCGTCTCGGGGCCTTCGGCGACGTGAAGTTCATGGCCGACTGCATGGCGGAGATGCGCCGCGGGAGCGAAAAGGGGCGGCTGTGGGCGCAGGGCACGGCGCGCGTGGGCGCGCACTACAAGGTGCGCCGGGTCCCCGTCATCAAGAAGCAGGCGATCAGCGCCTACGATCCTCGCGTGGTCGAGGCGACCGGCGTCACGATGATGGCGACCGCGCAGGGCGCCGACCACACCGCGGGCAACCTTCCGCGGCTCAAGACGCGCGAGATGAACGCCGAGCAGATCGTCGAGCAGAGCCTCGCCCACCAGGCGCGCGTGGCGGCCAACGATTCGCTCGGGCTTTGCATCTTCGGCATGAGCGTGACCAATCCGAATACCGAGTTTCTGGTCAACGCCATCAACGCCGCGCACGGCACGAGCCTGACCAAGGACTTCTTCGAGCCGCTCGGGCGAGACGCGCTCCGGATGGAATACGAGTTCAACCGCCTCGCCGGGTTCACCGAGAAGGACGACGAGCTACCCGAGTTCTTCTACACGGAGCCGCTGCCGCCCACCAATCACGTGGCGCGCTTCCACGGCGGCGACGTCCACCAGATGTACGAGCGCCTGCCCGCGCCGGCGACGCCGGCATGAGGGCCCTGGCTGTGCGCGCTGCAGGCCGTCGCGGGGCTGGGGCCCCGCCGGCCGAGGCGCGCCTCTGAGAGCAACGCTAGCTGGCGGGGTGCTCGGGGGGGACCAGCGGCAGCAGCACGGTGAACATGCTGCCCCGCCCTTTGACGCCTTCGCTTTCGACGGTGATCCGGCCGCCGTGAAGCTCGACGAGCTTCCGCGTCAGGGCGAGGCCGAGCCCCGTTCCGTCCTGCTCGCTGGCTGACGAGGAATCGCCCCGCTCGAACTTGTCGAAGATCCGGGCCTGGTCCTCCGCCTTGATCCCGATCCCGGTGTCCACGACGCGGATCCGCAGCCAGCACGCGCCGTTCGGGCCAGACGACGAGATCGTGTCGGCCATCACAGTGACGTGTCCGCCCGCCTCGGTGAACTTGATCGCGTTGCTCAACAAGTTGTAGATCATCTGCTGGACCCGCATCCGGTCCGCGGTGATCTCCGGCAGCGGCTCTTTCACCTCCACCGTCACCGTGATGCTCTTCTGCTGCGCGAGCGCCTGGACGACGCCCACGACCTCCGGGATGTCCTCGGCCACGGCGACCTTCGTGAGATCGACAGTCAGGTGTCCGGCGTCGACCTTCGCCAGGTCGAGCACGTCGTCGACCAGCTTTCGGAGGTGGCGACCGCCCGCGAGGATCGAGGACAGATACGTCAGCTGGCGCTCGTTCACCGCTCCGTACGTCTGGTTCGCGAGCACCTGGGAGAAGCCGATCACCGCGTTGAGAGGCGTACGGAGCTCGTGGCTCATCGAGGCGAGGAACTCGCTCTTTGCCCGGTTGGCCTGCTCGGCTGCCACCTTGGACTCGAGCAGCTGTCGCGACTGGTGCACCAGCTGCTGAATGTTTCGTCGCGCGGCCGCGTGCAGGCGGGCGTTCTCCAGCGCGACGAGCAACGCCAGGCCGACCGCGGCTCCCAGGGAGATCAGGACGCCCGTCCACGTCCTGGCTTCGAGGCGCGCGGCTTCGGCCTGCGCCGCGAGGACCCGCTCGTGGATCGCGGCCATCAACCCGTCCAGGTTCTCCTGGACTTCCTCGGCGCGCGTGCGAGCCTCGCTGTAGGGTAACGCGAGGGCCTGCGCCTGGGCGCCGCGCCGCAAGAGGTCCTGCTCGGTCGCGACGAGGCTCCGATAGTGCTCGAACGCGCCGCGCGCGGCGGCGAGCTTCTGGGCCTCTCGCTTGCTCTGCACGTAGCCGGCGAGGTGCTCGAGATCCTCGGTGACACGCACCGCCCGCTCGTTCCACGCCGTCGCGTAGCTGGAATCGCCCAGCACCAGCGCGCGCATCTCGAGCCGGACGAGCGGCGTGATCGCCTCACGGGTGGACGCGGCCAGGCGGACCGCGGGAATGGTGCGGGTCGCGATCTCTCGATTGACGGACACGAGATTGCCGACGGCGTGGAAGCTCAAGAACCCGACGACCGCCAGCACCATGATGACGAGCAGCGAGATCAGGAACGGCTTCGCGGCCAGCCGCGTGCCGACGAACCTCGCGGCGATCATGTTCGTTAGCGGGCGCAACAGACTGGCCGGGCCGCCGACTCGGGACGAGCCGGACCCACACCGATAGAGCATGGAGAGCCCATGGTGAGCACCATTGTGGGGTTCGTGGACCGAAAAACACGCAAAACACGGACCATTTCCGGACGACCCCCCCGGATCGCTGATTTCGCGAGTACTTACTCCGACAGGCTACCGGATCGCGCCAGCTTCAGCGGCCGTTTTCTAACCGGTTTGGCCGCCTCAGGATGGACCGACTGTTACCAGCCCGGTCGGGGCCGGCCCGCCACCTCCGCCGGCCGTCTTTCACAGCCGGGCCCGGGCGGGGTCTCAGAGACGTAGTGACTCACCGGCCGGGAGGGGCAGATGGGCGACAAGGATACGATGCTACGCCAGGCGGAGGAAGCATTCACCGAACTTCGTCAGGCGATCGATGGGCTGACCGACGAAGGGATGCGCCGCGTGTGGCTCGGGAGCTGGGGCGTTCGCGAGATCCTGATCCACATATCCGGCTGGCACGAGGCGATGATCCCGGCCTTCGGGAACATCGCAAAGGGCGAGGCACCCTACTCGCCCGGCACGTATGATGACTTCGATGCGTGGAACGCGCGATTCGTCGAGCGAAAGTCGGGCGTGAAGTCGGCCGACGTCCTCGCCGAGCTCGACCTGACCCACCGACTGTTCGTCGACGCGGCCGCAGCGCTGCCCGAGGCGCACTTCGTTCCGGGCGGTGGCGCGCGCGATCCGTTCGACGGCGCCGGCGCGGGGCACTACCGCGAGCACGCCGCCCAGATCCGCGAGTGGCGGCAGCGATCATCGTGACGGAGCGAGGCTTTCACCTGTTCGACACGCCGGTCGGCCCTTGCGGTATCGCGTGGGGCGATCGGGGTGTCGTCGGAGTCCAGCTGCCCCAGTCGAGCGAATCGGCGGTCCGCGCCCGGATGAGGCGCGAATTTCCCGGCGCTCGCGAAGCGGCGCCGCCGCCGGAGGTGCAGCGCGCGGTCGAGGGCATTGTCGCGCTGCTCAACGGGGAGACGTCGGATCTGTCGGCCGTCGAGCTCGACATGAGGCAGGTCCCGCCGTTCCACCGCCGCGTCTACGAGGCCGCGCGCACGATTCCACCGGGCGCGACGCTTTCGTACGGCGAGATTGCCGCGCGCCTCGGCGAGCCCGGCGCGGCGCGCGACGTCGGGTCGGCGCTCGGCCAGAACCCATTCGCGATCGTCGTCCCGTGCCATCGCGTGCTCGCCGCGAACGGCAAGCTCGGCGGCTTTTCGGCGCACGGGGGCATCAGGACGAAGCTCCGACTGCTCTCGATCGAGGGTGTGCAAGCGCCCGGCACGGTCCCGCTCTTCGAGCGCGGTCCACACGCTCGGTAGCTGCCCCAGACGGCCGCTTTCGCCGGCGCGGGCGATCGCGTATCATCGGCCCCCTCGAAGTTCGCGTCGTCACCTTCCGCTCCCACAACGGACGCGACGACTCCAAGGAGAGCGACCGCATGGAGAGGAGCACCATCCGGATGGCGGCGATCTCGCTACTCACGATCGGGGTCGTGGGCTGCGCCTCGGGGCCGGTGACCGGACGCGTCGACGTTCCGGGTCAGTCGCCGGTGCCGCTGACGATGAGCTGGGAATCGGGACTGTTCGGCGGCAGTGGAACGATGGCGGCGGTCATGCCCGACGGCGAGCGATTCTCCGGCAAATACACCGTGGTCAAGAAGGAGATGTCCCGCGGCCGGATCGATCCGGCTTGGGAAGGCGACGAGCCACACGACGCTCGAGGCGAGATCGATGACAGCATGTGGGGCGCGGCGCGCGACCGGGGCGCGTTCGTCACCATGCATGAGAACAAGGCGATCGCGACGCTGAAGGGCGATCGCGGCAGCACGATGCTCTGCCGCTTCTCGCTCGACGCCGCGGAAGCCGGCCTGCGCGGCGGCGGCGCCGGCTCGTGTCAGACCTCGAAGGGCGCGAAGATCAGCGCGAAGTTCTAGGAAGCGCTCAGCGCCCGACTCGCCGCCACCTCGAGCGGCGCCGGCCGCGTGGGATGCGGAATCAGCCACAAGACCAGCGCGGCGGCGCCGTAGCAGATCACGAACACGATCAGCGCCTGCGTATAGCTCTGCGTCCGGTCGTAGACCCAGCCGGTGTACACGGCGGCCGGCATCGACGCGAAGCTCTGGAACATGCTGATCCAGCCTCGGATCGTGGCGAAGTGGGCACGGCCGAAGACGTCGCCCACGAGGGCCCATGTCACCGAGTTCACGCCGTCGCCGAACGAGAACAAGACGGCGAACAGCACGAGCGCCCACCACGCCCCGTCGCCGTACGCCAGCACCACGAGACCGGCGGCGCCCAGCAAGACGCCCACGGCCCCGATCGTCTGCTTCGACTGCCGATCGCCGAGCCACCCGGTGAACGGCCGGATGACGACGGTGGCCAGCGCGGTGAGCCCGACGTAGAACGCCGCGGCCGGCTCGTCGAGCCCCTTCCAGATCAGGAGTGGCACCAGGTGCACGGTCACTCCGGCGTAGGGGACGTTGCGCAGCCCATGGAAGGCGGCGAGCAGCCAGAAGGTCGGCGTTCGTAGCGCTTCGCGAGTCGTGAACTCTCGTGCGTCGCTGCGCGCAGGCGTGAGCCCGTGCGCGGTTGGGTAGGGCTCCGCCCCGCTCGAGCGTTCGCCATCGGGGAGCAGTCCCATGCTCTCCGGTGAGCCCCGGATGAGCAGGACGAGCGGCAGCAGCATGAGCACGACGAGACCAGACAGGACCGCGGCCATTCGCCATCCCAGGTTCAACACGGCCAGCGCGACCAGCGGAAAGATCACGACCCCGCCGATGGCCTGGCCGGTCTGGACGACGGCCATGGCGAGCCCGCGCTTGCGACGAAACCAGCTGTTGACCGCGGCCAGGGTCGCCTGATTGAACCCGGCCTGGAAACCGAAGCTGAGCGGGCCGATGAAGACGAGGAGAAAGAGCAGATAGCTGTGCGTGAGGGAGAGCAGGATGAGCCCGAGGCCCGCGAGCACGGTCCCGACGACCAGCATCACCCGGACGTCGAATCGGTCGATGAGATATCCGACGAGCGGCGCGCCGAGCGCGGCCTCGAGCCGGGACAGCGAGAACGGCAGCGAGGTCGCGGCGCGGCTGAGATTCAGCTCGGTGAGCACCGGCAAGAAATAGAGTGTGAACCCGGTATTGAACAGGCCGCCCTTCACCGCGTCCTGGACGCACCCGATCGTCACGATCCACCAGCCGTAGAAGACGCGTCCGGGGCTCTGAGAGAGCGATCGCCTCATGGCCGGCGGCTGGGGTCGAGCGTTGCGCCCTGGAGTCTCACGGCTTGTAGTTGACGCTCTTGGGCTGCACCTTGCGGAGGAGATCCGGGTAGACGAACGCGCCGAAGTCGAGGGGCTTGGTGAGCTTGCCCTGCTGCTTCAGCTGCGTCTCGGCGAGCCGGAAAAGACTGATGGTGAAGTCGTCCAGGACCATCTCGAAGCGGAGCTTCGTCATGAGCTGCTCGACCAGCGGCGGGTCGAGGCTCTTGAGAAAGTCGGAGACGTCCTTGGCGGCGCGCTTGCGATCCTTGTTGATGAGGTCGGTCGCCTCGACGAGCGCGCGCATGAACCCTTCGGCCTGCCCCGGGTTCTTCTTGATCCAGGCGAGGTTCATGTAGATGTAGACGCCCTGCTCGAGGATGTTTTCCTGATCCTTGAGCACCTTGGTGTTCTTGACGGCCGCCAGCCCGCGCGTGACCCACGGCTCCCACACGGCGTAGGCGTCGATGTTGCCGCGCTCGAGCGCCGCCACCATCTCCGGCGCCTCGACGTTGACCACCGTGTAGTCGGCCGCGTTGAGCTTGAGCGTGTCGATCAGGGCGAGCCAGAACACCTCGCCGCCCGAGCCGCGCGCCACGCCGATCTTCTTGCCCTTGAGCTGATCCAGGGTGTCGATGTTGCGGCCCACGATCGCGATCCACCGCACCAGGCGCGTGGCTTGCGCGACCACCACCACGTTGGGATCCAGGTTGTGGTTGCTGACGCCGGCGATCTCCGAGCCGAAGGCGGACTCGATCTGACCGTTGATCAGGAAGGACACCATCGCCGAGCCGGAGGGCCCTGTGTTGATCCGCACGTCGAGACCGTGCTTTTTGAAGAGCCCTTCCTGCTGGGCCACGTAGTAGGCGGAGAACACCGGATCCACGCCGGTCGCGATGGTCATCTTGGTCTGCGCCCACGCAGCACTGCTCCACACCAGCACGCTCAGGACGAGCAGCGCCCCACGTGTCAGCATCACGGCTCCCCTCCTCGATACGACGTGACGTTGCATGCGCGCGAGATCGGGCCCCGCGCCGACGCCGGACGACTCGTTACGTCGCCGGCGAATATTTCCCCGCGAACGTGTAGATGCTCCAGCGGAACATGCGGTCGGTGACGAACCCGAGGAACCCCAGGGTGACCAGGGACACGAAGATCTCGTCGACCAGCATGAACAGCCGCCCGTCCCACAGCATCTTGCCCAGCCCGTCGTTGGCGGCGATGAGCTCGGCCGCCACGATCGTGGTGAACGAGTTGGCCATGGCCAGCCGCATCCCGGTGAGGATGTACGGCACCGTCGCCGGCAGCGCCACGTGAAAGAAGATCTGCGCCGGTGTCGCGCCCAGCGATTCCGCCGCGCGGATCTTGTTGGGCGCGATGGCCGAGACGCCGGCCGCCGTGTTCAGGATGACGATGAAGATCGTCGTGTAGATGATGAGGAAGACCTTCGACGCCTCGCCGATCCCGAACCAGATCACCGCGACCGTGATCATGGCGACCGAGGGGATGAAGCGCAAGAACTCCGTGTACGGCTCCAGCAGCTTCCGCACCGGGAGGAACGAGCCCATGGCCAGCCCGATCGGGATGCCCAGCAGCGATCCGGCGACGAATCCGGCCAGGATGCGCTGGAGGCTGGCCGCGAGATGCTCGAGCAGCACGCCGTTCTTCACCAGCAGGAGGCCCTTCTTGAAGACGACCGTCGGCGGCGGAAAGAGCACCGAGCTGACCAGGTAGATCGAGGCCAGCTGCCAGATCACGAACAGGCTGGCGAATCCCAGCGCGTAGCCTCCATACACGGTCCACAGGTGCCGCGCCAGGCGCATTCGCTAGTCCGCGCGCGAGAGAGATTTGGCGACTTCGTCGCGGATCATCTCA
Source organism: Candidatus Rokuibacteriota bacterium (assembly GCA_003220495.1). Taxonomy (GTDB): domain Bacteria; phylum Methylomirabilota; class Methylomirabilia; order Rokubacteriales; family CSP1-6; genus AR31. Next base: position 25,807 of record QHSP01000024.1, on the reverse strand, counting down.
TACACCTGCTTGTAGTAGCGCAGGAACGCATCGTCCGTGCGGCTGCGCGCCCCGTCGAGCGACACGTCGACGACGCCCTTGACCCGCGAGCGTGGCCCGGCCTGCATCACACCGATGCGCTTGCCCAGGGTGACGGCCTCGTCGATGTCGTGGGTGATGAACAGCACCGTCGTGCGGGTGGCGTGCCAGATGCTGGCCAGCTCCATCTGCATCAACGTCCGGGTCTGGGCGTCCAGCGCGGCGAAGGGCTCGTCCATGAGCAGCATCTTCGGCTCGTTCGCCAGCACGCGCGCGATCTGGATCCGCTGCTTCATGCCTCCGGAGAGCTCGGCGGGATACTTCTGCTCCTGGCCGCGGAGACCGACCAGCTCCAGGTAGCGCCTGGCGCGCTCGCGGCGCTCGGTCCTGTGCACGTGGCGCATGCGCAATCCGAACTCGACGTTCTCGACGGCGGTGAGCCAGCCGTAGAGCGAGTCGTCGCCCTGGAAGACCACCGCGCGGTCGCGGCTGGCGCCGGCGACGGGACGGCCTTCCATCAGGATCCGGCCCGCCGTGGGCGCCTCGAAGCCCGCGAGCATCTTGAGGACCGTCGTCTTGCCGCAGCCGCTCGGGCCGAGCAGGCAGAAGAACTCGCCGACCTCGATCTCGAGGCTGAAATGCTCTAGCGCCGGGTAGTCGACTCCCTGAAGCGATCGGTAGGTCTTCTGGACATCGTGGAACGAGACCAGCGGCACGGCATCAGTCTAGTCCAACCAGTCCTTCTCTTTCAGCTTGCGGGGCAGGTATTTCTTCGTCAGGTACTGGAAGTCCTTGTTGGCGAGCGCGTCGAGCTCGTACTTGAGCCCGTTCGAGAGCATCCGCTTGATCTCGGTCTGCCAGCCCTTCTTCTGGAACCACGTGTACGCGAGCAGCTCCTTGGCGCGCGCGATGTCCTTGTCGTTCAGCTTGATGCCGACGTTGCGCGGCAGCTCGTAGGCCTCGGGATCCGCGCTCGAGAGCCCGATGAACTTGGCCTTCGGGATGGCCATGCGCTGGCTCTCGAAGGCCAGGTTGATCGAGCCCTGCTTGATGACCGAGTAGATGTAGTAGCCCCACGGGTCGTTGTCAACGAGGACGTAGACGGGCAGGCGCTTCTCGTCGTGCAACCGGCGCGCGAGTCGCCGGACACCGCGGGGCGGCTGGCCGTTGCCCGTCAGCAGCACGCAGTTGTGCGTCCTCCAGAACTTGTCTTCCGAGAGCCGGTTCCACTGGGTGCCCTTCTCGACGAGCAGGACGAAATCGGCGCTGCACTGCCGGATCTCGAGATACTCCGGCTCGACGATGGACGGCACCGAATAGCCACCCTTCCCGAGCCGCGCGCAGTCCACCCGATCGCCGTCGTCCACCAGCACCAGCGGCCCGACGACGGAGCCGGCGTTCTCGGCGCGCACGTGCAGCTCCTCGCGGAGGGCCGCCAGGGTGACCTCCAGGTCCTCGATGAGCGGATCCGATTCGTCCTGGGTGTCGAGCGTGTTCTCGTGCGAGTTCTTGATCGTGTGCTTGGTGCGGTAGTAGATCTCGCGGAGCGAGGTCGTGAGGTTCGCCCGCTGCAGCTCGCACAGCGCGTCGGCCACCAGGACCGTCTGCATGAATTTCTTGGCCATGCCGACGTTGAAGAACGAGCGCGCCTGCTTGCGGCGGCCGAGCTCGATCAGGCCCTTGCGCTCGTCGAACGTGACGTTGGAGAGCGAGCGGACCGGGATGGCGAAGGTGGGATCGCGGCGTCGCTGGGCCGCGTCGATGACGACGTCGGCGACGCCGACGAGCTTCTTTTCGACCGTGGTCATCTTCCGGGCTTTCGCGGCCATCGGCGTGTCCTAACCCTTCCCGCGCCGGGCGCGCGCTTTCGGTTTGGCGACTCGATGGGCGCTTCGCGGCCTGCGGTCGGTCTTGCGCCCATGCGTCGCGCGGCCGGCGCTCTGGCGACGGCCCCTGCCGTGGCCTCGCCCCTTCGGCGTCGCCTTCGCCGCGGCTTTCGACGCCGCCTTCGACGGCTCGCCGTCCTTCTCGTCCGCACCGGGATCACCGTGTCCGTTCGCCGACGCGGCCGCGGGCGGTTCGGCGATCATCGTCGGCACTTCGCCTTCGACGCCGTCCGGCGTGACGATGATCGAGTGCGGCAGACCTTCCGGCCCGCTCCCGTTCTTGCCGAGGACCTCGTCGGTTTTCTCGCCGCCGGTGCGCTTCGTGGCCATCTTCTGGAGCTGCTCCTTCAGCTTCGCGACCGCCAGCCGGCCGCCCTTGAGCCGGTTGCACGACTCGACGACCTCTTCGATGTAGAGCGCGAAGATATCGCGCCGGCTTTGCTCGCTGTAGGCCCGCTCGCGCCGTCTGAGGAAGGCGCCCAGCCGTCGGCCGCATTCGCGCAAGGCCAGGGTGATCTCCTTGCCGATCTCGTCGTACTCGGCGATCGCCTCCTTGGACTCGCTGGTGAACGGGACCCAGACCGAGGCCATGTGGACGAAGATCACCATGGGACCGGCCGGGAGCGCGCCCCGGGATTGCGTCACGCCGTAGTTGCGCCACGTCGTGTCGAGCACCGATTTGAAGATCGCGCAGCCGGATTGCTGGTAGAGGAGCGGCACCCGGTTCGCATAGCGGATGACCCGCGCCAGCTCCCGGTCGTCCCCCTGGTCGGTCTCGCCCTCCGCGAGCGGGACCGCTTTCTTCTGCTGGTCCGCCTGCGCCTGCTCGGGCCCTCGCCCGTAGGCCAGCCCCGCCTCGATCACGAACGGGTTGCCACGGTACACCGCCGGCGGCCGACTGACCGCCGTATAGAAATCGCCCTTGATCTGCTGATACAGCCCCGACAGGATCGCCCGCTCGCCGATCGGCGAGAGGCAGTTGGTCGGCGGCGCCATGATCTTCGTCGCCTGGATCGCCTTGTAGAGATTCTCGGCGGCCTGGCCGTGGACGTCGCGCGGGCGCGCGCGGGGCGACAGGCCCGCGGCCTTGCAGATGTCCTCGGCCAGACGCGGCGACACACGACTGAAGTCGCCGGCCAGGAATCCCGAGAGCCAGTGGCTCTTCGTGTCCTGGAGCATCTTGAGCAGCATCCCGAGCTCGATGCCGTAGGGATGCGGCTTGATCTCGCGCGGCGACTCCGGAACCTGGTCGTACGTCCGCGGAAGCTCCTTGGTTTCCCCCTCCGGTGTCATGTACGTCAGCTTCACGTGTGGATTCGCGATGATCGTCTGCTCGACGTACTCGTCGACGGAGGCCCGGCCCTTCTGGTAACGGCCTTCGACTTCCATCGTGACCTGGGTGCCGCGCGGCGCTTCCCAGTCGATCTGCTTCTTCTCGAGAATCAGCGGCTCGTTCTTCTTCGTGTCGATCTGGACCTCGAAGAAGTGGGCGGGCGATCGCGCGCCGGTGCGCGAGATGATCTGGACGGGCTTGCCGGTCGTGAGCTGGCCGTACATGCCGGCGGCCGAGATGCCGATGCCCTGCTGGCCGCGGCTCATGCGGAGCCGATGGAACTTCGATCCGTACAGGAGCTTCGCGAAGATCGGGGGGATCTGCTGCCTGACGATGCCCGGGCCGTTGTCGGTGACGGTGATCCGGAAGCGGGTCGCCTGGCTCGCCGGCGGTGGCGGGCCACCGTTGCCGACCGCCTCCACCTTGACGACGATGTCCGGCAGAATCCCGGCCTCTTCGCAGGCGTCGAGCGCGTTGTCGACGGCCTCCTTGACGCAGGTCAGCAGGGCTTTTCGCGGATTGTCGAAGCCCAGGAGATGTCGGTTCTTCGTGAAGAATTCCGAGACGGAGATCTCGCGCTGGCGAGATCCCATCTCGGCGGCCGAGACCCCCGGCTTGGAAGTCGCCGGCGCAGGGGCCGTCTCTGTGGGGCTCGGCTTCCGACTAGGCTTTGCCAATGGCGCTCTCTCTGGTTCGCATATACCCCACATACAAGCAAAATCGGGTGGGGAGACTCAAGTTTTCCCGATTAGGGGTTTCCCTGCGTCGGGGGCCTCGGTCGAAGGAAAGAACGACTAGCGACGGGCGGAGCGGTCCAGGAGCGAGGTCGACCCGGCGGGAGCGCGGCCGCCGAGCGGCCGGCCTCCCGCCCGTCAGGTCACCAGCCCACGACCGCGTAGAGCATGCCCTGCGTGATCGGGCCGGGAATCGCGTCCCATTCCTTGCGGTCCTTGAACCAGGCCTTCTGGAAGGACAGCACGGCGCGCTTGGTCGACTCGTCGTTCTGGCCGTGCACCTGGCCCCGGTAGTAGCCGAGAAACCTCAGCCGGTACTGCACGCCGGTCAGCCAATCGATGCGCGGGGCCTTCCTGGCCACGTCCGGCACAGGCGCCACCCCGAGCCGCTTTCCTTTCTCATCCGGCACCGCCGGCGGCTTCTCCGAGGTCTCGGGTGGATTCGGCAGCACGCTCGCCGTGGGCGGGGTCGGCACCTTGTCGTCGAGCTTCGACTGCAGAAAGCGCCATGCCGAGCGCGCGATCTCGAATGCCCTGTCCGAGGACGTCGTGCCGCGGAGCCACTTCACCCCCATCGCGATCGGCACCGCGAACTGGTACGTGTCGTCCGCGAATTTGAGCACCTTCAGATACCGGTCGCTGAACGCGACGACCGGCTGAGTGATGCGCAGCGTGGCGTTCACGAATCCCGTTCCCCACTCCGGCCGCGCCTTCGCGATCTCGGCCAGCGAGGCGAAACCCTTGAATCCCTTGGCCTCGACATAGTCGAGGATACGAACCGATCCCGAGGCATCCTTCACGGCGGTGAGCGCGTGCCGGAGGGTCTCTGTTCCCTTCTTCCACTCGATGCTGAAGACGACCGGGCCCTGGGACGAGCGGGCGGCGCGCAGGACATCGTCGATCGAGCGCAATCCCTGGAGCCGCTCGAAGGTCACCCCGTACCTGGCCAGCGCCTCCTGCACCTCGGCGCTCGCGAGAAGCACCTCCCGGTTGATGCCAGAATTCGAGCCGGCGACCCTCACGATGTCGTCAACCACACCGAAGAGCTGGACCGTGCGGCCGCGGATGTACGACAAGACGTTGTTGACGGACACGAACGAGCACGGGCCGAGCGCGCCTTCGATGTACTTGAGCTTGGACGTCGCGAGAATGCTGGCGTAGCGGCCCGGCGCGCGGACGGCCTGCGCCGCCGGGTCGATGACGGCCACGAGCCGGGTGAGATTGAGGAACACGCCCTTGGCGACGCCCAGGGCCGAGTCGAAATCGAAATCGTTGCCGAGCCGCAAGACGTCGACGATGCTCGCCGCGAGAAGACTGTTGACCCGTTGTGGCAGCGTGTTGATGCGGTCGCCGTACCAGGATGCGAAGACGAACACGGGATGCGCGTCGCCCACCGCCTGCGACTGGATGAGCCACTCGTCGTGCTGCCGCCAGTACTTCTCGTCCTCCGCGTCGAACCAGTCGGCCACATCGGATGCGGTGTACTTCCAGTTCCAGAAGCCCATGGCCCGCTCCTCTCACGCCGGGTTACCGCGACATCGGTGCGACGCCGACGCAAGCCGAGTGCCAGGCTCGTTGTGGCGTGAATCGGCGATTTACGCCTTCAGGTCTCGGGCGCGATGCCCGAGCTCGGGCGGGCGACGCCGGGAGATCTTCGGGCCGCGCGGCGGCACCGGGCGGCCCGGCCACGCCGCCAGCTCGGCCATCAGCGCGCGAGCGGCGCCGCTCAGATACGCGCGGCGACGATGGATCAGCACGACCGGGATCGTGACGCGCCTTCCGGAAATGCGCATCTCGCGCAGCGTTCCCGTGCGCAGCTCCTCGTCGACGCTGCTCTCCGGCAAGAGCGCGAGGCCGAAGCCGGCCTCCACCATGCGTTTCTGCGCCGTCAGGCTGTCGATCGGGATGATCTCCGCCGGGCTCAGCCCCCACGCGGCCAGCCGATTCTGGAGCGACCAGGGGTACGGCTCGTAGAACGCGTCGTTGCGCGGGGGAAAGGCGACCCACCGCTCGGCGCCGAGCGCCGACGGCGCGACGCGTCGCCGTCGGGCCAGCGGGTGGCGCGGCGAGCAGACGACCATCATGGGTTCGTCGTAGACGGCCACGGAGAGCATCTCCGGGTGGGGGTCGCCGCCGTAGCGCAGCCCGAGCGTCGCGTCGCCGCGCCGTACCAGCACGCTCACCTCCTGGCTGAGCGCGGTGCGGAGCCTCAGCTCGACCCGCGGGTGCGCGTCGCGGAAGCGTTGCAGACAACCGGTCAGGGTCGTGCTCGCCAGGGTCCCGACGAGCGCCAGGGTGATCGTGCCCCGATCGACCTCGTGGAGCGCCCGGACCGAGTCGAGGCCGTCTCGCAGGCCGGCCAGCACCCCTTCGGCATGAGGCAAGAACGTCCGGCCGGCCTCCGTGAGAATCACGCCGCTCCGGATCCGCTCGAACAGCGGCGCGCCCAGCTCGCGCTCGAGCAGGTCGAGGCGCCGGCTCACCGCGGGCTGCGAGAGATGCAGGAGCGACGCCGCCTTCGTGAAGCCGCCGCCCCGCACGACGGCCACGAACGTCTCGACCTGGTCGATCTCCACGGTCATCAGCATAGCTGATGACCGTCCTCCGATCTATGCATTGGACACATGGCACGCCTCGTCGCTACGGTAGGCATCAAGGCGCGCTGCAGGCCGTCGCGGGGCTGGGGCCCCGCCGGCCGAGGCGCGCTGTCAAGAGAGGAGGTCGCCATGCTCGACAACTCGGTCCTGCCCCGTGAGGTCCTTCGCCACGGCGCCTACGTCTGCGTGCGGCTCGCCGAGGGCGCCGACGCGCGCGCCGTCGCCGGCGCCGCGGTCCCCGCGCTCGCCGAGAAGCTCGGCCTCGCGAACGAATTCGATCCCACCGGGGGCCCGCCGGCGCAATCGATCGCCTTCTTGCGCCGACACGGCGCCGCGGAGAGCGCCATCGCCGACGACGGCCTCACGCACGCCGATGCGGTCGTGCACGTTGCGGCGCCGACCGCGCAGCCGGTCAGCGACTTCTGTGCCGAGGCCACTCGCCTGCTCGGCGACGCCGTGCGTCTGCGCGTGATCGGCGGCGTCGTACGTCCAAGGACGTACACCGGCGCGGCCATGAACAACTTCGCCTACGCGCACCAGGTCGTGCAGCAGTCCGGGCATCTGATGCCGAACGCGTATCTGATCCCGATGAGCAAGACGGCCGCGTGGTGGGCGAAGGACTGGATGGAGCGACACACGTACTTCCTGCCGCGCTACGACGACGAGGGCCGGATGCGGAGCGAGGGCCACGCGCTCGCGTCGGCGGCCGGCATCGCGTGCCTGCTCCGGCGCACCTACAAGTACCCGACGGAGCCGGCGCCCGAGGGCGCGTACGATTTCGTCACCTACTTCGAGTGCGCCGACGCCGACGTGCCGACGTTCCACCAGGTTTGCGCCAGCCTGCGCGACGTGGCCAGGAACCCCGAGTGGAGCTTCGTGCGCGAGGGGCCGACGTGGCATGGCCGGCGGGTCGCGACGTGGGCCGATCTCTGGAGCCGGCGGGCGATCCCGCGCGAGTGAGCGAGTGGGCCTTCAGCACGTCGGCGTACGTCCGGACCGCTTCGGTTCGGAGGCGCGCGCTCGACCGGGCGGTCCTTACTGCATGCCGGCGCGATGGGCAGCGCTGAGCAGGCGATCGAGATCGACCGGACGCTTGTAGGGAATGCGATCACGCAGATTCAGCATCGACGCGCCCGGGCTCAGCCGGCCCGCCTTTTCCCACGACTCCCGCGCTTCCTTCACTCGCCCGAGCTCGCCGAACAGCACGGCGCGGTAGGCGTACGCTGGGGGGAAGTTGGGATTCTCCTGCACGAGCCGGGCGAAGGCGTCGAGCGCTTCCTGTCTTCGGCCGGTCAGATAGTAGCCGTGACCGAGCGTCCACAGATAGAAGAAGGGATAGTGGGGGTTGAGGCGCATCGCGTGGCGGATCTGGCCGATGCTCTCCTCCGGTCTGCCCGACCAGCCGAGTATCTCGGCCAGCGTCTCGTAGCCGTCGGCGTCGTTCGGCGCGAGCGCGACGGCGCGCTCCGCCAGGGCGATCGCGCGGTCGTGCTCCTTCATCCACAGGTCGACCTGACCCAGGACGTGGTAGGCGCCGACCAGCGTGTCGTTCAGCGCGATCGCCTTCTCGCCGAGCTCGCGCGCTCGCTCGAGGCTCTCCCGGTCGGTGCTCCACAGGAGCTGCCAGCTTTGCAGATGGGTCCAGGCAAGCCCCAGGTAGGCCGACGCGTAGTTGGGGTCGAGATCGAGGGCCTTCACGAAGAGACGCCGCGCTTCGGCGTTGCCCTCGCGCGTGGTGCGGTGGCGCTCGACCGTCCCGCGCAGCACGAGATCGTAGGCTTCGAGCACCTCGGTCGGCGCCCGGCCGAGACGAACCTTCTCGGCCTCGGTGAGCTTCACCGCCATGGCTCGAACGATCTGCTGTGTGACCTCGTCCTGCAGGGCGAAGATGTCGCGCACCTCGCGGTCGTAGCGCTCGGCCCAGATGTGATACCCGGTGGTCGCGTCCACCAGCTGCGCGGTGATGCGCACGCGGCTTCCGGAGCGCTGCACGCCGCCCTCCAGGACGTAGCGCACGCCGAGGTCGCGGCCCACGTCGCGGATCTTCACCGCTCTGCCCTTGTAGGTGAAGACCGAGTTCCGCGCGATGACGAAGAGCCCGGAGACCTTCGAGAGCCCGGTGATCAGGTCCTCGGTCACGCCGTCGCTGAAGTATTCCTGTGCCGAGTCCTGGCTCAGGTTCGCGAAGGGCAGAACCGCGACCGACGGCCGATCCGGCAACGGGAGCCCGGCCGATTCGGGGGTGAGCCAACGCCAGCCGGCCCAGCCGGCAGCCCCCAGAAGCAGCAAGACGGCGACGGCGGCGACCACGCCCTTGGCCAATCGTCTCCGGACTCGTCCTGCCCTCGTCGGCGACCGCGACACCCCGCCCGGCTCGAGGTGAAGACGATACACGCGCACGGGTCGCGCGATGTTCTTGACGGTATGCTCGCCGATGAACTCGCAGCGGAACGGAAGCTTGCCTTCGATCTGATCGTAGGCCGTGCCCGAAATGCAGATGCCGCCGCCCTCCGCCAGACCTTCCAGGCGCGCGGCGATATTGACGCCGTCGCCGTAGAGCCGATCGCCCTCGACGATCACGTCGCCGAGATTGATTCCGATGCGGAAGCGCATCTGCCGCGAGGGCGGGAGCTCGGCGTTTCGCGACTGGAGCTCGCGCTGAACGTCGACGGCGCACTGAACGGCGCCGACCACGCTCGCGAACTCCGCCAGCACGTTGTCGCCCGGGGCATCCACGACGCGCCCGCCGTGACCGGCCACGGCGGAGGCGATGACGGCGCGATACTCGGTGATGGCGCGGACGGTCGCCACCTCATCGTCGCCCATGAGGCGGCTGTAGCCTTCCACGTCCGCGCTCAGGATGGCGGCGAGTCTTCGCTCGACGGCACGCCCGCCCATGGCTCTGGATTCTATCGTGTTCGGCGGACGCGCCCGCTGGCGCGGGGGGTAGGCCGCTACCTGCGTGCCGTCAGGCCGCGAGGCGCTACGCGCAGCCCATCGCGTAGACCTGCGTGGCGCCCTCCGGCAAGGGTCGCGCGATCCAGCTCTGGCCGCCGTCCTCGCTACCGAACACCTCGCCGCCGCTGGTCGCGCAGTACATGCGCTTGGGCTGCCGCGCGTCGAAGGCGAGCGTGAACATCGTGGTTCTCGGCTTCACGCCCATGTCGACCTTCGTCCAGCTGGTCCCGCCGTCCTTGCTGCGGAACAGAACGCCGAGCTCGCTCTGAAAATTCGCGCCGGCGGCCACCCAGATGGTCTTCGAGTCGCCCGGGGCCTCGCGGATATCGCGGCAGTAGGTCTGTCCGTTGGGATTCAGCGGCTCGAGCCGCGCGCTGGCCCAGTGCTCACCCCGATCGACGCTGCTGAACAGGCCGGCGCGGCCGATCGCGAAGACCTGGCCGGGGCGCCAGCGCCCGACCAGCACGCCGTGCATGTCCACGGTGTCGTCGTTGACGTACTGCCCGTGGCTCATGTTCTCCCAGTGCTCGCCGCCGTCGAGGCTGCGGATGACGCCGCCGACCTCGATGGCGCCGTAGATCTCGTCGGGGTCTGCCGGATTCGCGGCCAGCTTCAGGACTCGCTTGGCCGGGTTGGACCCGGCGGCCACCGTCACCTCGGGAAAGCGGACGGTGACCGGGAGCTGTCGCCAGCGCTGGCCGCCGTCCTCGCTGCGATAGATCTCACAGTTCTCGTACCCCGCGTACAGCACCTGCGCGTTGCGCGGGTCGAACGCCAGGGACCAGACCGGCAAGCCGTGGTCCGGGACGTCGAGCTTCTCCCAGTGCTCTCCGTGGTCGGTGCTCCGATACGGACCGTCCTGCGTGCCGACATAGATGGTGTCGGGATGCTCCGGGTGCATGGCGATCGCCCGGATGGCGGGCGCGGCCGGAAGACCGCGCGTCGCGAGCTCCCAATGATCGTCGCCGGCTCCAATGCGATAGAGACCGGATTTGACGGGCCGGCCCGGAGCGGTTTCGCCAGCCAGGCCGACGTACACGTAGGATCGGCGATTCATCGTCATGGCCCTCTCCTTCATCTAGCATCGAGCATCTAGCACCTAGAACTGCGCCTCGCCCGGCGGGGCCCAGCCCCGCGACGGCCTGCAGCGCGAACCTCCTCGAATCGCGCCTCGTCGCCCGGGACTAGCGCAGGCGCGGAGCCACCTCTTGCGCGTAGAGACGGATCGAGTGGAGCACGCGCTCGAGCGGGATTCGCCCGCCGACGTTCGACTCGATGATGACCCCGGCCAGGCCGAGCTCGTCGCGCAGCTGCCGCAGCCGGTCGACCACCATGTCCGGCGTGCCGTACGCGACGCGATCGCGCAGCACGTCGTCGTAGGTCAGGCTGGAGAGACGCTCCGCCCGCTCCGCACGCTCCTCGGAGGACGTCGTCCCCATCGTCCCGACCGAAGAGGCGAAATTCTCGGCCAGCCGGCGATACGACCGCATCGTGCTGTCTTCCGGCTCCGAGCGTGCCTGAGCCGCCGTGTCGGCGACGTAGACGGGAATGCGCAGGTAGACGTTGCCGTCGCCGGCGTGGCCGCTCTCTCGCCGCGCGGCGCGGTAGGCGCCGAGATGGCCGACGGCCTCGGGCACGTCGAAGCCGCGCAGCCCGGTGACGAGCGAAAAGCCCATGCGTCCGACCATCGGAAACGTGTCGGGCGTCGTCGCCGCCACCCAGATCGGCGGGTGCGGTTTCTGGTACGGGCGCGGCACGACGGTCAGATTGTCGGCCGAGAAGTATTTGCCGGCGTGCGAGAAGCCCTCTCGCGTCCAGGCCTTGAGGATGACGTCGAGCGACTCCTGGAAGCGCTCGCGGCTCTCGTCGTAGCGAACGCCATAGCCCGAGTAGGCGCGTGGAAACCCGCTGCGCCCGACGCCGAAGTCGAGGCGGCCTTTGCTGATCTGATCGACGGTGGCGGCCTCTTCGGCGGTGCGGATCGGATGACAGAGCGGAAGCACGCTGACGCCGGTGCCGATCCTGAGCCGTGACGTGCGCGCGGCGATGGCCGCGCCGAGCACGAGCGGCACCGAGGCGATCGACGGGATGCCCGCGCCCATCGGATCAGTCGGCCTCCGGTGCATCGCGAAGTGCCGCTCGGCCAGCCAGACGCCGTCGAGCCCCTGAGTCTCGGCGATCTCGGCGATGGACATCGCCTCGGAAAACGCTTCCTCTTGCGTCCTGCCCTCGCGGTAGTCGCATTCCATCACCAGGCCGACGTGCATGTGGGTCTCCTCCGTTCCCGCCGAACGTTCGACGGCCCCAGATTATACTGCGCGCTCGCGCCGTGCGGCGGACGCGAGCGGGCGCGGCGGGCCGCGCCGAGCCGCCGATCGTGCGTTACCGGAAACCCGGGCGCACACTGGTGAAGACGACATTCCCTGGGAGGAACAGATGGCGATGGACGCTTTCGAGGCCGTTCGCACGCTCCTGGCCGTGCGCAGCTACCAGCCGAAGCCGGTGCCCGACGCGGTGGTTCACAGGATCGTGGAGGCGGGACAGCTCACGGGCAGCGGGATGAACCGGCAACCATGGCACTTCATCGTGGTCCGTGACGGCGCGATGCTGCGCCGGCTCGGGGCGCTCGCATCGAGCGGGCCGTACGTGGCGCAGGCGCCGCTGGCCGTCGTCGTGGCCACCGACAAGACACGCTTCGCCGTCTCCGACGCGAGCCGCGCGATCCAGTCCATGCTGCTGACGGCGTGGGCCGACGGCGTCGGCTCGAACTGGGTGGGCTTCGGCGGGCTCGAGCAGGTCAAGGCCCTGCTCGACATCCCGGCCGCCCTCGAGGTGCTCGCGATCCTTCCGTTCGGCTACCCGGCGCGCGCCGTGGGGCGAGGCAAGAAGCAACGGAAAGCGCTGCGCGAGGTAACCCACCTCGAGCGGTACGGACACCCGTTCGAGTGAAAGCGGGCCGGATCTCTCAGTCGACTCCGAAATCGTAAATGGTACTGCCCGCATTCGGGCTGCCGCCGCGGGTCGAGACGAACCCGTATTCGCCGGGCGGCAGCGGCGTCCGCGGCTTGATTCGATAGAATCCTCGACTGTCCCGCTCGGCGCTGACCTCGATCATGTCTTCGCTGCGTATCCCGCGAGAGGACGTCGAGCCGCCATACGGCGCGCGTGACCCGCTGCCGATCTTCAGATTGCGATCGGACTTGCCAGGGTCGAGACGGACGAGCGGCATCTCACCGAGCTCGGTCGTGATTACGAACACCGGCTGCCGCTCCGCCGTCCGGTACTTTGCCTTGTTCCCCCCAATCACCAGCTCGGTCGATCGAGAGTACGGCGTTCGATTCCTCTGGACCTCGCCGCTCGCCGCCATCAGCTCGACCTCTTTCCCTCCGGCGACGAGAAACACGGTCGGCCGCGACGGCCCGGCGGCGCGCGGCGGCGCCATCGCGACGCTGCCGGCCGGAGCGCTCGGCGGCGGCGGGGGCGCGGCGGCGGCCGCCGGCGGCGCCGACGGCGACATGATCGCCTCGATGACCTGCTCGGACACCCCGTTGTTCTTCAGCGCGATCAGCGCGTCGGTCCGGGTGTCGAAATTCGTCGGGCTCGTCCGGATCTTCGCGATGATGACGCGCTCGGACAGTCCTGCCTTGACCATCTCGACGACGGACTGATTCGTCAACGTCTCCTGCGCGACGGCCGCTGGCGACAGGGCCATCAGGAGCGGAGCCACCAGGGTGACGGCCACGAAGCGAGATCTCATGCCGCGAACCTAGGGCCTTTGCGCGGAGCGTGTCAACGGCAAAAAGAAGTCCGTCGTCGCCGGTTTCCAGCGCCACCATGTGACGCGCGGGGTCGGTGTTCTTGCCGTGCACCTCGCTGTGCGTGCCGAGCGCCAGGGTCGCACTGCCGCGCTGGCAACCTCCCTCAGCGTCCGACGGTCTTCTTGATGCTGCCGAAATGCTCGTCGAGGTGCGCGAGCAGCCCGCCGGTGATGAGCTGTTCCACGGTCATCGGCGGGATGCCCGCCATGACCTGGGCGCTCTTCGCGAGCTGGTCGTCCCGGAGCGCTCTGACGGTCGTGGCGGCCACGGCGGTCCCCTTGCGGAGCAGCTCGATCGTCTCGGCCCTGGTGCACCCGGCGTGGTCTCGCGCGTGCGCGGCGTTCATCTCGTCGATCGCCCCCGGGGCGAAAGGCGCGAACGATCGCCCGGACGCGACCGTCTCGATCATCCCGGCGATCGGCTCGAGCGCACCGGCGTAGTGGTGCGCGGTCACGCCCACCGACCATTTCTCGGCCTGGGTCACTTTCTTCCAGTCCGCATCGCTGAGGCGCTCGAGCGTGGCCAACGCTTCCGCAGCTTTGGCTTCGAGCTGCTTCGCGAGCGCCTCGCTCTTGCCGCCCTTGCCCTGGCCCTGGGGCGCCACGTAGACCATCCAGGACACGCCGAAGCGGTCGGTGGTCATGCCGAAGCGCGGCGAGAAGAACGTCGCGGTCAGCGGCATGATCACCTGCCCGCCGTCGACGAGAGCCCCGAACAGCCGGTCGGCCTCGGCTTCGTTCGCCACCGTCAACGAGAGCGCGAAGCCCTGGAAGCTCGGGTGGCCTCCGCATCGCCCGTCGGACGCGAGCACGGTGGTCTCGCCGACTCGGAAGCTCGCGTGCATCACCTTGTCCTCGGAGCCCGGCTGGATCATCCCGGGATCAGGGCTCTCCTTGTAGCGCATGAGGGCGGTCACCTCGGCGCCGAGAGCCCGGCGGTAGAACTCGAGCGCCTCCTGGCAGCGCCCCTCGAAGAACAGGTAGGGCTGGACTTGCATCGCTGATGTCATCGTCATGACTCCTTCCTTATATGTGCCTGGATGTGCGGTCGATGTACGGCCGGGGAACAGGCGCTTCATCTGCGTCTCACGAGAGAGTCGAACGAGCAGGCTTCAAATCGACAGTACCCCGGGAAAACAGGCTCGCATCCGCGAGGACCCCTCCGCGGGTCGGCCGCCGACCGATCGCCGTCTTGCGCGCCGGGTGCGAATTGACAACACTGTCTGCGTGGGGAAAGTGCAGCAGACCCTCCTGGAAGTCGCCGGCCGCGAGGTGGCGGTCACCAACCCGGACAAGGTGTTCTTCCCCCGAGCCGGCCATACGAAGCTGGACCTGGCGAAGTACTACGCCGCGGTCGCCGAGGGCGCGCTGCGCGGCATCGCGGAGCGGCCGATCGTGCTCAAGCGCTACGTGAACGGGGCCGAGGGCGAGCCGTTCTTTCAAAAGCGGGCGCCCGATCAGCATCCCGAGTGGGTCGAGACGGTGGAGCTGAGCTTCCCCTCCGGCCGGACGGCGCGGGAGGTCGTCGTGCGCGACGCGGCCCAGCTCTTGTGGATCGTCAACCTCGGATGCATCGACCTGAACCCGCATCCGGTGCGGGCCGACGATCTCGAGCACCCGGACGAGCTGCGCGTCGACCTCGACCCCGGACCCGGCACGAGCTGGGACGACGTCCGCCGCGTGGCCCTGATCGTCCGCGACGTGCTCGGCGAGCACGACCTGCGCGGCTGGCCGAAGACGTCCGGCTCGCGGGGCATCCACGTCTACGTGCGCATCGAGCGGCGCTGGAGCTTCGACCAGGTGCGCCGAGCGACATTGGCCGTCGCGCGCGAGGTGGAACGGCGCGCGCCCGAGATCGCGACCAGCAAATGGTGGAAGGAAGAGCGTCACGGGGTCTTCATCGACTACAACCAGAACGCCAAGGACCGCACCGTGGCGTCGGCCTGGTCAGTCCGGCCCACACCCGACGCGCGCGTCTCCATGCCGCTCGAGTGGGACGAGGTCGCCGACTGCGATCCGGCCGCGTTCACCCTGGTCACCGCGCCGGCGCGTCTGGCCGAACGCGGCGACTCCGCGGCGGCGATCGACGCCGCGCCCGGATCGCTCGACAGGCTCCTCGAGCTCTCCGCCGCCCAGGAAGCCGCGGGCCTCGGCGACGCGCCGTGGCCGCCGCACTACAAGAAGCAGCAAGACGAGCCTCCGCGCGTCATGCCTTCACGCCGTAAGCGCGTCGGCGCCGCGGAGAGCCCGGACGCCGCGAAGGCTCGAAGCGGCCGTCGCCGATCGACTCAGCCACTGATCACGGTGGCCAAGGCGCCGCACAAGGAGGACGCGCTCGCGGGCCTCGAGCGGTGGAAGACGCGTCATCCGGAGGCCGCGGCGCTGCTCGAGGTCGACGACGTCCTCGTCGATTCGATGCGCGGCCGCTCGTCCACGTGGACGCGGATCCGGCTCAACCTGCGCCACGTCCCCGAGCGCGATCGTCCCGTCGAGGAGCCGCCCGATCCCGACTACGATCCCTGGCGCAACTTCGACCCCGAGCGGCGAGAGTCGCGCGCGCCGAAGACCCGCTCCAGCTCGTAGGCGGGGGTCACCTCGAGCTGGTCGTAGCGGCAGTCGCGCGGCCGCTTGTCCGGGCGCCAGCGCACGAACTGCGCGGCGTGCCGGAAGCGGGTGCCCTGCATGTGGTCGTACGCGACCTCGCAGACACGCTCGGGCCGGATCGGCTCCCAGCTCAGGTCCTTGCCCCGATTCCAGCGGCTGCTCGCCCCCGGCATGCGCTGGCCCGTCGCCGTCGCCTCGGATTGCGCGTCGGCCCAGTCGCGCCAGGGATGACCCTCGAGCGCGTTCGCGCGCAGGGGCGCCAGCTCGGTGACGAGCTGCTTGCGGACGGCGTTGTTGAACGCGGCGGTGACGCCGACGTGGTGCAGGGTGCCGTCGTCGTCGTAGAGGCCGAGCAGGAGCGAGCCGACCATCGTGCCCGCGCCGTTCTTGTGCCAGCGAAAGCCGGCGACCACGCAGTCGGCCGTTCGCGAGTGCTTGACCTTGATCATCGTGCGCTCGCCGGCGCGGTACGGCTCGTCCAGACGCTTGGCCATGACGCCGTCGAGGCCGGCGCCCTCGAAGCGACGGAACCAGTCTTCGGCCAGCGCCCGGTCGCGCGTCGCGGGCGAGAGATGCACCGGCGGCTCGGCGTCCGCAAGCACGCGCTCGAGACGCTCGCGGCGCTCCGCGAGCGGCGCCTCGCGCAGGTCTTCGTCTCCGAGCGCCAAGAGGTCCCAGGCGACGAACGAGGCGGGCGACTGGGCGGCCAGCAGCTTCACCCGCGACGCGGCAGGATGGATGCGCAAGAGCAGCGCCTCGAAGTCGAGCCCGGCGGCGCCGACGATCACGACCTCGCCGTCGACGACGCAGCGCTCGGGCAGCGCGCGGCCCAGCGGCGCCAGGAGCTCGGGAAAGTAGCGGTTCATCGGCTTCTCGTCGCGGCTCTGCAGCAGGATGTCGTCGCCGTCCCGAAATACCAGGGTGCGAAAGCCGTCCCACTTGGGCTCGAAGAGCCACCCGTCGCCACCGGGCAGGCGCTCGGCGGCGCTGGACAGCATGGGCTGGATCGGCGAGCCGAATGGCAGGCTCACGGCTCGATGGTAGCGCCTTCGCCCAGCCCGCGCGCTCGCCCGAGCGGTCGGCCTACGACGCCCGGCGCCCCGCCAGGTTCCGCGCGATGAACGCCTTGACCATCTGGTGGGCGCGGTCGGTCTGCGGTCCGGGCTTCGCCACCCACTCGTGCTCGCATCCCTCGAACACGGAGAGCTCGCACTCGCCGCCGGCCGCCCGATACGACGCGGCGAACTTTTCCTGGACGGCCGGAAGCACGTTGTCGTCGAGGGCGCCCTGCATGATCAGGAGCGGCGGCAGGGTCACCGGCTCGCGGCGATCGAGGATCTGCTGGGGATTGCTCTCCGAGATCGTCTCCCACGGCCGGAAATAGGTCTTGTTGTTCTGGATCATGCTCTCGCGCTTCATCTTCTCGGCCTGCTGGTAGCGCGCGACGGTATCGCTGATCGGCGAGCGCGTCGCGACGTACGCCACGGTCGCGTCGACCTTCGCGTCGCCCGCGAGCGGGATCGCGTTGTAGCGCGGGTCGCGCGGACGCATGCCCAGGAGCTCGGCCACGTGCCCGCCGCTCGAGCTGCCGAGCACGCCGAGGCTCGCCGCGTCGCCGTTCCACTCGGCGGCCTTCGACTTGAGCCAGCGGACGCCGTAGTTGCCGTCTTGGACCGACGCGGGGTACGGCGCCTCGGGCGCCAGGGTCAGGTCGATCGCGACCACCAGCACGCCGCTGGCCGCCACCGCGCGGTCCATCGGCTCGTTCGCTCCACGGTCCTTGTTGTTCCAGGCGCCGCCGTGCAGATCGAGCAAGGTCGGGAACGGCCCGACGCCCTGCGGCTGATACACGCGGGCCATCAGCATCCGCCCGCTGACGGCGCGCCGGAACTCTGTCTCGGTCATCTTGAGATCGAGCTTCGCCGCCGGATCGTACGCGGTCTTCATCGCGGGTCCTCCTGCCAGGCTCTTCGACTGCGCGCGGGTCGGCCAGAGCGTCGAGGCGACGGGCACGCCGGCCAGCGTCAGTGCCGTCTTAACGAAATCCCGGCGCCCGAGCGGCTCGTCCATGACGGTCTCCTTAATTACGGGCGCGCCTCAGCCGGCGGGGGCCCCAGCCCCGCGACGGCCTGCAGCGCGCACAACGCCGGCAGTCGTGGCCGGCCGGCTGAATTATTCCACGAAGCGAAATCGTGGGGCCTAGAATCTCACGCTGAACCGCACGCGGAGGCCGTTGTCGATGAGCTGGAAGTCGTTGATGTCTTCCTGGCTCTTCTCGTACTGGAAGAAATACGTGAATCGGTAGCCGATCTCGAGCTCGGCCCCGCCCCGCCAGCGGTACACGAGCCCGGCATCGGCGTCCGCATGAGCCTGTTGCAGATAGACGGTCCCGCCCTCTTTGCGCCCGCTGTTTACCCGTGGCAGACCCCCGCCCGAGGCGCCGAGTCGCAACAGCCAGTGGTCGCCGAGCCCGTGACTCCAGCGCAGCCCGGCGATCGGAACCGGCAGCTCCTGGAGGTAGAAATCCTCGCTGTTGCTGTGTCCGTGGCCGGTCAGCGTCGGATTGAAGTACACGAAGGCGAGCCCGATGCTTCCGACGAGCTGGTCGAGGGTCGAGCGCCACAACCCGCGTTCATAAGCGAGATCGAGACGCGCGATGTCCGCGTTGGTATGGAGGGCTCCGGGTTTAAACTCCTCGCCGTTGTAGACGACGGACTGAGCGGACGTGCTGTCGCCGCGTAGAAAATAGTAGAGACCGGAGAAGCGCACGGCGTCGTCGGCCGTGAAATGAAACGCCACACTCGCCTCGATGGCCTCGGACACGTTGATGCCGAGTGTGTGGAGGCTCAGGCGGGTGCCCGGCGCGCCTCCGACGGTACCCTGGCCGCCGTGAAACTCTCCGACCTGAAGCCTGCCGACGGGCGCGCCCACACGACCGCCGATGGTGAACTCCCAGCGCTCCGGTGGATCGAGGACCTCGGCTCCCGCATCGCGAAGGGACAGCGCGACCGGTTCGCCCAGAGTCTGAGCGTGCCCCGGCAGCGGCATCAACACGCTCGCCACAAGGCTCATCGAAAGCGTCCACACTCGCGCGCTCTTCATGCTCGCCTCCTGAACGTTGGCGGAACACAGTGGGCGGGCGGGCGCGGACAGACGGATCCACGCGACGGACGCCGGCCCTTTCAGGCGAAGATCAGCAGAGCGGCAGTGAGGCTACGGGCGGCGCGCGCGGACGGCTGGTACTCGGGAGCGGCGACCGAAGGAAGGCCGGGTTTGCCGGCTCGGCGCTGTCGATCCAGACGAGACAAGGATCCGCGTCCACATCGGACTGCGCGAAGGTCGCGAAGGTGCTCGCGATGAAGGCGACGACCGTGTCGAAGTCGTCGTCGTCCCAGAAGCCGCCGATCCAGGTCGGGTCCGGAGGGTCCGCGTAGGCCGCCGGCACGAGGCCCTGGAGGAGCGCGAGCAGGAACACGGTCAGGAAGCGCCGCGCGAGGACCACGCCACATGGTGGGCGCAGGCGAGTCTTGGGTCAAGCCCCCCGCGCAGCGTATTCTTGGCCGGAGATGAGTCGGCCTTCGGCGCAGAACCGCAAACAGCTCCAGGCCATTGCACGGCGCGTGATGACCGAACGCGGGCTCCAACCGGATTTCTCGGCGGCGGCCAAGGCCGAGGCCGACGCCATCACGAAGCCCGCCGCCGATTCGAGCGCGTCCATCAAGGATCTGAGCGCGCTTCTCTGGGCGTCGATCGACAACGACGACTCACGCGACCTCGACCAGCTCTCGGTCGCCGAGCCGCTGGCGGGCGGCGCGGTGAAGATCCTCGTGGCCGTCGCCGACGTCGACGCGACCGTGAGGAGGGACTCGGCGATCGACCTTCACGCGCGGACCAACACCACGTCCGTGTACACGGCCGCCGAGATTTTCCCGATGCTCCCCGAAAAGCTCTCGACCGACCTGACCTCGCTCGGCGAAGGGCAGAAGCGCCTGGCCATCGTCGTCGAGATGGTGGTCGGCCGGGACGGCGCGGTGAACGACTCGGCCGTCTTTCGCGCCGTCGTGCTGAATCGCGCGAAGCTCGCCTACAACAGCGTCGCCGCCTGGCTCGACGGGACGGCGCCGTCGCCGCCGAGGCTCGCGGCCGTGCGTGGGCTCGACGAGCTCCTGCGTCTTCAAGATCGGGTGGCGCAGGCGATGAAGAATCGACGGCACCAGCAAGGGGCCTTGAGCCTCGAAACGATCCAGACTCGAGCCCTCTTCAACGGCGACGTGCTGGCCGACCTCCTGCCCGACGAGAAGAACCGCGCCAAGGAGCTCATCGAGGACTTCATGATCGCGGCGAACGGGGTGACCGCGAAGTATCTCGAGAGCAAGGGCGTGCCGTCGCTCCGTCGAATCTTGCGGACGCCCGAGCGCTGGGACCGCATCGTCGCGCTCGCGGCGACGCTCGGCGAGCGCCTGCCCGCCGAGGCGCACGCGGGCGCGCTCGAAGGGTTCCTCATCAAGCGCCAGCGCGCGGACGCCCTGCGGTTCCCCGATCTGGCGCTCTCCGTCGTGAAGCTCCTGGGCTCGGGTGAGTACGCGATACAGCGGCCGGGGCAGACGCCGGACGGGCACTTCGGGCTCGCCGTGCGCGACTACACCCACTCGACCGCGCCCAACCGGCGCTTTCCCGATCTGATCACGCAGCGGCAGCTCAAGTCGGCGCTCACCGGGCGCCCGGCGGTGTACGGCGACGCCGAGCTCGACGGCCTGGCGCGCCACTGCACCACGCAGGAGGACGCCGCGGCGAAGGTCGAGCGGCAAGTGCGCAAGTCGGCCGCCGCGCTGCTCCTGGCGTCGAGGATCGGCGAGCGGTTCGACGCGCTCGTGACCGGCGCCGCGGAGAAGGGCACGTGGGTCCGCATCGTCCGGCCGTCGGTCGAAGGCCGCCTGGTGCGAGGCTTCGACGGCCTCGACGTCGGCGATCACGTGCAGGTCGAGCTCGTCCACGTCGACGTCGAGCGCGGTTTCATCGACTTCGCGCGCAGTTAGCCGTCGCGGCCCGCCCTAGAGGGAACTCTTTCGCGAAGGACCCGGTGCGATACCTTAGAAACATGGGCTTCGACGGCCTCGTCGTCGACGGCGTCATCATCCTCGTTTACTTCGTCGTCATCACCGCCATCGGGCTCTACATGGGGCGGCGCGAAACGAGCCTGAACGACTTCGCGCTCGGCGGCCGGCGCGTGCCGTGGTGGGCCGTGATGGCCTCGATCATCGCCGCGGAGACCAGCGCGGCGACGTTCCTGGGAGCGCCCGGCGAGGGCTACACCAAGAAGAGCCTCGCCTACGTGCAGCTCGTCCTGGGCCTCATCATCGGACGCGTCATCGTCGGCCACGTCTTCCTCAAGCCGTACTTCGCCTACAAGGTCTACACGGTCTACGACTACCTCGGCATCCGCTTCGGCCCGTGGACCAAGGGCTACGTCTCGGCGCTCTTCCTGTTCATGCGAACCCTCGCGTCGGGGACGCGGCTCTTCATTCCCTCGCTCGTGATGGTGCTGGCCTACCGCATGTTCGTCGCGGGCGGCGAGGTACAGTTCAGCCAGCAAGCGGTCACCACGGTCGGCCCCTACCTCGTCGCGATCATCCTGCTCACGATCGTCACCTGCTTGTACACCGCGGTCGGCGGCATCAAGGCCGTCATCTGGACCGACGTGATCCAGGCCTGCCTGATGTTCGGCGGAGCGCTGATCGCGATCGGCACGCTCCTCTATCACGTCGGCGGACTGGGGGAAGTCGTCCGGGCCGTTCCGCAGCTGACGACGCACGAAGGCTATTTCCTGCACGGGTTCGAGGCGAGCGTCGTCGCCCAGTGGCAGGCGCGCCATCATCTCTCGGTGATGGGCGTGTGGGACTACATCAAGCTGATTCTGGCGAGCGACTACACGCTCTTTTCCGCGCTGATCGGGGCGACGCTCGGCAACATGGCCGCCTTCGGCACCGATCAGGACATGGTGCAGCGGATGCTGACCGCCGAGACCCACAAGAAGGCGCGCCGCAGCCTGATCACGGCCGCGTTCATGGACCTGCCCATCGCCTCGGCCTTCGTCTTCATCGGCATCCTGCTCTTCGTCTACTACCAGCAGGACCCCACCTATCGGCCCGCGGCGACGGCCGACGTGTTCGGCTCGTACATCCTGAACGTGATGCCGGTGGGCATCCGCGGCCTCGTGCTGGCCGGCATCTTCGCCACCGCCATGGGGTCGTTCTCGGCGGCGCTCAACGCGCTGGCGACCGGCGCCACCAACGACTGGTACCTCCGCTGGGTTCGCGGCAGGCCCGAGGCGCACTACGTGAAGGCCGCGCGCTGGTTCACCGTGCTCTTCGCCGCTCTGATGATCGTCATCGCCGGCGCCTTCGCCTACGCCAAGGTGACGCATCCGGATCTGCGGATCATTCCCGTCGTGCTCGGCATCGCCGGCTTCATTCTGGGGCCCATGCTCGGAGTCTTCCTGATCGGCATGTTCACCGAGCGGCGCGGCTCCGACGCCGGCAACATGATCGCGGTCTCGGCCGGGTTGCTGGCGACCGTGGTCGTCGGCAAGCTCGACGTCATGATCGTGAACGGCGTGGCGCCCTTGCTCGGCTTCGAGGGAACGTTCCAGCATCCCGCGAGCATCCCCGAGGTCTCGTTCACCTGGTGGGCGATGATCGGCGCGCTCGTCGTCTTCTGCGTCGGCGCGCTCTTCCGCACGCCCGAGCCGGTAATGGCGTCGGCCGCCCGCCACGCCGACGAAGCTCAGACGGGCGACGACGTTCCGCTCGCTCTTCGCGAACCGTCGCTGGAGCCGGTCGCACCCGCCGCGCTCGCGCGGTAGACGCCGCAAGACCGGCGCGCCGGACCTTTCGCGCAATCAGGCCCGCCGCCGGTTGACTTGTGCGGCGCAGAGGGCTAGGGTCCCAGATCGCATGGTCCCCGTCGCGTCCGCACGCATGTACTCCTGGTCGCCGACCCTCACCGCGGCGTGGCGTCGGTTGCTCGAGTGGGTGGCGACGCGTTCCGGCGGTGGCCTGACGGTGCTCGAGCTCGCGGATCCCTACCCGCTCGAGCAGCTGTGGGCGCGTGACGATCTGGGCTGTGTCTTCATGTGCGGCTATCCGTGGGCGATGCGCAGCGAGCGGCCCCACCTGCTGGCGGCGCCGGTCCCCTCGCCCTCGCGCTACCAGGGCCGGCCGATCTACTTCACCGATTTCGTGGTTCGCGCCGACAGTGCCTATCGCACGCTCGAGGACACCTTCGGCGGCCGCATCGCGTACTCGATCGAGCACTCGCACTCCGGATACAACGCGGCGCGGTTCCACCTGCTCGGCTACCGGCGCGCGGACCGCGCGACGTTCTATTCGGACGTCGTCGGCCCCCTGCACCGGCAGCTTCCGGTGATCGACGCCGTGCTGGACGGCCGGGCCGACGTCGGGCCGGTCGATGCCTACGGCCTCGATCTCCTGCGCCATCACGGCGCCGAGCGGGCCAGGCGCGTGCGGGTCGTCGCGACGACCCTCGAGGCGCCGAGCGCGCCGCTGGTGGCTTCGCCGGGTATCGACGCGGCGACGCGCCGGCGGTTGACCGAGGCGCTGCTCGCGGTCCACCTCGCGCCGGAGCTCAAGCCAACCCTCGAGGACTTGCTCATTGCGCGATTCGTCCCCGCCGATGGCGCCGCGTTCGACGTGATGCTCGAACGGCAGCGGCAGGCGGAGGCGGCCGGCTACACCCGGCTCGCGTAGATTCTCAACGGAGGAACCGACCATGCGCAGCGCCCACGAGCACGTCCTCATCCCCACCCTCAAGCGCCAGCTCGTCGATCGCCTGATCGACCGGCGCGAGTTCGTCCGCTACGCCGCGCTGCTCGGCATGTCGGCGACGGCCGCTTACGCGTTCGTGCGCAAGGTAACCGGCGAGCCGCTGGTCGCGCCGGCGGCGGCGCAGACGGCGCTGCCGCGCGGCGGCGTGCTGCGCATCGGCATGCGCTGCCAGGACCTCAAGAGCCCGCACACGTACAGCTGGGTCGAGTCGTCGAACTCCGCGCGCCAGGTGCTCGATTATCTGACGACCACCGGCGTCGACAACGTCACGCGCCCGTCGCTCGTCGAGAAGTGGGAAGCGAGCCCCGACTTGAAGACGTGGACCCTGCGGTTACGCCGCAACGTGAAGTGGCACAACGGCCGCCAGTTCACCGCCGACGACGTGGTCTGGAACCTCAAGCGCGTCCTCGATCCGAAGACCGGCTCCTCCGTGCTCGGCCTCATGAAGGGCTTCCTGCTCGAAGAGTTCGAAACCGGCGAGAAGGACGACAAGGGCAACGCCAGGAAGTCCACGAAGCTCTGGGACGCCAACGCCATCCAGAAGGTCGATCCGTTCACGGTGAAGCTCAACGGCAAGAGCGCTCAGCTCGCCGTGCCCGAGCAGCTCTTCCACTACCCGCTGCTGATCCTCGACCCGGCCGAGAACGGCGAGTTCAAGGTGGGCTCCAACGGCACCGGCGCGTTCAGCCTGGTGGAGGCCGAGGTGGGACGCCGTCAGGTCCTCAAGGCGCGCAAGGAGCCGTACTGGGGCGGCGGACCCTATCTCGACGAGATCCAGTTCATCGACCTCGGCGACGATCCGGCCGCGGCGGTCGCCGCGCTCGCCTCCAGGCAGGTGGACGGGCTCTACGCGGCCGACATCACCCAGCTCGACGCGCTTCAGAAGCTTCCGCACGTGCAGATGTATCAGGTGACGACGGCGTACACGGCGACCGCTCGCGTGCAGCCGATCAAGCCCTTCGACGACAAGCGCGTACGCCAGGCGCTGCGCTACGCGATCGACGCCAGCGCCATCCTGCAGATCGCGCACAAGGGCCTGGGGCAGGCCGGCGAGCATCACCACGTGAGCCCGGTGCATCCCGAGTACGCGAAGCTCCCGGCCTTCCAGCGCGACGTGGCCAAGGCGAAGAAGCTCCTGGCCGACGCCGGCTATCCGAACGGGATCGACACGGAGATCATCGCCCGGCCGCAGCCCGCCTGGGAGCTCCTCGCGGTGCAGGCGATGGTCGAGCAGTGGAAGGAAGCCGGCATCCGCGTGAAGATCAACGTGATGCCGTCCACGCAGTACTGGGAAGTGTGGACCAAGGTCCCCTTCGGCTTCACGACCTGGGCTCACCGCCCGCTCGGCGTCATGAGCCTCGCCCTCGCCTACCGCACGGGCGTGCCGTGGAACGAGTCGAAGTACTCGAACCCGGAGTTCGACCGGATCCTCACGATGGCCGAGGGGACGCTCGACGTGACGGCGCGGCGCGAGCTGATGGTGCAGCTCGAGAAAATTCTGCAGGACGACGGGCCCATCGTGCAGCCGGTGTGGCGTGCGATCTTCACCTTCCACGACAAGCGCGTGCAAGGCTTCAAGGTGCACCCGACGCTGTACATCTTCGGGCACCAGCTGGCGCTGACGTCGTGAGCCGGAGCGCATTACCTCGGACGTAATTGCAGTTCATGGACGCCTCGGTGAGGGTGGAGGCAGCAGCTCACTCAATACACCGAGGAGGTCCGACATGGGTGACGCCACAACGATCGTCGACGCGTACCTCGCGATGTGGAACGAGACCGACCCGAAGCGCCGCGCCGCGCTCATCGAGCGGGCCTGGGCGGGTGACGGCCGCTACGCCGACCCGATGCTGGAGGCCTCGGGCCACGCGGCCCTCGGGGAGATGGTGGCGGGGGTCCAGGCCAAGTTCCCCGGCCACCGCTTCCGGAGACGGAGCGGCGTCGACGCGCATCACGACCAGCTTCGCTTCGCGTGGGACCTGGTGACGCCCGATGGCGCCGTGGTGGTGGCCGGCATCG